>PASO01000035.1 GCA_002712135.1 Gammaproteobacteria bacterium
TGCTAGAGCGCTGGCAATGGAACCCAACGTCTTGTTAATGGATGAACCCTGCTCAGCTCTGGATCCGATTTCAACTTCACACATTGAAGACCTAATGTTCGATCTTAAATCTAGCTACACCATTGTTATCGTAACCCACAATATGCAACAGGCAGCAAGGGTGTCAGATTATACGGCGTTCATGGAAATGGGGGACTTAATCGAATTTGGTGAAACTGATCAAATATTTACTCGCCCGGAAATACAACGCACAGAAGAGTACGTAACTGGTCGCTTCGGATAAACAGAGAACTCAATATGTCACTACATTTGCAAAGAGACTTGAACAACCTTAAGAAGGAACTCCTTCAACTAGGTGATCTGGTAGAAAATGCCATTAATAATTCCTTGATTGCACTAAATGATAGACGCCCAAGCCTGGCGGAAACTGTAATCAAAGAAGAGAAACTAGTAGACGAGAAAGAAGTGCATATTGAAGAAGAGTGCCTGAAAATTCTTGCCTTACACCAACCAGTTGCCATGGATTTACGTTTTATCGTTGTTGTGCTTAAAGTAAACAACGATCTCGAACGCATGGGAGACATGGCAGCCAATATTGCCGAACGCTCGCTGTTTGTTTCAAGTGAAGATCCTATTCCATGCCTACGGGAATTTACAGAAGTAATGCCGGGCTGCATTCGAACGATGGTTAAGAATAGTCTCGACGCCATGGTAAAGCTCGATCTGGAAATGGCGCGAGAAGTCATTGAGATGGACAATACAGTAGACGAAATCAACCGGCAGATGTACGGGAGCTTTCAGCAGCAAGTGGTAGCTGACCCAAATACCACCAAACGTGCACTGGCCCTGCTCTCCGTGTCACGCTATTTGGAGAGAATTGCTGATCTAGCGACAAATATCGCAGAGGACGTAATCTTTATGGTGGAAGGCGAAGTCATTAGACATCAGCATTAAAAGCCAGATTTAACGGGCCATCAAAACAGCATGCAGATAAGCGCGTGATTCGTCTTTGCAAGTACGTTCGATGGCATCACAGCCATTCACCGGCTAATAGCTGAACCTGGAACAGTCTCACGGTTTATAGCGTTGTGTTCATTTCGTATATTTAGTCGGCGATCTTTTTGAACGAACAACGGAAGTAGTAAAAAAGGGCAGATCATTAAGTAGAAGGAAGTCATAGTTATGCTCTTGAGAATTCATTTCAAATCAATGCATGATTTATGCCAACTAAATAACGCCATCTACCTTACTGAATATTAAAGGTTAAACACGAAATGGGGGATTGGTTTCTTCTACCTGTTGCACATGTTTAGTGCTTCTCGCTATATCGTAGTTCAATTTCTTTCATGCGACAGATCTAAGGCCAATTAGTACTTAGATAAAACCAGTGGCGCCGAATCCTTAAATAACCAATAGCGTGTAGCGTTTACTGCACAAAGGAATACTGCCGTTTTATTTCCACCACCGATAGATCGGTCGAAGTGACATCTAACCGTCTCTGGACAACAAAATACAGTTCATATCAATAACGTATCCATAGCCAACTCACTGATGTTCCATCTGAGGTGATTCTGACCTGCGATACACCTCTCCTCCACTTGACATGGTTTGACACATTCGACAGTAATGATTTGATCAGGCTGATCACTTAAACCACCGTAGAAATAAATGTTGTGCATACGCTTACCGATACGACGATTGAAATTCCGATGATAATAGGATTGTGCAATATATGATTCATGGTTACTTTGTCCTTTCTGGGTTTCTGATTCGTTTAATGTAGTTGGTAAATAGGGATATAACTTTTTCGGTACGGCTAATTACAAAAGTGGTACTAAAGTGGTTACGAAGCCAACCGAAACTACGATGGATATCGCTACTGATATGGGGGTGTGGATTACGTTACTCATACTATTCTCGCCTCGATAATTCTTGTTGTGTTATGCGACCGTTAAGGTAGCGACGAGGATCAGTATAAGTATTGTCTAATATATGTCAACCTTTTATTTGACATATATTAGACATTATTTTCGAGAGGTATACCTTCTTCAGTTGCAACACGTTCCAATGCTTCCTCAAAAGAGGCCCTGGCCACTCCAGTTATATTGGCAAGATAAGTATGAAGCTCAGCGTCATCGGGGTGATCAATCTCACATTGATGACAATATTTTTCGAAGGAATTCAGATCATAAAGCAACGTTGCTATATGCCTTGGGCATTCGCATTGAATAGAGGGCAACATGCTACTAATCCGAGTTATGACTTCATCGGGTAAACGACGGATAGGCACTGACGTCGGCTTGTTGAGCGGCTTATGGTGCCGTGACTCAATCGTTCGTCTTAGATCATCAGAATTTACTGGCGCGCGCAAACAAACTACACCACGGCTCTGTAACGCCTTAAGGTCAGCGGTTCGCGCATACCCATACACCAAAACGAGATTATGTCTTCTTGCGACCTGAGAGAGTTGTTCTGTATGGTTTTGCGATAAAAATGGGGTCTCCAGCACTATCATATCCTGGCTTTCCATGTCCGGGTCTTCAGCAAGCCACTCTATTGCATCAGCGGATACAATCTCTAATTCTGCAGCAAAATCATGTCTAGCTAGACGAGCTGTTGCCGATATTACTGGCCCTACTATAAGAACGCTTTCAACGTCCCGGGAATCAATATCTGCGTTAGATCTAGAGAGTAATTCTTCCAACTCGGCATTAGACAGCGCCGCAAGACGGTTTACCTGGTGGCCAACAGCGATGAGATCTCGTACTAATATAAGTTTCTCTATATCCTCCTGCGTGTAAAGTCTACGGCCTGAGGTGGTTCGCTGCGTACTTACAAGAGCATATCTACTCTCCCATTTACGGAGCGTATGGCTTGAGATACCTATCATTCGAGATACCGCGCCAATAGGTAAAGCGTGGTCGTTATCAGTCATAAGAAATCTTCCAATATTAGACATATATTAGACATTATGGCACAACGACAAGAGATTTACTCCCATCAAACCAAAAAAGCGAGCATCTGACTTGCTGCTAAATTGAACTGCTTAATCCGGCTTATCAGTAAACTTGATCTCAATACAATGAGGCATTTCACTCCTCTCCGCCGTCAGTCGCAACGAGAGGTAGAACAGCACGCGGGTAGGTAGGCTCCTGGTTGGTCCTTACAAGTGACTATTGGCAAGATTACATAAACCTTTACGCAGGATGTCTCGAATTACATTTACACCACTGTTTTGAAACGACGTTTACTTTCTTCAGCACTTATTTTCAGATCAGTGATCTGTGGGAGATAAAAGTCACCTCGTTTCTCCAGTCCATGTATTTCTTTTGGCGGATACGCGTCGAGTTCAGGTAACCATCGTGTGATGTATCTACACTGAGGGTCAAATTTTTTCTGCTGTAGCCATGGATTAAACACGCGGAAATACGGCTGGGAGTCGCAACCGGTAGATGCGCTCCATTGCCAGTTACCGTTGTTTATTGCTGGATCGAAGTCGATTAGCAGTTCAGCGAAATGTTCCTCGCCTTTTTTCCAGTCGATATGCAGGTTCTTGGTAAGGAAAGATGCAACGATCATCCGGGCACGATTATGCATGTAACCAGTCGCTGCAAGCTCCCGCATACCTGCATCAACAATAGGGAATCCGGTTTTCCCCTGCCTCCATTTTAGCACTGCGTTAGGATCGTCGCTCCAAAGCAACTGGTCGTATTTTCGTCGAAATGAACCTTCATAGACGTGTGGAAAGTGATACCCGATGTGGTGATAAAAATCACGCCAGTACAATTGGCGCTGAAGTGCTTCAGGTTCACGAAGGGTGAGTGTTGATTGAAAAACCTGCCTTATTGAACACGTGCCAAAACGAAGGTGTGCAGATAAGTGTGTGGTACCAGCGCAACCCGGCAGGTCTCGAGTATCGCCGTAACGATCCAGGCTTTCAATTCCAGCCATGGCTTCTGTAGCGCCCGATAATCCTGGCTGAATTACAAGAGACCGACCAAGAAAACGTCGCAGTGATGAAGTTGCCAATTCGCCGAAGGCTTTGGAACTAAAATGCCAGCAACCGTGATCGAGAGGCTCACGAACATTCAATCCTTTAGCTTTCCGGTAGAAAGGAGTGAACACAGTGTAGGGAGATCCATCGTTCTTCGCCACATGCTCAGGTTCGTTGAGCAGCTGGTCGGGGAGCTCGAAAAAAGGGATGCCTGCAGACGAACAGACTGCGTGTAATCTGGCATCCCGATGACGTGAAATAGGCGTATAATCTTTGTTTACAAAAACAGCATCAATGCCTGCATTTTTAATTAACTGTACAAGTACTTTCTGAGGATTGTCTTCAAGTATCGACAATTTCCCGCCACTACTTTGAATTTCCCGGTCTAGCTCTTCTAGCGATCGTGAGAGGAATGTCTTACGGTACTCAGCGGCATACCGGTTGATTATTGCTGGATCGACAATAAAGATTGGTAAAACCGACTTCGATTGTCGCATAGCCTCGGACAACCCAGTGTTATCTCGTAGTCTTAGATCGCGTCTGAAAATGAATAGGCTTCTGTTGAACATAGGCTACTATATGGTTTATACCAGTCCTTTGGCTGAGGAGCACTGTGGCTTAAAATGACGCTACAATTTTTTTACGTGCCAAAGGATATTATGGATGTGGCGTGTCTCTTAGAGGGATCAGTCTCCAATCCGCGACCCATACATTGGCTGCAATAACATTAACGAGCCCAATTGCGGCTACCCTATGCCGGTTCCAGAAAATGGACACGCAGCGACACACCCATCCCGGGTTTGATAATCACTCGTCGACGCCCGCCATACACGTCCTCCGGTATCAGGTTCGCCACACCCATTCGTTCAACCGCTTTATCAAAATCCTCAACTACAAAGAAAAGCGCCGCTACAGCGTCGTCGCCCTGGTCTGGATCAAGGCAGACTACCTCTAGACCAACGTCAGTATCGTCGAGAGGCCAAATCGCGAAATGAGTACCCTTATGCAACGCGTCCCTCGCCGGCGGTCCGAATTCGGGAATGGCCTCCTGTAAGGCAATCAATGAGGCTGAAGTATCTGCCGTCCATACGATTGCTTTAGCGGAATGTGTAATACCGATCTCATGATTAGTTGGCCCTTCCGGCTTCCTGGCTTCCGCTATAGTTACGCTCATGCCTCGAGGCGTAACGGTCGTAGAGCCCTCCTTTCCATCAACTCCCAGTGTCCATGAAGTAACACCCCCATCTCCTCCTACGAGATTAACAGTGTAGCTCTCGCCAATCGTGACGCTATCATTCTCGACGTTGAAACCAAGGGCACGCCAAGCTGCAGGATCGTCAGCTATAGTAATTTCATTGATTCGCATGAACCTTCCCCTCTAGTTTAGAGGTTCAAGTCTCACGTAAAAGCCAATACCACGCAAGCCGCAGATGCCAACGACCTGTATAATCTTGTGATGCAAGCTAATTTCTTTATAGGCCAGCAGGTGATCCACAGCCTGTTCGAGTATCGTGGGCTCGTGTTCGATGTCGATTCGGTATTTTCGGGAACCGAAGAATGGTACGAGACAATGGCTAAATCCAGGCCTCCAAAAGATGCTCCCTGGTACCATGTACTGGTACACGAAGCGGATCACACCACTTACGTCGCCGAGCGCAACCTTACAGCCTTCGAGGGAACACGCTATATTGACCACCCGCTATTACCCGCATTTTTCGATGGCTTTAAAGACGGTGTGTATCGGCCCAAACGCGGGCTGAACTAACGCCAATGTGATTGACAGCAAACTACCCATTACTACCGTTCTCCCAGACATTATCAAGTGCCTGGAGGAGAGAGACGAGTTAGTGCTTCAGGCACCTCCCGGGGCCGGTAAAACAACCCTTGTTCCGTTAGCACTAATGGGACAGTCCTGGCTTAGCGACAAGAAGATACTGTTGTTGGAGCCCCGGCGAGTTGCCGCTAGAAACGCTGCCTTCCGGATGGCGGATATGTTGGGTCAGAAACCAGGCGGCTCGGTCGGATATCGGATGCGTCTGGATACCTGCGTTGGAGCCAGCACCGTTGTTGAAGTCATCACTGAGGGAATTCTTAACCGAATGCTGCAATCAGACCCTTCCCTTGAGGATATCGGCCTGATCATTTTCGATGAGTTCCATGAACGCAATCTTGAATCTGATCTGGCCCTCGCATTGACCCTCCAGGGTCGATCCATCTTCCGTGATGCAAACGCACCACTGAAAATACTCATCATGTCTGCAACGCTTGATGGAAAGCTAATTGCGGAACTATTGGATGACGCGCCAATAATAGAAAGCTTAGGTAAGCAGTATTCTGTTGACCTCACCTACATTGGCGCCAAGAACACTCGAGATCCCATCGTTGATCGAACGATTCCGGTGGTCCTGCGTGCGCTTGAAGAAAATCCCGAGAGCAGCATCCTGGTTTTTCTTCCAGGCCAGGCAGAGATTCGAGGAGTAGCCGACAGACTAAAGAATAGTGATGCACATATTCGTCCTCTGTACGGAAATTTGTCCATGGAAGAGCAACAACTGGCACTAATGCCAGAGGCCAGTGGTCGCAAAGTTGTGCTGGCAACTAACATTGCCGAGTCGAGTCTTACCATTGAAGATGTAGACGTGGTAATAGATAGCGGCCTTGCTCGAGAACCCCGTTTTGATCCCAATACAGGCATGACACGCCTGCAAACAATACACGTAGCCCGATCATCTACAACACAACGCGCCGGGCGCGCTGGTCGCTTATCACCTGGCCGTTGCTATCGGCTATGGTCGGAGGACCAGCAACATCAACTCCCTGCCCAGTCGACACCGGAGATAATAAACGCCGATCTTGCTCCCGTTGTGCTACAGGTACTACATTGGGGCAATCCTGAAGACGTAAAGTGGCTGGATCAGCCTCCCAGTAGCAACTGGAATCAGGCACGCGAATTACTAAGTATGTTAGGCGCTATACAAACGGATAAGTCAAATAATAAAGATTCCCTTTCACCTCATGGCGAAGCAATGTTGGATGTGGCGGCTCACCCCCGAATCGCACATATGTTGTTATGCGCTGTCGGCGACAACAAAATGTTTCAATTGGCCATCCAGCTTGCGGCGATACTTTCGGACCGTGATCCATTTCGCGAGACGCCGGATATCGCGCACCGGATCGCCGTGCTGAATGAGAAAATACCCTGCCCTCCTCGCTACCGTGGCTGGCGAAGTAGAACAACTCAGCTCGCCAAAAAGTTTAGATCACAGCTCGCGGCCCAACAAATCGGCGCATCAGCAGGCAGTCAATTATCGGAATCAGAAATGCTGGCTTACCTTATCGCATCAGCATATCCAGATCGAATTGCCAGACAACGTCATGCAGGTGGCTACCAGCTTGCCAACGGTCGTAGCGCAAATTTTGACCAATCCCACGGGATCGGCAAAGCAAAATGGTTAGCCGTCGCTGAAGTTGGTGGATACGCCCGGAATAAAGGAGATGTTATCTACTCGGCTACACCGTTGGATGAGAACCTATTCCATACGCTACTCGCAGATCTCGTGAGGATAGCGGACGAAGCCAGATGGGACGACAAGGCATCTCGGTTCATTGCAGAACAACAAAGCCGAATCGGCGCATTAGTCTTGGAAACAAAGAAGAGAGAACCAGACGCAGAGATGAAGCGAAACGCATTGCTGCAACTGGTGCGACAAAAGGGATTGAACATGCTTCCCTGGACCGCAGATTGCCATCAATTTCGTGGCAGAATAGTACTACTTAAATCCATTAGCGGCCACGACTGGCCAGATCTATCAGACAATGGTTTGTTAACAGATCTCGACACTTGGTTGGGCCCCTACCTCGACCCTATCAAGCACATCAGTGGATTCAAAAAGTTGGATCTTCTGCAAATTCTAAGGTCCTTATTGACTTACCAACAACTTAGCCAAATGGAAGGCCTCGCCCCCGAGAGACTATGCGTCCCGTCGGGTTCCAGGATCAAGATTGACTACCGCGAGAATCCACCCGTACTTGCAGTCAAACTTCAGGAAATGTTCGGTGTCACTCAGACGCCAACAATCGCAGACGGTTCTGTTGAGTTACTGGTGCACTTGCTGTCGCCGGCGGGACGACCATTGCAGGTTACTCAGGATCTTGCTGGATTTTGGCGCAATGCCTATGTAGAGGTGAAAAAAGAAATGAAGGGTCGGTATCCGAAACATTCGTGGCCAGACGACCCGCTGTCCGCGATACCAACCCACAAGACACGCTAGCGTTTTTGAGCTTGCCCTAGCGCGATGTTTTTCGTGCCTTTGGAGCTATCCACGCCACTGACGCCATTGGGGATTTGCGTAATTTTCTTCCCTGATGCGAGAAATGCCTTCACATCTTCCTCAAGACTTTCTCGAAGTTCTCGTGTGGTGGGTCCAGATTGTTTTGATTTTGTAGCCATATCTACTCCTAGTTACTATGTTCTTTAATGTACGTGACTGTGATCGATCTCTTCCGGAGAAATCACGCCAGTTAACTCATCACCCCCTACTCGCCCTCAAGCTTACGCTCCAAGCCAGGAATCAAATGCCCAGGACCATGCAGATACGTCAAGGGATCCTGACCGGTCAAAGAGTCTATTTCTTCGCCCGCGTCATCTCTCAATACGTAATGCATCGACACGACGGCATGCGTGCCAATCTTCATTCTCGCTTTCTTTAAAATTGTAAACATCAGGCAAATCAATTGCTAACGCTGGCCCGAGAAGAAGATCGAAAGTCTATCGAGAGAACTAGCTTGTCAAAAATACCAAAAGGCTGGAAATCATAGCGTATTCGGGCCCCAATAGCGACGAAGCCTACCCTGACAGAGAGCGGATTAACGGCTCATTTCCGTACACATACCAAAGTCGACCACATAACAGCACCGCTGCAATACCAAGGCAAACGCTCAATCCAATCCAGAAACCATAGACACCCATGGGTTCGCCTACCCAACCGAAGCCCAGAGTACATTGGAGAGGTAATCCCACAACCCAATAGCTAAACAGCGCAATTATCATAGGCACTCGCGTGTCTTTAAAGCCCCTCAAGCAGCCAATTGCACCGGTCTGTGCAGCATCGAAGGTCATGAAGAACACCACAAACAGCACGAGTACCACTGATAGTTTACGCACCGCAGGGTCGGTGGTGAATATCGCCACAACGTGTTCCCGGAACATGAGAACAAATAAGGCGCCAACAATTGCAAACAGGACCGTCATACTCAACGCAATCCCGGCAGTAGTTCCGGCTCCTTTGATCTCGCCCGCACCCACCCGAAATCCAATGCGAATTGTTGAACCATGGCCCAATGCCAGCGGCAGCATAAACATAAACCCTGCAATGGACATCGCGATATTGTGTGAAGCTACGACCTCGGCACCATAACGACCCAGCAATAAGGTCGTAAGCGAGAAGATACCCACCTCTGCAAACAACGTGAGGCCGATGGGAAAACCAATAATCAACAGCGACTTAATACGACTCCACTCTGGCCAGGAGAACTTACCCATCCAATTAGTGTCGTCAAAACGTTTGCGTGTAACCACGAAAAGAATTAGTAGTAACTGCGTCCACATCAGAATCGCATGAGCGACCCCACAACCAACGCCACCCAGTTCCGGTAGACCAAAGTGACCATATATCAATACGTAATTGAGAGGGATCTTCAGGGCAAGTGCAGTCGCTGCAATCAATAATGCCGCCCGCGTAAAACCGATACCATCGCAAAGGTAGCGAAGGCAAAAGAAGCAGGCCACGGCAGGGAAACCACACGCAGTCATACTCAAATACTCTATCGACACAATTGCGGATGCGGGATCAACATCTGCCAGCCGATAAAGCGGAGCGACATTGAAAAGTACCAACGATCCCAGGAGCCCACCTAAAAACGCCACCCATAATCCCTGGCGAATCACTTCACCAATCTCGGTGTAATTCTTTGCACCATTAAGCTGCGCAACCGTCGGCGTAACTGCCTGAATGACACCCATCATTAGTATCAGGACCGGCCACATAACGCTGCTACCCAAAGCAACTCCTGCCAGATCAACCGAGCTGTAGCGCCCGGTCATAATGACATCGGTAATATTCATGCCCATCTGGAATAGCTGGGCACCCATTAGCGGCAGCGCCAATTGTAATAACTGACGCGCTTCTTTCTTTATGACGCCCGAGAATTCAGACAAATAGTTCAGTGTATCGGTAGTGTAGTACTTTTTTCTGCAACCCTTTAGGAGAACACGCTGAGGATTTCTTCATCGAAACGGACGAATTCATCCGGGTCATCAGTCAGCATGCCCCCAAAAATGATCTCATCCACTCCCGCGTTCACAATTTCACCAACACGATCAATGATGAAGTTTTTAGGACCAATGGCTGACCCTTCTTTCAGATTTCGAAATGCTCGAAATTCCTCAACGGCCTCTTTATCATCAGACAGGAGAGTCGGCATTAGAAGCGTTTTCCTGATTTCACCAATATCCCGTCCCACGTCTTCGCAGTGGGCCTCCAATATCGCTAGCCTGGAGTGAAAGTACTCCGCAGTCATCGGACTCGCCCAACCATCCATGTTCATTACATCACCGTATCTGGCAAGTGTTCGTAGGGTTCTTTTTGGACCAGTTCCTCCAATCATAATCGGGATTGGATCACCGTAACTTCCCGGGGATAAGGGCGCGTTATCCACGTGATAGTACTGACCGTTAAACGTCACCGGTCCACCGGTATGTATCATTTGACGAATAAGATTGGCTGCTTCTTCAAGCCGATCCTGACGTTCCTTCATAGATGGAAATTGCCAGCCATAGGCTACATGTTCCCTCTCAAACCAACCGGCACCAAGTGAAATACAGAATCGACCTTTCGAAATATGGTCTACAGTCGCCGCCATCTTGGCCACCAGCGCTGGATTGCGATACGGAGTCCCAAGCACCAGATGTCCAATGCGGAGTGTCTCGGTAAATCCCGCTACTGCTGCTGCCACCGTAAATCCCTCATGGGCAGTGAGTGGCTCATCTTCAGGGCGACCCGGTGGCGGCAAGAAATGATCTGCAAACCACACGCTGTCCCATTGGCCACGCTCCATACGCTCCACGACGGCCTTCATTTCGTCCCAGGTATTCCGATAACAAGTGACTTGAGCACCAAACTTCATATTATTATCTCTTCCCTACGAGTGAGCATGAAGAATACATGAGAAATGCACTCACATCAGCGCTAATCGGTCCCCAAGCCGTAAGACCTGCCCCAGACCAATCCTTCTTTCGTCGTGGTTTTAGGTCGGTATTCGCAACCAACCCAACCGTCGTAACCCATGTCATCGAGCAAGTCGAATAAAAAATGCAAGTTGACCTCACCGTGTTGAGGTTCATGTCTCCCCGGCACACTGGAAAACTGAATGTGACCAATATCATTGAAAATCTCACCCAGACCCGCAGCCAGGTTACCCTGCGATATCTGAAGGTGATAAAAGTCGTATTGCAGCTTTACGTTCTCTCGATCGATCTGATCAATTAACGTTTTTGCTTCCGTGGAACTCGAATATAGGTAACCAGGCAGATCAACGTGATTGAGGGGTTCCAGATTCAAACGGATACTATGTTTTTCAGCCTGGGCCGCAGCACGCTGCAGATTGCTGACCAGAACCTCGCAGCATTCGCCCTTGGACACTCCCTCCGGTATAACCCCAGCCATCACATGAATCATGGAAATATCAAGCTCAACGGCATATGACATAGATAGTGCGAAGGCCTCCTCAAAGTCTCGTTCCCGCCCCGGTAGCCCTGCTAACCCGCGTTCGCCATTACGTACATTACCCATTGGGGTATTCAACAGAATCATCTGCAATTCATTACTACGAAGCCAGCTTGAGAGGTCCACAATCGACTCACTATACGGTTGCAGCAGCTCAATCGCGGTGAATCCATCACGACGGGCCTGGCCAAAACGATCAGGCAGATCAAACTCAGGATACATCATAGAGAGATTGGCGGCGAAGCGCGGCATCTGGTTAGTCCGGAATTTAGCGCTGCTATAGTAACCAGATCAGCTGTTTGCTAACAACTCAATCGTCACCTATTCTTCGTGAGCTCGAATGTAAGGATGACCAATGACGGAAGATCATGTAGACGTATTAATCATCGGTGCCGGTGCATCCGGGGCTGCGATCGCCTGGAGTCTCGCCGAAACCAAAATGCGAATTGTCTGTCTCGAGCAGGGTGACTGGATGAATCCCCACGACTACCCCAGTGCCCACATGGACTGGGAGTCCCGCGCATCGGGTCCCTTTAGCTTTGACCCAAACGTCCGCGGACGAACTACTGACTATCCCGTCAACAACGCAAACTCCCCCATCTCCGTGGCAAACTTCAATGGTGTCGGTGGCGGAACTATCCTTTACGCAGGCCATTTTCCGCGTTTTCACCCATCTGATTTTCGCGTAAAAACGCTCGATGGTGTCGCTGAAGATTGGCCTGTCGACTACGAAACACTGACACCTTACTACGACCAGAACGACCGCATGATGGGCGTCTCAGGTTTGGAAGGCGATCCTGCCTATCCACCTAAGCCCTCGATCATGCCGCCTGTACCGCTGAGTAAATCCGGCACTATGCTGGCAAAAGGTTTTAATAAACTCGGGTGGCACTGGTGGCCATCCGACAGTGCCGTCGCAACCCAGCAATACGATGGTCGTGACCAGTGTATCAATCTTGGGGCATGTATTACCGGCTGCGCCCAGGGTGCCAAGGCAAGTACCGACATTACCTATTGGCCCCATGCTATCCGCGCCGGGGTTGAACTGCGCACTCGATGTCGAGTGCGAGAAATTACCGTACGTGAAGATGGTATGGCCGGTGGTGCTATTTACTATGACGCAGAGGGCACGGAACAACAAATCAGCGCTGAGGTTGTGGTTGTCGCCTGCAATGGCATCGGCACACCACGACTATTGCTGAACTCAAAGTCGAACCTGTTCCCCGATGGGCTGGTCAATAGTAGCGGTCTGGTTGGAAAAAACCTGATGTTTCATCCCTACTCTTTCATTTACGGAACTTTCGATACCGAACTCGATGGTCCCCGCGGGCCCAGCAACTGTATCTGGAGTCAGGAGTTCTACGAAACTGATCTTTCCAGAGGTTTCACCAGAGGCTTCACCTATGAAATTGTTCGCGGCCTAGGGCCGGCAACTAACGCCGCCACCCAAATGGTTTCGGGCCAGATTGCCTGGGGCAAAGACCACCACACGTCCGCTCGCCGTGTTCTTAATCAGACAACTGGTATGGTCGGCATCTGCGAGGACCTACCGGACGAACGCAACCGGGTGACTCTTGATCCGGAACTAAAAGATCCCGATGGGATTCCTGCACCAAAGCTGGACTACACCTTGAGCGAGAACAGCCGGAAGATGCTTGAGTTCTCAATCGCCCGTGCGACGGAGATTCTAGAGGCTGCCGGTGGACATGATATTGAATCAATGGGACCGATGCCCGCCGGAGGCTGGCACCTTATGGGTACTGCCCGTATGGGAACCGACCCGGCAACATCAGTGGTCAACGAATGGGGGCGCTGCCACGACGTCAAGAATCTCTTTATCGTCGACGGCAGTATTTTCGTCACCAGTGCCGGGGTAAATCCCACGCGCACCATTCAGGCACTGGCACTTTACGTGGCGGATTCAATGAAACAGCGTCTTGCTAACCTATTTGACTAGGGGAAAACCATGAGTGATTTAATTGGCAGTAGCAATCCCTTATCCGACGAGCATAAAAAAGTGCTTCGAAAAATCGCTGGACTTCTGATCCCGCCTAGCGATGAGCACAACCTGCCGGGCGCTGACGACGACAATATATTTGCGAACGCACTGGTACTTGCGCAGTCTAACGCGACCGAGATCACCCGTAGTCTTGACGCACTTGAAGCAAGGGCTAATGAACGGGAGGGAAGTTCTTTTATCGGCCTGGACCTGGATGCACAAACCGCCGTACTCGAAGATATATTCGGTCTACTGGAACCAGTAGTACGTCGCATTACGAGTGCCTACTACCAGGATGCGCGAGTCCTGGAGTCAATCAACCTCAAGAGTACACCGCCATTTCCAGATGGACATGAAGTTGAGGTCGGTGACTGGTCGTTGCTGGATCCGGTAAAAGCGCGAGCGCCGTTTTATCGCAAGGTTTGAAGGTCCATTAGGTCTGTAATCTAGCTCCGCAATCGATCAAGCAGTTCTGCGTGAGCTTCATCCGACAAGGACGGTACGCGAAAGCCTGTTCTGCCAATCACATCTGCAAATCGTGCATGCATCGCGTCAATGACCTCCTCCGGCGTGCCGACAATGGCAATGGCCTCCAGCACTTCATCGGGCACCAGTGACGCCATCTCCTGCTGTTGCTGGCGTTTGTTCATCTGATTGAGTTCCGTTTGCAGATCACCCCAACCATGAATATCCAATACAGGGCGATAGGCCTCGGTTGACCCATAAAATGCTATTCTGTCTCGTGCAATCTCCCGGGCTTTGAGGATAGATTCTTCATCAGTACCGGTCGCAATAATGGGCGCATAGTCCAGTTCAAAGTCGTCCAAAGTTCGTCCACTCTTCATCAACCCTTCCTGAACGGCCGGTAGCGTCACCTCGCGGATATATTTTTCCGTATTGAAAGGATGCATGATCATGCCATCTGCCACTTCAGCCGCTACCTTTGTCATCAGTGGTCCTGTCGCCGAGAGGTTGATTCTTGGACGGCCTGCATCGGTGTTCTCTGGGGTAAACGTCGAAGGCATCAATGTATGCTGATAGTACTCACCCGCAAATTCGAGTTGCTTGCCGTCGTACCAGCAATCGAAAATCGCCTGCATCGCCTCAATGAATTCCTGCATCTGACGCGCAGCCTTATGCCAGGGCATACTGAAGCGGCGCTCTATGTGTGGCTTTACCTGGGATCCAAGACCGAGTACAAAGCGACCACGCGAAAAAGCATTGAGATCATGGGCGAGGTTCGCCATCGTCATAGGATTACGGGAGAAGGCAACAGCGACTGACGTTACCAATTCAACAGACGTCGTGTGCTCAGCTGCCAGCGTTAGGGACAAAAATGGATCGTGGTTTAACTCGGGAACCCTAATGCCGTCATATCCCATGGATTCATAGCGCCTCGCCTCGTCTGCTACGTCGTCCATGTTCGCGCTGATACCGGCATCAATTTTCAACGCTTGATCCTCAGGTTCTAAGTCTCCAGACCTTCAATAACCAGCTCCAGCAGATAGGGGCCTTCTGTCGCCATGGCCTCGGCAACCGCTTCCGCTATTTCTGTCGGGTCGCTGATCTGTCTGCCGGGTACGCCCATGCCCGCAGCCATCTCACAAAATCCGAGCTCAGGCTTCAGATCCATATAAACGTATGGCTTGTTAGACGGCACATTGAAACGTCGCCTGTACTGGTCAGTGTTATGTTTCAGGACTCGATACTCCCGGTTCGCAAGTATGACGAACAGAATATTCAGGGAATGATGGGCAGCCGTCCACAACGACTGAATGCTATACATCGACGATCCATCACCAGTGATACCGAGCACCATCTGGCTAGGGTGGGCGACCGCAGTACCAACACAACCCGCCATTGCCTGTCCGATACCTCCACCACGGCATCCGTAAAATGTCGTGGTACCGCCAACATCAAAGTTATCATGAACATCCTGCACAGAGGTGACCGCTTCCTCCGCAATCACCGCATCATCAGGAACGGCCTTGCTGAGCTCAAACATGGCCCGCGCTGGGGTCATGGGAGAAAGNTCTTTGAGTGACTCAAATCGTTCCTTCGATTTTTCTTGCGCGGTTTCATGCTGGCTAACGAGCGCATCACAGCGCTGCTGGTAAATTGGCTCATCCCCAACGAGATCAATAAGTCTCGTCAAAGCATCCTTAATATCTCCTACAATACCAAGTGCAGTTGGATACTTATATCCCAGTCGTGCCGCACTCGCTTCGAGATGCACCAGCGTCACATCATNGGCAAACGGACTGGTGTCCGTGTACCAGACCTCTTCGAAAAACGAGCCACCTATCATGATCACCACGTCGTAATCACCCAACGCCTGGTTGATCCCAACTGCATCTGCACCCAGGCGTCCACGAAAGTGAGGATGCCTTGATGGAAAAGGAAAATGACCACAGACCAACTCTTTGTGCACACCAGCTCCGATCTTCTCAGACAGTGCAACAAGGGCATCCCTTGCGCTATCTCTGACGACATCGTCTCCCGCGACAATGCCNACGTTCNTCCCTTCCCGGATGAAGTTCGCCAAACGGCGTAGCGCCTCATNATCNGCTTTCGCCGAAGTCATGAGGTCACCCGCCCGGGTTGCGCCAATTTCTGTCTGCTGTTCAAGCACGTTGATGGGCAGCGCCACAAACACCGGACCCGCCGGGTGCTCATTAGCGACCTTGAAAGCCCGCCGCATAATGGGGCCCATCTCATCGGCATGCTCAACCTGCACGCTCCACTTGGTCACCGGCTCGGCCATGGCGACAAGATCATGTCCCAGCAANGGGTCACGCAGCCGAACCCGCGTGTCCTGAGCACCGGCCGTCACAATGAGCGGCGAGCAGTTTTTCATTGCGCCGTACATCATGCCGATCGCATTTCCCAGACCCGGTGCAACATGCATATTGACCACGGCGGTTTTCCAGGACGCCTGGGCATAAAAATTGGCCGAACCCACCGCTATACCTTCATGCAGATGGAATATGTATTCAATGTCTGGATAGTCAGCCAGGCNATCAAGCAATGGCGTCTCGGTAGTCCCNGGATTACCAAAGATCTTGGTCGCACCATGCAACATCAGCGAATCCAGAAATACTTCTCTTCCGAACATCTTTACCCCGTCCTCATTGTGATAAGTTATGCAGATTCCAACGACACCATTCCCAAGGCCTTGGAAATCATAAAAACCATTAAAACCATATTTTGCAGCGACCTCATCACAGCGATCATCGCCGTGATTGGTGTCACGCTGCTNTTTGGATCCATATCGCTTTATCTNGCCTGGCTAACCTACCAGGAGCGATACGGGATCAGCTTTGACGACTTCCTTAAGCTGAANTTTTAGTCCCGCTTCAACAAATCCTCATATTTCGAAAAGCGCGAATCTGGACGNGTAATGATTTCCACGACACATACCTCGCCTTCCTTGTTTGCCTGGTGTGCTTCTTCTAATGCTGGTGCTATACCCTCAGGCTTTTCAACCTTAATACCACGGGCACCCAGTGCCCTAGCCACATCTGCATANTCACCGGACTGGTTACCAGCACCGAAACGCTCCATTGCCGTTGGCATGGTCTTGTCGTAACCACCCATGGTGAAGTTATTGATGATTACCGTGGTGATTGGCACACCTGCGCGTACGGCGGTTTCTATATCTAGCCCCGTATGGCCAAACGCCAGATCGCCCATAAAGTTCATGCAATGCTTGCTGGGATCAGCGAGTTTGGCGCCGATCATCAGCGGAATACCATAGCCCAGATGAGTTGTCTTACCCCAGCCGATGTAGCCACGAGGTGCGGTCGCTTGATAGAACGGCATAATCTGATCGCGTGGATGTCCNGCATCGTGCGTCAGGATGGTGTTTTCGTGATCGACNGCCTTGTTGATTTCATTGATCACACGATACGGATTGATTGGCGCTTCATCGGAGTTTAGAAGCGGCGCCCATTCTTCAAGCCAATCTGCCTTCCCGGTTGCAATCTCTTCCACCAAAGCCTGGTCGGTTTCTCTGCCGGCCTCGCCCAGTTCCGCTTTTACTTCTTCAATAATTATCTCGAGCGTCAGTTTTGCATCCCCGATCAGACCGATGTCAACGGTGTACTCTTTGTTGAGATCCTCAGCGGAGGTCGTCGAATGAATTAATGTTTTTCCGTCGGGAATATCGATGCCAAAGTGGGTGCGGGTTAGTCCTGAACCAATGGCCAGCACGACGTCTGACTCTCCNAACCATTTGAAAACGTTCTTAGGCGCTGTGCGGTTTGCAGAGCCCAATGCCAGTGGATGTGCATCTGGCAAGGCGCTCTTGCCTTCCATAGTTGTAATCACCGGAATCTGCGTGAGCTCAGCGAGGGCTTTGAGTTCGTCTGTAGCATCCGCGTAAAGTACGCCCTGACCTGCCCAGATTACTGGTCGACGTGCACCTAGTAGTGCTTTCACCGCGTCCTTTACATCACCGAGACTGGGTGCATACCTGAACGTCTTACTAGGCTGATAGTTCATCGCATACTCCGGGACTTCCTTGCTACATACGTCGGCATGCATTTCTACCACAACCGGCCCTGGTCGCCCGTGTTTGGCAGCATGAAAAGCTCGTTGTACCTGTCTGGTGACNCGATCAGGTCTATCTATCGATAAGGCTTCTTTGGTGATATTCGCATAGTTGCGGGTAGCCGAAAAATTCGGTTTTACGTCGTAACCACTCAATCCTGCACCCACTGGAAAGTAAATCATTGGGACTGCCTCGCCGTAGGCCTGAGCAATACCGCCGAATGAATTTTCAACACCCGGTCCACCCTGGGAGGCGTAGATACCAGGNGCACGCGTCGTTCGCGAATAGCCATCCACGGCGTTGATTGCACCTCTTTCCTGGCGGAATACGATGGGTCTGATGCCTACCTTCGAGACCGATTCAATCAGTGGATTCGCCGGGAAACAGCCCATCCAGGTTACTCCCTCTGCCTTCAGACAATGTGCAATTAAATCAAAACCGTTCATGAGCTCCTCTCTTCATTCCTATGTGTTGTTAACCGTAGCTAGACGCACGACGGACTAGCCACNTGATCGCCGACCGGCAAGGATACCAGATTCCCGGCTCGAATTTCCCAGCCCAGGAGCTAGCCGCTTGTTAAAAAGGCTGTGGACTGCTCGGAAAGCTGAGACTGATAGAGTCGCAGTTCGCGCCTACGGAGATTATAGAGCCGAAGCCTATCGTAAGACTCAGCCAGAGGGGAACGAAGGTCATTTTCGTCAGGGTACTTACTGAAAAAGGTGCGCCATGCATCGATCGCTGCAACCAGCATATTGTTGTGGCTCAGTATGTTAGTACGTAGATAGATATCTACCGCCAGGTCTGCCAGCACGCGTTGAACCCTAGCCTGCTCCCTGTCTGAAAGGACAACAATCTTACCAGCAGTAACCCGGGCTCAAAATAACGCCGTCGACGTCAATAACCTCTACCTTGTAAGGGTGTTGTCCAGGTGTAAGGTCGCGGATCGAGTAACGAATCATCTCCGCGGCAGCATGAGGCGGAACTTCTAATGTCTTCCTATCAATCGTTAAGCGATAGTAAACCTCAGGACACGCGTTACGCCATACAAGGTCCGGGTGGTTAGCTGAAACAGTCACATCTACCGTCCGCACTTTACTATCGCAGGTCTTGATCTCTCGCCGCACGGTTGTGTATTTCTGCGCTAGTGAAAATTTATTGAGAATACTCTGCCAGACACTAGAGGCGTCCTCCCTGGGTTCACTGATGTCGCCTTCATGCAAATGAATCGCGCCATTCTTAATCTCAATCCTGCTATTGCTGCTAAGGATCTGTGCGGTGCCGTTCTCCTAGTTGACTAATTTAGCAGCGCCATCTCCACCCATTCGAATCGTGTATATTTCAAACAAATATTTGGTTCTAGTGCGGGTCGCCAGGTATTTCTATTCACGCTGTATTCAACCGGACCCGAAGGTTTCGTTAATTTGGCAATAGGAGGGTTGGTAGCGTTAATCGCACCAGAGGAGAAAAGAAGCAGCACGCATAGCAAGGTCTGTTTCATGTAGGTTTCCTCCACTGCTCGGGGCTAGCGAAATTTAAGTCTGCGAATAGTGGATCGCATTGTCGAGCGCACTCCGGTGGCTGGTCAAATCTGCAAAACCACTTCTTCATCATCGATTGGCAGGAACAGGCAACGCCGTGGTTGCCCATCAACTGCCTGACTCTTGTGGCCCTGCCCAGTTGTGTCTTCGGCCCAAAGGATTTCACCGGGTCCAAGTCTTCGTGCACTGCCATCACCCACTGTTATATCGACAGATCCTGATAGATTGACCACAAATTGCCTGCGAGGTGCTCTATGGAAATCCAGGTCATAGCTCCCGTCAACTTCCCGAAAGATAACACCCCTACCTTTTATGAGCCTCGATAAACGGCCTCGAGGACTTTGATGCAACAGGTCAATATCCACATCCTCAAAATGCGATTGGTTATCATCCCCAGTGAACACGCGTACTATACGCATATTTCTACCTCCAACTCCACGAACCTGACTATAGCGCCGGTTCACAGCTCCATCCAGGCCGCTGGATGAACGAGCAGCTTTAACGTACCCTTACGCAACTCTTTACAGCACCGGAGACTATTTTGCCCGACTACGAACATATCCTTTATGAAATAAATGGCCGTGTGGCGACCATTACCATGAATCGTCCGGATACCCTGAACGCATTAACGAGTCTTATGCAGGCGGAAATCCGNCACGCACTCGACANTTCAGAACGTAATGAGGAAGTCATCGGCACNGTTCTNACGGGTGCCGGCCGCGGGTTCTGTTCCGGCGTCGACATGACCGAACTTNGCGAACTGAGCAAAGCAGGAAAACGAAGNGGNTCATCTTTCGACCATCTCAAAGCGGACCCGGGTAATCCGGACAACGACCCAAACTACAAGTCCTCACCGGGTTATTTTCTTGGTTTACGCAAACCGTTAGTCGCGGCGATTAACGGTGCGTGCGCCGGTCTTGGCTTTAGTTACGCTACTTTTTGTGACATGCGCTTTATGGATCGTAAGGCAAAGATCGTCAGTTCGTTTTCACCCCGTGGACTGATCGCCGAGCACGGCACATGCTGGATGCTACCGAGACTGGTTGGTCCATCGAACGCCCTGGATATCTTCTGGAGTTCACGCAGAATTTTGGCGGAGGAGGCATACCACATGGGTTGGGCCAATCAAGTTAGCGAAGAAGGTGAGGTAGTCGCCGACGCGCAGAACTATCTCAAGGAAATTGCCGGAACCTCCGCACCTATCTCTATCATGATGATGAAGAAACAGGTGTACAAACATATGATGAGTGACTTTGGTGACGCCATGGACGAAACCAACAGGTGGATGGACGAGAGCATCGCTGATGACGACTTCAAAGAGGGTGTCGCCTCCTTCGTAGAAAAACGCCCACCAAACTTCGCCAGAGTAAAAGTCTAATGACCCATTCCACGCTGCCCAATGGAGATGCAAAACAACTAGGGTTTGATCCCAATCGACTGGCTCAGATTGGCCCGGCCATGCAGGCATTTGTCGATGACAAACGAGTACCAAACCTNGTGACAATGGTCGTGCGCCAGGGCCAGGTTGTTCATCTCGATGCATGCGGCGTGATGGATCTCGAAACCGAGAAATCTGTANAACCTGNGACTCTATTCAGGCTTTACTCCAACTCGAAACCAATCGCAGGGGTTGCCACGCTAATACTGTTCGAGAAAGGTGTGCTGACCCCGGATGATCCGGTTTCAAAGTTTGTCCCCGAGCTATCGAATCTGCGCGTATTGAGACCTGACGGAACAACGGAACCAGCGCGCAGGGGCATCACAATCCGCGATTGCCTTACCAACACCACCAGTCTTAGTACGCCGGCCAATCTACCCATGAGTTCCCGCGAGCAGTATCGAGAAGCGCTGGAAACACTGGGTTGGATTCCCGGCGACAACAAACCGCCACCGATTAACAGCCGCGAACGCATGGCTGCCATTGCGCAACTGCCCTTGGCAGATCACCCCGGCAAAAAGTTTATTTATCACGTCGGATTTCCGATTCTCGGTGCCGTGCTGGAGGCTGCCGCCGGACAGGATATGGGACAGTTTTTTAAAGAACAGATCTTCGCACCTCTCGGCATGGTGGATTCTGATTTTTACATCGCTGATGACGCGCTCGATCGCTTTCCCCCGTGCTACGTACCGAAAGAAGTAGACGGTAAGATTCAGCTGGTCGTCCAAGAGGCTGTAGAAACGAGTGAGAAGCTTCTCGGCCCCAAAACTAACTTTGGTGTTGGTGGCGATGCTGGTGGCGTACTCTCCACCATTACTGACTACGCAAGATTCGGGCAAATGTTGCTCAATGGCGGCGAGCTAGAAGGTACCCGAATACTTGGTCGAAAGACGGTAGACCTGATGATCGCCAATCATACCGGCGACCTTTACATCCCAATGTTGGGGGCAGGATTCCACTTTGGTCTCGGCGCAGCCGTCTACCATGGCGAAAACGCAAAGCCGCTTATCCGCTCGAGGGGCACGTATGGCTGGGGCGGCGCCGCGGGCACCACCTACTTCGCAGACCCTACCGAGGAACTCATGGGTCTCTGCTTTACTCAGGTGATGCAGGCAGGCGTTATGCCAAACAACAACTACCAGGAGACCTTCCAGCGACTTGTGTACCAGGCGCTTGCGTAAAATCTAATACTCGCCATCGCTTTTCTCGTCTTTCGTGGTGCCAGCGACCGCGCGCTCTTTGGGAGCGCTTTCGTATGCGCCACGGAAATCACGGAAGGGTCCATCACGCCATTCAAGCGCTGACTTCAAGCCGTCTTCCTTNACTCGTCGACTCCACTCACCCATTGCATCGCGCGCCGTCGAGAGCGCCTGTATCTCAGTACCAGAATGNAGACCCTCTCGAATCCCCATAGTTTCGTATTGACGGTTACAACTCCGCTTGGAATACATCAACATTTCGTTGTCTATATGTGCCATGCGTCGGGCAAAATTTTCGGTGAACTCTGCGAGCTCTTCCTGCGGCACGGCGTAGTTAGCCCAACCAAGGTCTGCCATNTCNGCACCAGAATGCGAATCACCTACGTAAGCAAATTCACGCGCCTTCGCAGGCGGCAAATGCCANGGTGCCCAGATCATGTCCATCGTCGTCATCGCGCGGACTGGTGGATAGCCAATCTGGGCATTATCGGCACAGATACGAAAATCACACACTGACGCGAGCTCCGTACCACCNGCGAGGCAATGTCCCTGAATCTGCGCAACCACAGGTTTCGCTAACTCCCATATAATCCAGTTTGTCATCACAACGTGGCGAGCCCACTGCAATTTNCCAGGGTGCATGGACCCGGTGTCAGGCAACTTTGACCGGGAATCAACAAAACTGTCGTCATCGGCAGCACGAGACGGNGTCAGNTCGTAACCNGCAGAGAAAGACCGGCCATTGGCGCGAAGAATGATGACGCCTATTTCGTCATCGTGCTCAGCCTCTCTCATGGCATCCATGACCTCGGCTCGCAGATTATTGGATAATGCGTTTAGCTTNTCCGGACGGTTCAGTGTGACATAGGCCAGTCGGCCATCTTTCTCGTATATAATGTCACTATAATCTGNCATCACNGTCTCCTAAGTTCCTTAGATATTAGGAGATATAAAATCGTTTAATTCGCTCGGTATGTCAAACGATGCTGTTTACTTTTTGCCCTTGATGACCCTCAGATTAGATCCACGTCGGCCGTAATAGCCACCTGACCCATCCTGCTTACCAAAACTTCCTCCAATTCGCTTCGCTCAAGTTCATCAAGCTGATCTAAGAGTGGAGAAGCAATGAAATCTTTGTATAGTACACTCGTGTCATAAAACGGCATGATATACATTGGCACCATTGCCTGAAGCATTGCCGCACGTTTGTTTTGTGTACGGTTGACACCAGCACGATGCCAAGTACGGGCGTCATAAACAATAATGCTGCCACTTGGCGCCTCAATTAAATCGGCCTCAGCACCATCGTAAGGTAAACCGTGCTTCTCCCGGTAACCCGGCTCAATATAAGTAGCGCCATTACCCCATTCTCGTGGCGGCCCNACACCCCGGGTGTGAGATCCCAGCTTAAAAATCGTCGCGCCGTTGTCCCGGTTAAAATCGGATATACAGATATTACGCTGTACACCCATTACCAAATTCTCGGCGCTATGCTCCGGAATTCTGTTTTCCATGAACTTATGCTTTGTACCAATGCCCCAAAGNTAAGGAAAGTCGGAATGCCATCCCTGAACATCACACTTACCGTCGTCCATAGACAAGATAGAGAAGCCCGGTGGATGTGCCAATCGAACATCACTACTTTGCAAATACTGCCGTATTACCCACAACGAGACTGGCTCAACCAGCGTCCTTGCTACCGNGCCATCCAACAGCAGCGGATTTTTCTGTGTNCTCAAAGTCTGACTTTCATAAGCACCTGTACAACTAACTTTCTCCAAGGAATCTACAATTTCTGGTGGTAAAACGCTGGGAATACAAACCCAGCCTTGCTTCCTTAAGGACGCAAGATAACGTGAAGGTATGTCCGCTGGGCCATGATCGATGCTAAATAGCACGCCTTCTTCAGATTTTTTGGCATCCGCTCCAAGAAAGTGCCCCTGGTACTCAAGCGGCGCTTTGACGTCATCCGCATCAGCGGCAATGATTTCCTTACCACTTACTAAATGAATAAAGCCATTGTCTGATGCTTCCCAGATGACTCTATCATCTGCCTCACTGAAGATACCAAGTTCACTATCAATGCCCAGGAAATGACCATGTGGATTTCGAATCAGTGTGTAATGTTTATTGGGTCGGTCGACAGTGACAATCCGAGGTGCATCTGACATGAAACAACCTTGTACTATGAAACACACACAGTATATCTAACATCTCTAGAGGTGCGTAAGTCGTCTCGGTACGGCATGATTGCGTGATGCATAAACAACCAACAATAGCTGGCATTTTCATTGCCGTCGCATTGTTGTCTATCGCCATTTGCTTGCCCTACCTGGATACACTACAGCTATGGCACGAAGAGCCCCGTCGCGCACTAATCGCTGAAGATATGCAGCAAAGCGGCAACTATATAGTCCCCCGTTATATGGAGGAGGTATATGTTGCCAAACCTCCCTTGTACAACTGGCTCGTTATTGCAGTAAGTCTGCCCTTCGGCGAGATCAGCGAACTAAGCATTAGACTCACTTCGTTCATTTGTCTCTTGTTACTCATCGCGTCCATGCTGATGATTCATCAACGTTGGCTTGGGATACCTGGTCTCACGTTCCTTTCCCTTGCGCTCGCCTTATCACCAGAATTCATCAACAAAGCGACCCTTGGTGAAATCGACATTAGCTTTACGCTATTAGTCAGTCTTTCCCTCTGGCTTTGGTTCTCCCTAGACCAAAAACAAGTTCGTGGAATTGCCCTTTGGTTAATACCGGGAGTACTTATCTCGCTCGCGTTTCTAGCCAAACGCGAACCGGCATTCGTTTTTTATTACGTCGGGCTGGGTGCTTACTTACTTTACCAGCGGCGCTTGCTAGAGCTATTCCAGCCAGCACATCTGGTCAGTGCTGCAATCACGCTAGGAATCATTGGTATCTGGCTTTGGCAAATGCACAACGCTGTAGGAATCAATACATTAATGGGCAGCTCCGTGAACGAACTCTTCAACCGGGGACTGGTGGGTTCGTTAATATCAACCGCTCAACATATGGTGACTTATCCTTTTGAAATTGGGCTCGCAATTTTCCCATTTTCTCTCATTCTCATTACATTGCTGCATCGACAGACCAGAACAGTTGCAATACAGCTTTATCCAGACGTGCTCACATTCGCCAGCATCACCGCCGTCGCTAACTTCCTGGTTTACTGGTTTGTCTCAGAAGCCTCGGTTCGCTATTTCCTTCCGATGCTACCATCTGTTTTGGTTATTTGCGCAATCCTTTACCAGATTGCGCTTGAAACAACACCGAAGTGGATACGCAATATTGCGATCAGCATCTCAATCTTTACTTTGCTGTTAGCAATTCTTCTCAATCTGTTTCTTCACCAGGGTTTATTCGGTTTGGGGACCACACCCCCTGCGGTACTAGCATCATCAGCGGCTAACACACTTGCCATCTGTGCAGTCCTCCTAGCTCTTGCATCTCTATGGGTAAACATCAAGGGTACGCACCTTCTGGCAGCGCTGGTCATCCTAATGATGACGTATCGAGTCATCCACTATGACGTGCTGTTACCACGCAAAGTCGCACAATTCCAACAAGAACGCGACGTCGCAACGTTCGTTAGTCACGTGTACGAAAATGTACCTGTATCAAAATTACCTGTTGGTGCAAGCAAGGCGCTGCCGCACGAAATCTGGTGGCAACTGGAGTACGGTGACATAACGAGAGCACGCCGCGAGTATTTTCTTACAGATCAACCGCCATCCACGTCACAGTCAATAATCAGCACAATGAACTTTCGTGGNCGGGAAATCTTCCTNCTGAGGCANAATTAAAACTAAAGCTCTTCNGTTATGNGNGCATATCGTAAATAAATCATTTTGNGACCGGTACAACCGACGAATGATGGTGCAATATGNCCNCTGGTTGACTCANATCTGTGATAAACGTGAAGCGTGCATCAACTGCCTCNTCGGTATCGCCAAAGTGCCAGCGATAAACACCNATAACCCCTTCTACTTTGTCNGCATACTGCTGNGTATTAACGGTACTATCGAACANCTCTACCGATATACTGCCNCGAAGACCAAGTTGTTGAAAATAACCCTGTATCGATTCGTGATCGGNCAGAACTTTGTTTGAAAAAGTAGGCAACAGTATCGCTCTTGCGCTATAGAGACCGATTACTGTCTCGAATTCTCCAGTATTTACTCCTGACAGCCAAGCATCCAATACAGCACGTGCATCTTTGTACATATCGTTCCAGTTCCTTACTTTTTGGTTTTCAATTCTGCCGATAATTTGTCGTTGTGCCAAATCAACTCGTGTCCACAGTTTCTTCATATGACTCTTGAAGCGTAAATGATCGTTTCACGTTACAAAATCATGGCGCTGAACTAGGCGATAGATTCCTGACGCTTGCATGCTGCACACAGAATATAGAACCATAACGTCATATCGTCGTCATCAGCGAAGAAATTGGGTCAACGTTCACCAAATCGCAACTTCCCCTTAACAACAGCTTAACCACATCCGCGGCACTTGGCACGTCCACTGGCAGCTGGTTCGATCGTATGTGCCATTAAGCTATCNACCTCACGAAAAAAGTATACCTTGANNTCGAGGCATCATTTCACATAGGGTGTTTCAATAATTTCGTGAATATTTTTACATGAGAGGGAAACCCTGATGTCGCTAATCGCTTGGTCATGGTGTTTCATGGTCTTCTATGTAGNCCTGATGCTAGTCATAGGCTANATCGCCAGCAAACGAATAATGCATGCGGATGACTTTGCTACCGCGCGCGGCTCCTACGGACCTTACTTTCTGGCGCTCGCTTTCGCTGCTTCCACCGCAAGTGGCGCCACATTCCTAGGTACCCCTGCGCTTGCCTATGAATGGGGTACCGCATCCAACTGGGGGAATTTTTTATATCCAATTGGCGTTTACTTCGGCATTTTGATTTCCATGCGATTGATCGCCAACTCCGGCAACAAGTTTGGTAATCGGTCTATTCCAGAGTATCTGGGTGACAGATATCAGTCTGAGGGTATACGCGTACTGGTTTCGCTGTTGTCACTGGTACTGTTTTTCTATCTGGCCGGACAGCTTGTTTCAGGTCTCGTAATGTTCGAAATCATGTTGGGGCTATCACCGGGCTGGGCACTGATTATCACCACCATTGTGCTCCTTTTCTACGTCGTCATGGGCGGTGCACATGCAGACATCATGACTGACGCTGTTCAAGGCGCGATGATGTTAGTACTGGCCCTAGTGGTAATCGTTCTGGTTGCACTGGGTTTTGGTATTGATGGCGGATTCTCCGGCTTGATTGACAATCTGAAGGCACAAGATGAGACGCTTGTTGCGCCGTTAAACCCCAACACACCCTACTATCATTCCTGGTGGTCCATCTTTGTTATTGTGTTCGCTCACATACCGCTGGGCCTGCTACCACACCTCGGTAACAAGTTATGGGCACTAAAGAATAGCGACGGGCAGATGCAATTCGTAAAGCTGGCATTTATCTTCGGGCTAACCCTTGGCATGTTGGGCCTTGGTGGCCTGCTCGCCAGAGCGCACCTTGGTGATGCNCTCTACATGGGTGGGGCCAGCCCCAACCAGGCACTACCGATGCTGTTTATTGAACTCTTCCCAACCTGGCTCGCTGCACTGATTGGTGTCGGGGTATTGGCTGCGATAATGAGTACAGCAGACGGTCTCGTGGTGTCATCGACCCAGATAATCGCCAATGATCTATATCGTAGAACTATTGTTCCCATGGTCCATCCGCATCTGAACGACGATGAACTGGATCAGCGTATATTACTGATCAGCCGAATATCGACGGTAGCAGTACTTCTTATCTGCATGTGCATGGCCTGGTTCCTGCTTGACCTAAACATCGCAATGATCGTATGGATAGGCGTTGGTGGAATGATGGCAGCGTTCGCCGGACCACTTGTTATCGGTGCTTTATGGCGTGGAGTGACACGGCAGGGAGCCTACGCTGGATTACTATCGGGATTCATCACCTTTACCATCATTTATACGCAAATGATTAGCCCAGACTGGTTCTCACCCGGAATACTGCACAACTGGGCTACCTGGTTACACGGAGAAGGACCCAATCCTGTATCCTGTGCCGTTTTGGGTGAAATTGTTTCAATCACATTTACCGTCGCGGTATCCAAGATCACACAGCCACTCCCCCGGGAACATCTGGACGAAATGTTTTCTGCACAAGCCTGACGTCTATGCAGCGTATCCTAGTAACGATACTGTGCATCACGTTAGCCGCGTGTGGTGGGAGTGGCGGCAGTGAAACCCAAACCACGATTATGCCACCTGAGCCAGATGCCCCCTCTCCTCTCGTATTTCTCGACAGTATGCCGAAAAACAATACGAGTAATGTCGCTGGCTATCAGACGCGCTTCGATCTTATACATCACGGAGAAGCGAATGCTAACTATGACCTCAGATCGTCATGTGAGGCTACTACTTTTAGCGTGCTACGAGATNTGATTGACCTAGGTGATCAGATCGGAGATCANCTCGTCAACCATAAAGTTACTTGTAGTGAAATATCTAATTCCACCACNAGCCAGAAAATATCAGTCAATACGACTATCGCTAACGAGTTNTTCGAGGGATCAATAACTTTTGATACCACAAACGATNTACCCAGNCTCAACGTACTAGAGACGCGGGAGATCNCNACCGATGACGTGNATATAATGTTTTCGAACTACATCGCCGACGCGCTGATAGACGAGCTGAACCTGCCACCCATGGTAGAGGTAATCATTCTGGCATTTATCGCTGATCTCGCGAGTAGCTCCTGGCAAAACCTTAGCGATCCCAATGCTAGTTTTGACGTCGTAGCACAACGGGTGGAATATTCGTCGATTGACCCTGACGGTGGAGTAAATCACGATCTAAGTGGGCTTATCGCCTTCCCTAAAACAGATGTTTTCAGCACCCGAGAGCAGATCATTCTGTTAACGCATGCTACAGGCTCAACACCATCGCTACTTGAAGATAGCGACGCCTGGTACATCCTTGCCAATATGTTCGCAGCTCAGGGCTACCTTGTCATAGCGCCTGATAATTTTGGACGCGGTAGCACAGCCGATGCACCCGAAACCTATCTGCTTGCGAACAGGACTGGTGCAAATGCAATCGACTTTGTCCTGCGGGTGCAGCAAGACAATGATTATGAGATGTTTTATAACAATGAGGCCATTACCCTCAACATCATCGGCTATTCACAGGGTGGGCATAGTGCTGCAGCGAGCTGGCTGGAGCTATTGCGACACCACTCTAATCTACAGGCATCCGCTGTATACATTGGGGGTGCGCCGTTTGACCTCTACAGAACATTTCGTGGCGTGTTGCAGACCGTGAGCGGAGAATGTATCGGAGATGATTACTGCACCCTGGTCGACCCGGCGACTCACGTGCCTTTCGCAACTGATCGGATTCTGCCTGGCATCGTCGAGTTTATTGAGGTGGGGGTATCTCTAGAAGACATCTTCGCTGGTGAAAATCTTGATGCCGGATTCGTATCCGGGTTCCTGGATACGAATTCAGACTATGACAACCTTCGCTCACTGCTGCAGCTAAATAGCTTCACAAATATCACTAACGCTGAAGCAGTTTTTAACGACCCAGGTACGACGCTCCATCTATATCACTCTGAGCACGATCGCCTGGTACCCGCTGCCAACACCGATGCATTTCTTGAAGTATTGAACGGTAACGTTACAAGCATACATCACAGCGATGAATGCAATTCCAACAGCTTCCGGTTGATTTTCGAAGCAATAGACAAGGTGGGCGTCATTCATACACTCTGCGGGCTTAATATGCTCGACAACGTTTTCGCAGAATTGCGCCAATGAAAGAATTTGACTACATCATTGTCGGAGCGGGCACCGCAGGATGTGTCCTCGCCAATCGCCTCACAGCAGACCCAAACAATAAGGTCCTGCTAATAGAAGCAGGAGATTCAGATAACTATTTCTGGATCGATATCCCGGTGGGCTATCTCTTTACCATCAATAACCCTCGCACAGACTGGTGCTATGAGACTGAGCCAGAACCAGGCCTCAATGGGAGGTCACTTGGTTATGCACGCGGCAAGGTTCTGGGCGGTTGTTCTTCTATTAACGCCATGATCTACATGCGAGGACAAGCGAGCGATTATGACCACTGGTCACAACTGGGCAACCGTGGATGGGCCTGGGACGACGTGCTGCCGGTGTTTAAGCGTTCTGAAGACTACCAGCACGGCGCCAATGAGTTTCATGGTAATGGCGGCGAACTGCGGGTTGAGGAGCGTCGCGTAAACTGGGAAATTCTTGACGCCTGGCGAGACGCAGCCGAAGAGTGTGGTATCCCCAAGATAGAAGAATTCAATCGGGGAGATAACTTTGGCAACTCCTACTTCCAAATGAATCAGCGACGCGGTGTTCGCTGGAGCGGTACAAAAGCCTTTTTGCGCCCAATAATGTCTCGTTCCAATCTTACGGTAATGAAGAAGGCACAGGTCAGAGAGGTACTGTTAACAGAGAAGCGCGCCACCGGCATAAAGCTCATTGATGCATCCCATTCCAGCGTAACTATGAGAGCTAGACGCGAGGTCATTCTAGCGGCCGGATCTATTGGATCTCCACAACTACTTCAGTTATCGGGAATCGGACCCAGTGAACTGCTGTGCGATAGGGGTATCGATGTCAAACATGAGCTCTTGGGTGTGGGAGAGAACCTGCAGGATCATTTGCAGATCCGAACGATTTACAAAGTCAGTAACACAGCCACGCTGAATCGCCGAGCCAATTCGTTCGCAGGCCGTACCTCAATGGCGATAGAGTATGCGCTGTTTAGAAGCGGACCCTTAACCATGCCACCTTCACAGCTTGGCGCTTTCGCCAAAAGCGATGAAGATCAGTCTTCGGCCAATATGGAATGGCATGTCCAACCCCTTTCCCTGGATAAGTTTGGCGAGCCTCTGCACAAGTTTGACGCTATCACTCCATCGGTCTGCAACCTTAGGCCGACTAGCCGAGGAAGTGTTCAAATCGCCAGTGATAAGGTAGAGGATCATCCTGTAATTAGGCTTAACTACCTCTCAACAGAAGCAGACCGGAAAGTAGCAATCGCTGGATTGAAATACACCAGACGAATCATGGCCGCTCAGGCACTCTCACGCTATTCCCCAAAGGAACTAAAGCCAGGGATCATTTGCCAGACCAACGAGGATCTCGCTCAGGCAGCTGGAGATCTTGGCACAACAATCTTTCATCCGGTTGGTACCTGCAAAATGGGTAATGACCCCATGGCGGTTGTTAACGATAGACTTCAAGTTCACGGGATATCAAACCTACGAGTTGTCGATGCATCCATTATGCCTAGTATCACCTCAGGCAATACCAACGCACCAACCGTAATGATCGCTGAGAAAGGCGCGGAATACATTCTTGAAGACGAGGGCTAAACCAGTTTGTGATCAGGTACGTGCGAAGAATTCACCACAATTTTATTGCCACCAGGTTCAGTCACAATGAAAGAGTTATGAATTCGGCCCTTTTCAATATCGCTTACTGAATAACCCCGCTCAACATACTGATCATAGGTTGCGTTCAGGTCCTCCACCATAAAATCAAAAGACGCCTTATCTGGCTCGCTGTCTTTGTCTTGTGCCAATACAATGTGAGTACCACCACGTAGTTCCATGACAGCAATTTCCTCACCATGGAATATGGACCGCAGGCCAATTTCTTCCATGAAAGCTTCACTTTCATCAAGAGCCCGAGTGGTCATTCGGACGTGTCCAATCCACACTTCGGGTCGCTTGTCATCAGACATTACTAACCTCGCTCGTCGTCGATGGAGTTAACAGGGTAGTCCTTTACAGTAGTCTACTCAATCGAATTTGCACAACCGTTCAAGTAGTGCACGGCGCGAACGAATATCGATCGGCACATCTAGGTATCGCCGTATGTCATCAGTACCCATCTTCCCAAGCCAGTCTTTGAAAAACTCCACTGTAGATATTCGATTGCCGTCGTATTGTTCAATAGTGAATGACTCGCCAGCCGCTACCGATCCCGTCTCGAGGACTCGGCAATAGATTCCCGGCAATGCGGCGCTGATGAATTTCTTGGGAAACAGTTTGTCTCCTATTTTCGAGGCGAGCGTATTACAGGGGATACGCGGCGCAGTCACTTGAAGCCGAAGGTCTGAGAAAACGATTCCATCGCCAATAGCCAGAAAAGGATCCGGTAAACCAATCACCGTTAGATTTTCGCCAAACGTACCAGGTGCAATCTCTCCTTCAAGGACCTGGCTCCAATAGTCATAATCCTCTTGTCGATATAAATATACTGCCTGGTCTAGACCACCGTGATGAATCGTNTTGCACACATTGTCATCCACCAACCCCAGCTCATCAACATCCACTGCATTACTCACGGGCTGCTTGTTGATCCCCGTCGTGAAGTTGCCGCCACCAAGACGAGGGATCACTGTTTTCTTGCCTACATTTACGCTAACAATATATATATCTATATCCCCCACACAGAGTGCTCTTCGATATGGTTATTTCTACCATGCGAATACTGATCTTCAATCTTGATATTTCATCGCAAGATTATCTCGCAACATACCAAGGTACCTAGCGGAATGTTTATCTATTTCTCGGAATGGTACTAGGATCAAGTTTTCTTCGGATAGCCGGCGGCTAGCAACGCTATGCTTTCGAGCAATTGCAGGCAGAATTTAATTCATGAGCAATTGGAATATATTAGTATCCAATTATTCTATTATCGTATTCATTCTTCACTGGTACATTTCGCGCTCAAACTATCAACTTAAAGTCAGTAAATAGGAGAAATTTGAACATGTCTGCTTATATCAAAGAGGTCCAAGCGGCAGAAGCCGTGCGCGCCTGCAATGCAGAAACCTGGAAAGGTATTAACGCAGAGTATGTAGCTCGTATGCGGTTACAAAACCGTTTTAAGACCGGACTCGATATTGCTCGTTATACCGCTGACATCATGCGTAAGGACATGGCGGACTATGACGCAGACTCAGGAAACTACACTCAGTCTTTGGGATGTTGGCATGGTTTTACCGCACAACAACTTGCCATATCAGTGAAAAAGCATAGAGGTACGATGGATAAGTCTTACATCTACCTGAGTGGTTGGATGATTGCTGCACTGCGTTCTCAGTTTGGACCCCTGCCTGATCAAAGTATGCATGAGAAGACGTCTGTGCCTGATTTGATCAACGAGATTTACACATTCTTAAAACAGACCGATGCAAGGGAATTACGCCATATATTTATCGAACTAGATGAAGCGCGCGAGAATGGTGGCGACGTTGGCGCAGTCATAGAAAAAATTGACAACTTTGAGACACACGTCGTGCCAATGATCGCAGACATAGATGCTGGTTTTGGTAATGAAGAAGCAACCTATCTGCTAGCTAAACGAATGATAGAAGCAGGAACGTGCGCAATTCAGGTGGAAAACCAGGTATCTGATGCAAAGCAGTGCGGACATCAGGCAGGCAAGGTCACCGTGCCACACGAAGACTTTCTGTCGAAGATCAATGCAATACGCTACGCGTTTTTGGAACTCGGTGTTGAAAACGGGATCATCGTTGCACGTACCGACTCTCTTGGAGCTAGCCTGACACAAAAGGTGCCGGTATCTAAGGAGCAAGGCGATCTTGCCAGCCAATACAATGACTTCCTGCAAACAGAAGAGATCACCGATCTAAATTCACTGCAGGAAAACGACATTGCCCTTCATCAGAAGGGTAAGTTGGTAAAACCCACACGTTTGGAAAACGGTCTATATTCTTTCAAAGAAAATACCGGTCTTGACCGCGTGATCCTAGACTGCGTTACCAGCCTGTCTCACGGCGCCGACCTGCTGTGGATCGAAACCGAAAGACCGAACGTAAAACAGATCGCGGAAATGGTAAGCGAGGTGCGAACCTATGTGCCCAATGCCAAGTTGGTATACAACAACTCACCTTCCTTCAACTGGACACTTGCATTCCGGGAACAAGTATACGGCGAATGGCTAGAAGCAGGTAAAGACGTATCCGAGTATCCGGATCCTGCTAAGGTTGAAAAAGGACTTATGGATGCCAAGTTCGATGATTCCGAGCTGGCTGCAGAAGCGGACGCTTTGATTCAGCAATTCCAGCAGGACGCATCTCGTGAGGCTGGGATTTTTCATCACCTGATCACGCTACCAACCTATCATGAAACAGCACTGGGTACTGACGTGCTGTCAGAAGGCTACTTTGGTAACCTTGGTATGCTGGCGTATGTCCGCGATGTTCAGCGAAAAGAAATTCGCCGTGATATGGCCTCAGTTAAGCACCAGGATATGGCCGGTTCCAATATCGGTGATGACCACAAGGAGTACTTCTCTGGCGACAATGCTCTTCTTGCTGGNGGTCGTGACAATACAATGAATCAGTTCTGACAANAGTTCCTTNAGCGAGNTGTCAATCTGACGTTGGCACCTCGTTGAACGGAATCCCCTTGTCGACCCGCACATCCTGTGGCATACCCAGCACTCGTTCAGCAATGATGTTCGCCATTACCTCATCCGTACCACCCGCAATCCGGAGTCCAGGCGAGGTCATGTATTCCTCCTGAAACTTATTCGCCAGTTCAGAGAGCTCAGCATCAGCTATTACACCACTCGCCTCCAGCAGGTCAATTGCAAACGAAGCCATATCCTGTCGCTTAGGAGCGCCCACGAGTTTTCCTATAGAGTTTTCAGGTCCAGGAATGTCACCCCGTGATAGTGCAGATAGCGTTCTATAACCTGTGTACTTCAACCCTGCCTCCTGCACATACCAGTCTGCAAGCTTTCGTCTCACACCATCATCGTNAATTGCCGGTTTGTCNCCCAGATTCACCTGTTGNGCCANTGAGAATACNGNGTCNAAACCTANCCCACTNCCGCTACCGATTGAGGCTCGTTCATTCATCAGGGTCGTTAATGCAACCTGCCAGCCTTGTCCGACCGCGCCCAGGCGCTGCGCATCAGATACGCGCACATCAGTAAAGTACACCTCGTTGAAGTTTGAGGCTCCGGATATCTGTTTGATGGGCTTTACTTCGATGCCAGAAGNCTTCATTGAGAGGAAAAAATAAGACAAACCNTGATGCTTCGGTACTGTCGGATCCGTGCGTAAAACAATTATGGCNTAGTCNGAATAGTGAGCACCTGACGTCCAAATCTTCTGACCATTGATAATCCAGTCGTCGCCATCCCGTTCTGCTCTGGTACGCAAGGCNGCCAGATCAGAACCTCCAGCGGGCTCGCTAAAGAGCTGACACCACACTTCTTCACCACTGGCAAGTGGTGGCATATGACGCTTGTTTTGCTCTTCCGTCGACCAGGCCATCATGGTCGGCCCACACATGCCCTGGCCAATACCGAACATACCAGTATCTGGCGTACTAAACTTCGCCTCTTCCTGACCCCAGATTACGTCTTCTATTGCGGACGCGTCTCGTCCCCCGAACTTTTCCGGCCACCTTAGGCATGCCCACCCTGCATCAAATTTTTTCTTCTGCCAAAGTTTGGCCCGACCTATCTGATCCAGACCTGCCAATTCCTCTTCTGCCGGAACATTGGCGCTAAGCCAATCATTCACTTCTTTTCGAAATGCTGCTTCTTCATTTGTGTCACTAAAGTCCATTACCGTCTCCTCAGGCTGCCCGTTCTTTTTCGATCGCGGAGATCAATTTTTCCTGCCAGGTGCCCTCACTCCCAATATTNACCGCCAGTAACTTTGCGCGGCGATAGGGAAACTGGCAATCAAAGTCCCAGGTGAATCCCATACCACCGTGGGTCTGAATATTCTCCTTAGATGCAAAATAATAGGCCTGTATAGCTGAAACACGCGCCGCCGCNGCCGCTACAGGTAACTCTTGGGCNTTGGTAGACAATGCCCAAGACCCGTAATAGCAATTACCTCTTGCCAACGTGTTCTTCACATAAGCGTTTGTAAGTTTGTGCTTGATGGCCTGATAGGATGCAATAGGACGACCGAATGCAAAACGTCCTAGCGAATATTCGTTCGCCATCTCGAGNGATGTATCAGACCCACCAACCTGCTCCCAGGCAAACAAGACAGCAGCTCTGTCGTAGACCTTTTCAACAAGCGCCCAACCCTGTCCTTCTTCACCCAACAGTTCCACAGCCGCGCCAGCAAAGTCTATCTTTGCATGAGATCGGGTGGGATCAATCGTCGATACTGCCTGCCTAGANACACCACTTGAGGTCAGGTCAACCAGGAAAGCTGAGGCTGAACCATTTTGTTTGGCAATAACCACCGCGATATCAGCAATATCTCCATCGGCTATCGGTAGTTTGGTTCCCGTCAGGACACCATTCGCAGCGGTTGCAGATATACTCGCCTCACTGGACTGGCCAGGACCCTCAGCAAGTGCAAAACACCCAATAGCGTTACCACTCGCCAGCTTAGGTAGCCATTCCGCTTTCTGTGCATCGCTACCCGCCACAAGAATCGTCTCGGTTGCTAGATATACAGANGACGAGAAAGGTACCGGTGCGTAAACGCGTCCCAGCTCCTCCGCTATAACCGAAAGTTCCAGATAACCCAGACCAAGCCCGTCATACTCTTCAGGAATGACAGCAGCGGTCCAGCCCATCTCGACTATCTGCCGCCAAAGTCTCTGATCGTAGGATTCCTCCCCCTCTAATATATTACGCGCCACCTTAGTTCCGCAATTATCACCAAGGAATCCACGCGCCTGCTCGCGCAAAAGATTTTGCTCATCAGAGAATTCAAAATTCATCACCGCTCCCCGCAATCAATAAAAAAAACCTGAAAAACTATCACNACGCANGGGGTGGGTGCCACTCANCCTTAGCGTTAAAAAGCGCTATTCCCAAGAGCATAAACATGGTGCCAGCGATTAAGCCCGAGCCAAGGTTGCCGCGATCATTCAGTATNGGCCAGACAAACATCGCGATGGCGACCTGTGCGACGTATATGGCTGCCCAGGGATGCATCCAGTGCTTCATCTTAAAGAATCCGTAAGAGCCAGCACCATAGATAGCCCAGTGCAGCGGTTCGGTAGATTTGGCCGCCCAGCCGTATAGGGTGATGCCAAGCCACACTTCTGCGTCTTCGGCCACCGGTTTATAGAACAGATCAAACGGCATATAGATAAACGTCATGTAGGCACAGAACAACATCAAACCAGTCATCCAGATTGGACGACCGGCGAATATTTGCCTACTTAGCTCGAGTATCAACCGTCTATGAAGCTACGCAATTGCTCCGAGCGCGCCGGATGGCGCAACTTACGAAGTGCCTTGGCCTCGATCTGTCTGATTCGCTCTCGCGTGACCGAGAATTGACGACCTACTTCTTCAAGCGTGTGGTCAGTATTCATATCTATTCCAAACCGCATGCGCAGAACTTTGGCCTCGCGATCAGTCAACGCTGTCAGCACATCGGTGGTGGTTTCTTTCAATCCTTCGTCCGCCGCGTGTTCCATCGGCGACTCTACAGATGTGTCACTGACAAGATTCCACATGGTCGAATCATCATCGTCTCCCACCGGGGTTTCAAGAGAGATAGGCTGCTTGGCTACATCAAGCGCTTTAAGCACTTTGTCTTCCGGCAGATCCATCTTGATGCTTAATTCCTCGATAGTCGGATTTCTACCCAGCTCCTGAATGAGCTGACGAGTCAATCGATTGAGCTTATTCACCGTTTCCATCATATGCACCGGCACGCGAATAGTACGTGCCAGATCAGAAATCGATCGGGTTATCGCCTGACGAATCCACCAGGTTGCGTAGGTCGAAAACTTGAATCCACGACGATACTCAAACTTGTCTACGGCCTTCATTAAGCCAATGTTGCCTTCCTGAATTAGGTCAAGAAAATGCAAACCTCGGTTTGTGTATTTTTTCGCAATCGAAATCACCAATCGTAGATTAGCCTCAATCATGTCTTTCTTGGCCGCTCGCGTTTTACCGATTGCTACGAATAATCGGCGATTAATATCTTTAGTTTCGTCAATATCAACGCCGGTACGATCAGAGATACGCTTGATTGTCTTAAGGCCGTGTCGAATAGATACCTTGTAACTCTTCAGGCGCTCTGAATAGTCCTTGCCTTCAGCAATAAGCGCATCTACCCAGTCTATGTTGGTTTCGTTCTTGGTGAAGCCGCCAATGAACTCTTCTCTGGGCATCTTGGATTTATTGATGCATAGATCCCGGATCAGTTTTTCCTGATTACGGATTTTCTGCTGATCGGCCCGCACCAATTCCAGAATCGGATCCATCTGTGCCGGTACGAGCTTAAAAAGACCGAAGGCATCACCAACTTGATCCAGCGCTTTTTTCGTCTTCGCAGCCTTACGGCCTTCCTTCACTATTAACTTCTGTGACTTTCGGTAGGCTTTACCCAAATCCTTGAATCGTTTGTGAACAAGAGTTAGGTCTGGTCCTTTTTTTTCCTCTTCCTCGCCAGCTTGATAGTTTCCGCTGGATTTAGCTTGGGCTAGCTGTGACATGTCCGGAATCTCATCCTCAGGATCAAGAAAGCCACTAATAATTCCGCCTAAATCGCCTTCTTCTTCTACGATCCGGTCGTACTCTGCCAAAACACGTTCGACAGTCCCAGGATATCGCGCGATTATCGCCATGGTCTCACGAATACCTTCTTCAATACGCTTAGCAATTTCAATCTCACCGTCCCTAGTAAGCAAAGGCACTGTACCCATTTCACGCATATACATACGCACCGGATCCATCGTTTTACCACTAACATCGATGGATATCGCGGTATCCACATTGATGGGCTCCACACCGGTTTCCTTCATTTCAGTAGGTGCAGGCGCGACTTCGTATATCGAAATGCCCATCTCTTCAAACATCTGCACGATGTTCTCAAAATCGTCGGACTCTTCAATACTTTTTGAAAGTGTTTCGGTTAATTGATCGTAGGTTAAATACCCCTGATCTTTTCCTGTCTCGATCAGGGCTTTCAGCTTCGACTTTTCGGATTCTGTTTCCTCATCATCATCGTCGCTGCCGAGCAACGACTCCCGCTCTGAAAAAACATCGAGCGTCTCTATATCGTCCGGTGTACCATCTAGAGACTCATCCTCAAGAATTGAATCGAAGTCTCCTTCGCTACCGTGGTTCGTCATAGGCCATGGGCTCCATTGGTTTGACTTTGCGGTTGTCGCTTAGATGTAAATTTCTTGAACTCCCCCCCCTTGCTCAGAAGGCATATATGGCATCAAATGCCGAGATTTAAAGGGCAAGGTCGGCGCGTTCTGTAAATATACCGGTTGATCGTCTATAACAGGCTACCATAGTGACCTATCCGACCTATTCTACCCTATACATTATTATCAATTCATACCCCTAAATTGTCCATAACTATTTCAAAAAAAAGAAAAATTTGGCAGCTTTCGGCACGTTAAAGCATCAGTTCTTCGCTTCCAAAAACGGAACCTACTGGCAACACTTTCCTAACGCTACTTTTTGGGTTTTTGTCCTTTACTGAAGTAATTTATGTACTGAGAAAGCCTAGCCTTAACGTGAATATTTTTCAGTTAACACCTCAAGAAACCTAATCAGTAATCGAAACAAACTTTTCCTTCAGTAATTCAGAACCTTAGATAAAATTTCTAAATGTCAAGGCATCAAGACAACAGGAATCTCCATTTTTTTCAACTTTTATTTGCTATTCATTGCAGTTATATTAACTGTCCTCGCTAGCTAAAGCTGTACGTATATACAGTGTTCTCCTCGGCAGGAAGGATACGCGTGCGGCTTGGCTAGCTGAGACCAGCCTCAGTAGTCTTTTATAATTAAACTTCCNGNAAACTCTAATATTAATTAGNTATTACTTCTGTTGTTCCGTGTAATGCGCATGTATAAGCNACTAAGCCGACCTGCTAAATGCAACCTCGTTCCTAGGANCCAGCCACACAGACTCGTTATGTTGTAGCGCCGCCGCATGGAAAACCGACGCTGGTAACTAGGGTACGTACTAGCATTTCAGANAGCTATTTGCAGAGCTGACTTACCACGCATCATACTCAAATTGAATTAAACTCGAGAAAATCTTGTCAAAATTGCCGACCAATCAAAACTGGTGTCACCCAGCACCAGAAAATGAGGATTCAATATATCCGCCTTCATATTGTACCTTAGTGGTTGGAGCGAAAGATCTAGCACAGCACCGCCTGCTGCTTCTACTACCGCCTGTGCAGCAGCTGTATCCCATTCTGAAGTGGGTGCTAGTCGCGGGTATATATCTGCGTCCCCCGATGCGACGAGACATAGCTTTAGCGAACTTCCCATGTTGGTTGTTTCGATCTCCGGGAAGTGCGGAGTCAGGTTTGCAACAAACGATGTCATCGCCTCCCCACCATGTCTTCTGCTCGCCACGAGGGTCAGGGGTTGACCAGCATCNACCGCACGCGATTTGATCTCTCTGGNTTGGCCGCTAATGATCAGATAAGCGCGAGGGGCATCGATCTGCGTACCGACATATAAGATATCCTCGACAGGAACGAACACAACCCCAATTACCGGTATACCATCGTTAATAAGTGCAATATTCACGGTAAACTCGCCGTTNCGATTGATGAACTCCTTGGTACCATCCAGTGGATCGACNAAAAAATATCGTTTCCATTTGCTTCTGATATCGTAGTCAATCTCTTCTGACTCCTCCGACAAGATAGGAATATCAGGTGCTAATTTCTCCAATCCATCCACAATAATTCTATGCGCTGCAAGGTCAGCTCTGGTCACCGGCGAATTATCATCTTTGAGATCTACCCCAAAATNATCTTCGCCGTAGATATTCATAATGGCTGCACCAGCCTCACGGCTTATTGCCATCATTGAAGAAAGTACGTCAGGCATTGACACCAACGGATTCAAATCAAAGCGCACATTGAACACCATGCTGGATCTGTGAACAACCGACGTCAACCGCATTAATGCTAAGATGACCTATCAAACCAATGGTTGTTCCCGATGCAGGTCCCAAATCTCGCTGACATCTCAACGTTACTAATCGACATGGACGGAACGCTTCTGGACCTTAACTTTGACAACTACTTCTGGAACCATTACCTGTACCGACGCTATGCAGAAATTCACGATGTGCCAGATGACGAAGCAAGAAANCACGTTGGGGAAACCCTCTTCAGAGAACANGGAAATCTCAACTGGTATTGTACCGATCACTGGTCGANNGAGTTCCAAGTTGACATTATCGCNTTGAAACGCGAAGTGACGGATCTCNTACGGTACCGGGANGGAGCNTGCCAGTTTCTCCGACAATTAAAAACCATCCCTATCGAGGTCATATTGGTCACAAATGCCCATCATGATGTAATCGCGCTGAAGCACGAACACACGGGTCTTCTTGATTTACTGCCGGATCTGGTCTGCAGCCATGACTATGGAATTCCGAAAGAGAGGACAATGTTTTGGCACCAACTGACTAAAGACCGAAATCTCGACCAGTCAAAAGCCATGCTCATTGACGACAACATTAGCATCCTGGAAGCAGCACAGCAGGCTGGCATTGCCTTTCAGGTGGGCATCAGCAAACCAGATTCTCGCCGCACTCCTGCAACTATTACTCACTTTCCCGTAATAGATGATTTATCGGAGTTGACTGTGGAAGTAGTCTCGTGAACAACGTCCGGCTTGATACTTGGCTATGGGCCGCGCGCTTCTTCAAAAGCAGAGGGCGAGCCAAAGATGCAATCGCCGGTGGAAAAGTTCACGTCAATGGCGCCCGCAGCAAACCGAGCAAACATCTGGCGATAGGCGACGAACTTATTCTTCGCCATGGATGGGATGAGAAAACAGTGGTCGTTAAACGACTTTCAGATAAACGAAGCGGGGCGCCTATTGCCCAGCAGCTTTACAAAGAAACAGAAGAGAGCATCGAGAAGCGAGAATTTGCAGGGCTGCAAAGGAAAACAGCGGGCGCGATGATAACGCAAAGCAGACCTAACAAGCGGGACAGGCGCCTAATCCACAAGTTTCGCGAAAGAAATCTTCGCTAAGTCCATCTATGCTTGATGCGCTAAAAGCGATTGCCCAACTGGATAGCAGCTTACTTTGCTTTCGCAAAGGTCTTGAACGAGAGACTCTCCGGACGAGTTCTGATGGTCATCTAGCTATCACTGATCACCCGAGCTTCCTCGGATCGAAATTGTGTCATCCGAGGATCACTACCGATTTTTCAGAGTCTCAATTGGAATTGATCACACCCGTATGTGATACCACTGAGGATGCGCTTAATCAGCTGACTAATATCCACCGATTTGTATGCGCCGGGCTACAGAACGAAATCCTGTGGCCCGCGAGTATGCCATGTTCGCTACCCTCCGATGAGGACATTCCCATCGCGCATTATGGCAACTCCAATCTTGCGCGACTCAAAGAAACCTATCGCAGCGGTCTTGGTTACCGGTACGGGCGCACCATGCAAACAATCTGCGCTATTCACTACAACTTTTCGTTTAGAGATTCTTTTTGGGACGCACTCTACAAATATGAGAATGCCACCGAGATCAAGCGTGATTTTCGTAACAGACGTTATTTTGATCTCATGCGAAATTTCCGCCGTCTGTCCTGGTTACCGACCTATCTTTTTGGCGCTTCACCGGCGGTTTCAGATTCATTTCTTGATGACGGGGAAGGCAAGGACAAAGACCTAAGACGGCTAGACGCAACTACTTGGTATCTACCGAAAGCAACATCACTGCGCAATGGCGGTCTGGGTTACCAAAGTGCTACCCAGTCTGGGCTGCTCAACATATGCTATAACTCTCTCGATAACTACCTACATACGCTAGCGGAAGCCATCTGTACCAAACACGAGGATTACGACCAGTTTACCGATACGGGGATCATTCAGGTCAACTCCAACGTACTTCAGTCTGAAGCAGAGTTTTATACCTCGATACGGGCTAAACGCGTTCCGCCCCCCGGACGCAGTCTCTTGCATGTTCTGCAGCAAGACGGTGTCGAGTACATTGAAGTGCGACTACTAGACGTTAATCCATATGCCGCTATAGGCATCGATGCAGAGACCATTAATTTTCTGGACATGTTGTTACTACACAACCTATTGAATCCGAGCCCGTTCCATGACGACAGCCTATGCGCTGCCGTGGAAACAAATATGAAAACCGTCGTTTATGGTGGGCGAAACAGCGACGTTGAACTCAACGATAGGGGAAAAAAGTGTTCGCTAAGAGACTGGGGAAGATCAATCATGAACGAATTAAAAGGCATAGCAAACATATTGGATCAATACGCGGGTGGTAGCAACTTCAGCGATTCACTGGAAAAGCAACAACAGAAAATCGAAAATCCGGAACTGACCACGAGCGCAAAAATGTTAGCGGATATGCAGGGTCGCTCATTCCACGAATTAATACTAATGCTCGCGCAGGAACAACAATCGGTCTTCCTCTCAAAGCCACTTGAAAGAGCCGAACAAGACTACTTTTCTGAACTGGCACAGGCGTCCATAGATACCCAACGGGACGAAGATGCAAAGAAAGAACTACCTTTCCCAATGTATCTAGATGAAGTACAAAGAGACTATGAGGCCATCTATCATTCATTGCTTAGCAAGTAGTGAATCACCTTGCTCACTTTAAGTTAGCCAGCGCACACCCCAAGTTGCTGGTGGGGAATTTGCTCGCTGACCACGTCAAGGGCCAGTTGGGTGGTCGACTTGACCAGGGCGTTGAAACTGGGATCCGCCTGCACAGGGCAATCGACGCGTACACTGATTCTCATCCTTTGGTACTGGCTAGTCACGCAAGATTCGATGCACCGTATCGACGCTATGGAGGCATAATTACTGATATTATTTACGATCACTTCCTGGCACGTCATTGGACCGCCTATGACCAAAGAACGCTTCATGACTTTTGTCGCGGTGCTTTGGAAGAAGTGATGAGTTATAGCGAATTCCTTACAACACCCGCAAGAGAAAGAGCCATGAGAATGCAGAGTACCCGATCTATGGAACACTACGGCACCACCACCTTTATAGAGCACTCTTTTATATACTTATCAGAAAAACTGAAGCACGAGAACCCCCTCGCATCGAGTATTTCTCAATTTGAGAAGCACCAGAGTTCCCTAGAGTCAGATTTTCTGGCTTTCTTCCCAGCATTACAGAATTTTGCCAGCGACTGGGTTGAGCAGCACAACGAGCAGCTGGCTTATGGAACACACCGTGACCTTTCCTAACTCTCGTACCATCAACTACCTGGTTTTCTCGGGATGTATTTTTCTCATGTCGGTAGCTCTTTACATGGAGCACGCCATGGCCCTCGAACCATGTCCTCTATGTATCCTGCAACGTATTACTGTTATCGCTACCGGAGTGGTCGCCCTAATAGCAGCACTATCTAACCCAGGAACTTTAGGTGTACGGGTTTTTAGTGGCATCAGCATGCTTACTGCGAGCCTTGGTGCCGCCTTATCAATGCGTCAACTCTGGCTACAGAATCTGCCAAAGGCCGAGGTCCCAGCCTGCGGTCCCGGTCTGGACTACCTGATGGACGTCTTCCCGCTCACTGAAGTATTATCGATGATCCTTACCGGAGATGGATCGTGCGCAGAGGTCGTTTGGTCCNTNTTCGGAATCAGTATTCCTGGATGGACACTGATCGGCTTNNTNGGATTAATAGCAATTAATCTGTTTCAGATGATTAGACCNAAGCCAGGTTAACGCTGAATACCGGGTATCTTTTCCATGTCTGCCTTGCGCTGATCAATCGTATCTTGCAGGTTCATCGCTGTTCCCATCAATTCTACCGCCTGATCCGGTGCCACCGTCGCCACACTAGGGATCGCCGAGGGCGTCGGCTTCTGGGTCGGTGGCGCAGTAGTTGGTGGCAGTTGGGCCGATTCGATGATGTTAATCTTACCGTCCAATACCATAACCTCGGCGCCAAGCGCATCATTCGGATTGTTGGAAAACTGCCACACACCGTTCTCGTCCTGCCACCGATAACCCTCTGTGACCTCAGGAGTCACCGGCACAGATTCCTGGACCGCCTCGGTTAATAGGTCCATAGGTAATTCTGGCATGTCCATCTTCCAATATTCCAGCGTCATCAGTGGCCTCCCATCGAGGCCCTTGATGAAAAAAGGAACAACACAGGCAAGTAACACGATCAGGATCATCATGATTTTTTGTCTCCACCGTATTTCAAGTCAGCATTATTAACCCAAACCAAAAAATCAAATGACTTTGCAGTAACATGGTCCTGTGCTGACATTTACCAACCTCGCGCTACGTCGCGGTAGCCAACTGCTGTTCGCGGACGTCTCATTTACCATAGGTAGGGGTTCTAAAGTGGGCCTCGTAGGGGCCAACGGCAGCGGCAAAACTAGCTTTTTTCAAATGATTACCGGGGTGTTGGAATCTGACCTCGGTAACTTTGACCTGCCGAGTGGAACTCGTTTGGCCTATATGGAACAAGAAACAGCAGATACCGGACAAGCTGCTGTCGATTTCGTATTAGCGGGCGATATCGATTACGTTGCCATCAGCAAAGCACTCGCCGAAGCCGAGGAACAGGAACACTTCGAGCAGATTGCTGAATTGCACGAATCAATGGCCGCCATTGATGGATATGCCGCTCGGGCGCGCGCCGAGAAACTGATGATCGGGCTCGGATTCAAACAGGATGAGCTACAGCAACCCTTGAATGCATTCTCTGGCGGATGGCAGATACGTCTGAATCTGGCTCGTACGTTAATGAGGCTCTCCGATCTGCTGCTTCTAGACGAGCCCACTAATCATCTTGATTTGGACGCGATCCTTTGGCTATCAGACTGGATTAAGCNCTACACCGGTACACTTCTGTTGATTTCGCACGATAGGGCGTTCCTGGATGAGTGTGTTGATCAGATCGCGCACCTTCAGCAGCAGTCCATCGAGCTTTTCCCTGGCAATTATAGTCAGTTCGAAANAATCAAGGCTGCGCGCCTGGCTGAACAACAGAGCAACTATGTGCGCCAACAGCGCGAAATAGAACATATGCAGAACTTCATTCGAAGGTTTCAAGCCAAAGCAACCAAAGCCAGACAGGCCCAGAGTCGACTCAAAGCCCTCGAGCGTATGGAAGATATCGCACCAGCACATATCGATTCGCCATTCCGCTTCCAAATCCCCAGTAGTGGCAAGATTTCCAATCCTCTCATCACACTTGAGGATGCAGCACTTGGCTACGAGCNAACGATCCTGAGTGAAATTNGCCTNAATCTGCATCCGGGAGATAGGTTGGGGCTTTTGGGCCATAACGGCGCGGGNAAATCTACATTAATGCGCAGCCTGGCGGGGCAGCTCGAACTCATCCAAGGAAAACTAATATTCGGCGCTAATCTTAGGCGCGGCTACTACTCNCAGCAACAGATAGAAAACCTGGACCTTGAACAATCNGCATTCCTTCATATCCAAAGGTTGAATGAAGATGCAACAGAACAACAAGTTCGGGACTATCTTGGGGGTTTCGATTTTCGTGGCGACCGAATTAAGGAGCCGGTCGTATCGTTTTCTGGGGGTGAAAAGGCCCGGCTTGCGCTCGCCATAATCGCCTATCAGGAACCCAATGTGTTACTACTGGATGAACCTACCAACCATCTGGATATGGAGATGTGTCAAGCTCTAACTATCGCACTGCAAGATTTCGCCGGTGCAATTGTGCTGATTTCGCATGACCGACACCTTCTTACAAATACGGTCGATGAATTCCTGCTAGTAGATGGTGGTTGCTTANAACGCTACGAAGGCGACCTGCAAGATTACCGAANGAGATTGTTCGGCGAGAAACCGNCACCTTCTCTCTCAGCTCCGCCTATCGCAAAACCAAAACCGACAAAACACAAAGCTGCGCGACANTTACGAACCAAGATTAGAACCTTGGACCAGCGACTGGAACGTCTTAGTAGAAAACTTGTAGCGATTGAGACAGAACTTTCGAATCCAGACATCTATACGCGGGGAAAAGGAACAAGCGTTCAACAACTCCTCAAAGACCAACTGGAACTAAAATCTCAAATCGGAGAAATTGAAACACAGTGGCTGGATTTGTCTGCTCAATTGGAAAAGCACGGAACTTCATCTTGAGAAGGGGATCGACTTCAGGAATCAGCGGTCTTATTTGGACCCGCCTCACCTTCAACCAGGGAGCGCCCTAAAGCCGGGAACACTGGAATGTCTTCATCCGCGAGTGGCCTCATATATTTCTTACGCCGCTTTGCGGCCGCGATGAACGGAGCGAGTTCCTCAGCTTTCTTTAACTCTCTAGCAATCTCCCGTTCCTTAAACTCCGCCGTGACCTTTGTCCCGAAAAGTTCCAGGGATTCACAGATATGCTCATGTTTGTTCATGCCGGCCTGCTGTATGAATGTAACCTGATCAACTCCAACTTCCTCGAACTTTCTCAGATGCTTGCGCATATCTTCTGGAGTACCAATCCCTCCCCGCTCGGCGGTTAGCGCCCTGGTGATGTCAATCGGGTTTTCTTCCAGCCGTTGCTCTCGCAGCGCTCGGAATTGCTCAAACAAATTCGTTCTCCCCGGCTTGTGCTCTCCGAAACCGTAGAGTGAACCTAAAGCAAAACCAAAAAACTCGAAACCTTCTAGCCCCCCTATTAACCGCCTCCTCTCGATCTTCGTGCAATGAAAANCTGGTCACCATACAGATATTNNCGTTAACAGAGTGNCCGATCGGCACACATTGATCNCTCTTGATAATGCCATAGTACTCATCTACCCAGTGNTGTGCGTCTAGGGGGTCAACAAAAGCAAAGGTAANTGCACCGATACCAAGCCTAGCTGCCATCTTNATGGTNTCTCGATTGGAGCACGCAACCCACATCGGTGGATGTGGGTTCTGCACGGGTTTTGGTACTACATTTCTACAGGGCATATCAAAATACTCACCCTGAAAGCCCGGATACGGATCCATTGCCAGCATATTAGCTATCTGTTCTGTCACTTCAAGATACTGCTCACGTTTGGTCGCGACGGGAATATCAAAACCACCCAGTTTCAGAATCGCAGCAGACTCCCCTCGTGCCAAAATCGACTCTGCCATTCGAAACCAAATCTATGGTAGCGATACACTCTGCAGTTCTAGCAGGGTGGTTATGGTTGGTGATTACCTGGCGGATACCATGGCCNAGTCGAATATTCTTCGTGCGCTGGGACGCGGCAGCAAGAAAAATTTCCGGGGCCGACGAATGAGAATATTCCTCCAGAAAATGGTGCTCAACCTCCCACGCATAATNAATACCAATTCGATCAGCAAGTTCAANCTGCTCCAACGCATCCTGANATAGTTTTAATTCTTTGCCTTCANCCCAGNGNTTGGGTAGCTGGTNCTCATAGAAAATGCCAAATTTNATAGACTTAAGAAANAAAAANAGTATGTTGGCAAGGATNAAACCGGGGTTGCCAAAGCCAGTNAATGACAACTTGCCAGCACGCTGGGATAATGCAGCAAAAGGAAGAGTGTATGATTAGACAATTTCCAACTACTCGAATGCGCAGAATGCGTAGCCACGAATTTTCGCGACGTCTGATGCGAGAAATGGTGCTGAGCCCCGATGATCTGATCTATCCAGTTTTCATTATCGAGGGAGAAAACACGACCGAAGAAGTGGCTAGCATGCCCGGTATTGAGCGCATGACTGTGGACAAACTCCTTGTGGACTGCCAGGAGATCGTTGACCTTGGGATTCCAATGGTTGCATTGTTTCCGCTCGTCCCAGCCAGCAAGAAGTCCTTAGACGGTGAAGAGTCTTGCAACGCAAACGGGTTAGTACAAACCGCAATCTCTGCTATCAAGGCACAGTTTCCGGACCTCGGCGTTATGGCTGACGTCGCGTTGGACCCATACACCTCTCATGGACAGGACGGCATCGTTGATGATAGCGGTTATATCCTGAATGACGTAACGCTGGATATATTGACAAGACAGGCGTTATCCCAGGCTGCCGCAGGAGTCGATGTAATTGCGCCATCGGACATGATGGACGGTCGCATAGGCAGAATTCGTGACGCACTGGAACAGTCAGGGTTCGTAAATACCAAGATACTTGCCTATTCCGCCAAGTACTCCTCCTCATTCTACGGACCCTTCAGAGATGCCGTGGGTTCTGCGTCAAATCTCGGCGGCGGAAATAAACATACCTACCAGATGGATGTCGCAAACAGCGACGAAGCCCTGCATGAGGTGGCTATAGACCTGGGAGAGGGTGCCGACATGGTGATGATCAAACCAGGAATGCCATATCTGGATATTGTTCGAAGGGTAAAAGACGAATTTGGCGTTCCTACTATGGTTTATCAAGTCAGTGGGGAATACGCCATGCTCACAGCTGCAATTCAAAACGGATGGTTAGACGAAAAAGTAATTTATGAGTCCCTCTTGTCTATGAAACGTGCCGGTTCAGACGCGATATTGTCCTATTTCGCTAAGCAAATTGCGCCATCGTTACGAACGTAAGCAAAAATCCGGCGAAGTTTTTTCGATTTGGATTGTTAAAAAGTTACCAGCAGCTTAGGATACGAGCCTTACAAACCCCTCTAGAATTTTGGAGAAATAATGTCAGACATTAATCATGTCTCTGATGATACTTTTGAAAATGAAGTACTCAATTCTGATATACCCGTCCTTGTAGATTATTGGGCTGAGTGGTGCGGTCCATGTAAGGTCATCGCGCCAGTGCTCGAAGAAATTGCATCTGAGTACGATGGGAAAATGAAGATTTGTAAACTCGATATTGATGAAAACGAGGACACGCCACCTAAATATGGTATTCGAGGTATTCCAACACTTATGCTTTTCAAGAATGGTGCGGTGGAAGCAACCAAGGTTGGCGCATTGTCAAAGTCCCAATTAACAGCGTTTCTTGACAGCAACATATGACTTTAAACGAGAGATTTGTGATCTATAACGTTCGAGAAAAGTGTTGACAAGTCTCCCAAAACATCGCATTTTATAACCATTCAGACATTGTTAATGCTTCGAACCTCTTTCTGAAACCGCTTCGTAAGCATCCATCCACTTTCTAATTCATTTCTACTTCTTAATTACAGCAAGCTTATTATTAACAAACTAGCGCAGTCGCGCTAACTCTTTTCTAACTTCAAAAAACTTAACCATGAATCTAACTGATCTAAAAGCCAAACCTATACCTGAACTGCTCGAAATAGCCCACGAAATGGGCATGGACAACCTAGGTCGGTCCAGAAAACAAGAAATCATTGCGAGCGTCTTGCGTAAACACGCCAAGAGCGGCGAGTCTATCTTCGGCGATGGAACCCTCGAGATCCTTCAGGACGGTTTTGGCTTCCTTAGGTCACCAGATAGCTCATATCTTGCTGGACCAGACGACATCTATGTCTCTCCCAGTCAAATCAGACGATTTAATCTGAGAACAGGTGATACGGTATCGGGCAAGATCAGACCACCAAAAGATTCGGAACGCTACTTCGCACTACTAAAGGTCGACAAAATCAATTTTGCCGACCCCAACGAATCAAAAAATAAGATTCTTTTTGAAAATCTGACTCCCCTTCATCCAGATATTCCTCTTTGCCTAGAAGCAGGGAACGGATCAACGGAAGATCTCACTGCAAGAATTATCGATCTCACCGCTCCTATTGGAAAAGGTCAGCGCGGACTGATTGTTTCGCCACCTAAAGCTGGCAAGACGTTGATTCTACAAAATGTAGCGCAATCCATTATGCGCAATAACCCAGAGTGTCATCTTATTGTGTTACTGATTGATGAGCGTCCGGAAGAAGTTACCGAGATGCAACGTTTGGTTCGTGGTGAAGTAGTAGCAAGTACTTTTGATGAGCCACCTTCTCGTCACGTTCAGGTTGCTGAAATGGTCATCGAAAAAGCTAAGCGTCTGGTAGAGCATAAGACAGATGTGGTAATACTACTAGATTCGATTACGCGACTGGCTCGTGCATACAACACGGTCATTCCCGCCTCCGGGAAAGTGTTAACCGGTGGTGTGGATGCACATGCGCTGGAGCGACCGAAGCGATTCTTTGGTGCAGCAAGAAATCTAGAAGAGGGCGCGAGCTTGACCATTATCGCGACCTGCCTGATCGACACGGGCTCTAAGATGGATGAGGTGATCTATGAGGAATTCAAAGGCACGGGTAACCTCGAGTTGCATCTAGAAAGGAAAATCGCAGAGAAACGTGTATATCCGGCAATCAACATCAGGCGTTCGGGAACACGTAAAGAAGACCTGCTGATGACCGACGAACAATTGCAAAAGGTTTGGATCCTGCGAAAGATACTGCATGAAATGGATGACCTGGCTGCCATTGAGTTCCTACTAGACAAACTGCGTAAAACGAAGACCAATGAAGAGTTTTTCTCTTCGATGAAGAGAAACTAACAGGATGTCAAAGCGCCTTAACTGCGCGATATCTTCTATCACCTACTTCAACACCGATACACGCCGAGTCGTCCTCGATCTTCCCAAAGGAGAAACGCTCAGCTTCAAGGCAGGTCAGTATCTGGAGATAATACTACCCGGGAAACGATGTCCTTTTTCAATCGCCAACTCACCTCATGACACGGGTTCTATTGAACTGCACGTCCGTCCTACACCAAGCTCCGAAGACTCCGTTAAAATTGAGGCACTCCTAGATAGCGCCGACAAGATCGAGATAAATGGCCCCAAAGGAGATTGCTACATCGAATCATCACCCCATAAGACTCTAATCCTTTTAGCCGCAAGTACCGGCATCACACAGATGAAAAGTTTGTACGAGTACCTGATGCATCTCGGTCACAAAGGAAAGGTATTTCTTTACTGGGGCGTACTTGCCGACTCAGACCTGTATCTCGATGAGCTTTGTAAAGCCTGGGCACAAGAGAATAAGGCATTCGAGTATATTCCAGTGGTCAGTGAACCAGATACCTCCCCAAACTGGAGTGGTCGCACCGGACTTGTCGGCAATTCAGTACTCGAAGACTTCGAAGACCTGGCAAACGTAGTGGTCTACGTGAGCGGAGGGCCAGGAATGGTCTATGCAACACTAGACTCATTTGTTGCGCATGGTTTGTCCGAAGCAAATATGTACTCAGATGTCTTTTCCTATGCGCCAAGGTCTCCATAGAGAAAGCCTTACAAATCAGATCTCAGATTCTCAGCTTTAGTGCTTGCTTTAAATATCTATTGCTAGCGACATAGTCTCCAGCTTCGGCTAAGAACGTAGCCATCATCTCCAGCGCGGCCTGAGAGGGTGATACATCGATACTTTTTTGACAGGCCTGCTTTGCCTTATCGAGATCTCCAGTTTTTTGATACATTGTTGCAAGCGCCATATGCAATTCCGAACTTACCTCATGCTTTTTCAACCAGGACTCTGCATGTCTAATTCTAGCCTGCAACGTATCGCGACCAAGCTTTCCATAAGCCACTACATGCTTCGAATGCCAGTTCCTTTTTATGGCATTTCTTAGGCTCACTTCCACCGCACGTTCATCGGAAAGGGACCTGGCGTGACGTAATACAACTTCAGGATCCTGTCGAACACTTGGTGAAGATCGTTTAACAACTGCCGCTCGACCTTTATCATTGATAGTAGTCTCCGACAGGCGATTCATTACAACCTGCTTTTCAAAATGATCTTCGGCGAGTTTCGCTGCACGCAACTTTGGCATAATCTCTAATAGTCTATGCCAATCACAACATTCATATAACGCCTGCTTCTTGAGTTTTAAAACCGCATCGGTTTCTGGCAGGCTATCAAGATTTTCTAGACAGCGCTGCCAATCGCCACGCTCTCCAGCCATTTCTGCTGCACTCATCGCAACTGATGTTGATAACCCCGCATCCGCCTCCAGCGCCATACGCAGGAAGGCCTCTCTTTGTTCACTATTTTTCTGCGCATCAGCAGCCTTTGCCGCTGCCAGATAGAGGGTCCCAGGATCGGTATTATCTTGCGCGCCACTAAGCAAAAAGTTCTCAGCACGTGCGTACTCACCTGCTGCGAGTAGTGCAAGCCCCTTCCGCGCGAGATAGTCCGCTCTGCGAGCCTTCCTCGAGGATCGCCAACCCTTTAAATTGGCAGAGCTGCCCACAAAGAGCTTTAGTAGACGCAGCAAGTAATACCAAGCAATGATGACTGCTATCAACAGCGCCAGCATGATCCACAAACTGGTCTGAAACCGATAACTTCCGTAGGCAATGAGCACATACCCGGGATCTCGCACAATTGAGGTGCCGATCCATCCCGCAAAAACGACGCAGATCAGCACTACAATCAGCTTACGCTTCATTGTTTGACCTGTTTGGCACTGCGCGACAGCTTGCGGACCTCCTGCAGCGATACCAATACATCTGGCAGATTGCGTCCTATTTCGACTCTTTGTAAGTCGACCAGTGTATGCTTCATCGCAATGGTAACTGCATGCTCTCTATCGAAAAATCGATTCAACCAGGCCATCGCATCTGCAAGGGAAACTGCAAACACATCCGACTTCTCGCGCAGCAGTGCCATTTGAGCCTGCTGAAGATTAAGGACAAGGTTTTGGCGCAAATAGTATTCTTCGCTAGGCGGTAAAATTGGCGTTATCTGGTCCATGTCGCGGCGAAAGTCCACATGCCGCAGCAGCACCGTGGTGAACTGTTTAACAAACCGAGTCGCTATTCCTGATAGCCCCTCATCCTGAATGGTTTCTATGCCTTGCGGCTCAGGTCGTGGCTTAAATTCATAGATAGGCCGTTCTAATTCATCCACCAGTCGAATCTGTGACGCCAGCTGCAAGTAGATACCTTCAATATCCAACTGATCAACTGCCTCTAGGTTTGCTATATCTTGTGCAATTGCGGCTCGTAGTCCATGACTAGTCGGATTCTCTGCTTGCAAAAGTATTTGATCCGCCGAAACCAGCAATGCAATGGCGCTGGAAGAGTCCTTGTCCATAAGCACTCGCTGGCTTGCTATTCGAATCAGGTACTCGACTTCCGCAACCAACCAGTCATGTGGCGTAGCGCTGCTCTTCGCATTAAATTTCTGCAACGCAGCGTCCAAAGTTTGCTGGAACTGTTCGAGCTCTATTTTTTGTTCACTTACGAAGGACTCCAAAGCTGCTTCTCGCTCACGCGACATTTGTTGCTGATTCTGATCAACTCGACGCTGCAGCTGCGAAAGCGTTTCAGCCATCCCGGCGATATCCGACGCCGAGTCCTGGGAGAAGTTCCAAATGTAGCCTAAGTAGCCAAATAATCCCGANGCAACGATCAAAAGAAAAACCACTAACCATGCAATACCGCCTCTAGAATTAGAGTCATCGTCGACGTTTTCCTGACCTGCAGTTGTTAGATCCTGTTCATCCATCATAAATCAAACCAATCTCAAATGGAGGCAAGTGCAGTCAGCACTGCATCATCACTAACGCTTCCTGACACCAACAAATCATTCAGGCCAGAATATCTCGCCAGTTCCGCTATTCGCTGAGTTGGCACTATTGCCTTCAGTTTACCAAGAAGATTCCCGTCTAAAGACTCAACCAGCGACGCAAGAGCCTCTCCGGAAGTAAGAATAACCACTTCAAACTGCAAGTCGACCATTTCCTTCGCCAAAGATTTTTGCAATCTCGCGATGCGCTGATAGACCTCCAGATAATCTACCTGGATAGCGCGATCGTTAAGCTCATCATGAAACGTTTCTAATCCACCCCTACCACGAACCACCAGGACTTTGGAAACGTCACTCCAATCCATGGTTTCAATCAGTCCAACGGCACCCTGTTTTTCCGGAAAGATCGCTTGGATATCGAACGCTCTTAGATCCTCTGCGGTACGCTGACCCATCGCGCACCATGCAAGTTGCGCCGGCCATTGCGGCCAATAGTGTTGCAAGTGCCCCATACAATGAGTTACTGCATTTCGACTAACGAACACCGCAACGTGGTACCTATCCAGATCCATTACTCTTTGCTTTGCTGCGTCATCCAAGGCCATTGGCTCAATTGATAGCAAGGGTCGCTCCAAGACGCGATACCCAGCAGTAATTAGCTTTTCAGCCAGAGAGTCATTATATCCAGCGGGTCGAGTGAGTATGATTCCCTTTCCGGACACTAGCCTGATTCGCCCAGCACTTCAGCTGCACCGTCGGTCAAAAGGGCCTCCGTAACTTCCTTTGCGATCTTCAAACTGTCCTGCCTCAGTCCTTTGCCAGATCTACGAAAGGTCTTCGTTCCAGACTCATCGCTGACAAAAGAACGCAGGTAGATCTCATCTCCACGCAATGAAGCATAGACAGCCACAGGTAGATTGCAGTTAGCGCCTAATCGGAGCGTCACTTCTCTCTCACAGGACACACACAGCGACGTCATTTCGTGATTGACCAAAGCGATAGTCTCTTTTACCCGCACATCATCGCTTCTGCATTCGATACCCACGGCGCCCTGTCCTGCCGCCGGCAAGCACAAATCCGTGCTAATTCGTTCGGAGATTCTCTTTCCCACCCCTAATCTATGCAATCCTGCAGCCGCTAGCACGACTGCATCGTAATATCCCGCATCAAGCTTACTTAGCCTGGTATCGACATTACCTCTAAGATCGACATACTCGAAACTCGAAAAAGACGCCTGAAGCTGTAGCCGGCGACGCATACTCGAAGTTCCTATCCGGGAACCATCCAATAGACTAGACAGACCTTTATTCGTCTTGGAGACAAGTGCGTCTCGCGGATCTGCACGCTCACAGATCGCGCCAATTTGAAGTCCTGGCGGTAACTCGGATGGAACATCTTTCATGGAGTGAACAGCAATATCCGCTTTCCCACTTAGAAGTGCTTGTTCAAGCTCTTTGATAAATAGGCCTTTACCACCAATTTCTCGCAGCGAGGACCGTTGATTTCTATCCCCTTCCGTAGTGAACCCAATTATTTGTATTTCAAGCGAAGGTTGCGCCTCAATCAAGGCATTACGGACATGGTTGGCCTGCCAAAGCGCAAGGGCACTTTGCCGAGTCGCTATACGCAGCATTTGCAACATTATTTAGTTTATATTTAGCCGATATGCTGAAGGGTAGCACAGTTACTGATCCGTTATAGCGTCTGTAACATACGCCCAATTCCGGGGACGTGACGCCGACTTGCGTCAAGTTTCTCATAAATACCCCCCTCATCCTCACACGCTAATGCCCCGTGGTATCGAGCTCTAACCCTTCGAGGTGATCTGTTAAAACAAGCGCACTACGATGAGTGTAAACGAGCTTGCCACCAAACTCGTTTTCAAAACCCCTCAGAATATCGTCGAACACTTCATCNCTCTCATGACGAACTGTCACGTATNTATGATCTGCCTGAAGGAAACCAACCTCTGATATCGGNATCAACCCTGTTGAGGCAAGCAATNGTATNCATGCTANTGAATAAAAAGTNGGGNCGAATGCACAAAAGTAGTGCATAAATCGGACAATTCAGTGCTACCTGCTATGTGCATTACTNAAGCCNNCTATATACACACGCTTNATGACTATGCGGATTTCACCCCGTAACTGCTATACTCTTCGCCTGCCCAACGACACACCCCCCGGCGAATCTTCAAATGAACGACAAGACAAAACCCTGGGACGGCCGATTCAGCGAAGCCACCGACGCCTTTGTAGAGGCGTTTACCGCCTCAGTAACTTTTGATCAACAGCTCGCCTCATATGATATCGAGGGCTCAGTCGCGCACGCAACAATGCTGCACAAAGTCGGCATTCTTACAGACGATGAGGTGTCAGACATTACCAGAGGGTTAGCGAAAATCAGAGAGCAAATCGTNTCTGGTGAGCTGGAGTGGTCCATCTCACTTGAAGATGTGCATATGAATATCGAACANGTGCTGACTGGCCTGATCGGCGACACNGGGAAAAAACTACACACAGGTCGCTCTCGTAATGACCAAGTCGCAACCGACGTTCGTCTTTATCTTAGAACAGCGATCGATCAGATATCAGAGAAAATTCGACAGTTACAACGAGGTATCCTCAAGCTCGCAGAACACGAAGCAGATACTATCATGCCGGGATCAACTCACCTGCAGGTTGCCCAACCTGTCACTTTCGGTCATCACCTAATGGCGTGGTTCGAGATGATCGATCGTGACTACGAGCGCTTCCAAGATTGTCGGAAACGAGTCAACGTTTCTCCCCTGGGTGCCGCCGCACTTGCCGGGACTACTTATCCAATTGATCGAGAGTTGACTGCCGAACTGCTGGGGTTCGAGAAGATCGCGTTGAACTCTCTCGATGCCGTGAGCGATAGAGATTTTGCCATCGAGTTCGTCGCCTCCGCTAGCATACTCATGATGCATCTTTCACGCTGGGCGGAAGAGATCATATTGTGGTCCTCTCCGCAGTTCGATTTCGTGGATCTACCGGACCGCTTTTGCACAGGGTCATCGATCATGCCCCAGAAAAAAAATCCCGATGTTCCGGAACTAGTTCGCGGAAAATCTGGACGTGTGTTCGGTGCACTCACCGGACTCCTCACCCTGATGAAAGGCCAGCCGCTCGCATACAACAAAGATAACCAAGAAGACAAAGAGCCTCTTTTTGATTCAGTACATACTGTCATGATGTCTCTGACTGCTTATGCCGATATGATTCCCGCAATTGAAGCGAAACGCGACAACATGATAGATGCAGCTCGCAGGGGACACGCGACGGCCACTGATCTCGCCGATTACCTCGTCAACAAAGGATTACCTTTTCGAGATGCCCATGAACTTGTCGGCAAATTGGTAGCCATTGCTGTTAAGAAAGATACCGATCTCACTCAGTTGTCTCTTGCAGAGTTGCAGAAGCACAGTCAATTGATTGAAGCGGATGCAGACCTGTCGCTTGATGCATCAGTAAATGCGAGAGCACACTTGGGAGGAACAGCACCCAAGATGGTACGCAGCGCCATTTCGAGGGCGCGCAAAAGGATTAGCTCCTCCTTGCGCTGAAACTCATCATCCTCTCTCAAGTTTCTTTATAAACTATTTCTATTGGAGTGTCGTCCTAAGCCATAAACTCCCAAGAAATAAGCTAGTTGCAAATAGTAATCTGTGCTCCTGCCTGTACACTAATCACTCGACTCAACAAAGCAGGTAAGTCCTCGCCTGTCGCAGTACATATCCATGTATGATTTTCATCAAGAGACAGATGGTAACCACCAGACTTAGCTGCAATCCATACTTCGTGGTTACTGATTTGTCGACTGATGATTGCTGTAGTCCCATCAGCAAACTCTATAGTCAGAATGCCGCCTGACGCATCAACGTCAACGTCTTGGTCTAGGCCATCTATGCCATCCTCAATACGATTAAACAGCTCATCTACCAATTCATGAAATTCAGAATCCTGCACTCGTTTAACTCCACGTTTTTTGCTTCCAACCAGCTTCGAAGTATACTGCAATACTTTCCGTGACTATTTCTCTCATGAGAGGCTGCTTTATATTGTTTCTGATTGTCTTTCTGACCGCATGCGGCCAGAAAGGACCTCTGTATCTACCGGAAAAACCCGCAGAAGTANAAACGACAAATCCCGNGGAAGACATTCAGGACGAAGAAGAAGATGCCTAGNTTTCATTACGTAGACAATGAACTGTACGCAGAGGACGTNGCGCTGACGGAGATAGCCCGTGAACACGGAACACCGACCTATGTTTACAGCAAGACCGATATAGAGAATGCCTATACTGCATTCGATGAGGCATTTAGCGACCATCCCCACCTAGTTTGCTATTCTGTAAAGGCAAACTCGAACATCGCCGTACTTAATCTGCTGGCAGCATTAGGAGCTGGCTTTGACATCGTTTCCGGGGGCGAACTGCAACGAGTACTTAGAGCTGGTGGAGACCCCACGAAAATAGTCTTTTCTGGCGTGGGGAAAAGTGAGCANGAAATTCGCATGGCGCTCCAGGCAGGTATTGGATGTTTCAACGTTGAGTCGACTGCTGAGCTTGAGCTAATACAAAGGAATTCAGCCGAATTCAACCTAGTGGCACCTACGTCTGTGCGTGTTAATCCCGATGTTGATGCAGGCACACATCCTTACATTGCAACCGGGTTAAAGGAAAACAAGTTCGGCGTCAGTAGGGANACTGCACTAGGGATGTATCGCCATGCTGCGGNACTCAACAATATTCAGATGGTGGGTATCGATTGTCACATTGGGTCTCAGATCACTGAACTGGATCCTATGCTTAACGCACTTGGTGAAGTGCTGAGATTAGTAGATGATCTAGAGGAAGAGGGCATTNCCCTAGAACACATTGATCTGGGCGGCGGTCTCGGCATCTGCTACAAAGACGAAGTTCCAATACCTATTGCCTCCTATGCAAGTGCGGTTCAATTGGCAATGGGTAAGCACAACCATCGTCTGCTGTTTGAGCCTGGTCGCTATATTGTGGCGAATGCGGGTGTATTACTATCACGCGTACAGCTCTTAAAAGACAATAATGAAAATCACTTTGCGATAGTTGATGCGGCCATGAACGACCTGATACGACCAGCTTTGTACAATGCATGGCAAGAGGTCTCAGAAGTTACCCGGAAAGAAAACGCACAGACCTGGTCTATTGTAGGGCCGGTTTGCGAAACCGGAGATTTTCTCGCGCATAAAAGAGAACTCGCCATCGAACCGGGGGACTTAATTGCCATTCGTTCTTCTGGCGCCTATGGGTTCGTGATGAGCTCAAACTACAATTCTAGAAACAGGGCCGCCGAAGTCATCGTTACCGGTCCTGAACATTTTTGCATCAGACAACGTGAAACGATTGAAGACCAGTTAAAACTAGAGCGAATTCTTCCAACACGCACCCAAGCATGAATGCTTAGTCATGGAACAGGCTTGCAATAGTAAAGCGCTACAGTAATCTAGCGTCATGTTAATTCGATTCACAAAAATGCACGGCCTCGGCAANGATTTCATGCTACTTGATCTCATCTCCCAGNACATACACTTGGGCGAAGGTCGGATGCGATCANTGGCAGACCGCCGTCTTGGTATCGGCTTTGATCAGCTCCTNACTGTCGGACCACCGTCTAATCCAAGTACAGACTTTCTTTACCGTATATTCAATGCGGACGGCACAGAAGTTGAGCAATGCGGCAATGGTGCACGGTGCGTAACACGGTTTGTTCGTGACCGGGGTCTCACAACGAAGACTCATATAACCCTGGAAACCAGCTCGGGACAAATTGATTGCAAGCTCGAGAAAGACGGCAACATTACTGTCAATATGGGCGCCCCTAGGCTGGAGCCTGATCATATTCCATTTATTGCGGAACAATCTCAGATCACCTATGAACTGGCGGTTCCAGCAACAATAAACCAGTGTAAAAACATTGAACAAGTTTGTATATCAGCCATCAACGTGGGAAATCCACATGCTGTGCTCGCAGTCGACGATGTTTCGTCAGCTCCCGTTGCCAAGCTTGGTCCGCTCATTGAAAGACATAGTCGATTTCCTGAACGCGTCAACGTGAATTTCATGCAAATCTTATCACGCGACGAAATTGCTCTAAGAGTCTACGAACGTGGCGTAGGGGAAACCCTTGCCTGTGGCACTGCCGCCTGCGCATCAGTCGTGGCGGGTCGATTAATTGGTCTACTCGATGAGAGCGTTACAGTGTCCTTACCCGGTGGAAATCTGTTGATTCGCTGGGCTGGTAACGAGTCCGACATCTATATGACCGGACCTGCCTGTCGGGTCTATGAAGGCAGGCTACATATATGACAAACACAAAAGAATCAGCTGATTCATTGACTGCATCTGAAGTCGAAGACTATCTGGAGCAATATCCGGACTTTTTTAAAAGTAGAGATACCCTCCTTCAAGCATTGTCATTAACGGGTGATAGTGGCAATACAGTTTCTTTGGTCGAGAGACAGGCTGAGAGACTTCGGGAACAGAACGCAGAGATAAGACAACGACTCGATGAATTAATCTCCGTCGCCGAACGAAATAACGAGATATTCAATAAGTGTCGTTCCCTCGTATTGAGCCTAATCAGTAGTAGCGACAGTGGTAGTTTTTTCTCTGCACTAGAAAAAAGCTTCAAACGAGAATTCAATAGCACGACATATAGCCTCATTATCTTTGGCAAAGAGCCAAGACATATAAATCACTTTGCCTCGATAGTCAGCGAGGCAAGTGCAGCCGATTACGTTGGCACGCTAATGCAAGCTAAAGAGCCAATATTGGGCGTGTTGCGGCCGCCAGAACAAGACTTCTTATTTCGTCATGACAGCGACAAGATTGAGTCTGCTGCAGTTCTTGCCGTGCGTGCAAAGAATCTGAATGCTCTACTCGCAATAGGTAGTGAAAGCCCAACTTACTTCGAATCAGGGCTAGGGACTCTATTCATAGGTTTCGTTGCTGATGCCTTAGCATTGCTTCTTCCGAAGCACCTCGACAATTAGATGCAGGAAAACGATCTCTGGCAAGGTAAATTTCTGCAGCATCTGCAGCACGAACGAAATCTTTCACCGAATACAGTCAACGCCTATATCCGAGACATCGAAAAACTTTTCAAGTTTTGCGAACAAGTAAACATAACCTCTTGGAAAAAACTAAATAGCTATNACTTACGGGANTTTCTAGCAAAAGGCCATCGACAAGGTCTTTCGGGAAGATCACAGCAACGGTGCTTGTCCTCTATTAGAGCTTTCTACAACTTTCTTATTAGAGAAGGATGCGTAAAAAACAATCCTGCGTATCAATTATCGGCACCGAAATCAAAGCAGACACTCCCAAAAACTCTGGATGCTGACCAGGTCAGCAAACTGCTTGAAGTTCAGGGAAGCAAGTGGCATACGATTAGAGACCGGGCAATTCTTGAACTATTCTATTCGTCGGGCTTGCGCCTTTCAGAACTCGTCGGCGCNAATCTGAAGGATATCAGTTGGGATGATGCAACCATCAAGGTGCTTGGCAAAGGAAGCAAAGAAAGGTTGCTGCCAATAGGCGCCAAGGCCCAAAAAGCACTTAAATTTTGGCTGGCAGCACGCAGTGGCAAACGCCCACCTGTGGATGATGCACTGTTTATCAGCGAAAGAGGTTCGCGGATAAGCGCTCGAAACGTTCAGTCGAGAATCCAGTACTGGACACGCAGCCAACATGTAGCAGGGAACGTTCATCCACATATGCTTAGGCACTCTTTCGCTAGCCATCTACTGGAGTCGTCCGGTGACCTTCGGGCAATTCAGGAACTATTGGGTCACGCAGATATTAGTACAACTCAGATATATACTCACCTTGATTTTCAGCACCTGGCTGAAGTTTACGACAAAGCTCACCCCCGCGCCCACCAAAAGTCTAGAGATACTAAGAAAAAACTGTGATTAAAGTCATAGGATTCGACCTCGANGATACGCTTTGGGCATTGCGCCCTATTATGATGCGTGCAGAGAAGTTACTGGAAAAATGGTTGAGCGAGAACGTACCTCAGCTGCAATACGATTGGATCGAGAGGCAAACGCTGCGCCAAGAAATCCTGACCGAGTCACCAGACCTCGATGGAAAAGTCACCGAGCTGCGACGTCGCATAATCGCCAGAGCACTGGCTCTTAGCAAGCTGGATGAAGATGCTATCGACACCCTTACCTCAGCTGCAATGGAAGTATTCTTGGCTGCCCGAAACGAGGTGNAATTTTTCGATGGTGCACTGGAAGTTATCAAGCAATTGTCTGAAAACTATACTCTTGGCGCATTAACAAATGGCAATGCCGACATCTCACGCATCGGACTCGCGCGCTACTTTTCTTTCGCTTTTTCTGCCGAACAGGTTGGCGCACCCAAACCCGCTCCGGATCTGTTTGCCCGCGCCCTTGCGCACAATAATGTTGATCCGCAGGAGATGATCTATGTCGGCGACGACCCCGTGTTAGACATCGATACCGCGAATTACTTGAGTCTGAGAACGATCTGGGTTAATACCCAAAGGAGGGATGATAGGGGCAAAACCGATCCTGACGTGACCATTGAAGACATTAAAGACCTNCCAGNGGCCGTCTATCAGATAGTTCAGAGCGAGTGATCAGCCAAATACTTTTTAACTGCCGCTTCGTCAACATCCATCAACTGCTTTCTTTCCGGCAGGTCCTTAAGAGCCTCAAGCGTGGGGTGTCCTACCGTAACTTCGGGCAAAGCGCTGTGCATTGCANNTTCAAATTTTGCTGGNTGCGCGGTACTGAGACAAAGAAGTGGAATATCTTNCTGATGGAATCTTCTCGAAACATCAATACCAACCGCAGTGTGAGGGTCCACGAGATAATCGTAACTTTCATGGCAATACTTAATCGTCTCGATCGTTTCGTCATCACCCGTAGCGCCCGCAAGAAACGCCTCATTCTGTCGGAGGTTTTTGAGGCTCAAACCAACTTCCCCGGTTGATTGAAAGCACTCCATAAACTCAATGACTTTCTGGGATGACTGATGCAACTCATAAAACAGGTATCGCTCAAAATTACTCGCAACCTGAATATCCATCGCAGGGGACTCGGTAAAATTCACGGTACCTTTAGAGTATTCCCCAGTATTAAAGAATCTCGTCAATATGTCGTTGCTATTGGTCGCCAATATTAGGTGATTAATAGGTAAACCCATTTCTCGCGCCATATAACCGGCGAATATGTTGCCAAAGTTACCTGTTGGAACCGACACATTAAACCTTTCCGGCGATCCAAGCTGATACCACGCGTGAAAGTAATAAACAATTTGGGCAAGAATACGTGCCCAGTTGACTGAGTTAACCGCGCCTAAACTGTGCTGATTCCTGAAGTTTAAGTCAGAGAAAACCGACTTCATTAAGGACTGGCAATCGTCAAAGCTACCTTTCAAAGCAATATTGTGCACGTTATCTTCAAGGACGGTCGTCATCTGCCTCTCTTGAAGTGGACTGGTTTTACCTTCCGGATACAGTACAAATATTTTTATTCGTGCCTTNCCTTTAACGCCAGCAATAGCTGCACTGCCAGTGTCACCGCTAGTTGCTGCGAGAATATTTAGTTGTTCATCNCGTTGCTCAAGGACATGTTCAAANAGNTTTCCCAANAATTGTAACGCCACGTCCTTAAAAGCCANCGTCGGACCGTGAAATAGTTCTAGCACATGGAAGTCATCAAATGACCGNACTGGAGTAACAAGCGGGTCATCAAAAGACGCATAGCTCTTTTCAATCAGATGCTTGAGTTCAGTTTCCGGCAGGTCAGACAGAAACCGGCGCATAATCTCAAAGGCAAGTCCTTGGTAGGATGTCGTTCGCCAAGATTCAAGTTCAGACTTGACGTCTGGTATAGATTGAGGGACCAAAAGGCCACCATCAGAAGCCAGACCCATCATAACGGCTTCGATATANCTGAGCCCAGACACCTGGCCTCGAGTGCTGTGATATTGCATCAGCTTGCNGGACAANAAAAAGTCNGCGGATTATATAGCCGTNTAAAAAACCAAAGCAAGAATGTTCGGGAAGGGCATCTGGCGATGCCCGTTTCTGAAGAACGGTTCTTAGACAGCTTCGCCGCCAGTTTCTCCAGTCCTGATACGGACCACATTGTCAAGGGATGCCACGAAAATTTTCCCATCACCAACTTTACCGGTGTTTGCGGCATTGCTGATCGCTTCGATCACACCATCCAGACTTTCGTCTTTAATGGCCACTTCAATCTTGACCTTAGGCAGGAAATCAACCACATATTCCGCTCCTCGATAAAGTTCGGTATGCCCTTTCTGACGACCAAAGCCCTTTACTTCTGTTACTGTCATTCCCTGGATGGAAATGTCCGAGAGCGCTTCTCGCACATCATCAAGTTTAAATGGCTTTATGATTGCCGTAACTAATTTCATTTACGTTTTCTCCTTGTTCTGCACATAAGTTCAGGACATCTCGAGCCACTGGGGCCAGAACACCAATTTATCGAAATTACGCTCGCATTCCAATTACAATTAGGATCTTCGCCTGTTTGCTCCGATGCCACCAATACAACCTGAGGTTGCGTTAGGTCCCAGATTAACAGCATCCTCCGTGCCAAGTTATCAATTATCTCAACTTTCAATAACTTAAGTAATATACGACGTCACACCATCACGTTCAATGCACTATCTTAGTGCCCGTTTGAGAACGCCACGCACTATACAAGTGCGTCATGTTAATTAAAAGAAAACAACGACCAGGGCAAGACGGCACTCCATATCCATCCCAGGTAATTACTACAGCTAATCTCATTGAGATAATCGCACACATCAATGACGAGGCGTCACTCTCTAATGTCAGCGCTGGGCATTCAATAGTTCATCCAGCGTCCCACCTAAAATTATCAGATGTTTTCAGCAAAGAGAGTATCGATCATAACTGCCTCAGGAGGTCACAACCTACTATTTATCGCGCCACGGGACAGCGCCAAGACAATGCTTGCCGGCACGCTCCGAACTCTAATACCCGAGGTATCTGCAAGTACTGAATTTGCAAAAGCTTGTTTTCAATATGTTTCAAATACTAGTTTGACTACGAGACCTTTGGCAGGCGACTATTTATAGGGCCTCACCATGCAGCTTCAACATTAGCCCTGGTTGGTGGCGAAAGCCCGACGAGGCAAGTAGAAATACCTCACCAACAACGGTATATTGTCTCTGGATAAAATCCCCAGCATGTGTTGGAAGTCTCTCCTAGAGGCACTCGAGTCTAGAGAAATAATCATCAGCAGAGTAAACCATCAGGTCTACTGCCCAGCCAACTCTAAAATATTTACCACCACGACCCTATGCCCTTAAGGCTAAAACATCGATAATTCTTAAAGATGCGGGTTCATACCGGACAAAATTAACACTTACCACTTTCGGGTATCAGGCCTATTACTTAACCAGATCAACTTAAACGTCGACATGCCTGCTATTTCACTAATTATCCTCTGAGATACGCAATACGCATTCGAAGACTCAGAGCATGACAAAGCAATAGGATAAGTCAAAGAACCTCAGCACCGGATGCTCAATAGATCAGGTAACTTAAATGCCGCCATGACAAAACAAGAAATTGGAGAACACTGCAAACTTGAAAATAGCAACCCGTAGCTAGTCAATAAAGCAATGATCTCACTTCGGCTCTCTGCCCGCAGCTATTTCACGATACTAAAGATGGCTCGAGCTATCGATGTCCTAGCAAGAAAAGTGTCATAACAAACCTATCATTTGACCGAGACACTCGAATTTCTGAAATTAGATCGTTACCAGTCGGCAGTTTAGGGTCGTGTCTCAGGGTTGTACAGATTCCACCATATAATCCACTAGGGCTTTTAG
>PASO01000036.1 GCA_002712135.1 Gammaproteobacteria bacterium
ACTGGGGTGGTGCAGCACACGCCAATTCTGCCGTGAGCGTGCAGGTTGAGAACAATTTCTTTTGTGAAGTCCCGGGACTGGCGGACGGGACAAGGTAGCTCTAGCTAGCGGGTTTTCAACACCAGAGCTTTCGGGATCCCGGTGTCGGTACGTTTAATGATGGCGGACCTCATTTGCCTGAAATCGCGAGCCGGATCTCATTCCCCAACTAACCCGAGATAATGTTGGAACACTCGCCGGCTTCGCGAGAGATCTAGGGAAGTAGCAAACTAAAAACAAAAATGGCTAGGAAGTAATTATGGATCCAATAACCCTTTACGGGTCTCCCATATCCCTATATACAGGCAGAGCGCGCAGCTATCTGATTAAAGCAGGTATCGACTATCGGGAAGAACCTCACTCATCTCCTCACTTTTACGATGTAGTACTGCCCAAGGCAGGGAACCGCCGTGGAATACCCACTATTGAATTTCCAAACGGCGACGTAATTCGTGATGGTGTCGCGATCATTGACTACTTTGAAGCACTGAGTGGTTACACTTTTTCGCCCACTACACCCAAACAGCAGATCGTCAGTCAACTGCTCGATGCGATCGGCGCGGAAGGATTATTGCGTCAATGCATGCACTACCGCTGGAACTTCGATGAGGACCAGGGTGAATTTCTCAAGTTTCACTTCCAGACACTTTACCCCGGCGAGCAGGCGAGCAAAGAGCGAATGCACTTCATCAAGACAGAGGTCAATCCCGCCTGGGGTGTGACACCTGAGAATCATGATCTAATAGAATCCATGCACATGTCGATGCTGAGCGTACTGAATGCTCATTTTGGTGATTACCCCTATTTCCTTGGCAGCAAACCCTGTTTAGGTGACTTCGGTATGATCGCGCCATTGTATGGACACTTGGGCCGTGATCCGAAACCACTATCCTTGATGCAACAACATGCGCCTCGTCTATACCGTTGGCGGGAGCGGATGAATCGACCTGAGCCAGACATTGGCGAATTTACCGATAAGGAAGAGAAGTATCTAGACAACGATGAAGTACCGAATACTTTGATCGACGTACTGAAGCAGTTCGCGATAGATTTCGTTCCTGAAAGTCAGGCAGCCTGTGATTGCACCAACCAATGGATAGAGGCCAACCCCGATGTGCCACCACTTACCGAGGTGGAGCGTAGCGTCGGCGATTGCACGTTCGAGGTGCTGGGGAGATCTATTACCGCCAACGCACAGCCCTTTCGTTTCTATATGCTGAAACGCATGCAGGACACGTACGACGCATTAGATGACACAAACAAGAATGAGCTAGACACTTTGCTTTCTTCGTGCAATATGCACGAGGTGCTCGACATGAGACTAACGAGAGAGATTGGGAGACATAACAACCTTGAGGCGTGGCTCTGATGGAGCGCCTTGCAGGCAAAACCGCACTAATTACCGGAGCCAGTCGTGGTATCGGTTTTTCTATTGCTGAACATTACGCTCGCGAAGGTGCCAATCTCATATTGACAGCAACGAACGAAGCGAGACTCAGAAGCGCTAAGAATGCACTAGATGAGTTTGATGTCGAAGTAACAACAATAACCGCTGACCTGAGCCAGGCCAACGACATCGATAGACTGTTTGAGACAGCAATAGCGAAACAACCGAATATCGACGTACTGGTCAATAACGCAGGTATTCATATCGGCAAGCCGTTCACTGAGTATGAGATGAGTGAACTTGACCTGGTTATGCAGGTTAATCTCTATGCGGTCTTCCAACTAATGCAACACGCTGTCAGACATATGCAGAAGTTGGGGCGCGGCAAGGTGATTAACGTCGCCTCGACAGCCGGCAAGTGGGAGAGCCCAAATCAGGCTGCCTATAATATTTCCAAACATGGGGTGGTTGCCCTAACGCGGTGCGTGGCGCTGGAAAATGCCAGAAATAACATCAACATCAACGCGATCTGCCCCGGCATCGTTGAGACCGACATGATCAGCGCTCTGGACAAGGCAGCAGAGAAAATCGGTGTTTCAGCAGATGAGTTGCGCAGCACCGCGCAGGAACGCATCCCCATGGGTCGTTTTCTCGAACCAGAGGAGGTGGCCCATATCGCCGTTTATCTGGCCGCGGATGAGTCAGACGGCATGACCGGGCAAACCATTACTATTTCCGGCGGCATGAGAATGGCCTGATATGGATATTGTCACCGCGCGTGACGTTGAGTTCCTGCTTTTTCTAGTGACAAACCCTCGACGTCGTACCGGTATTACATTGGCGTGCAGGGAATTCATCATAACGACCGGGATTCCCTAAAATAAGCCCAGCAGCACCATAAAGAAAACGATCAACCACATACCGACGTCTGTGGCACCGATAAACAAACCGAGAAGTGCAATAAACAGAATCTGAAATCGTATATTAGGTAGACGGGTAAGAACGTGGGTGCCGAAAACAGACGAAACCCAGTCTGACCGAACAATCCATGACCCAACTGAACCACAATATTGCGTTTCAGATGTTTATCTACAAAGACTTCTTGTTTCTCTTCAGGGCTGCTCATTGCCTTTGCTATCCAATGCAGAAGGTATTAATTAAGGAGGTCAGATAGATGCAAACAAGCATCAGAGCCTCAGCTTACTATAAAGTAAGATTCAGACTCTTACGATCCATTGGCTTGAGAGGCACATCCGGGGCTGGTGAAGGAATCGCCGACAGCAGCAACTTTGTATAGTCCTCCTGTGGATTCGAGAATACATCATTCACCAGTCCCTCTTCGACCACCCGTCCACGATACATCACCAAAATGCGATCACAAATGTGATGCACAACGCTAAGGTCGTGAGCCACGAATAGGTAGGTAAGGCCCAGCTCCTCCTGCAGATCCTCCAGCAAATTAATAATCTGCGCCTGCACAGATACATCCAATGCCGAGACGGACTCATCACACACCACGAGTTTAGGCCTAAGAATAAGCGCCCGAGCAATACCAATACGCTGACGCTGACCGCCAGAGAACGCGTGAGGAAAACGAGTCAATGCATCTGCATCAAGCTGGACTCGCGCCAGGATGTCGAGTACCGCTTCACGTCGCGAATTCTTGTCATCAATGTCGTGAATTATCAACGGCTCTTCGAGAATTTCCTGAACCGTCATGCGCGGATTGAGCGAGGAGAACGGGTCCTGGAATACCATCTGCATTTCCTGACGAAGTGGTACCAATTCTGACTCGGTTAGCGCCTGCACTTCACACCAGCCATTATTACCATTAAAGCGAACTATGCCTTCGTCGGGGTCCATCGCCCGCAGAATACAGCGGGCAAGCGTCGTCTTGCCCGATCCCGATTCTCCCACTATGCCAAGAGTCTCCGAGGGTTGCAGAGTAAAACTAACGTTATCGACCGCAGCTACATCATCAAAATATTTGCTGAGTCCTGTCACCTCAAGTAATGCATTACTCATCTTCAAACTCACGTAACAAATCAGGGGCCAGACTAACCTGGCGGCCATCTTTTAATCGTGTCAGAGGGTATGACGTTAGAAGATCAGCATCACCCACAACGCTAGCGATGGTCTCCAGGCGCTGGCCTTTCGAGGCAAGTCCTGGAATCGAAGCCAGTAGTCCCTGGCTATAGGGATGCACGGGGTCTTTTAATACCTGACGAACTGTACCAATTTCCAGTACACGACCCTGGTACATCACCACCACCTGATCGGCAAGCTGTGCCACGACGCCAAGATCATGAGTAATAAATAGTACGGAGTTATTGAGTTCGCGCTGCAGGTCGCGAATGAGAGTCAGTATTTCTGCCTGAACAGTGACATCCAGCGCAGTGGTCGGCTCATCACAGATCAGAATCTCGGGATGGCAAACTAGCGCCATAGCAATCACTACACGCTGACGCATACCGCCGGAGAACTCGAATGGATATTGGTGTATGCGCCTGGGCACATCATCGATCCCGACCTGCATCAACATATCCGCCGCCTCATTCCAGGCTTCTCGCTCGGTGACATCACGATGGCAAAGTATAGCTTCTGCCACCTGGTTGCCGACAGTGTATACAGGTGACAGTGCTGTCATCGGCTCCTGGAACACCATACTGATGAGATCGCCTCGCAGGTCGACTAACCTGGGATCTTTGTTAACAAGAGATACGATATCGTAAGGATCAGTACGAATGGGCGAGAACATGATCTCGCCACTAATAATTTTACCAGGGGGTTGAATAATACGCATGATGCAGTTTGCGGTAACTGATTTTCCAGAACCCGACTCACCAACAACCGCGGTCACTTTACCCCGTGGCACATCGAAACTTACATCACGTAATGCTTTCGAAATGCCCGTGTCGGTCTTGAACTCGACCGCCAGATTTCGTATTTCGAGAACGTTGTCGGACATCAGTTCTGTCCACCGGTGCTGTATGGATCGACTGCATCCCGCAGGCCATCACCCAGCAGATTAAAAGCCATGACCGTTAACACGACAAACAGTCCAGGAATCATAAGCCAGGGTGTCATCACGATTACCTGATAGTTCTGCGCCTGCTGCATAAGCACACCCCAGCTCACCACCGGTGGGCGCAGCCCAATACCCAAAAAGCTCAACGCCGTCTCACCAAGAATCATCCCCGGCACCGCCAGCGTCGCCGTTGCAATTACGTGTGAAGTAAAGCTGGGTAGCATGTGTTTGAAGATAATGCGCATCTTTCCAGCACCGAGCAGTCGCGCCGAAATAACGAAATCTTCCTCACGAAGCGCCAAAAATCGACCTCTAACCTGACGGGCAAGCGCCGGCCAGCCAAACAAAGATAAGATAATAGTAATCCCGAAATAAACAGCGATCGGAGACCAGTAAACTGGCAGTGCTGCTGAAAGTGCCATCCATAAAGGCAGCGTTGGCATTGACTGCAACACCTCGATCACGCGCTGCACTGCTCGGTCCACCAGACCACCCAGGTATCCCGCCAGACCACCGATCAGTACGCCGAAAAACAGTGTCAGCAATACGCCTACAATACCGATAGAAAGCGAGACACGCGCACCGTAGAACACGCGACTAAATACGTCGCGACCTAATCTATCCGTACCAAACAAATGGACATAGCCGTCCCGAGTAGTAAAGAGATGAAAGTCTGATTCAATAAGGTCCCATAGTTCGTAACTTTCACCCCGTGCCAAGAAATAAATGGGGTAACGCTTATCTGGATTCTCTGTGTATTCACGCATCCAGGTATCGTCATTGATGTGCATGTCGTAGCCATACACAAAGGGTCTGAGGTGAAATGACCCGTCGATGTCGACGAAATGAATCGACATGGGTGGCGCATTGATGGCCTGCACATTTCGCATCTCGGTACCGTATGGCGTTACGAATTCACAAAATGCCGCAACCAGGTAGATAAAAATGAGGAAACAGCCACTCACCATAGCAAGGCGATGACGCTTGAATCTAATCCACGCCAACTGGCGCGGCGAGATAGCCTCCAGCTGCGTATCTAAAACGAGCTCACTCATAGCGAATCCTGGGGTCAGCCCATGCGAGCAACAGGTCCGACAGCAACATGCCGACTACCGTTAAAATCGCCAGTAGCATGAGAAAGCTCCCCGCCAAATACATATCCTGATTAACAATCGCCTGAATCAGCGCCGGACCAGTGGTAGGCAGATTCAGCACAATGGAAACAATAGCCTCACCGGAGATCAGTACCGGCAACAGCAGCCCGATGGTGCTGATAAAGGGATTAATAGCTATACGCAAGGGATACTTAATGAGGAGTTTTATCGGCGGCACCCCCTTCGCTCGCGCAGTAACCACATAGGGTTTATTCAGCTCATCAAGAAGATTGGCGCGCAGAATACGCATCGTCGACGCTGTTCCTCCCAGCCCAACCACTATCATCGGAATCCATAGATGACTCAGAAAATCTCCGACTCGTGCTAACGACCAGGGGGCGTCGCGATATTCCGGCGAGAATAACCCGCCAATACTGATACCGAACCACTCATAACCCGCATACATAGCTAGCAGCGCCAACAGAAAACTTGGAGTCGCCAAACCAACCAACATGACCGTCGTCAGCACATAATCGCCAACTGAATACTGCCTGACTGCAGAGAACATCCCGGCCGGTACAGCGATGGCCCAGGTAAAAAGAAGTGCGGATATGGAAATTAGCAGGGTATAGCCAAGGCGTTCCCAAACCAGTTCATTTACGGGCCGGCTGTACAGGTACGAGTACCCCATATCACCAGTCACAAAATTCCCAATCCAATACAGGTACTGCAGCACCATTGGCTTGTCTAGCTTGTACTGTGCGCGCAGGTTTTGCACCTGTTCTGCGGATATCTCCACCCCCTGGGCCTGCAACCGATCCAGCGTCGAGGTAACGATATCACCGGGGGGTAACTGAATTACTACGAATACGATAACTGAGATCAGCATTAGTGTTGGCACCATGCCAATCAAGCGTTTGATTACGTAGCCTCTCACTTACTACTCCCGATCATTATTAGTAGCACCATAATTAGTGGTACCAGGAATAGTAGTATTAGATTCGAAGTACCAGGTGGAAGGATGATAAGACAGCGTCCAGCGATTGTCCCAACCCCATATACCCTCATTCGTTACACCGCGTAGTTTGCTCGAGATTACCACTGGTTGGGGCGCCAGGCCCACTGTGCCGATAGTCCAGAGATTCCGAGCATTACTTTCCAGCAGTTTTTTGCCCAACTCGATGCGGCGTTCACTATCGACTGTGGTATAGACTTCATCCGACCATTGTTGCAATTCACGAATGACTGCGGGAGGTTTAGTACCGATCTCCCCATCTGTACGATGCCATCTTACCCAATCATTCCACATCGTATTGTCAAAGCCGCTATGGACCGGCGCCCACCACACCATCTGTGGCATGAAAATATCGGTAACTCGATCGGCGTGCCAACCAGTCATTTGCATTTTACCGGCATGAGCACGTGCAGTTTGCAATGCCATGTCGACGATTTTTAAGCGAACGTCAATGCCGACTTCGCGCCAGTAAACACTAACCAACTCAAGGGTGATAGCTTTTGGCGTCTCCCAATCCATGAACTCCAGGGTAATGGTCAGCGGCTCACCGTCTGGATACTCTCGAAGCCCGTCGCCATCAACATCTTTAAGACCAAGTTCGTCAAGCAATGATCTGGCGCGATCGGGGTCGTACTGGGTATAGGCGGTAGCGTACTCGGGCACAAACATCCGACTGCTGGGATGCGCTGTGACCTGACGCGGTGTACCCCGACCGAAATAAATAATCTGATTCATCTCTTCGCGGTTGAGCGCGAGGGACAGTGCCACTCTGAAGCGACGCTCCCAGTAGAGCGAAGATAGCTTTTTGTCTTCATGATTGTAGTTAAATTCTATGGCCACATCGACCGAGTGCAGTCGATTCCAAATGAGCACCTGAATATCGCCACTTAGCTCACCGAGTTTCAACAACGGAATGTCCTGCGTCTTTAGCTCATACGCGGAGAAGTCTAACTGTCCTGTGGCAGACATTGCAGCGATGACTTCCTTACTTTCTATGTCCTGGGAAACAACGGCATCGATGTAGGGCAATTGCTGACCAGCGGGATCAATCTTGAAGTAATATGGATTTCGAACCATGCGGGTCCGCTTTGGCGTGTACTCAACGATTTGAAACGCATCCATTGTGGGTGGTTCCGCACTCTCCTCAATGTCCTGTAGCCGGCAGGCTTCAATGAACATCACCCAGCTGATGAATCCCATATCGGCTATCTTGCGGTCCAGAGTTTCCCGGTCCACGTATGCAGGATGGAAATTCTGATAGTAATGCTTGGGCAAAAGCATGAAATTGCCGTAATGGGCAATGTAATTAACAATCTGCGGGTTGGGGTCTTCGAATTCATAATAGAAAATACGATCAGATACTTTGACCGCTCTGCCACCTTGGGCTATGCGCCGGGTTACCGGCTCGTATTCCTCGTTGTGCCACAAGTCATTAAATACAAAAAGATAATCATCACTCGTGTGGGGCACACCATTGGACCACTTCACGCCTTCTCTCAATGTCATAGTCAGGCGTCGGCCATCGGCACTGAGCTTCCAGGATTCAGCAAGATTCGGCAACACGGTACGCATGTCCGCCGAAATCGTCAGCGATCCCTCCACATTCGGGAAGGTAAGCCATTCGTTACGGTCGATACGCATGGTCCCGCCATAACGTCCAATATCAGCAAGCGGCGTCACCACTACCGGATCTACCGGAAGCCGCTGTTCAACCGGCGGTAAGTCATGGGAGTCCAGCCAGGGGCTCTGTGATAATTCCGTAATGCCGAGTTGGCTGGCGGTCTTTAGAGGTTCAAACCAAGCACGAGGCCAGTATCGCGGCCACATTGGATCGTTAGCACTTTCTGAAAAGCGATTTTTGTCTCCGCCATCGACAGTACCTTTATCCACGGAAACAACGTCATCCGCAACTACGTGGCCAAAGCTCACGGCTAAGCATGTCGCCCAGAAAAGTGTCTTACAGGCGGAAAGTTTTATTAGCGATAATTTCATGAGGGTGCGACTGTAACTTGAAATTAAAAACGAGTACAACCATTCAGGAAAAATGAACCCATCAAAATTACCCATCATTCTGAGCCGGAGGTGAAGAATCTCCGCCTTGATTCAATTTCCTTCGCTGCGTTAGGGAGAAGCCTCACACTTCCCTGCAGGCACGGACTCGCTAAGGCCTGCATGGAGAAAAGAAAAGTAACGAGGAACTTAATGCGGTGAGTCGCTGATGCGCAAGCCCAAACCCGCGTCCTCCGTCCGAATGACGAAAATCAGCGGTTACGAAGCTTCGCGACTCAATGTTAACTATCCTGAAGTTAGAGCCTCGACCTCTTAATGTACGGTCGAAAAATGACTGCAATATCGTCAATATTCCTCTGACATTCATTCAGAACAGCGGCTGAATCGGCCAAAATATCAGTGTTCGTATCAATGCCACTGCAACGTTTCAAGATCGCTTCCTGGCTGCCACACAGAAACGAAGCAACCTGCCTCGGTAAACGATTCTGTTTTACGTTCAACTGAAAATCTTTAGCCAGGTACTCTGTCAGGATGTTCTCATAACCGGAATAAACGATCACAAGAAAATTATCGTTCACGAGTGAAGAGGCTCGATGCAATTGCTCTCTTTTATGCTCCCACCCAAAAGGTGCAAGCTTGGAGACAACGTCTCCCACGAATTTACTCCAAATCTGAAAGGTTGTTTGATAGCTGAAATAATTATCGAAATACTCCCGGAGGCTTGCGAGTGGTTCCGCAGCAGCTGAGATCGCCAGAGATTCTTTGGTCTTAAAGTGACGATATATGGTCTGAACATGCACGCCAGCCTCGGCTGCGACGTCTTCTAGCTTGGTGAATTCATATCCATTACTTGCAAAAAGATTAACGGCTGCTCGGATAATCTCTGAAGTATTAACGTTCTTCTTTAAGGTTCTTTTCGGGTACTCGATAGTCATACTCACACCTTCACGGCTAGCCACTCGTTAATATTCACAACTCAAGGTATCCTTTTCACCTCTTCTCAGCAACTAATCGCAATCCAGCAGGAGGAAAAATTATGCGCGCTGTCACCATGCAACGAGGTGAATTTTCGGTAGATGAGTTGCCGGATCTGGTACCTCAAAAAGGAGAAGTCCTAGTTAGGACCCGCGCTTGCGGCATATGCGGATCTGATCTCCACGCCGCAAAACACACTGAAGATTTCGTTAACACCAGTCGCCAATCCGGTGGTGCCTTTCAGCTGACGACGTTTGATCCGGTGGTGCTTGGGCATGAGTTCTGTGCAGAAGTGGTCGACTACGGGCCCAGTACGGAACGCCAGTTGCGCCCAGGCACACTCGTTTGTTGCCCTCCCATGCTGCGTCGCGAGCCACCGGAGCCAATCGGCTTCTCTGTCGATGCACCCGGGGGGTTCTCGGAGTTTATGCTATTAACAGAGTCCATAATGACGCCTGTGCCATCAGGGTTATCGGCAGAGCACGCAGCACTGACCGAACCCATGGCGGTCTCCTTTCACGCCGTCAACAAGGCCAGACTCGAAGGTGATGAAGCTATCCTTGTTATAGGTTGCGGGCCGGTTGGACTGGCGGTGATCATCGCATTGAAACAACGCCGGGCCGGACCAATTATCGCCGTCGATTTCTCACCGGGCCGTCGCGCCCTTGCTGCCCTGGTGGGTGCTGACGACGCCCTGGATCCCGCAATCACTAATCCCTATGCCCATCCTGATCTGATGAAGTCAGAGCAATGTGTATATTTCGAGTGTGTCGGGGTCCCGGGAATGATTGACCAGATGTTTCTCGGTGCTCAAAAAGATGCTCGACTGGTTATCATCGGTGTCTGTCTGCAACAGGACATCAGCAGGCCATTGATTGCGGTGAACAAACAGCTGAATGTGCAGTATGTCCTTGGCTATACAACCGAGGAATTTCAAGAAACGCTGGAATATATCGGTACCGGCGACTTCGACGTTACGCCACTCATTACCGGAGAAACCAATCTCGAAGGTGTGGCTGACGCATTTACCGAGCTTGCCAATCCTGAGAAGCACGCAAAGATACTGGTCAAGCCCTGAGCATGTATAATCCGACGCGATTCAGAAAGGATGGAGTCTAAGTATGCCTTACAGGCTTTACGGTATACCGGCAGGCCTATATCCGGGCAAAGCGAGATCTTACCTTAGACAACAAGCAATCGACTTTATTGACGTCGCTCCCGGTTGCAGCCATTTTCGCAATCATATTGTCCCGGCTGTGGGGCGCTGGATTAACCCTATCATGGAGACACCGGATGGCGATCTCATTCAGGATACTGTCGACATAATTGATCACTTTGAACGCGGACCCGCGCAGCACCTGGTGCGCTGCACTGCGTATCCAACCACACCAGTTCATCTGGCAGTCAGTCATGTTTTTGAAATGTTCGGCGGAGAAGGTTTGCTTCGCCCTGCGATGCATTATCGCTGGAACTTTGACGACGAGAACCTGGACTTCATTCGATCTGAGTTTTCGCTATGTTTCCCTAGTAGCTATTCTCAGGAGGAAGCAGATGAAGCGTTTGATAACGCCAGCAGTCGCATGCGTCAGGCTACCCGGAGTTTTGGCGTAAACGCTGATACGGCGCCACTGATTGAGGCGGCTTTTCAGGAATGGCTGAACCTGTTCAGCACTCACTTGGCCGATCATCCCTATTTATTAGGCGGTCATGCCACTCTCGGGGACTATGGTCTGATGGCTACCATGTGGCAGCACCTGTTTCGTGATCCCGTACCTCAATTTTTAATCAAGCGCACTGCCCCACGCGTTGGCCGCTGGGTAGAGCGAATGTCAACTATCGAGCCATACCATCTCGAACCGGAAGCATCCGAAGACCTGATCACCGATGATAATGTGCCGGATACGTTGCTGGCTATGATGCGCTTTGTTGCTGAAGAATATCTTCCCGAGATCAGTGCACATGTAGAGCGCGCCAACCAATGGCTGGCCAATCATCCCAACCTTGAAGCCGGAACTAATGGCGTAGACGATCCAGCGGCGCGTGGACTAACGGGTTCCTTGGGTTTGGGGGGCGACGCGTTGACGACCTTTGAGTGGCGGGGGCGAAAGATAGAAACGGGCGTGATGCCTTATCGATTCTGGTTGATGCAGCGTTTGCAAGATGACCTCGCGATCGCTGAACCAGCGGAGCAGGAGAAAGTTCGCAACGTGCTTCGATCAACCGGCCTTGAGGCTCTGCTCGATCTTAAAACTTCCCGCCGCGTTGAGCGGGTCAATAATCTGGAAGTTTGGGGGCCGACCATCTGAGCGTGGTCAATCGCATGCTCGTTTAACGCAACTGAGGGAACACCTGGTTTGAGATTCGCTCAAAGCTCGCTTGAGTCAACGCCGGATCGCTGTCCAACGATCCTGTAAGCAGAACCAACCTGTCGAGGCCTAGTTCAATAAGCTGCCCCAGTCGTTCTACACAATATTCGACTGATCCGGTTACCCCAAAACGGCTAATGAAATCATCGGGCATGGCTTTGATGTGCGCCGCCTCATTGCTTCCATGATTCGCCATATCGTAGTTGGCACCAACTTGCTTAAAAATCTGGGCATCTGCTGTGCCCTTGCTACTGGCTGCCGACATGCCACTAAAATGAGCAAAGGCTCCCGTGCTGCCTTGGATAATAGAACGCGCCTTCGTCACATCATTATCACACGCGAGATTAATGTACGCACCGAACGACAGATCGTTCGGATCGAGACCAACACCGCAGCGAGCCGAACAGGCGGCTTCCATCGAAGCTTTGAGGCGATCTTCATCTGCGCCAACCGCAAAAGTCACTCGCTCTGCTAGGCGCCCCGCGAGTGCGATGACACGTGGCCCCGTGGCCGCTACATCTACCGGCACCTTAGGCTGGCCAGATTCGCTGATCCACATGTTGCGACTCTCGAAGCCCTCCAGGTCGACAGATTCACCTCGCAGGTAGCGTTGCACCTGGTGGATGTAAGTCTCCAGTTTTCGCGCCGGCGCTGGGTTTTGTCCGATGTAACCTAATGACGAATCACCACGGCCAATACCCAATACGGCGCGACCATCCGACTCCACCTGCACGGTCGCAATGGCAGAGGCTGTCACAGAGGGATGACGCGTAACCGGATTGGTTACTGCAGTGCCTAGTTTTAGTCGTGTCGTTGCCTTCGCAGCCAGGCACATTGCACTATAGATATCCCCGGACAAGCACTGGGTATCCGGGAAAAATAAACCGTCCCAACCGGCATCCTCAATCCTGCGCGCCGCGCTCTCACTCTCACCCGGAACCGGGAAGATGATGTTCCAAAAGTCAGTCACCTTACTCCCCGCTATCACTGTAAATTTCTTCTTCTGCTGCTGTCTCCATAAAGCGAAATACAGTGACAGGATCATCGCGCTTTTGCTTCATCAACTGAACTTCACCTTCTGCTGCCACGATGATTTCATCAGCACCTTCCGATAGTTGAGACATGATAATCTCGATCGCTTCGTCGACGGACAAGCCCCCTACCATCACCCCTTTTTCCGGTCCAAGCAGCTCGCCATTGCCGGTCATCGCCTTCGCCGCCGACTGGGTACGAACCACGCCGGGTACTATTGTGGTCACCTTGATACCGTAGTGCGCCATTTCTGCCCTAAGCGCATCACAAAACCCCACGACTGCGTGCTTCGCCGGACAGTAGGCCGTGCGCAGATGGACACCAATCTTTCCCGCCATACTGGAAAGACCGACAATACGCCCGGAACCTTGCTCCATCATTACCGGTAGCACTTTTTTAGTCAGTGCGATCGCTGAAAACAGGTTCACCTCCATAGTCTTACGGTACACATCCATCGAAAGGTTCAGCACCCTATCCCGCGCGCCCTGACCTGCATTGTTAATCAAAATATCAACGCGGGAGAACTCATCAAGCACCGCCTGCAGAGCAGCAGGCATGGCATCATAGTCCAGGACATCAAGCAGCAGCACCATCAGGTAATCTTCATGGGCGCCCGCTGCGACGCACTCGTCTCTCACCCTGTTAAGTTCATCCACATTGCGCCCACAAAGGACTACCTTTGCACCAGCACCTGCAAATGCCTTAGCCATACCCTCGCCAATACCGGATGACGCTCCAGTAATCCAGACCACCTTCTCAGCAAACACCGCTGATATATCTGCCCGTGTTCCCATAGTGAAAACCCCTCTTATTATTAACTCAGAACCCGATACTAAAAACTCAATACCCTACCGCGGCGGGTGCGCCAGTACCGCCTCTTCATTCACATCTGTTCCCCAGCCAGGACGATCCGATACCAGATACTCACCGTTTATAATTTCTGGTGGGTGGGTGACCAGGTGATCTTTCCAGGCCACATCATCCACTTCAATTTCCATGATGCGAAAGTTAGGCAATGCAGCACAGAAATTGGCGCTCATGGCGCTGGCCAGATGACCATAGAAATTGTGTGGCGCCACGTTTACCTCATGTGCATCGGCCATGGCTGCAATCTTGTAGGACTGCCAGGCACCATTCCATGGAACGTCGATAATGACAACGTCCATAGAGCGTTGTTCGAAATAAGGGCTAAACTCCCTGATGCCATACAACGATTCACATGAGGCGATAGGCACACCTCCATGCTCCCGGATATAGGCAAGGGATTTTGGATTGAACATATCGAGTTCGTACCAGAATAAATCAAACTGTTTTAGGGCACGCATGACTTTAAGAAAGCCTTCTGTCTTGAAGCTGAAATTCATATCGAGCAGGATATCGATATCATCACCTGCACCTTCTCTGAGCGCCGTCATTTGCGCCACCAAAGCTTTCAGTTGATCACTATCCGCATTCATGCTCTCTTCTCTAGGTAGCAGATTAGTACCAAAGCCACCGCGAAAATAGTTTCCTGCACCGAAGAAGTACATATTGCACTTCAGTGCCTTGTAGCCCGACTCTTTGACCTCTGCACCCAGATCAATAAGGTCTTTGGCAGAAGTAATCACCGGCTTACGAATAAATTCGGCGGTCGCCTCACCCATTCGGAATGTGCCGCAATGGGACCAGTATAGGGGAAGCGTATCGCGCTGTTTACCGCCTAACAGGGCATGCACAGGGACGTTAAGTGCCTTACCCTTTATGTCAAGCAGGGCGTTCTCTATTGCGGCAATTGCCTGCGCATTAACACCGCCCCGCGCCAGACGCGTCATTGCGTATAGTCGGGAGGACGTGACCGCATGCTCCAACGGATCAGTGCCTTCGATGAGTGGCGCCATGTTTTCAACCGCATGTGTGGTTCCCTTACTGCCAAACGACTCGTTATATTCGCTATAGCCGACGATGCCTTCGTCGGTCGTAATCTTGAGAAACGATAAGGTACGCCAACCTGCATCGGCGTGAAGAGTTTCTGTCTTGACTATTCTCATTAGGATAGCTCCCGCACAACTTAGACCTCAGTGACACACATCGCGCATAATCAGCTGTATGCAGATCACGCCGCCGAAATATACTCCGATGGTGGCGGTGGCCCATTCGCAGGACAGTGCCGGCGCATCAAGAAACGTTGCGCCGCTCGCGGTTGATGCAGCAAATGCCAGCGCCAGAAAATAGGGCCCGCAGGAAGCCCAAGGGATCGTAAAGTCGTCCCCTTGCGAGATTTTCTTGCTCGCGACATAGCTGATGACCAGCATCAGGCTGACGTAGAACACCATCAAAATCCGCGACCAAGTAACCAGAATCATCTCTATTGCCTTTTATTTGAACTTATCGACGTTTCTCCGCCCATTAAAACACTAGTGGTAATAACACGAAACACCCGGACAACTGATCGAAGGTGCCAAACACCTAAAATGTTGAAAAAGATGACCGCTCCAAAGTAAAGTGCCATCACATCATCAGGAGTGACTATGGACAACGCCTATTTAAAACAGGGTGAGAAGCGCGCCTTTGAACTAGGTAACCGCGGTCCGATTGAGTTAGACCACAGCGGTCGTCTTGCCCCTCATATCCTCGACGCCTACTGGAAGCACAGTTTCTATGTGTTTGAGGGTGCTATCGAAGCTAAAGAAATGCATCAGCTTGTCACAGAGTTTGAAGACCTGCTCGACCGTGCCCCCGTCAATAGTGAAGCGATAGTAGACCGTCATGGCCGTCCAGCAGTTGGCCTGGACCACAAGGTGCCGTGTTTCCGGTTTGCTAAACCACTGTCCGACCCCCATGGCGGGACTGATGCTATCGGTGGTCGATACGAAGTCAAAATGATCGAGCCTGACGCTCCGGTAGATGCACCGGACGAGGTGCTGTTGCAGGTGCATGGAACTTTCTACTTTATGGATTCTACTTTGCTTCTGTATGGTCATCCCAAGCTTCTCGCAGTCGCAGAACAGATTAATGGCCCAGACTTTGTGCCGTTTACCGATACCATCTGGATCAAGCACGGCGGGCTGGGGGCATCCGTTGCATGGCATCAGGATGGTACTACCCTGTGGAACGACCCCGACCAGGATAGAGGGACACATGGCTTTAATTTCATGGTCAACCTGTATGCTACGAACGCGGAAAATGCTCTCTGGATCGTCCCCGGTACTCACGATTCAGGCAAACTGGATATCAAAAGCAGAGTTACTGCCAATGACAATTCCATTGAACTCCCTGACGCAGTGCCGATGCTTTGCAGTCCGGGAGATGTAGCAATCTGCAACCGACAGATGCTTCACGGTTCATTCGCAAATACCTCTGTAGATATGCGCGCAACCTTCGTATTTGGCTTTCACCGTCGGGCCTCGGTACTCAAGAGCCATGACTTCGAGAATGTTCCCTATGACGTAGCACGAGTCATTGATCGGTCCAGAGTCATTAAACTGGCTACGGCGGCCAGAGCAGACGCTTTCCCGGATGAAAAACCTTATGTGTATCAACCTCTCGTCAACGAGAATATTCAGTGGGGTTCAAATCGTGAACAGCTTCGGGACTACAATACAAAAGATCTATTTATTTAGGGAAAGTCGCTAGATGTCAGAACCTCGCGAATATGATGTCATAGTCGTCGGCGCAGGATTCGCCGGGATGTATATGCTGCACCGGTTACGCGCTCTTGGTCTGACTGCACGGATACTAGAAGCAGGCAAGGATGTTGGCGGTACCTGGTACTGGAATAGATATCCTGGAGCACGCTGCGACGTTCCCAGCATGGAATACTCCTACAGCTTCTCACCTGAACTGGAACAGGAATGGACCTGGACAGAGGTCATGGCAGCGCAACCGGAAATTCTTGCCTACGCCAATCACGTCGCCGATCGTTTCGGTCTGCGTCAGGACATCCAGTTCAACACACGGGTTTCCTCCGCACATTATGGAGATGACAAGAAGTGGACTATCAGCACTGATACGGGAGATAGCTTTAAGGCGCGTTTTTCGATTATGGCGACAGGTTGCCTTTCGGTGCCGAATACGCCCGACATCGAAGGGGCAGAAAACTTTGCAGGACCGGTCTATCACACAGGTCAATGGCCCCACGAAGGAGTCGACTTTGCTGGCATCTCTTTGGGTATCATCGGCACCGGCTCCTCGGGGGTGCAGGCAATCCCTGTAATTGCAGAACAGGCGAAGCACCTGACCGTATTCCAACGAACACCAAACTACACCATGCCTGCCCATAACAAACCCATGACGGCTAAATTCATTGAGAAAGTTAAGGCCGACTATGCGTCAATACGCCAACAGCAGCGTGAATCCGAGTTTGGCATTATCGGCTACGGATTTGGTTTTGGCGGCAATACGCGAACACCACCTACCGCATTGATCAGCGACACCAGTGAAGAAGAACGTCATGCGGCAGTACTTGAGCAGGGATTTGGGGCGATTCACCAATACATAGATGTCGGGTTAAGTCTCGAAGCCAATGAGCTAGCATGTGAAATGTATCGGAAACATCTGGGTCAGATTATCGATGACCCCAGTACTGCAGAGGGCCTTATGCCCCGCGGCTATCCAATCGGCTGTAAACGTCCCGTTATCGATACCCAATACTATGAAGCATTCAATCGGGACAACGTAACTCTGGTCGATCTTCGCCGCGGCGGCATCAAACGAATCACCACCACCGGTATTCAGACCGAGCAGGAAGATTTCGAATTCGACGCTTTGGTTTACGCCACCGGTTTCGATGCAATGACGGGCGCCCTATTGAACATGGATATCCGTGGTCGCGACGGTGTAACGCTGTCAGATTACTGGGAAGCCGGACCACGTACCTACCTGGGCTTGCAGGTTAACGGTTTTCCAAACCTCTTCACCATAACCGGTCCCGGCAGCCCTTCGGTGCGCAGCAACATGATGACTTCCATCGAACAACATGTTGACTGGATTGCGGATTGCATTACCTACATGGATTACCATCAACTGCGAGCTATCGAGGCAACCGAGCAGGCAGAAGCGGACTGGATCAAACACGTCTACGAAACAGCCAAAGGTTCAATGCTCACGGCCCCATCCTGCAATTCCTGGTACCTAGGTGCCAATATTCCTGGTAAGCCCAGAATATTTATGCCCTATATTGGCGGTCTCGGTAGCTATCGGAAGCAATGTGATGACATTGCTAGAAGGGGCTATGCGGGGTTCAGTCTAACAGCATAATGACCCGTCATCCTGAGCGACCAACAGGAGCCTAAGGATCTCGCCGCTGAGTTCCTTCGCTGCCGCTCAGGTTGATATCGATACACATGGAATCACTCTTCGTTCGGCCCACGATAATCCACCCATACGTTCCAATCATCTTGCGCCAACTCCTCGGCGAACTTCGTATGACGAAAATCAAAATCCTGTTCGAACTCTTCTGGGCGACTCATTGAGAGTTCACCAATGGGCACTTTGGGTTTCGCCGGATCAATGCGGTTCCCCTCTATCATGCCAAGGGAATAGTGGCTGTAGTAGCCAATGAGCCTTTTGAGTTTCGGTGACAGCTGATCAACTATTGGATCCGTGCAGGCAATAAGATTTTCCTGCTGCCGCATCATGCCGCGGCAATATAGAATTCGAGATGCCAGACGCATACCAGGCGCAGTCCTTTCACCACCAGCATGCAGCAGGCGACTGTCAAGAATTGCACAACTTCCCACTGGCATGTCCAGTGCTAAAAGTTTGCCTTTGGCGAACTCTACAAAATCTGTATCCGCGTGCACAAGATTCGCGCCATCTGGCGCTCGATGTGATCCTGGCAACACATACGTGGCGCCCTCTTCCAAACTAAATGGTGAGAGCGCCCAGATGACAAGGCTATAAAGTGGGTAGGGTGGATGCGGCAGCGGTACAAAACCCTGATCCTGGTGCAATTCCTGAATCCCGCCTCCTTGATGCACGATGGAACCGTGGGCAGTCGCAAGATAGAAGTCATTCCCTAGGATTTTGCACAAAAGCGTCTCAAGCAGCGGCGCACCGGCAGCCGTATGCTCATCAAGTGCCGCAAGATCACGAAACACCTGCCCCTTGGGAAGCAGGTTAGGCACAAACTGTGTTGTACCTTCGTGCGTCACGTGTGCGACACCAGCCGTTCTTTCTGCCTCGCTCTGATCCAGCAGTCGTTCAACCAGCGCATCGACTTGTGAAGGCGTCATTGCATCAACCACTAGGCAATAGCCCCAGCGGATAAAATCTGCTTCCAGCTGCGCCTGATCTCGGGTCGGTTGAGGCAACTCATGATGCTCCGAAGTCCGGCCTATTGCCTCTCGATCCTTACTTATCCCGGCGAACTGGGTAAGCGATCTCATCTGTTGGCCATAGGTTATTTCGGTTGGCCATTCACCGTCTTTCATATCGCTATTCGGATTCTGCGCCAATCTTGCGCGCAGGTAAGCAATCTCGGCGCGCAGCTCCGCAATCTCGTGCTCCATATCGAGGTGTGGCGCGGTGCTTACCGGTCTGTGGGTACTCATTCGTGATCCATTATTAGTTTCCTCAATAATGAATAGTATCTCATGTTCTACTTAACGATAGGGGGCTATTGACATATTCATTCAAAGGTAATAAAAAGTAACGCTTCTTGAAAGTTAGATGGTCATTTGAACCTTACCGTAAAAACTACTAACCAATAAGCGAAGTATTCGAATACCTTTGGGGAAAAATAATTATGCATTATAACTTCATTAAAAACTCTAGGACTCTTGCCCTGGGCCTGCTGCCGATATTTGGAGCCTGTTCGCTGAATGCTGCTGAATCTTCAGAAAGCGTCATTGAAGAAATTGTTGTCACAGCGACCAAGCGAGCTGAAAATCTGCAAGATGTTCCCATTACGATTAACGTTTTAACTGGGGATGATATAGCCATGCGAGGACTTGAGAGCGGTGATGATCTCGCCCGTTCAATTCCAGGCATGATAAAAACCGGGCAGGGACGAGAACTGGACTCCAGCTTCCTCATCAGAGGTATCGGTACCGGCAGTAATCCGGGAACGGACCTGACCAGACCGACTTCTGTTTATCTTGACGATATACCCATTACCAGTAACAACGCAGGTACCCAACCGGATTTCCGGATGTTCGATATCGACCGGGTTGAGGTATTAAAGGGCCCACAAGGCACGTTGTTTGGCGCGGGGACGCTCTCGGGCGTGGTACGCGTTATTGCCAACAAGGCAGACCCTTCAGGGTTCGATTGGAGCATAGGCTCAGAATTTGCTACGACCAGCGGTTCGTTGCGGCATCGCTACAATGCCATGATAAATATTCCATTTAGCGATAGATTAGCGCTTCGAGTTGCTGCCGCCATCCGCGACGAAGATGGTTATATGACCAATATTGGTGCCAATTATAGCATTGCCAATGGCGACTCCTACGACCTGGTCGCGCCTGGAAGAGAAAATTCGAATTCGAATCAAGATGAAGGCTTGAGAGCATCTTTACTTTGGGATGCTACCGATAACTTCACTGCGACGGCAAATTATTTGTATCAAGTCATGGATACGAATGACTACGACGTTTTCGATCCTGCCCGCGGCAGATTAATCACCGGGAGTTGGCTCGCACATGGTATTGAATCCGATTTTGCCAATTGGAACCTGACGCTTAGTTATGATTTTGGTCCAGCGACCATCACATCGTCAACAAACTACTATGAATTTACCAGTGAAACCGTGATCGATCTCAACCAGATCATAATTAACGCCTCATGGGCCTGGCCTTGGGCAATGCACAGAACGGATCGGCACGAAAATTCTGTTCAGGAAGTGCGGCTAGTCTCTAACGGTGAATCTCGTTTCAATTATGTCGTAGGCTATTTCAATCGTGAAAGCGACAATGACTTCGACTGGATCCACTTTACGGCACCCGAGTTTGCCGAGAGAAGGAATCTCAATGGATTGATACAAAGGCCAGAGCGTACCTGGGAAGGTTTTCCGAATGGTATTTTGACCGCATGGTCTAGCACACCTTCGAGAATGAATAACGACACGGACCAGGCGTTTTTTGTCGAGGTGACTTTCGATGTTACCGATACATTAACGATGGCGCTGGGTGCAAGATCCGGAGAGGTGGCGCTGACTGATCGACGGCCCCAAGGGAGTAGTACAGAAGGCAGTGGTTGGAGCTCAATTCTCGCTAGTGCAGGTTCGTGGAAGGCCGATCCAACCACGGAATGGCAAATGCAGATTGCTCCGAATAGCGCAACACTCGACGAACAACAAGAAGACGTGAACACTTTGAAAGTCAGTGTGATGTGGCAGGCGACCGATGAGGTCAACCTATTTGCCCTGGCCTCCGAAGGATTCCGTGGCGGAGTAGCCAATCCTGGTGCGAACACCAATGGTGGCGCAACCAGAGCTCTCAACGAGGACGGTAGTCCTGTCCAGGATGTCATAATTCCAGCGAAATCCGCCGGTGATGGGCTATGGAACTATGAATTAGGCATGAAAGGCATGTTTCTCGACGGCGCATTAAGTGCCAATGTGTCTCTCTTTATGATTGACTGGGAGGGTTTCCAGTTCTTTGCTCGACGCAGATCGGATGCCGCTGGTTTTACTACCAACGTCGGTAAGGCTGTTTCGAAAGGAGTTGAGGCTGAGTTCGTCTATCTGCCCGATTCCAATCTGGAGTTAGGACTTAACTTATCTTTGATAAGAGCAGAGATCGATACAATCAGCGAGGTTGAGTCGTTTATGACCGGTGGCAGCGTCGGCGATAGACTGCAATCACCAGAGTTCAGTGCGGTGGCTTTCGCGCAATACACAGCGCCTTCATCTTTCCTGAATGGTTTTGACTGGTATGCTCGAGCAGACCTCCAACACGTGGGTGACGTGCCTAACTCGTTTCCAAATGTTGCAGGCGGCGGCGGGATTTCACCTAATGTCACTTATCAACTTACGGATACCTACAACAACCTGAACTTCAGTGTTGGTCTCTCGAATCAGAATTGGCGCGCGTCGTTCTTTGGCGAGAATCTCCTTAACGACGATGGCTCGATAGCAATCGACCAGAACAATACGTTCGAGTTTAGCCACAGGGGTCTGATTCCAAGAACCTTTGGAGTAAGACTGTCTTACAGAGCTAACTAGCTTGTCATCCAGTAACGCTCCCCGGGTTCTCCGGGGAGCATTACGATTTCTATTTTAACTCCCACCTATAGTCATCCCGAGTATGTCTTTCACATCATCCTGAGCGAAACGAAGGATCTCTCGATGTGAGTTCGCCCTAAGCCCTGAGTTACCTAGCTTCCCTCAGGATGACGCTTTAGTTCATTACCATCCCACCCGCAACATTAAGTGCAACACCGGTAACATTCTCTGCCGTTGCCAGATAACGTACTCCCTCACCAATATCCAATATCGATGACGGCCTGCCAAGAGGAACCAACTCCCGGACCCGATCCTCAAAAGTCTCACCCTGGTTAGCTATCAGGTGATCATGCCACATGGCGGTCCCAACGATACCTGGACAAATCGCATTGACTCGAATTCCGTCTGGAGCTAACTCCAAAGCCAGAGATTGGGTCAGACTGATCACAGCCGATTTTGATGCCGAGTAGGCGGCTAAAGTTCGGCCAGCCTTCTTGCCCGCGATAGACGCTGTATTGACGATGGCAGCATTGCTTGATGCGCGAAGCGCGTCAAGTGCACTACGTGTCATGTGGTAGATACCTTTTACGTTAACGTCGAATACGCGATCCCAATCTGCTTCTGCAAACTCCTCGATTAAACCGCTAGCTAGCACACCAGCGTTATTGCACAAGATGTCGAGGCCGTCAAAAGCACTGACGGTTGCTGCCACAGCCTTGTCACATGAAGCCGAGTTCGTGACGTCCAAATTGACGCCCTGGATGTTACCGAAGTTTTTTAGCTCTGTAATGGTCTCGGCCATCTCTCCTTCGGTAGCAAGGTCATAGTTCCAGTCTTCCCCTCCCGTCAGATCGCCGATCATCACCCGATGACCGGCCTGAAGAAATGCTGTCGCAATACCCTTGCCAATCCCCCTTGCACCTCCGGTTATTAATACCGACGCCATGCTCTACACTACTCCATTTTTTTGACTGGCAAGTTTAGCATGAGCCCAACGGGCAGGATCAGCGCGCTAATCAAAAAACCAGGTAGCCGGATGATAGGTCAACGTCCAGCGGTTATCCCAACCCCAGATACCTTTATCAGGTATTCCACGCAGAGTGCGCGCAATAACAACCGGCTGTGGTGCAAGACCCACGGTGCCAATATTCCAAAGGTTGTCTGCATGGCTGGCAAGAATCTTCTTGCCCAGTTTAATACGACGCTGTCCATCAACCGTGGCAAACATTTCCTCAGCCCACTGTTGTAGTTGACGCATCACTGGCGGTGGCTCCGCACCCAACCGGCCATCTGTGAGATGCCAATTAACCCAGTCGTTCCAAAGAGTATTATCCCAACCACTATGGACTGGTACCCACCAGGCCGGACTTAACGGCAATAGAATTTCGGTGACTCGATCCGCATGCCATACAGTCATCTGCATTTCGCTGGTCTGGGCTCGGGCACGCTGCAATGCACGGTCAACAACTTTTAAGCGCAGATCAATACCGACTTCACGCCAATAGAGGCTGACCAGTTCCAGCGTAATGCCTTTGGGCGTTTCCCAGTCGACAAACTCCAGTGTGATGGTGAGGGACGACCCGTCCGGATATTCCCGAAGACCATCATCGTCGACATCCTTCAGACCCAACTCATCCAATAAGTCCCTGGCACGACTAGGGTCATACCCTGTATAGGCGGTCGCGAATCTTGGTTCAAACATGCTGCTGGTCGGATGGGCGGTAACCTGCCGAGGTGTTCCGCGACCAAAATAAATAATCTCATTCATCTCATGACGGTTTATCGCAATGGACAGTGCTTCCCTGAAACCGCGTTCCCAATACAGTGCGCTTAACTTCTTATCCTTATGATTGTAGTTCGGCTCAATAACGACATCGCTGGAATGTAGCCGGTTCCATATGAGCACGCGGATAGCCTTATTTCGCTCACCCTGTTTTAACAGCGGGATGTCCTGAGTCTTTAATTCAAACGCCGAGAAATCGAGCTGGCCAGTTGCAGCCATCGCGGCAATCACTTCTTTGCTATCAATGATCCTGGACTCGACCCGATCTATGTACGGCAATTGTTGACCAGACGGGTCTACCTTGAAGTAGTAAGGATTGCGTTCAAACCGTATTATCGTGGGCGTTCGCTCAACAACCTTGAATGCTTCTAGCGTCGGCTCGTTTGCACTCTCTTCAATAAGTTCTCGCCGACACGCATCTATAAATGTCATCCATGAAATAAAACCCAGATCAGAGATCTTGCCGTTCAGAACTTCACGATCTGTGTAGGTCGGGTGAAATCCTCGATAAAAATGTTTGGGTAATACCATAAAATCGCCGTAGTGGGCGAGATAGTTAACAAAAAGCGGCTTAGGCTCATCGAACTCATAGTAGAAGGTTCGATCGTCGACCTTAAATGCCTGCCCTCCCCTGACCAGTCGACTTTGAACAGGCGCGTACTCCTCATTGAGCCACAGGTCGTTAAATAGAAACAGATAGTCATCACTGGTGAGAGGAACACCGTCAGACCACTTAATACCTTGCCTTAACGTGAGCATAAGACGACGACCATCAGGACTGACTTCCCAGGACTCAGCGAGATTCGGCAGTATGGTGCGCATATCTGCAGCGATCGTTAGCGGAGCCTCACGGTTCGGATAGGTTAGCCACTCGTTGGTCGTCGTGCGCATGGTACCGCCATAACGTCCATTCCCTTCAAGCGGTGTTACGACAACGGGATCATCTGGCAACCTTTTTACTACACTCGGCAAGTCCCAGGTATCGAGCAACGGACTCTGAGAAAATTCTGTGAGGCCAATCTGGCTTGCGGTTTTGAGCGGCTCAAACCAGGCACGCGGCAAGGCCTGCTCGTCAGCAATGGAGTTACACACTAGTATCGCTACCGGCAGTGTGCACATCCGTTTGAAAATTAGAGATGTGGAAGATGACATATCCGGGAGCACTGTAACGTGAAATCACGCGACAGTGTACCTGATTCGTTTCAATCAAAATAAGGACTCGCGTAGCATCCTGAATTAGATAAACTGTCAGTCTATTCTTCGGGCAAAAAAAATGAGCAAACAATTACAGCTGCCAACTATTGGTATGGGGATGTGGGCCTATGGTGGTGGATTAAGTCCCGACCACACAAAAGATGATGTCGAAGTCGCCGCCCTGCAGAACGCATTCGAGATCGGATATCGTCACTTCGATACCGCCGAGATGTACGCCTCAGGGCACTCGGAAGAATTATTGGGTCTCGCACTAAAGGACTATGAACGAGATGACTTTATTATTACCAGCAAAGTCAATAAGGAAAACCTTGCTTACGATGACCTTCTTGCCGCATGTGATCGCAGCCTTAAATATCTGCAGACGAGCTATATAGATCTCTATCTCATCCACTGGCCTAATCCAGCGATTCCTTTGGAAGAAAGCTTCCGGGCACTCAATCAGTTGGTGGATTCCGGGAAGATTAGACGCATAGGCGTCAGTAATTTCGATCTACCATTATTAGAACACGCAGCAGCTTTGTCAGAAACACCTCTCTTCGGCAACCAGGTGCACTACAGCCTACTTTTCCGCAAGCCACAACACGATGGCACCCTGGACTTTTGTAAAGAAAACGATATGGTGATTACAGCTTACTGGCCGCTAAAGGACGGATCGGGAATATCCGCACAGTCCAGCGCTGCCCTCAATAATCAAGTGGTAATAGAGATAGCGAACAGGATCTCCGCAACACCCGCGCAGGTCGCTATCAATTGGCTGGCGCGACAACCTAACGTCGTCACGATTCCAAAATCCAGTAACGAGCAACGTCAGCAAGAGAATCTGGCAGCGGGCGATATTGTTATAAGTGAAGAGGATGTAGACAAACTAGACGGGCTAGCAACATGACAACAATTGACACACGCCTTGGTAAAGTCCTAGGAATCGATCACAGCACTAGCCATACTTTCTTGGGTATCCGATATGGCAAGCCGCCCTCGCGGTTTATGCCTCCAGTCGCCGCAGACGGATGGAACGATATCCTTGATGCGACTGCTTACCCTACCAGACCAATACCCGGAAAGGCGCTTGGTTCCATGGGCCAGACAGTCCCGGGAGAACCAAGTGAGGACTGCCTGTTCCTAAACATCTATACACCATCCACAAAAGGCGCGCCCAGACCCGTTATGGTCTGGATACATGGTGGCGGCTTTGCGAACGGCAGTGCCAACGAATATGACGGAAGGGTACTGGCAAGCCAGGGAGATGTGGTGGTTGTCATCATCAACTATCGGTTAGGTCCGTTCGGATTTACCGACTTATCACCACTGGGTGAGGAACTTGAAGGATCCGTTTCCAACGGTTACCGAGACATGATCCTCGCGCTTGAGTGGATACGAGACAATATCACCGACTACGGTGGTAACGCCGATAACGTCACGATCTTCGGAGAGTCTGCCGGCGGTATTGCAGTACTGGGGCTCAATGCTGCACCCGCAGCAGACGGTCTGTTCCATAAAGCAATAGCCCATAGCCCAAACGGACCGCAATGGCCGGGAGGTGACAAGACGGGAGAGATGGCAGAAAAACTTGACGTCGACCAATCAGAACTACTTGATAAGCTGCGCGGAATGTCAACGCAGGAAATCATCAAAGCAGGACTACCTGTAGGTCATGCAATCGATGGAACCGTGGTAACCCGCCCCTTTAACGAAGCAATCCTGGAGAAAGGCAAAAACGGCGTGCCGATTATCGTCGGCACCAACCGAACAGAAGGGACATTATTTACACCACCTGACTCCAATGACGAAGATATCGAGCGATACCAAAACATGCTGCCAGGAACAGCAAAGTCGGTAGATTCAGATCCAAAACGCTATGTCGATGGCATTCGAGCCGCGTACCCGGAGCAGAATGCAAAAAGGCTATTCGAGATTGTTATGACGGATAGTTTCCGTCGGATCGCTGTAGAGATCGCCGAAAGTGCATCCCAAGCTGGGGCCGGGAGTTGGTTGTACCGTTTCGACCTTCCAACCACGCTGGAATACAACGGGAAATTGACCGAATCCATGCATGCGTGCGAGATGGCATTTACATTTAACTCATACGCAGATTCTGATTGCATCGTCTTCGCCGTTTACGACCCTGACCTACCTGAAGTTAGGAGACTTGCCGGACAGTGGTCCGGCACGCTAACGCGATTCGCCTGGACCGGCGACCCCAATGGGGCCGGGCTACCCGAATGGTCACAATATAAAGAGGGCAGCCGTCTGGTCATGCATCTAGATGCAACAAGCCATGTGTCTGACGATCCAGATAAGATTCATAGGGAGCTTTGGGTTGCCGCGTCCTGACAGCTATTGTGGCTTAGAATGCGATAGCAACCAGTTATAAATCTCGGGATTGTTGTAGGTTCCCGTCCATGAATCGTGATCCGCATTCGCATAGGTTGTGAACTGGACGCTGCAGCCCGCCTCGCGAAGTAATTTGACCATACGCACTGAGTCGTCGACAGGAATTACGGAATCCATTGCACCGTGAAAGCACCAGATCGGCAGGTCCTTAAAGTTTTCTGGATTGACGCGAAGGAATGGTCAACAAATCGGAATAGCCGCAGCCAATCTATCTGATATCTGGTTGGCTAAATCCCAGGTTCCCCACCCGCCCATGCTAAGCCCGCTGAGATACACTCGTGATGTGTCAATGTTGAAGTCATTAAGCACCTTGTCCAGAAGTGTCGTTAAGTTCAGGGCGTTCCACCTTTCTCCCGAGGGACACTGGGGACAGACGGTCACAAAAGGCAGCTCCGCGCCGTCTTCTATATATTTCGGTAACGCAATTCGCGCCATCCAATCTAGGTCGTTGCCGCGCTCACCAGCGCCATGGAGAAAATACAACATCGGGTAATCTCTCCCCGAAGCGTCATAGTCGGCAGGAAGATATACACGATAGGGAATGGAAATGTCGACNGAAACTGTCTTATCCAGATTGAAGTCATCTTGCTGCACGGTTTGCCTCTTTAATGCCTCGGCTTATGCGTTCCATGAGAGTGATCAAACTGATCGTGATGCTGCCGNAGCAGATCAACACCATAGTCACCNCCATTAGGAGTTCGTACCAATGTGTGAATATGGTTACGCGAAGGTACGGGATTGTTAAACACNACACCAGGATGATGGTCGAATTCAATCATCACCACCGGGCTATGTACCCTGTAGTAAAAAGGTCCGTCATCTGTCGTAGAGCCCATCCAGGAAAACCAGGTCTCATCTAGATGTGCCTCAACTTCACTCATCTTCACGTCGGCATGGNCATCCCGCGTCCAGCCGACATAGGAGTGTACTAACGAGCGCAACAGACTGCGTTGGGCATCCGATAAATTNCTACCCTCGATACCCTCGTATGGCACAACCGCATTGTCATGTCCGGTTCCTCCTTCCATGCGGCCATCGAACGGATGCTGGAGTTCCTTCGGAATATCATCAGGATGGATGGACGGACGCGTAACAGCAATACCTCGCTGTGAATCGTCAAGAGAACGGATAAGACTTAGTCCAGCCTGTTCCTCAACATCGAAGACACGAGTTCCAGCATGAGGTCCTTCGTGAAAGTCGCAGGGCTCGGAACCCATAAAAGTCGGTGTCATAACCAATTGATCACCAACCACAACGCAATTGAGATTCAAATGGTGACCATCAAACTGCCATCCCCAAGGTTCCGTGTTGGAGGGTTCACCGAAGAAGGAAACAAAGTATGGCCATTCACCAAACTCCTCAGCACTGCCGGTTACCTGCGCCAACACCTCGTTTAGACGCATAATATTTCGCGCCTGCTCAAATCCCCTCGCAGACAATGTTGCTGCTAAAAGCTCCAGTCCCAACTTCCGGGTGGCGTCAGGCATGTCTTCCAGCATCACCCCGTGACGCCAGCAAAACACATGGATGTTATTCCAGGTGCGCCACTCATCTGCATCGATTGCATGCATTGCATGGCCCCGCTGTTCAGAGTTCAATGCCTGTAGGAACGTTAACGCCGCATCGGTGATTGGCTTGGTGGAAACACCCGTCGCCGCCAGGGGGAAAAGCCCCTGACGTACAGAACCATCGGTTGTTATTCCATGAATTGGATTCGGAAGATCTACGAGGCGATCATCAAGCAGTGCCGTAAGACCCGCCGGTGGATCATCGGCGAGCTTGCGCGCAGACAGCGTACCTCCCTTTCTAACCTCCAACTCTGACCAGTGTTTCGTCATCTCAGCCCCTCAATGAATTAGTTACCAAATCGCCAACATCTCTTCAAAAGCGACCATCTGTCCACCGTTTGCAGAAGACGGTACCAGAATCGGTGTTTTTATACCTGCATCGAACCAGGCCTCAACGCCGTCTCTCACCTGCGTCGCGGAACCAAACAACGTGGTATCAGCCAACCACTTGTCAGTCAGATAGTGAGGCACCTTTTCTCGGTCTCCGTCTGCAAGCGCCCTTTCTATCCCTTCCATCTCTTCAACATAACCCGCTTCTTTCCAGTAGTTACGATAGTTCGGCAGATAGGCATAAGAGGTCAGTGTCTTGCGATTAACTGCCTTAGCGGCCTCAATATCTTCCGTGATGCATGTAGGAATCATATTACCAATAAAGAAACCGGAAGACGCTTTCGCTTGATCTGACACAACGCTCAAACTATCTTCCATATGTGACCTTGCCCCATTGGCAAACACCATGCCCTCGGCGATTTCCTCGGACAGTTGGATCATTTTCTTGCGCAGAGTTGCAAGTACGATGGGTGGTAATTCACCCACCCGTGGCACATCGCGCAATTCCTTTACAAAGGCACGCGTATCAGTGAGAGGCTTGCCCGTGGAAATTCCTCTTGCATCTAGATTCGGTGCATGACTAACGCCAATACCAAATCTAAATCGACCCCCTGAGACTTCATGAATAAATGATACGGTACTGGCAAAATCCACTGCCTGCCTGAAATACATCGGCATAATAGTCGTGCCGAAAGTAATTTCATTGGTGACAAAAGCAATTGCCTCGCACAAAGCTAACGAGTCACCCAGACTGGGGCCATAGATACCGCTGAATCCTCGCTTCTCAATTTCCGTTGCCAAGGCCACGGTGGTTTTTCTTCTTCCCGGTACCGCCGCCAGGCTTAAGGCTGGCATTCTAGTTGCCATGTTTCTCTCCTAGGTTTTTGCTTTTCCGGATAATGCCTGTGCTCAAGGCAAAGCACCAGCGCTGTGGTTGACTACCTAAACTGCTAACCCATAGAGTACGGGTCTGAAGAAAACATAGAAGAGGTATTTAGTGACCACGCGATTCGAACCTACCTGGTCTTCATTACAAAATCATCACACTCCCCAATGGTTGCGCGACGAAAAGTTTGGTATCTACACCCACTGGGGTATCTATAGCGTGCCCGCCTGTGGGGAGAACGGCACCTGGTATGCGTTCAACATGTACCGCAAAGGTAATTCCCAGTACGAATTCCATGAAAAAACATATGGACCTGCATCTGAATTCGGCTACAAAAATTTTATTCCTATGTTCACCGCTGAAAAATTCGACGCAGATGAATGGGCAGAACTGTTCCGCGCATCCGGAGCCAAATTCGCGGGCCCTGTGGCCGAACACCACGATGGATTCTCAATGTGGGATAGTCAGATTAACGATTGGAACGCCGCACGAATGGGACCAAGAAGAGATGTCGTCGGTGAATTGGAGAAAGCCATCAGGGGCACCGGAATGCGCTTTATGACCGCATTCCACCACTTCGAGCAATGGTGGTTNTATCCTCACTGGCGCAGTGATTGCGACGTTTCCGATCCACAATACTCTGGACTCTATGGACCTTTGCACAATCTCGATAGCATTGACGAGTCTGTCCACGATTGGGTCGCACAAGACAGACCGGANGGGGCATTCAATGACATCTGGCGCACCAAAATTGATGAGGTGATCAACGCCTATCGACCGGATCTGATGTGGTTCGATTTCGGCCTCAACTGGGTTCAGGAAGAGTACAAAAAGAAAATGCTCGCCGACTACTATAACAAGGAAGCAGAGTGGGGAACCGAGGTCATCGTTGCCTACAAGAACCACGATCTACCGCCCGGTGTTGCCCTCATTGACTATGAACTGGGGCGAATGGATAAGCTGACCTACTATGACTGGATTACTGATACATCCGTTGACGATCAGGGCGCCTGGGCATTCGTTAATGACGCAGGGTTCAAGAAACCCAGCNCACTGATCCATAACCTGGTCGACAACGTCAGTAAAAACGGTTACCTGCTTCTCAACGTAGGNCCGAAAGCGGATGGNAGCATTCCTGATCAAGCAAAAGCACTGTTGCAAGCCATGGGTGACTGGCTCAAGATCAACGGTGAAGCGATCTACGGCACNACNCCCTGGATGGTCTATGGCGAGGGGCCAACNNAGATGACCAACGCCGGCATGTTCAGTGAGGAGCATGAGGTCGAGTACACCGCAGATGACTANCGTTTCACCTGCACAGATGACGCGGTTTACGCCACCTGCCTNGGCTGGCCTGANGGNAAATCAATGATNAAGGAAATGCGCCGTCTAAATGCTGGTGAAATCAATTCCGTAACAATGTTAGGTTCTGATAAGGCGCTATCGTGGAATCTTGCGAAGGATGGCCTAGAAATTACTCCTCCCGCTGAACGACCCTGCGAACATGCCTTCGTTTACAAGATTAATCGTAAAAACCCATTCAGATAGAGGTGCTCGTCTCCGCAAACAGTTTCCGTTAACATAAGCGAATTGAAAGAGAGGGAGTCTCCAACATGAGCGAGCAGAAACTTGAAGTTGTCACCCGCGGCTATGTATCCGAGCGGGGGCCGTTCCAACTGAACGAAAACCCCAAGGTGACCCAACCCACCAGCGAAGATCTAATCACCGAAGAAGGCACAGCAGCCTACTTCGAACATAGCGCACTAGCTGAAAAATATGGTGAACAGCCGACTCGGNAGAAACTGACCGAGATGTTGAAAGCTGCAGTCTCTGGCGCAACAACGACGCTTCTGTTATTCCAGGAAGGTACAAATGGCATGAGCCTGGCCCACGTTTGGTTTGGCCCAAACTTCGAACTGTTTCGACACAGCCACCCCCAATATGGGGATTCGGTGTACTTTATTCTCGCCGGAGAAATTAGCATGGGGAGGAAGAAACTCGGGCCAGGTTCTACCCTCTTTATACCCAATGGCCAACCCTACAAATACACTGCAGGTCCAGCCGGTGTCGAAATACTGGAGTTTAGAGCAGGNGGNGGTGTCCCTGATGCNCCCGGCATGCGCATCGACGAACTCTCTTTAGACGCTATCGATAAGCTGATCGAGGGCTACAAGGAGAATCAGCATCTCTGGCAACCACCGGTAAACATCGGGGATGTGGCCAACAAACAGAAAGAGCTCGACTTCGGTGACGCTTAGGGCTGAATCTCTACGCTAGGGGAGGCTTAAACGACTCCAACGCGCGAGCGGGCCTCGCGCGTANAGCATCCTCATTCACATCCATCCCCCAACCCGGTTTGTCATTAAGTACCAATTCGCCCTCTTCTATNACTAGGGGCTCAGTAAAGAATTCTCCCAACCAAGGCACCTCATCGACGTCAAACTCCATAACCTGAAAGTTCGGGGTTATAGCTGAGAAATGTCCGTGCATCATGGTGCAAAGATGGCCAGTAAAGTTGTGGGGTGACACGTTCATGTCAAACACATCAGCCAAATTGGCAATGCGNATGGTTTCAATCAAACCATTCCAGGCAACATCGACTAACGGTGTATCGATGGCGCGATTTACTATGAAAGGTTTATACNTTCTTGCCGTGCAGATCATTTCACACCCTCCGATTGAGACAGGCGATCTATCTCGCACGTCTCGCATAGCCTCCGCGTCGAAAAAGTCTACCTCAAGCCAACGTAGGTTGTAGGGTTCCATCGCCCTAGCAATTCGAGCCATCCCATCAGCCTTGAAATTGGAGTTAATATCTAGGATCAAATCGAAGTCGTCGCCNGCNACCTCTCGCAGAGCCGCCATCTGGTCAATAATCGCGTTCAACATCCGCGGCTCGAGGTTTACCTCAGGTGCACCCGGACCCATTCCATAGGTCGGATGGAAAGAATGTGCTCCTTTTTCGTCGAAATAATGTATCTTCGTCTTGAGCGCACCATACCCAGCGGCCTTTACGTCCAGTGCATGGGATGCAAACTCCTCCAAAGTCGTAATTGGAGGTTTTTCGTAGAGTTCGGCATTCTTCCCCATTCGAACGCCACCAAAGTGGGACCAGTACAATGGAATCTGAGTTCGCAGCGCTCCACCAAATAACTGATAGACCGGCACACCCAGCGCCTTGGCACTGATATCGATCAGGGCATTCTGAATCGCACCAATCGCCTGGTGATTAAGACCAGACTGAGACTGGCGTATGCCACACATCAGATCGCTGTATATGCGTTCTATTTCTCTCGGATCCCTGCCAACAAGCCCGCTCATCATCGCGNGAATAAGTGGNTCCAGAACCGTTCGTCTATTGCGTTCAGANATACCAGTGAACTCAGACCAACCGGTTACCGCTTTATCGGTNGTAATCTTGAGAAACGAGAAGGACCTTCCCGCATCAGCATGCAACGTATCAAATCCTGTAATCTTCATCCTTCAGCTCTATAATTGNCCAGGTCCGCTGACCTTATAAGCGATATCCCCCCGCCAATCAACGCCTTGACAGCATGTGCCTCAGTGCTGCTTACTCGAGGGCAACAACGTTGAGTATCCTATGAAGAAAATTCCCATCATCATTGACACCGANATAGGCTCGGATATNGATGACACCTGGGCTCTGGCTATGGCNCTTGGCTGTCCGGAGCTCGATATAAAAATGATTGTCACCTGTACCGGAGACACACTTTTTAGAGCAAAGATCGTATGCAAATTCCTCGAGAAGGTTGGACGTACCGATATACCGGTGGGTATTGGTTTGCCATTCGCGAGCATCCTGGAACATCAAAGAGCCTATATAAAAGACTACGACCTCGAGGGCTATCCCGGCGCCATCTACGANGATGGCATTGGCGCAATGGCTAACACAATTATGTCGTCCGAAGAAAAAGTTACTCTCGTATGTATTGGACCACTTCCCAATATTGCAAAGCTACTCGAGAAAGAACCACGCGTCGTCGACAATACGAGATTCGTCGGNATGCATGGGGCCGTTCATAAAGGATATAACGGCAGCGATGAAATTCATGCCGAATACAACGTAATACAGCACCTAGCAACCGCGAAAGTCGTATTCAGCTCCGATTTTGATATGACGATTACGCCCCTCGATACCTGCGGCATTGTTCGCTTGGAAGGCGATGACTACAAGAAGGTTGCAGAAACAGGCAACGCAACCATGTCCGAGGTGATGGAAAATTATCAAGTCTGGCTCACCGAAATGGGGGCTGACACAAATACAACCCGATCATCAATACTTTTCGACGCCGTCGCAATCTACCTTGCCTTTAGCGAGACACTTCTGGAAATAGCTGAAATAAAAATAGCGATAAATGACGACGGAAAAACCGTTATTGATGAGGACGGAAAGTCCATCCGGGTAGCAACGGACTGGCAGGATTTACCTGCGTTCTATGAATTATTGATCGAACGTTTGCTGAACGCGCCTTAGGTTGTACTCATGTTCTAGGCAGCTGCTCGAAGTGCTATGGTCCAAATTATCACTAGTCAAATTACCTNGTCTGAATATTACGGCGTGAGTGACGAGCACTAGCAGTGGGATATGACGCTTTAGTTCAGTACTCGACTATTTCGATGCTAACGCGATCCGGTCCTTCAATGAAGGCGATCTTAGCACCGCGAAACTCATGGGGTTCACTGGTAAATATAACGCCCTTTGCCGTAAGGTCTTTGTAGCACTCATCCATATCGTCGACCCGAACGCCGAAGTGATTAATACCCAACTGTGCGTTACGATCAGCCGCCGTCTCCTGTGCATCGCCTTCAATAGTCGATATCAGGACCGTTAACCCACCGATATTCATATCGCAACGTGCCAGACCTTGCCAGGTAGTCGCTTCTTTGGTTTTCGCACCAAATGCATCTGCATAAAATTTCCCTGCAGCAATTGCATCTCTGCTAAAGAGGTGGATATGTTGCATGGTGTACTTGGGCATAGGTGGGTACGTTTAACCGACAGGTGGCTTGTATCTGGATCGATCTCTGTCGCTCCACGGCTTCATCCAGTCATCCTGGTTTTCATTCCAACCGGTGATGGTATCCATACCCATTAGTGTCGCGAAGCGTGCNGAGTTACGCTCAAGCACCTCTTGNGGAACCNTTTCCCGATACATTTCATANGTTTGCAGGTAGGGCCTACAAAAGAGTTCTGCCAGGGTTACCCGCAAGCCACGNGTTTNCGATACCCAGGAGCCATGCCAGGTATGCGAAGGCCAGATAATTGCACTTCCTGCGGGTGCTACGCAGGGAACCGCATTGGAATTAGCGCCCTTCCCTGCCAACACCCTCTCCGGCTCAGTCGGCTGCCGGCGCAACTTGTGACTACCTGGCACAAAAGCAAGACAACCCGATGCCTCGNCTACATCAGTGAGACAAATATTAACTGTCGCAAAATTGACGTAGTTCGCGTTAGGCATTGGTGTGACGTCATCACCATGCAAACCCAGATATCCAGTCGGTAGCGTCTCACCGCCACCTTCACCACGTATATGACCTGTCAGCGTGCTCAATATGCAGTCCTGGCCTACAATGAAGTCGATCAGCGCCAGCACCTTTTCCGCCATGATGATTTCTTCAAAANCGGGATCTTTCAGCAGCAAGTACCGCTGTACCCAGTAGCCCTCGTATCCCNCNCCNGTCTCAACGTTCGGNNGCTTNCCAGTTCGNTCTGCAAACATNTTAAGGGCTGCTTCTAATCCTCGNGCAGTCAGATCNGGGTCGAGGACATCTTCCACTACTGTGTAACCNGCAACATCAAGCTCTAGTGCGTTGCGCTCAAGTTGCAGTCTGCTAATTTCGTCCAGACAGGGATCTTTTATGGGTGATGCATGCATACTAATCTCCTCAGCCACCCCAATGACACATCATTTATGTAAGCCAGCCATCGTCCCTCGCGACACGATGGCCTCTTGCCCAGGAGGTAACTAACGTTACTGTTGTAGTAAACTACACTTTGCATACTCACTCGGAGTGTGGCTAAAAACTATACACATAGCAATATCATTGTTTCGGTATGAGTAAGTACCCATACGAGAAGAATCAGTTAGTAACACATCACCTGGCGGAGATCCATGATGACAATCGGAGAAAGTATTCCCAGCTTCTTACTTCAGGGTAAAGTCGCCCTAGTAACCGGGGGTGGTACTGGTATAGGAAAAGGCATCGCACTTGAGTTCGCCAAAGCTGGGGCGGACGTCGCAATATCTGGACGCCGAACAGCACCGCTTGAGGACGTCGCTAAGGAAATCACTGACCTCGGTCAACGCGCGTTACCCATCTCTGCGGATATCGCGAATAAAACGGACGTCGACAACCTGGTCGATACCGTCAATCGAGATTTAGGCCAGATCGACATTCTGGTCAACAACGCCGCCACCGGTGGACAGGGGCCTGGCATGCTTGGTAGTGACGAAGATCGCTGGGACGAAGTGATCGACATCAACCTCAAAGGAGTCTACCTCTGTTGTCACGCCGTGGCGCCTGGCATGATCGAACGCCGCAGCGGCAACATTATCAATATTTCGTCAATCGCCAGTTTTTATAATTCCCGGGGGGCCCGTCTTTACGGTATCGCGAAAGCAGGGGTCAACTTCATGACCACAGGACTCGCACAGGATCTGGCACCTCATAACATACGCGTGAATTGTATTGCACCCGGTGCCATCCAGACCGACATGCTGGCCATTGACGTCGGCGACAAACCGGAGAACTGGGACGCCGTCGGGAATTTCGTTCCTCTGGGACGAGTCGGACAGCCCATCGATATTGCGACAGTGGCGTTATTCCTTGCCTCCGACGCCGCAAACTATGTGACCTCACAGGTAATATCAGTCGATGCGGGACTGACCGATGCGCCCAGCTCTGGGGATATATTTTAACCCGACGACCCCCATAGAAAGACAAGAACATGGAAATACACGGANACTGTGACGATACGAGGCCTTGNAGGTTTTGTAGTTATAAACGGTAATTGAAGCAATAGGAGACAAACAAATCATGAGCGCACAAAACGTCTACGAAGAGGCAATATCAAACCCTAACTTAACCGCTGAAGAGAAACGAAACCTCGAGCTTACCAAGGCTTGGTCTGACGCGTATGGTGACCTGGATAACATTGAACGTTTTTGCGACACGTACGCCGAGAGCACCGAAATCTATACCCCTTTGCAGGACTGGTACTGGGCGAAACACGGTCATAGCAATCAGGCCTGGCGGGACGGGGAGATCGCGATGCTAGAATTCATCAGTCACCGTAAAGAGAAGATTGTCAGTATCCTAGCCCGAGGTGACACGGTTGCAGTACAGGTATCGATCGAACTAACCAGTAAGGACGGGCAATCGCGGCAAGGAGCTTTTGCAGCATTCCTTAAATTCGATGAGGACGGAAAGATAGTCAGCGACCACAGCTTCCTTGGGCGACACCCTCGACCTACGCCGGATCAGGCCCCGGGAGCTTTTAAGCCCACTTTGGAGAAGCTCCTGGAAATCAATCCTTAGTAGTCTGGAGCACCTGGTCTGCCGAAGCCTATTCGTCCAGCCTAATCCTGGAGGCCCGCGCCTCGTCCCACCACCAGGTACTGGGGAAGCTGGTGATGTACTCGGCCTCGATATCCGGTTGACCAAATTTTTCCCAGTGCACTGCCCGCGGCTCGGGGCGGCCGATGATCGGAATGAGGTAATAGCCCCACAGCAGGCTTCGATCGAGCGCCCGGCCGGCAGCGATAAGCTGTTCACTGCCCCTTGCACCCAGCACTTCACTGATCAGCGCATCGACAACCGGGCTGCTAATCCCAGCCAGGTTCGCGCCGCCTGGGACGTTCGCGGTCGTTGAACTGAGGTACGCCCGCATAATCACGCCAGGGGGAAATCCATAGGGAATACTTCGTAGCAGCGCATCATAGTTGTATTCAAGCAACCGGCTCATATACTGTGCTGTTTCCACGAAGCGAATGTTAGATGTAATACCCAGGCGCCGGAGCTGGTCCATGTAAGGCAACAGCGTTCGCTTGTCGTTAGCCGACAACGTCAGGAACTCAATCTCGAATGGTCGCCCTGCAGCATCCACCAGGATGCCATCCTGAATCTTCCACCCCGCTTTCGCCAATAGCTCTCGCGCTCGCAATAAGTCTTCACGGTTTTCTTTGCCCTTGGGTAATACAAATGGCTGCGTGAATACCCGTTCCGGCAACTGTTCCCGAAACGGTGCCAGTAGTGCCAATTCGGCTTCACTCGGCAGGCCCCGGGCCGCAAGTTCAGTACCCGAAAAGTAGCTGTCTGCGCGGCTGTAAAAGCCAGCGTAGATAGCACGATTTGTAAACTCGAAATCAAATACAAGCGTCAGGGCCTCCCGCACGCGGACATCGGTAAATTTTTCCCGCCGCGTATTGAAGATCAGTGCACTTTGAAAGCCTGATGACACCTTGGCATTGTTATGACGCATGACCAGCCAGCCCTTCTCCCGCGCCGGAACGTTATAGCCTGTTCGCCACAAGTGGGGGTCAGATTCAACTCGATAATCTACTAGTCCCTTGCGCAAGGCTTCCCTTGCGATGGTCGCATCGCGATAAAGCTCATAACGAATGTACCCAAAGTTATGCCGCCCACGGTGGACCGAGAGATCACGGCCCCAGTAATCCGGCACGCGTTCATATTGCAGGAACTGCCCCTGTTCGAAATCGGATATACGGTAGGGCCCGCTGCCGAGGGGTGGCTCAAGGGTGGTTTTGGAAAGGTCCCGCGAACGCCAGTAGTGTTCCGGGAGGATGCTCACATACATCCCTGGACTCGAGAATGAGTTCTTGCTCAACTCACCGATCTGTTTAAACCGGAACAAGACCTCTCGCTCACCGAAAGTTTCTACCGACTCTATGATCGACATGGCAGCGCGCATACCCGCGCTCGAATTGTTGAGTATATGATCGAAAGTAAACTTCACGTCTTCAGTGGTGATAGGTTCGCCGTCATGCCAGTAGGCGTCAGGGCGGAGCTCTACCGTTACTTCGCTAAAATCATCGTTAAATTTTACTCGTCTCGCAAGATTGCCGTAGATGCTATAGGCTTCGTCATTCGCTCGCACAAAAAGCGCGTCGTACAGCATCCCAGGGGCGAGTGCGCCCATAACTGGCACACCGGTGGATAGAAACGGGGTAAAGCTGGTGAAATAGAGTGGGGTAGGAAGCACCAGGGTGCCGCCTTTCGGGGCGTGGGGGTTGACATAATCGAAGTGTTCAAAGTCCGCGCCGTACTTGAACTCATCAAAGATCGAAACGCCGTGTTGCCACTGCCCTTCATCGTCTGCAATTGCGGACGAATAGTAAAGTACCAGCAGCCAAAGCGTAATCAATCGCACGCGCAGAAGTTATCCAAACTAAATGGGAGCATGGCGATCAGATTCTCGAATTATTAAACGTCTCGACTGCATTCTCGTAACGAAAACCCGTCGGCGAATCAAGACTGTCGTTGCGCCCTAGCAGCTGCGCCATGCGTTCACCATGACGCTCGATGAGCTCATCTGCATGGGCAGAATAATTCTCGACAACTCGCATGGCCAAACGCGAACAAGAGATATGACAAACAACACGTTCACCGGGCGCTGTTCGCGGCGATGAGCTATGCCAGGCGCGGCCATCCCACATGGCTACCGAATTCGGAGGACACTCAATCGGGATAGCACCTCCCCGGGCTTCCATTTCTGCATGGGTGGGATGGCGCCGCAGCCTATGGCTCCCCGGGACAATCAGTGTCGCCCCCTGCTCCGCGCTGTATCCATCAGTTACCCAGCAAAAGGTCAGGTTCATGTTGTGCTCCGAAAACGGTGCGGGCAGCCAGACCTGGTCTGCGTGCAGTCCATAGCCTCCCGCCCCCTGCGGCGTGACCGTGGATGTCACCTGTGAAATGAGATAGCCGCGGCCAACGGAAAACTCAGCCATCGCCATCAACTTCGGGTTGATTATCGCTTCGCCAAAGAGCGGGTCTTTTAACAGAAGCATGTTCATACCGGCGGCCTTGCCAGTGACCTGAACAGGTTTAACCACGCGGAGAATAGCCTCCCGAAGCCNTTCGTTGAACTCGGAGGAAGATACGTTTTCGATAACCGCATAGCCCTCTTCCACCAGCTGTCGACAGGTCTCTTCCAGACCAAGTTCAGCGATGGTTGGCGCCAGCTCGTCGGAAATCTCATTCGGCGGCAGGGTGTCGGCGCGAGTTTCAGTTAAAAGAGACATATTCTTTTCCTCCAGCGGAATATTCAGCTAACTCAGGGCTTCTTGCAAGAGGTGTGGGCCCTCTGGNCTGGAGGGCCACCCGATTTATACCTTGGTTATGGTCCCCACAGATGATANTTTGCTCCCTTTGAAATTCGAGGAGGACAGCCATGGGGGCCTTGGACAATCAAAACGTTATAGTCACCGGCGGCACATCCGGCATCGGGCTCGCCACGGCGATCATAGCCCAGGANGCGGGNGCCAANGTCTGGGCGGTCAGTCGCACCGAGTCCAAAATNAGCGCAGCCAGCGNCGACCATCCCGAAATAAACTTCCAGCAACTCGATACCCACGACAACGAAGGCCTGAAGACACTGTTCGAGTCCGTGGGTGCTGTAGATCATATCGTTTCCGCTGCCACAGGCGCAGAGCGAACCATGAAGCCNTTCATGGAACAGACAAACGAACAGTTTCGCGCCGCCTTCGAAAAATTCTGGAGTTANACCAATGTCGCNAGACAGGGCGTGCCCTTCCTCACAGAAAAAGGTTCTCTCACATTTATCAGTGGTATTCCCGCACGAAAAGCCAATGTGGGGATGTCTTCAATCTCCTGCACCGGCTGTGCAGTGGAAGGTCTTACACGTGCACTGGCCCTNGAAATTGCACCAAAGCGGGTAAACGTAGTCGCACCAGGCATCATCAGCACGGGCATGTTCGACAGTCTCGGCGACAAGAAGGCGGACGCGTTGGCAAACATAGGCAAAGGTGTTCTGCTAGGGCGAGTAGGTGAAGCCGAGGAAATCGCCGCTGCGATTTTTCTCTGCATGACCAACGCCTTCATGACAGGTGTCACTATCGATGTCGATGGAGGAGCCTTGCTTCCCTAATTCGAAACAGGAGCGCTTTGCTAGGTATCCTTCAATAGATGCCCGAAGAGCTGCTCTACCCGATCGATCATGGCCAATGATTCGGTCGCNAGATCAATACCAAACTCCTGGTCGTATCGCGCNATCACATACTCGTGAGCCCCCCACAGAGTAATGGCAATCAGTCGTGCTGTGTTTTGACGTTCCTCTGGGTCTTCAATATCAAGGTCTTCTTCCAGGGATTCGGNAAACAGATCCNTATACTCCTGGCTGAGTCGCGTCAGAAGGAAGGATACGGTGGGGGATTCCAATTCATAGTGCAACACATCCCGGTAGCTTCGACCGCCATCCTTATCGGTAACCCGATGCGCGAGTCCGCCNAGATATTGGCGCCAGAATGCAATGGTTNAACCTTCACGGTNTTCATCCCTGATCGCATCTCTAAAATGNACGAGCTGTGTTTCGTCACCGGCGGCAGCCAGTTCTATCTTACTGCTGAAGTGCCGATACAGCGTCTGCACGTGGAACCCGGCACGGTCTGCAATGCCTTCCAGGGTAGTGAACTCATAGCCCTGTATTTCGAAGAGCTCCTTAGCAGCCACAATCAGTTTGTTACGGGTTTCCGCTTTGCGCTGTTGACGAAGTAGGGTGGCTTCTGACATGACCTCATTGTCCTACCAAATAGTGCTGCTTATCAAATCTCACTGACTTTCAAGGATTACTTTTGCGGGTTACAGGTAGTCCACCCACATACAAAAGCGATGACCAGAAGCAGTGCACCAAGACTCCACAGCATTTCGCGTTCACCGAAAACATCTGCCAGCATACCGAATGGTAACGCTGTTGCTGCCTGAAATCCCCATGCCAGCATTGTTAGCGACATCACGCGGCCAAAGAAACCGGCGTCGGTATTAGCCATCGTCAGCGTATTGTTGAGCAGTATGAATCCGGACATTCCCGGACCTAAGGCGAGCGTCGCCACCACCGTCATCGTGAATGTTGACGCGATAGCCAGTATGAAGAATCCAATACCTAATAGCCCAATACAGGCGAACATCGCCGGCCACGCCCAGCGGGTCCCAACAATCGCGGTCAACGGCACAATCGCCACCAACGACGAGATCGCGTTAATCGTAAAGATGAGTCCAACATCAGTGGGCGATCGATCCAGATGTCGCTCTAGGAAGGCTGGCAAAGCGACTTGCCACATAAATCCAACCGCAACCACAATCATATAAAGCAGCATCAACGTACGAATGACAGGATTCCNCATAACGTAGCGAACCCCTTGCATCAGCTCTACTGAAACAGTACGACGTTCAGCATCTGGCTTAGGCATGGTGGCTGGAAGCCGAAAGATCGTAAGCACGACCATCACGAACAGAGCCCCCATAAAAAGGTAGGCACCTCCAGAACCGATCAATGCACTACCGAGCATCAGTCCTGCTACAAAGGGGCCAAGCACACGATTCGCGCTTGACGCGAGTTGATTGAGAGCAACCGCATTGGGCAAGATGGCTTTGGGAACGACCTCCCCTACCCAGGCTTGCAATGCAGGACCGAGGAATGCATACACCACACCCATGACCGCCGTCAGCAACGTAAGCCAGAGCAATGTGAGTGTGCCAGTGAGAATCATCACCCCCGTGACAAAGAAGGAAACGCCGATAATTGTTTCACCCCAGATTACCAATGGTTTCTTGGAGACACGATCCGCAAAAACACCACCAAATGGGCCAAGGATCAACATCGACAGACCAAGTCCCAACTGCACAAGACCCACCGCCGTGTTGGTCCCGGCGAGCTCAAAGGCCACCACGCCCATCACGGTCCACTGCATCATGTAGGCCAGCATTGAAAACAAGGAAGCAGTCCACAGAAGTCGAAACTGTGGGTTTCGTAAGGCCTGAAACGTGGTGGCCAACCAACTACGAATCAAGAGAATCCGTTCTTAGTAAGAAAGTAGAAAGCATGCAGACTTAGACGGGTATAATGTTATTCCTTCGACCAGGAAAACGTTCGGACCAACTTCTCCCCATGCGCGAACCCGCCATCCGGAGTAGCAAGGAAATCCTCACGTCCAAGCAATACGCGCATCTCGTATGGTCTATCCGCAAGCCAGTCTTCCCCCAAGAAGTCGTAACTTTCGACCGGTCTGAGCGCCAACCTGCTGTATGTGACATGCAGCACAACGCGCTCACCATCAATAGTTCGTAAACCACCTCCAGAGTGCCACGCTGACCCATCCCAGAAAACGACCGATCCTGCAGGACATTCCGTAGATACGATGTCCGTCTCTTCAGCAACCTCCTCTGCATTGGGGTGACGGCGAAGAAGATGTGATTTTGGAACAACTTTTGTAGAACCACCCTCAGCTGAGAAATCATCGCAGGCCCAACAGAAAGTTACCATTTGGTTGTGTACTGGAAATGGTGCGGGCATCCAATTCTGGTCCGCGTGCAAACCGCCAACGGATGGCTGATCCGGTGGGGACTTCTGCTTAACAGAGCCCGCTACCTGTGAAAGCAAGGCGCCTTTGCCGCAAAGCACTTCGACGATCGCAAGAACCTTAGAGTTCAACACAGCTTCCTCGAAGATCGGATCCTTCGCCAGCAGCATATTTGCTCCGGTATCAAGACCGATTGCACCTTCTCCTGAATTTGCGATACGCATGATGGTTTCGCGTAATCTCTCCGTAAATTCCTGGGTAACCGCATCGTAAATATAGCCGTAGCCATACTCTTTTACGTGCTTGATCACTTCGACAAGATCAAGTTCTTCAAGCCTGGCTTGAAGATTTTCCGTAAGATCAAAAGGTTGGCGTGTCTCGTACAGGATTTTAGGTGCCTGCAACTGTGTGTTTTCCGCTTCACTCATAGATTAGCTCCGAATTCTGTTTTCCTCTTATCGTGAGATTTCTGAACTGCTGAACAACACTTCGACGTATTGAAGTGACAGCAGTAAACATGCAGACTGCGAGGCCTGTCAACCTGAGAAAACCTCATGGTGCTAGAGGACAAGCTTAGCAAGCTGCAAGAGCGTATTTTCTCTGATTACCGCGCAAAGACCCCTAAGTCTGAAGAACTATTCAATCGCGCGAAAAATTCTTTGGCTGGTGGTGTATCTGGCAACCTTCGATTTTTTTCGCCATATCCACTTTATACGCAACGCAGCCAAGGTACCAGAATCACCGATGTAGATGGCAATGCGTATGTCGACTACTTTAGTGCCAATGGACCAATGATGCTTGGACACAATCATCCTGCGGTGGTCGCAAGTATTGAGGACCATAAATTCCAGGGATCACTACCCTTCAATCCGAGCACACTTATCGATGTGGCAGAAAAAATGACCACGCTCGTACCTTGCGCGGAACGGGTGCGATTTCTTAACACCGGGACCGAAGCAGTGATGACAGCACTGCGTATAGCACGAGCTTTTACCGGCAGAAGCAAGATTATAAAATTCTACGGTCACTACCATGGTCAGGATGATGCCCTTCTTTTCGCTCTAAACCACTCACGCGCGATTGCCTCGGCAGGTATACCAAAGGATGCCAACGCAGATATCAAGGTGGCTGAATATAATAATATCGAATCAGTTTACCAGTCTCTGGACGATGACATAGCTGCTGTCATCCTCGACCCGGCGATGCACGGCAGCGGACTATGGGGAAGAGAAGACCATAGGGAATTCCTACAAGTGTTGCGAAAACTAACGCTGGAGAAAGGCGTTCTTCTAATTTTTGATGAAGTCATTACCGGTTTTCGCCTCGCGCTCGGTGGCGCTCAGGAGTTTTTTAGTGTCACTCCGGATATGGCGACCTATGCCAAAGCCGTTGCTGCGGGTGAGAAACTAGCGGTTGTTGCAGGCCGCGAAGACATCATGAATGTGGTCGACCCGAAAGCCCCACTTGGAACACCCCGGGTCTATCAATCCGGCACAATGAACGACGGTAATCCAGCGCTCGCCGCCGCTATCGGTGCACTGACAACCTATCAGGAACTGGGTNCACACGGTGAGTACCAGCGTCTCAATGACCGCTCCAAGATCCTCAGAGAGGGATTGAAAGAAGCTTTCGCGAAGCGCGGCGTTCCTGCTCAGATCAACCAGCTAGGGTCAATGCTCGTAATGTTCTTNTCCAGCGAACCGGTAACATTCGAGAACCGATTCGACCTCAAAGACGATCTGCTGGAGTTGTTCTATCTGGCAATGATTAACGAAGGCGTTTTTCTTTCGGTTCCCACNTCAAACCATATCTATATGTCCTTTGCCCACAGCGATGATGACTTCGAGCAGNTTCTGACAACCACAGAAACCGTACTCAACAAATACGAATTTACGGACGTTTGCGACGCAAAGTAGAAGTGTGTGAGAATCGATCGAGTCGATCATNAGAGAATTCTAATGGCCACTGCAAATAAGAATGGCACACCACAGTACGAAGCTCTCGTCATCGGCGCCGGTGTCTGCGGCATCTACATGCTCTACCGACTAATTAATCTGGGACTCAACGCTACCCTATTGGAACGCGGAGGTGATGCTGGCGGAACCTGGTACTGGAANCGCTATCCCGGNGCACGCTTCGACTCGGAAAGCTACACCTACGGCTATTCCTTCTCCAAAGAACTGTTGGAAGAATGGAATTGGAGTGAACATTTTTCCGGTCAACCAGAAACATTGAGCTACCTGCAATACGTCGTCGAGAAATTCAACTTGCGCGAACACATGCAGTTCGACTGTAACGTGCAGGCAAGTACCTGGGATGATGAAAACCATGTGTGGACCGTACGCACGGAAGATGGATGCGAAGTAACAACGCGATTCCTGTTTACCGCCATCGGGATGCTCTCTGCGGCGACCATGCCCAGGTATCCTGGTGTCGATAAATTCAAAGGTCAATCCTTTCACACCTACTACTGGCCTAAAACACCTGTTGAGCTGGAAGGAAAACGGGTCGCTGTTATTGGCACTGGCGCGACCGGTGTGCAGGTGATCTCGGAGATCGCTGACATAGTTGCTGACCTTACTGTCTTTCAACGAAGGCCCAACTGGTGCGCACCTTTGCACAATGGACCGATTGACGAAGAGGAACANNCCAGAATTAAAGCCTCATACGATGAGATATTCGCGNTTTGCAANAAGACACCGGGAGGCTTCATTCACCAACCNGACCGACGCGAATTTAAAGAGGTATCGAAAGAGGAACGACTAGCGCTCTGGGAAGAGCTCTATGCATCGCGCGGCTTCGGTGTCTGGCTGGCAAATTTCCGCGAAATTTTCATGGATGAGAATGCCAATGNCGAGTACTCNGAATTCATCGCCGGGAAAATCCGCGCTCGGGTGAANAATCCTGAAGTGGCAGAAAAATTAATTCCCAAGGGTCATGGTTTTGGTACCAGGCGGGTACCCCTGGAAACGAATTACTACGAGGCCTATAACCGAGACAACGTGCATCTCAAGGACATTAATGAGACACCCATTGTCGAAGTCACCGAGAGAGGGATCCTTACCAGCGAGGGTGAGCTTGATTTCGACATTATCATCTATGCGACCGGCTTTGATGCGATCACCGGTGCATTCGACAGGATGCAATTCAGTGGCGTCAGTGGTCGCAGGCTGAATGACAAATGGGCGGACGGNCCGATTACGTACCTGGGNCTTCAGACGCACGGTTTTCCTAATCTCATCACGCTGTCGGGTCCTCAAAGCGGATCCGTGTCCTCCAACTTTCCCCGTGGTATCGAAGAGGCTGTAGATTGGGCTGCTGATCTCGTCGCCTATCTTAGGAAAAACGGTTACCACCGTATCGAAGCGACCGCAGAAGCCGAAGACGAGTGGGTTGAGACCATCAAAAGNTACTACGATGGTTTGTTGATCGCGAATACTAAGAGCTGGTTTACCGGCTACAACTCCAACGTCGACGATCACGACAAGCTACGCTACCTGATTTTTTGGGGAGGTGCACCGAAGTTTCGTGAACGAATAACCGAAGTGGCTGAAAACGGTTACCACGGCTTCTCTCTCCAGAAATGACGATTTCAGTTCGCACCGCTGAGGTAGCAGATATGGATCGCTGTATCGAGCTATTGTTAGCTCTTAAGAAAGCGCCCGCAGACACCTCCGTTCATGATGAACGAGCAATATTCAAACGCCTGCTCANNCAGGAACGAGGAGAGGTCTTCGTCGCGNTAGATGGGGATATGATTCTCGGTATGGCAACAGTTAGCTACAACCTAGCCATGCGCTACAAGGGCGAGTACTGTCAATTAGAGGAACTGATCGTTGATCCCACAGCGCGAGGCAAGAACGCGGGTGGTCTTCTGGTTCAACACACAGTCGATAATGCTCGGCAGCGAGGTTGCGCTGAATATGGTCTCTACCTGGTGGAACGCACCGAACANAATCGTCCTTTCTACGAACGTTACGGTATGGTCGTTGTAGGCACTGAAATGAGACAAAGACTAGAAGTCTAGACGGGTTCGCTCACTGCATCGTAGATTTCGGCGGTGGTACAATACCCTGCACAATGTGTCCATCAGGCGCATACCGTTTGGTAGTTTTTGGAGCCACATCGCTCCTCAAGTAATCACTACCGTCAACAATCTCGTTTAACCGCTCACGTTCTGCCTCAGATTCGAAACGTCTAATTCAAATACACGCGGTGTCGTCAGTTGNACCGCGAAAACTGGCGCTAATGTCAATGTCGTTCTTGATCATGAACGGAATGACTTCCTTGTCCATCAAATGGACCCATTCATTCATCTTGTCATGCAAGATATAGTACTTNGGTAACTCGTAAAACATGGCGGGCTCCCTTAGGCCTCTGCACGACGCAGCTCAAGTTCCTCAATGATTTCCTTGTGACGTTTTCGGTCNATACGATAAAGAAAAGCAAAGCCTAGCCCCGCATANATAATCGCCAGGTAGACCGGACCCATCATCCACANNAGACCATCAATCACAGCTGGGTCGAGGGTTTCTACCGAAGCATTCTGTGGAAAGCCAATGAGTTCCAAACCAAAGCCCGCCATCAAACCACCAAGGCCTGATGTCATTTTAATTGCGAATGTCCGAATGGAGAAGATAACACCCTCAGAACGGTTGCCAGTCTGAAGTTCATGCTCATCGGTTATGTCAACCAGCTGCGAATCGATAACAATAGGGACAACTGGCAAAAAGACCAGAGCCGGCGTCCAGATTGCAAAGAAAGCAACCAGCGTCCAAATAGTCCCGTTTTCAGGGAACCACCCAAGTAGCCGGAGACAGAAAGGTAGTGCAAGCAGAAAGGCAGTAATCAGAATAGTGAATATCACCGTATATTTTTTATCGAAAATATTGACAAGCCAGCGCGAAAAGACCACCCCGAGAAAGGCACCCGGAAGCGCAATCAATCCACGAATAGCAATCTCCTCAGTCGAGAATTCGAACGCATAAACAAAGGTATAAGTTGAAACCACCGCAACTAGACCCGCACAAATAGCTAGAATCAACCAACAGGCACATACCGAAATATAGGACGGGTTATGGATCAGGACCCACAGGTTACCCAATGTGTCTTTCAGGAAACTTCTGAAGTATTGCTTCGTGCGCTCACCAACAGATTTTGTATCGTGCAGGTAGGGGATCTGATCAGCCGTCATAAAAGTGCAAAAGAGAATTGCGCCGGTAACAAATAATCCGCCAACCGCCGCCAGAACCGGATACTGTTCTTGCCTCAGGAGTCCATTTTCCGCACCTTCTACAGAAGGAAAGATGGCGTAGAGAACAAATACTCCCAATAACGCGGAACCAACACTATATACCGCAAAGTTCCATCCAAATATGGAAGTCCGCTCGTCGTAGTTGTCAGTCAGCTCTGCACCCAGGGCACTATGTGGCACAGCGTAGAAAGTCTTACACAAACGCAAACCCACCATCATGACTGTAAACCACAGGAATAACTGGTACTCGGACAAACCCGAAGGCGGCTGGTACAAACCGTAGAAAAACAAACCCATAGGCAGGGCTGACAGAAACATAAAGGGGTGGCGCCTGCCCCACCGGGTATTTACACTGTCCGACAACGCACCCACAAACGGGTCGGATACTGCATCCACCATGCTCGCTATCAAAAAGACAGTACCGCAAAGTGCAGCAGACACGCCCAAAACCTGATTGTAGAAAATCATCGTCGCCACGCTGGCAGCGGTGATCATTGCCTCTTCGAGCGAGCCCGAAGCGAACGAAAACTTGGTTCTCGCACTAATCTGTCTGTTTCGTTCTGACATATCCCCAACTCACAACCTTTACAAATTTCAGGATGACGACGTTCCTACGAGAATCAATCTAGCGCCTGAACCCGTCTATGAAACCCCAATACTCAATAGGAGACTCCCCTGCGTCAAGCTTTACCCGCAAGGCGTCGGAGATATCACCACAGACTTCCAGCTTATCCATTTCGTATGGATAGTCAGGCTTTTCAGCTACCTCCGACTCTGACACCTGCTCCATGGTAGCGAGCATAGCCTCTGAGCTCTCGTACAACTCCATCACCTGACAACGAGTTCCGTCAGGCGACATAAACCACTCATAACTAAGCACGTCTATTCGCTCTTTTTTGTGATGAGCACTCCAGTCCCTAGCTATTTTTTTGAATTCTTCTAACCTGCCCTCTTTGACAGTCACGTAGACATTAAACCGAATAGGATCTGCCATAGGTGGTCTCCTTCGAAATTTAGGTGGAAAGGCTTACTAGCGGCCGTGTCGCAATAAAGATCCAGGGGTAGCACCGGTGCATTCACCATCCTGGAAAGTTACTTCACCGTTCACGATGGTCAATCGATAACCTTTCGATTTCTGAACCAGGCGCCAGTCGTCCGCGGGAAAATCATGCAGACGTTCAGGTGGGAGCGAATCAAGCTCATCGTAATCATAAACAACGATATCTGCCGGCGCACCCTCACGCAGCAAACCACGATCAGTGAAGCCTGCCGCCATCGCGGAATAACCGGACAGTCTCCAGTGAGCCTGCTCCAGGTCCATCAAGTTATTGTCTCTTACCAGTCGACCAATAAAGTCAGTTGGATAACGACCGGTTGTCAGAAACTTCATATGCGCACCACCGTCCGAGAGCCCCGGCAACGTAAAGGGTGCATTGATGACCTCTTCCATGATATCCATATCAGTCTCTTTTGGTATGCGCTGGAACACGGTTTCGAGATTCTCGGACAGTGCAATATCAAGCATGGTATCGATCGGATGTTTGTTATCGCGAGCTGCTATCTCCCCAATCGTGTAACCTTCCAGTTCCTTTCCTGCCGGTGTCTTGCCCTCGGCAACTACCGTATTACATATAGATGACAGGTAGGCGCCCGCCATATGATCTGGTTTGGCTTTCACTTTTTCACATTTATGATCGAAGTCATCTATTAACGCCTGACGCAGATCTTTGTCTCGCATATTTTCGATACGCTCGGAGATACTACCCAAGGTTACTGCCCGCCAATTGGGGTTCCCATCATAGAGATTCCAGTCCTCAAAGGAGAATTGAGTCTCAATGTTGCAAGTAACAGCATGGCCGAAAATACGATTACCACGTTCNTTACAACCTTCCAGCCATTTGAGCATNTCTTTCCAGTAACCATAGGTGTTGCCGTGCTGATCTGCGGCGAACTCGAGTGTATTCCAGATGANNGGCCGACCACTCACNTCNGCGACCTTNTCAAACAGGTCGAAGTCAGAACCAAGCACNTGNACAAANCCACGNCCCTTTTCTCGCAACACTTCGGCGAAGAAAAGCAGATCATCGGGCGCCATGATGTCNGTGATCATCGGTGTACCGTCATAGTCGCGCTGCACGCTATCTGCACCCAGCATCTGGGCAGAGAATCCGCAGGCACCTGCATCCAATGCTTCGCTTAACAGCGCGCCCATTTTCTGTTGTTCTTCGGCCGTCGCCGCTCGTCCTTTCCCTTGCTCCCCCATTACAGAGGTCATGATGGGTGAGAGACCCATATAGGACAGGACATTCACCCCTTTGGGGGTTCGCTCCAGGCTATCGAGGAATTCGGGATAGGTCACCCAGTCCCAGGGCATCCCGGCGGCCATGGTGGTTGCGCGTATAGCCTCGTTGCGTTCCAGGGTTAGCATGGCGCGTTCACGGTCTTCCGGCTGTACTGGTGCGAAACCAAAACCGCAGTTGCCAATCACTACTGAGGTTACGCCGTGCCAGCCCGACATGGTGCAGTAGGGATCCCAGAATATTTGTGAGTCAAAGTGGGTGTGCAGATCGATAAAGCCNGGTGCGACGATCAGATCCTTCGCATTGAATACCCGTTCCGCTTCTGACTCGGCCACATTGCCCATCTGCGCAATACGACCGTCTGCAATTGCTATGTCACCGGTATAGCGTGGCGTCCGTTGACCATCGATAACGGTGCCGCCTTTAAGAAGAAGATCGTATCGGGCCATAAGCGCCTCTCTAGAGATTTGTGCGAAACGGTACCACTTAACAAAAGCAAAGTACGCGCAGTTCGATGCTGCGTCGCAGTTCACCTAAAGGATTCGGATGCGCAAACGAGGCATGTGGACACGTCCTGCCGATTACGCCGTTTGAATCATAGGATTTGAAGACCAGNACATCGTCTGGTGTCATGCCTGGATANTANTACCACTGCTGGTGCTCCGACGCGCTAACGCTAAAGGTATCAATACCAATGTCATACCAGCTGTAGTTCTCTGCGCCATAGCCATAGACAATCACCTCCTGTAGATCATCAATGCTTACCGTACGCGCATCACACACCGCGAGNGGGTTATCGTCGGCAGAAGCGCTGAGGGGTCGCCAGAAATTGAGCGCGTAGACATGATCAAATTGTTCTGGAACCCGTTCACTGTGAATCTCCAGATACTTATCCCAGGTCGAGTTGTCAGTGTAGTCCATATGTACACTGCTGATATAACCGCCGCCTTTTGCGGTACCGGTCTTTACCTGGGTGCGGGTCTTACCGCCACCCGTATACTGGGAACCAGCTTCACGAATGATGTGGTCATAGGTAAACGTGGTATGNGCACCCGTCAGTTTTCGTGCGGTTGCTTTACATTCTTCGTAGTACGTTTCCATCACCTGATCGCAATCATAGAAGTCGGTTACGGCACTTGGGCTNTGTACCAGCTTAAATCCACTTTGGTGTAATCCGGGTTCAGGATGCTCACGGGCATCCATCACCTGCACCTCAGTCATATCTCTACCGTCAGGTTCGTAATCAAGTGTGCGCAGATCCAGATCGGCCACCGGGCCGCCGGTGTGGNCCGGGTCGAGGAAGTGCATCTTTGCGGTGACTGTCATCATCTACAAAACTCGCTCATCGCTGTTCTATAAAACCCGCTCAAGGCTGTTCCAACAAATGCGGGATGTCCGCCCAGCCGTCTTTGTGGGTGGTGTAGAAACGACTCCGGAGGGTAACCTTGCGGAACTTCCACTTGTCGCCTTCTAACACCAGTTCGTCTTCATATCGGGCCGCCAGCCAGACTGCCTGATTGGTTTCCGTCAATGTGGCCGTCTGTATCAGGTACCAGCGTCCGCGCGCAGCGGAGGCATCTNCATTGACCTCCACAGCGGAATTAGTGACGTGATGAATGGCAAAGGACATGATGCTTGGCATAGTGGTAAAGAACCGATGTACCTTGTCCCGGCCCTCGTACACGCCCATTTCACCACCATCCCANACACCGTCCTCAGTAAACAATTCACACAGTGCATCGGCAGGATAGTCCGCGTCGCACAGCTCACAGTAGTCGGCTTTCAGTATCCTGATTTGCTCCGCTGCTTCCAGACGCAGAACCCGGGCATCAATACTCATAGTCAGTTGATCCTTATGCGGTCTGAACCGCCAGGATATTATGTAACTCGGACAGGTATGTCGGCAGGGTTTTGACGTCCCCTTCAACCTTCATATTGGCGTCGTCCGGCCGCTTNGGAGGATTCTTTTCCCATTCAGCCAGGAGCTCCGGCGTATAGACCACTCGCGCGCCTGACAGGGCAAGTTCATAGGTCCCCTGAAGCCAGATGTCCACGTTAGACTCCCTGCCGGTAGATACGCGGACGTTTTTACCGTCAACATAGAAGTGCCATGCGGCGAATCCATCCTCATCCGCGAATTCCGCAGGCCCATCCACGAATGCCTCACAGACACTGTAGGCAGTTCCTTCCTCTCCGTGTTCGGCAACCAATTTTTCCAATGCTTCTGTCGCAATCTCAACCCATTCAGGACTGGCGAATGCGACCTTCCTTTCACTAGCTGACATGTGGATTCCTCTCAAGGTTCTAGTGTAGTTTACTATATTAAATTATTGGTTGAGAAAGGAGAGCACCAGCATGACCATCGAAGTCGTTAATACACCCCTGTTTCAACCCCATGTGGATCGAATGCATTTCTCTCAGGCAGTAAAAGCAGGTGGCCTTCTGTTCTGCTCCGGGATGGTNGGTATCGGTACTGATGGGAAAGTCCCTGATGACCTGGCGACCGAATTTCACGCTGCCTTCAAGGGCATCAGAGCAGTATTAAAAGAAGCCGGACTAACGATGNCAGATATCGTCGAGATGACTACCTATCATGTGGACATGCAGGAAACTATCGCGACCTTTGCTGCCGTGCGTGATGAGTATCTTTCAGCCCCCTGGTGCGCCTGGTCCGCCATTGGCACCACCGGACTCTTTATGAAGGACGCGCATGTGGAAATAAAGGTAGTTGCACAAGCAGAGTAACCAGGATCGCCTATCGCAATCATCCAACAAGATTATTGGCCCACTCCGGTCTATAAAGATCACCATCGGTGAGGAAGCTGCCCTCCNCAGTGGGAATGGGCTTGTGGTTATAGAGCCCCTTACCATCTTTGGGCAAATGATCACTGAAGTAAGACTTATCACCAAAGAAGCGTAACACCAGGTTACGTCGTTCCGGCAATGTCTCATCAGTTTCACCTCCGTTATGCAAACAATGAGGATGCAACACAACGATATCTCCCGGTTCTACATCAAAGCCAACGATATCCCAGGAGTCAGGATCAGCAGCAGCCTCAGNAGAAATATTAGGTAGACGCGGAAAGTTACCTTTATCGCCCCAAAGTGGTTCCGTTGGGTCTTTGGGGTTAAACGTGGTCCCATCGTACTGAATGCCCTTGTGGGATCCCCGAACCACTCGAATACTCTGCTCTGTAGTCATCTTTACCAATGGAAACCAGAAGTTACACCAGTGTTCGCCGCCCCAGGGCGAGTAGACAGTGTCCTGATGCCAGAAGGTTTGCATCGTCTTGCCCTTCTTCCAAAATATTTCCTCGGCTAGAAAGCCTACGAATTCGGANCCCCACAATTCCGCGGCGATCTTCGGGAACGGCGAGCGGTCGACCAGATCCTGATACAGAGGTCGTGCCTCAGGGTTGGCATTCTCTACGAAAAAAATATTTTCCCCTTCCGTGTTACCCACAGCGATCGGACCCGGGTGAGCAACCGTCCATTCAAAGCAGGCATTTAGCTCTTCGAGCATAGCCGGATCAACAACTCCGGGCAGCTTAACGATGCCATCCTCTCTGAGGGCACGCTTTTGATAATCAGACACGCTGTAAGACATTGCTACTCTCCTCGGTCAGGCTTCCTGTCGCCATTATTGACAACAGGGTGGGGGGGCAATTTAATGTAGCATACTACATCCAGGTTCCGGAGCTATTGAAATGACTGAGCAGCCACAGGAACAATCTCCACACGAACAATCACCCGAAGACCAGGCTGCCGCCTATGCAGCGATGGTAGACGAGTCCAGGAACACCGCCACCGTTGCACCTTACGCCATCTCCGATGACCTTCGGCCCACGATAGATGAACTGGACCTATGGGAAAACGTTGCGGAACTCCGCGACCAGGGTTACACGGTAATCAATAATGTCGCACCGCCAGAATTGTTCGATCAGTTGCGCGAAGTGATTCACACTCTCGCCGAGGAAAGTGCAATGAAGGGCAAGGGTGCCAGCATGTTATTAGGTAGAGACCCTGTGGTAGATCAAGCCGCCACCTTACCCAAGGTGTTAGCGATCGCTGAAGCGAGCATTGGCCAGGGTATGCGTGCCAGTCAGTTTGTCGGCAGCATACTGCACAAAGCCGATGGACATCTCAACCTGCATGCTGATGCGAACTGGTTACCAGCACCCTTCCCTGAACACAACTGCGTACTTACTTTCTGTATGCCGTGCGAAGGAATGACTGACGAAGGAGGTGCCACACGAGTCGTACCCGGTTCAAACTCTCTTCGCCGACATATCACTCAGGAAGAGATGGAAAACTCCGAACATGTTCCCATCGAAGTAGAAAAGGGTTCTATTGCCGTATGGGACGGAGCGGTCTGGCACTCGGGTGGCATTAGAACCATTCCGGGAACGCGCACCGTTTTACACGCAACCTACCAGCGTATGTATGTTCAACCCATCGATGACTACACCTATCTTCTTGAAGACGAAGAGTACGTAAAGAACGCATCGGAGGAATTACTGGGATTGATTGGAGCCAACCTGTTCTATGGCACAGCGACTCTCGACCATGGCGTTGACTTACAAAAGTTTTTTAGCAGTACCATCAAGGCCAAAAAGTAGCCACAAACCAATAACCAGGAAACGTAGAGCTGGGTAGACCATTAATGACCCACCCAGCTCTATCATCTAGAGACGTCTGGTTAGACTAGCCTCACCACCAGCAGCAGTCGCAGATTCGCCATCGTGGCTAAGGATGAAATCGATTACCGCACCTGAGCAATTCGTCCCGACCGGTGCGTCACACAGTAATGCTTCGCCGTCGCTGTTATCAATAGTCGTGTAGGATTCGTCAAGATAGCATCGAGGCCACCTTGAATACGTCGTGGCAACAGGTTTATTCTCTCTCTTTTTGCGGAGACAAACATGCCTGAACAAACAGCTCCCCTGCCAGTTGTACCCCATTTAAAAGGCGCTGGTACCGACGATCCCTATTTGGAGGGTCACAAGTGTTCCGTCTGTGGCTCAATCTTTCTCGGNGTGCGGGNAAATTGCTCAAACTGTGGCGCTCGCGGCAAAATGGAAGCAATACGTCTGAACAACAAAGGGAAGCTCTATTCATATTCCATCGTGCATCGTAGTTTCCCAGGAATCGATGTGCCGTATGTGTCAGCCATCGTCGATCTCGATGGTGGTGGTACCGTAAAAGGAAACCTGATCAACGTTGAACCCAAACCGGAAAGCATCCCTTTCGACATGCCGATTGAAGTAGTTTTCGATGATGCACTTGGACGTAAAGACGCTGACGGTAACAGTTACATAAGCTACTTTTTTCAGCCCGCAGCATAGAGACTCAATCAATATCAATAGGAGAGATTCATGAGTGACGTATACATAATGGGAGTCGACATGATTAAGTTCGGTCGCTTCCCGGAGAAAACGGTACCCCAGTTAGGGGCCCAAGCTGCACTGATGGCCCTGGATGATGCCCGCCTGAAGATTCAGGATATGGAAGCGCTTTATTGCGGCAACCTCGGCCAGGCCAGCGGTATGGTAGGCCAGCGTGTCCTGCAGGAAATCGGTCAGACCGGTATTGCAGTAGTAAACGTCGCTAATGCCTGTGCAACAGGCGCAACAGCATTTCGTGAAGCCTGGATGTCGGTAAAAGCGGGCGTCTATGACGTTGTCCTCGCGGTTGGTGTTGAACAAATGGGCAAGGGTCTGCTTGGTGGTGCTGGCGGCAAAAGNGGTATATCCAAAGAAGGTTTGTTGGGTTCAGGGACCATGCCATCGGTATTTGCTGAAGCTGGCATGGAACACGCCCGTAATCATGGAACAACGTTCGAACAGTTCGCCAAGGTGTCCGTAAAAAACCATCATCACTCCACACTGAATCCAAAAGCGATGTATCAGATTGAAACGCCGTTAGAAACGGTAATGAATGCAGAGATGATTTCCTACCCGAATACCAAGCTGATGTGCTCCGTGAATGTCGATGGATCTGCTGCTGCCGTACTGGTCAGCGAGAAGAAGGCGAAAGAGCTGGGTATGAGCCGTGCGGTTAAGGTCCGTGCCTCCGTACTTACCAGCGACCCATATACAGACCGCGACCTCGTAATGCCGGACGTCAACGCGGTAACGCGCAAAGCGGCGGCGCAGGCATACGAAATGGCAGGTGTTGGACCGGAAGACGTTAACCTGGTTGAGTTGCACGACTGCTTTGCCACCGCTGAGATTCTGCACTATGAGAACCTGGGACTCTGCGCTGACGGCGANGCCGGAAGAATGATCGACGAGGACGAGGTCGCTCTGGGTGGTCGAGTCCCTGTCAATGTTTCTGGCGGACTGCTATCCAAGGGACACCCACTTGGTGCCACTGGTATAGCCAATATCTATGAAGTCAGCACGCACCTGCGTGGGGAAGCGGACAAGCGCCAGGTTGAAGGGGCNCGAATCGGTCTAACCCATGTGATTGGTCTTGGTAGCGCTTGTGGTATCCATATTTTGGAAAAAGTGGCATAAGCCCGTCTCGGCGCCTGACATCAGGCGCCGGTCTACCACCTCAAATACATCAANAGTATCGAGATCGGTAATCGCGAGGGAAAACATCATGCGAATGTTTGCTAGCGCCTTCTTGTTGCTCGCGTGCGCCNCGCATGCATACGGTACCGAAACAACCCGACCNAATGTCATCCTCATTTTCGTTGACGATCTTGGCTATTGCGATACCGAGCTCTACGGATGTGACCTTCCGACGCCAAACATCAAGCAACTCGCCGATGGAGGCGCCCTGTTCACGGCCGGTTACGTTACTAGCCCCGTATGCTCTGCTTCCAGGGCCGGTCTCTTAACAGGACGNAGCCAGCAGCGCTTTGGGCACGAGTTCCTTCCTGAAGGTGCACCAAACAAAGACAGTGGTCTTCCTGTCGATGAACCCACGCTGGCAGATGCCATGAAGCAGGCCGGTTATGTCACCGGCATGGTGGGCAAATGGCACCTTGGTGAAATGGCTCAGTTCCATCCAGTCAGACGAGGATTCGACGAGTTTTTTGGCATCATCACCGGCTTTACTGACTATATCGATCCTACCCGGGCCGATGTGATTGCCATGGGTCGAGCGCCGAAAAGCATATCGCGAACGGCCAGGGCCGCGCCTGATTTACAGGACCGGGGTTCACAAGATAATAGCTGGCCAGGGCGCGGCCCCAATACGGTGATGCGGGGTACTACACCAGTTGAAGAAGATGAATACCTTACTGACGCTTTTACCAGGGAATCGGTAGCGTTTATCAACAAACACAAGGATCAACCCTTTTTTCTGTACCTCCCCTATACCGTCCCGCACACGCCTATGCAGGTGACCCGTAAATACTATGATCGCTATGCGAATATCAAAGACGAAGACACCCGCGTTAAAAGAGCGATGGTGTCCGCTTTGGACGACGGTATCGGCACTATTCTTGATGCATTGGAGGAAANTGGTCTGGGGGAAAACACACTGGTCGTTTTTCTTAGCGACAATGGCGCTGGCGCCGGTGGTACGGATAATAATCCGCTCAGGTTAGGTAAACATACCCTGTTCGAAGGTGGTATCCGGGTACCGTTCAGCATGAAATGGCCAGCAAAGATTCCGGCAGGTTTGACCTACAAACAACCTGTCAGCGCATTGGATATCTTCCCAACTGCCATCGCCGCAGCTGGTGGCAAACCGAGCCCCAAAGTGGAAGGTGTCGACCTTGTACCTTATCTCAGCGGAACAGAAAGTAACCCACCTCATNGACAGTTGTTCTGGCGACAGGGGCCCAACTGGGCGATTCGGGACGGGCACTGGAAACTCACCTACGCAGCAAAGCGATACTGGCTATATGATCTTGCCGAAGATATCGGTGAGATTACGAACCTTGCGGAAAAGCATCCCGAGGTTGTCCAGCGTATTACGGCGAAATATGAGCAGTGGAACACCNGCAACATCGAGCCAGCCTGGCCGGCGTTAGGGGCAAAGACTATGCCGTATGTGTCAGTTGATGGCGTGCCAATTCACTGGGTTTTCTAGCCTACCCCTCGATAGTTTATTTCGAAAACCTCTTCATGAAATCCCAGGCCATGGCGGTGGTATTGATTCGACTGCCCCTACTTGGATAAATGACGTGACCGCCTTCATTAATGATCACCAGGGTAACTTCAGCNCCTTGCTGACAGTTCTCGTATGTCAGTGCATGGTGCGGACCCTCGCGCCAGGATTCAATCGGCTCGCCACTGCACTGATTCATTTCTGCCCAGGTCTCCAGGTTTTTCATCGCACCAGGGAAAGCGCCCGCTCCCTCAAAGTTCACTACTGAATCTNTTGTGCCATGAATTTCGAGCATTGGTACCGGGGAGTAAGTGTCACTTTTCGGGACCAATAAATAAAGTGCCAAGCTTGCCGTGGCAACGACCAGATCACTCGCCTCATTAGCGAAGCGCTGCGACATTCCTGAACCATTAGATAGCCCAGTCACATAGATACGANGCTGATCGATATTCTGCTCGCCGCTAACCNGGGCAATCATCTTTCGCAGAAAACCAACATCATCCACATTGTCTTTCACTGAATGACCGCAACATAGTGGTCCAGCATTCCAGGAAGAATTCATGCCCAGCGGCCAGACAANAATAAATTTTTCTTCGTCCGCTAGTCGATCAAATCCCGTGAGCATTCTTTGCCGTTCCGGGTTACCGCCAAAACCATGCATATCCACCAGCAGGGGCGCGGCACCATCCAGATTATTCGGGACGTAAATGTTCCAGCATCGGTAATATTCATCATGCTGAACGCAATCGTCAGCATAGGGTTTCTGATACTTNGTGTAATCCGCAGCTGGCCGCTTCTTCTCAGCAAACGTAATCTTGTTGCCGTCGTAAACTGCCGTACTTTTTTTGCCAGTAAAATTGAAATAGAGATTCTTGCCCCTCTGCTCATAGTCGCCGTGCAACGTTCTCTCTCCACCGATCATCGTAACTTTGTCGTCAGTAAACTGCCATTGCACGGTCTGGCCGTTCGTCGTGCTGGGAATGGTCTTACCAGCAACTGACAGACCACCCCCTGCCCCATCACGCCGTGCCTTCTTGAACGCCGATTGCGCTGGTTTTTTCTTCTGGTTAGTAGGCTGATTGAATCGTTCCTGGTACTGGGCCATCTCAGACTCTGGGATCGTATAAATCTTACCGGTAGCCCAACCTGACGGCTGCTGAATAGNGCAGGACGACAACAGCAAGACACAAAACANAGGGAATACTCTTTTCATCACGTAAATTCCTAGGAAGTTTCTAAATTAGNGCCGCNAGTTTATCTGGTAGTTTTTCCAANGCTTCATCGGAGAACGCGACGTTGTAGTTATTGAACGGCTGCAACCACCCACAGACGTAGAGCATAGCCAGGCATCTGCGTGGATGGTTTGTTCGGTTCTNCCCATGACCGTGCCAGACTTCGCCTCCAAATAGCAGAAGGTCACCAGGATCCATTTCGACCGCCACNGTTTCATGTTCCGAGTCTACCGGTACGTCCCAAAGATGACTGCCTGGTACGAACGTCGTTGAACCTTTCTCGGGGGTAAATTCATCAATGGCCAAGAGCGTATTGANCACTAGAGGCTTGCCGGGAATCCGTACTGGGTAGATCGCGCCATCCCGATGTAGCGAACGCACATCCTCCCCATCCGTATATGCATNCTTAAAACCGGTTCCGGCTGTTCTGACACGTCTATAGTATGAAGGACCTTCCANCAATACAGCCTCGGCGATGGAAAGTACCCGTTGATCAGTGACCAGGTCGTCCACCTCCCTGGTTTGCACCAGAAGTGACGTGCGTGCCGCTTCCTCGCTGTCAAAGTCGGCGTAGTCCCTAGTGGCCGCCGCGCGACGAGCTTCNGCACTGGCCGGCTTGAAATATTTATCTGCCAACCGCCCCAGGTCCTCTACACGTTGCTGATCCACAAAGCCACGCAGGATGATATATCCGTTTTCATTTATCTCTGTAATCGCCTGNCCTACGCACAGGTTCTCATCAGTACTCATGCTGACTTCTTCGCCTTCNTGCCGTAGTTTGACCCACCCGGCATGTATGAGCGATCCTTCGGCCGGTAGATCCTCAATCCTGCAGGTGGCATTGAATTTATCGCGGCCTGCAGTTTCTTACGGACCCTCTCTTCCCCCTGCAGAATTGGATTCTGCTCCAGCACATCATTGTTGATATCGAACAGCCGGCCATCGCTATAGAGCTTCCACCGTTGATCGCGAGCGAAGATCGTGGGATCCGGCTCCGGTCCAGGTATTGCTTCCAAATAGGAATAGATCCACTCCCGGGGTGATCCTTGCTTACCGCGCAATTGCGGCGCAAAGCTGACGCCGTCGAGCACGTCACCCTTAGGTAACGCCGCGCCCGTCATCGCTGCCATCGTCGGCATCATATCGCTGAAATCGACCANGTCATCTGTCACTTTGCCCGCTGGTACCGTACCCGGNAAATTGGCAACCAGAGCGACGCGCGTTCCCCCATCNGTNNTCTTACCTTTNCCNCCCTCGATCATNACACCGTTNAGTTCNGANNNNATTCCTCCCTTTTTCTCCCCGGGGNANCCATTGTCNNCNGTGAACAGGANNAGNGTGTTCTCNCGTACACCTNCCTCATCAAGCTTATCCGCGATCCGNCCAACCAACGTATCCATGTAGGCNACCATATCTTCAAAGTTCTTTTGNTTTCCNGTCNCNGACCGGTCNGCNCTNTNTGGNGTCGTCGTGAANGGGNNGTGGGTCAGCATCATTGGNTAGTANGCGAAAAAAGGCTTNTCCTTGTTTCTNTCNATGAANTCGCANATGAANTCNGTACANATGTCNGGNCCNAANGCATCTTCATCGGAGAAAGGCNGTNTCTTTNCCGTTGANCCTGANTTCCGGTTGCCAATATCGGGNAGNTNTGGNATCCACCTGCCAGCAACAGTGCTCATCAAATCCTGCATTCTCTGGCAGTACGCCTTTTCCCGCTAACTCTGGCGCAAAAGTGCCGCTACCATACAGCTGCCACTTGCCGGACACGCAGGTCGCATAGCCAGCGTCCTGCATCATGTGGCCAATGGTCTTCTCTTTCGGATCCAGAATGTCCCAGTAAATGTAGTTCCGAACATTGGATTTTCCGGTCATGATTTTGACGCGGCTCGGACAACAGATCGGCTGCGAGTAACAATGATTGAAACGCATTCCTGTGTCAGCCAGCTCATCGATTCGAGGCGTCTTGTATTGTTTCGAGCCGTAGCAACCGAAAACCTCGTAGCCCGTATCATCCGACATGATGAGGATGACATTGGTTTTTTTACCGTCAGCAGCATGNCTAAACATCGTTGGCAGNGCCGCAGTTGCGCCAACACCTTTCAANAATTCACGTCTCTTCATTGCATCTACCAATCTGTACAAACATCCGCCAGCGTATCGACGCCAGTCGGTTTTGTCTACGTTTTGGATTGAGCAATTCTTTACATGCTAAGATTCGCGCCTTCGATCCCAAAATGAGTTGGCACGTTGAAAAACATAGGATTGTGCATCTGCCTGGCACTTTACGCAGNAATCGCTGGTTGTAGCTCGCAGTACAGCACCGATAGCGTTTCCTCCAAAACCAACAAAGACAAAATGTCCATGACAAAAAGCGATAATCAATTAGAAAAAGAGAAGTTCATGAAGGAAATGCCATCTCGCATGGTAGAGCCTCCTCCCATCGATGGCACAATTGTTCACCATCCGGACTTTCCCTCTGATCTTATACGACCTCGCCCGGTGGATGTGTGGTTGCCGGAAGGCTACGACGCTACATCCAGCGAGCGATATCCGGTGATCTACATGCACGATGGCCAATTTATGTTTGACGTCAACACCTCGCCACTGTCAGGAATTGGTGCAAGCTGGGATGTCGACAAGGCTATTACACGCCTCGCNCGCAAGGATGAAATCAAGCCAGCCATTGTCGTGTCAGTGTGGATGTCTATGTGGGCCAAAGGTGCGCGAGGGGCAGAATACATGCCGCAGAAACCGGTAACCGACGACGTTTGGGCGATCTTGAGGGAGCAGGGAAACAACTTTAGTGTAGAAGAAGGCGGTAAGGTTATGTCTTCAGACAAGTACCTCGCGTTCCTTGTCGATGAACTCAAGCCATTTGTTGACGAGAACTACCGCACGCTAACAGATCGCGACAATACCTTTGTAATTGGCTCCAGCATGGGCGGCCTCATCTCCGCCTACGCCATCGCGGAATATCCGGATGTGTTCGGCGGCGCCGCCTGCATGTCGTCACACTGGCCCGTCGGTTACGGTGTGGTGGTTGAATGGCTGAACGACCACTGGCCTGCTGCGGGAGACCATCGCGTTTATTTCGACTATGGGACCGAGACCTTGGATGCTGAGTATGAACCGTATCAAAAGNAGATGGATGAGGTCATGCGNAAGTATGGTTATACCGAAGGTGAGGACTGGATGACGCGACGCTTTGAGGGGGCTGACCACTCTCCAAGAGCCTGGCGTGAGCGGCTGCATATTCCTTTGAAGTTTCTCTTGGNTAAATGATCCTGGCTACGGGGATGTGATACGAGCCGCTTTCGCCTCTTCATACCACCAGCCATCGGGAAAGGGTGCCATTAACATTTCGTCAGGTAACTCTGGCCGTCCGAACTTGTTCCAATAGACAATACGAGTATTGCCCCGGGCGTTCAGTGGGAACTGATAGAAATTCCATAACAGGACTCGGTCGAGCGCCCGAACACTGGTCACATACTGATCCAGATCGGTAGCATTGAGCGCTAAATTAACCATTGCATCGACGGCCGGGTTGTCGATACGGGAAGGATTAAANCGATCTCCCGTCCCCGAATGAAAATTGGGTCGCAGCTGCCAGGACGGAGGTATCTCGACCCAGCCGTCCACAAGGATTGCGTCGAATTCACCTTCTCTTACAAGGTAGCCGTATCCGGTGCCATCTATCATGCGAATGCTCGCCTGGGCGCCGAGAACGGACAGTGATCGCACATACGGCAACAGGATGCGGTTATGCGCTTCCTGGTAGATTAGAAATTGGATGACCAAAGGTTCACCCAGCTCATTAACCAACACACCATCTTTAATGCGATAGCCCGCTTTCGTTAGTAATCGCTGCGCTATCGACAACCCTTCACGATCAACACCGGTGCCATCAGAGCGACGGAAGGAAAAAACGCTGTCGAATACACGGTCAGGCACATGCGNCCGATAGGGCTCGAGAAGCGCGACCTCTGCTTCGTCCGGCAAACCTCTAGCGGCAAATATTGAGTCAGAAAAATAGCTGTTAGCCCGCTGTTGTTCTCCACTATGNAGTGCCCGGTTTTGCCATTCAAAATCAAACGCATAGGACAGCGCCTCCCGCAATACTGGGTCATCAAAGGGCGCTCGTTTCGTGTTGAGCGCAACTCGAAGTCTCGGCCCCCCCAGCACACCCGCAACAAGTCTGCCCTTGATCAGTAAACCCTGCTCAAGCACCGGAACATCATAGGAAGATACCCAATGCCGCAGGTCGTTTTCAGTCCATACATCGAACTCTCCTGCACGCAGGGCCTCGCGCGCGACGGTGGAATCAAGATAGTAGTCGTAACGAATCGTATCAAAGTTAAACCGGCCTCGATTGACCGGTAGATCTCGACCCCAGTAATCAGGAACCCTTGTGTAAGTAAAGAACCGTCCCGGAGCCGCTGCGGACATTCGGTATGGTCCGCTTTGTACGCCAGGGTCCAAGGTTGGAACAGTGAGGTCACGCTCGCGCCAGTAGTGTGCCGGGATCATAGGGACGCCAGACAGGAGTGGAACCTGCTTGGCCGCGTCNGTTTTGGTGGAGATCACAACGGTGTGGGGGTTGGGTGTCTCAACACTGGATATCCAACCAAGCATTGTTTTCCATCCCCCTCCCATAAGGTCTTCACGAAATGTATCGAGTGAGAACTTAATATCTTCTGACGTAATAGGTTCACCATCATGCCAGCGGGCCTCGGGCCGCAGACGGAAAACTATCTTGCGACCATCGGAACTGACGGCCACCGACTCCGCAAGGCTACAATAGTGACCGGATACCTCGTCCCCTGCGCGCACGATTAACTTGTCNTAGGACATGTCATAACCCATGGGCTTGTACATAGGCGATACGGTTGAAAACCGCCAGGTATAAGGTAAAACGAGCGTGCCGCCCTTGGGGGCATCCAGATTGACGTAATCGAAATGCTTGAAGTCAGAAGAGTATTTCAAATCGTAGTTCGGTATCTGTGAAACCCCGTGACGAAACTCAAGCGATTCCGCACACATATGAGCTGTGTAAAGGGCACAGGAGGCAAACGATAAGCTTGTGATCAGTACCTTTCTGATTCGTACATTAATGTGCACGATCTGCCTAATTCTCATACAACCGCTTCTAGTGAATCTCAGTGTCTGCTCCGCGAGGCATCATACTGACTTCCTAATATCTATTCACCTCCATATTGGAAACTTGGAGGGAGTTGCAGCGACACGAATGCAATGTTTTCTGATCCATGCAAAACTGCTCGTCGCTTAGCTAGCTATAGGCAGTAATAAAAGGAAAAGCGCAATGGTATCAGGTGGAGAAACTCTTAAAACGAACGGCATTNAGCTCCCAGCCGAATGGCCCCCCGTCTATAGTGAACTAACCCGCGAACCGAGACCGGTTCCCTATCTTGAGAATCCTCCCTCTGTCATTCCTATCGACATTGGTCGTCAGCTTTTTGTCGATGATTTTCTTATCGAGAAAACATCGTTGCAGCGCAGATTCCACACACCCGAGTACCACGAGGAGCCGGTCATACATCCAGAGAAACCGTGGGAAAACCAGAGACGTGGCTGGTTTGCAGCCCCCTTCAGCGGNGGCGCGTGGTATGACCCGGAGGATGAGTTGTTCAAGATGTGGTATACCGCTGGGTGGCTAGCATCAATGTGCTACGCCACCAGCAAAGACGGTATCCATTGGGAGAAGCCCAATCTTGATGTAAGGGAAGGAACCAACGTGGTGCTGCACCCGGTGCACGGAGATGGGCAGTATTTCGATACCAACACGGTTTGGCTTGATCACGATGCAGAAGCCCCCAACGAGCGCTTCAAATACTTCGCCACTGAAATGATCGGAGAGTCGAAAGAGTACAANGGNAAAATAGACTGGAACCTCNNATATCGCACCAGCCCTGATGGTATTCACTGGTCTGAGCCTATTGCCGAACAGGAAATAGGCGGTGATCGCACTACTGCATTCTACAACCCGTTTCGCAAGATGTGGGTGCTGAGCCAGCGGATCGGCGGTCACCCGGTGGGAAGAAGTCGCGCGTACCTCGAAGCATCAACACCAGTCGCTTTGATGGAAGCCACAACTCCCAATTTCGCACGGCAGATAAACGGCGTGTGGAAAGCCGTCGCCGAAGGTGAATCAGTCTTGTGGACGAATGCGGACGATCTTGACCCACACCACACCGATTCTAAATACGCAGATGTCCCACCACAGNTGTATGCCTTAGATGCAGCCCCGTACGAGAACCTGATGATTGCCTACTTCTCGATCTGGCAGGGACCTGAGAACAATGTGCCTGGAGTACTGCAGAAACGAAACGATATCCTGCTGGGATTCAGTCGTGACGGATTCCACTGGGACAGACCGTTCCGTGGACGATTCATTTCAAGTACATGGGATACAGAAAGCTGGCGTTACGGTAACGTGCAGTCGGTGGCAGGTGGACCGTTGGTCGTTGGAGATAAGCTCTACTTTTATTTTAGTGGTCGTTCTGTTCCGCAGGGAGACTCATGGGATGCTGATGCAGCGACCGGTTTGGCTATTCTGCGGCGCGATGGCTTTGCCTCTATGAACGCTGGCAACAATACTGAGACACTATTGACCAAGCCCATGACTTTCAAAGGCAAGTATCTGTTCGTCAACGTAGATTGCCCCAACGGCGAACTCAAGGTAGAGGTCCTGAAAGAAAGTGGTGAACCGATAGAACCATATACACTCAAGAATTGTAGTTCCATATCTGACGATAAAACACTGGTGCGTGTAGACTGGGGTAAAAACGACTTATCGAGAATTTCAGAAACACCAGTTAGGTTTAGATTCCATCTTAGCAACGGTTCGCTATTTGCTTTCTGGATTAGTCCGGATGGATCTGGTGCTAGTCATGGATTCGTCGGTGCCGGTGGACCCGGTTTTACTGGACCGAGTGATACGATGGGGAAATGCAGCCCAGCTAGCTCTTCACCAGACGCTGCAGTGGGACCCGAAGCAAGATTGTAACTCTCGACGCGGGTTCGCAACACATGAATGTGCTCGCTCAACNACCGAAACGGTATCGATTTGTAAATAACCAAGGTCAGACAGCGCACCTACAGCNACATTGATACCTNGTCCAAACTGGTTNTNCCTAANCAATCACTGCTCGTNTAGGAATAATCGAAGTTCATCACTAACTGCGGTTTCCATCAATNAATAATAGCNTTACTNCCTACNTTCATCATNGCGNCCTACAAGAANTACNGATCCTACTATTNCTTCGCTAACGNCCTTATCGCCAGAGCCGCCAGAAGTCGGTATAGTCNTGCCTTTAATTCANTCTACGNAAGGAAAGATATCAATGGTTGATACATCACTGTTCGATCTCACGGGTAAAGTTGCACTGCTCACAGGCGCTTCAAAAGGCATGGGGAAATCCATGGCCGAAGGTCTCGCAGAACACGGAGCAAAGGTTGTTATTTCCAGCCGCAAGCTCGATCAGTGTGAAGAAACGGCCGCAGAGATTAACGAAAAATGTGGCGAGGGTACTGCCGTAGCTATCGCTTGCAACATTGGATACAAAGATCAACTACAGGCGTTAGTCGACGAAACCCATGAGAAACTTGGCAAGATCGATATTCTCATCTCCAACGCAGGAGTGAATCCATTTTACGGTTCAATCCTAGATATCCCCGATGAAGCGTATAACAAAACCATGGAATCAAACGTACGGTCGAACCTGTGGCTGGTAAAAATGGTTGCGCCAGACATGATCGAGAAAGGCAAAGGGTCAATAGCGATCACTGCTAGCACGGGTGCATTCAGTGGGTCTGAAACGCTGGGTACCTACAATATTTCTAAATTGGCTGATATAGCATTGGTTAGAAACCTCGCCCTAGAGCTTGGGCCAAAAGGTATACGCATAAACGCTATATGCCCTGGGCTTGTAAAAACTGATTTTGCGAAAGCGTTGTGGGATAACCCGGAAGCTGCAGCACGTGCCAATAACGAAACTCCCATGCGCCGAATGGGCGAAGCGGACGATTTCAAGGGCATTGCAGTGTTCCTTGCCTCTGATGCTTCAGAGTGGATTACCGGTCAAGCACAGACCGTCTGTGGTGGTACTCATATGTGGCGTTAAAGCGCCACCTCACTCTTCAAGGCCCTGCGCCACGCATCGAGTCCAGTATCTACATTAATGTAATGTCCCCCGGAACAATCAGAGGGAGGAATTTTAAATTAACTACTTTTTCAGTAGTGCCTCGCTCTGTTCCGGCTATCTTTTTCCTCAGCTTTGACTTCTTCGACTCAATCCACAAACTTACCAAACTGTCGTTGCCTCCTTTACTCACCTAAAAAAAGTTGAAGGCGTTCAGCATTAAACCGAAACAATCATGTCACCTTCGATGCTTTCCGATGGCTGGCCATCAACACCAACCGGTACA
>PASO01000037.1 GCA_002712135.1 Gammaproteobacteria bacterium
TAAACAGTACTAGGCCAAGAAATAGCAGCAAACTGTGCTAGATTCCTAGTTTTTAGTCGACGAAGGTAATTCCGTAACAAACAGTCAAAAATATATGGTGGCAGAAACCTCTGGCATTGACTACGAGTGACCATATTGTGTTGGAAAGCGTTCTATTCACTAGGACCGTTCGTAGGACCTTCTTCGATGTAAGCTTTCTTATATTTAGAAGTAAGGTTAGGGTGATCATGGGCCGCAGTAGGATTAGAAAAACCGCGTTGCTAAGGCTTATCGGTGGTCAGTTTCAGTGCGCAAATGACCGCTGAACTTGCCAGAAGTAATTCCTCTAAAGAGACTTTTGATCTTTCTGATCTTGAACTGTACGGTTTGGGTATGATTACACTTCTTGTAGGCGTGATAGGGGAAACTAGAAGATTGGGAATTGAGATAGAATGCAAAGCCTGCTCGCATAATCTGATTGAAATTGCTGAAGTCAGTGGGGCGGCGGGACCCTTCCGCTATGGAAGTAGTTGTTGGCAGTTGGACTTAAGGAGTCCTGATGAATGGGGATAGAATCAAAGAAATACTGTTATCCGGATTGGGTAAGTGTGATATTGAAATCGAGATCGAGGGTAATAAAGTTGTCTTAAATCTTGTTTCCAGTGTGTTTGAGGGGCTGTCGCGAGTTAAGCGGCAACAAAAGGTTTATGCACTTTTAAATGACATGATTGCTAGTGGAGAAATCCATGCCGTAACCATGAGAACTCAGACCCCTCATGAGATAGGTAGCTAAATAAATGGAAAGATTACTCATAGAAGGCGGTTCGAGGCTTGATGGTGAGTTACGTGCATCAGGTGCGAAGAATTCAGCGTCAATTATGTTGCCAGCAGCATTGCTTGCTGACGACCCAGTGACAATCAGCAATGTACCCCATTTAAGGGACATAACTACAATGATTGAACTGCTTGGATCAATGGGCGTTGAGGTTGTCATTGATGAAAAGATGAATGTGGAGATCCATGCGAACAGCATCAAAAGATTTACTGCACCCTACGATTTAGTAAAGACAATGCGCGCTTCGTTTACGGTCCTAGGACCACTGCTCGCACACTACGGCCATGCGGAAGTATCTTTGCCTGGTGGTTGTGCGATTGGCCCTAGACCAGTTGATCAGCATCTGCGAGGCCTAGAGGCACTCGGGGCCCAGATCGAAATGGAGGATGGATATGTCAAAGCAAGCGTAAATGGACGTCTTAAAGGGGCGCGTATCTATTTTGATATAAGTACGGTTGGTGGTACGGAACATATCATGATGGCTGCAACACTTGCCGATGGCGAAACTGTTTTGGAGAATTGTGCGCGGGAACCTGAGATTGTTGATCTTGCTAATTGCCTTAACGAAATGGGTGCCAACATTGAAGGGGCGGGAACGGAGATCATTACTATCAATGGTGTTGGATCGTTAAAGGGCTGTACCCATAAGGTTATCGCTGATCGGGTTGAAACAGGAACCTATCTGATTGCTGCTGCGGCCACGGGTGGAAGGGTTAAAGTTCGTGATGCGAATCCGGATCACCTCGAGTTACTGATCGAGAAGCTAAAGGAGGCCGGCGCAGCAGTGAACCTCGGTGAGGACTGGATTGAACTCGATATGCAGGGTAAACGCCCTAAGGCGATTAGTCTTGTTACAGCCCCGTATCCAGCATTCCCGACGGATCTGCAAGCGCAGATTATTGCACTCAACAGTATTGCTGAGGGTACCGGGACGATCAAGGAAACTGTCTTTGAAAACCGTTTTATGCATGTCCATGAAATGACCCGGATGGGTGCACGTATTCGTCTTGAAGGTAATAATACAACTGCGATAGTTGAGGGTGTAGATCGCTTGCAAGGAGCGCCCGTTATGGCAAATGATCTTCGCGCCTCCGTCAGTCTTGTGATTGCTGGATTAGTGGCTGAGGGTACAACCGTGGTTGATAGGATTTATCACATAGACCGAGGCTACGAACAGGTTGAGGAAAAACTAAATAATCTTGGTGCAAACATTCAGCGTGTGGCGAATGTATGACTGAGGTCAGTATGAAAAGGCTTCGATATGCCGATGATGATTTTGATTCGGCACTCGATATGTTGCTCTCCTTCTCTGAAGAAGAAGTAGAGGCTGTTGTCGTGACGGTTAAGGAAGTCATTAGGACGGTAAGGAGCCGAGGTGACGAGGCAGTCCTGGAGCTAACTGAACGACTAGATGGCTTGNCGCTGGANTCGCCAANAAGNCTGGAAATTCCTCAATCTCGTCAACAAGAAGCGCTTGAGACAATTGATCCATTGGTCAGGNANGCGCTTGAGTCCGCAGTTGCCAGGGTAAAGGACTACCATCAGCNGCAACTGCGNGCCTTTGGTAATGGCGCAGATTGGGAATACACTGATTCAGAAGGTAATCGTNTGGGGCAAGTTGTTCGCGGTATGCAGCGGGTCGGACTCTACGCTCCNGGGGGNAAGGCTGCCTACCCTTCTACAGTCTATATGACNGCAATTCCNGCNAAGGTGGCGGGNGTNCAGGAGGTTGTGTTGGCTGTGCCGACCCCGGGAGGGGAATTAAACGAAACGCTACTNGCAGCAGCGCGACTTTGCGATATCGACAGGGTGTTCACCATTGGCGGCGCNCAGGCTATTGCAGCACTTGCCTACGGAACACAGACTATNCCAAGGGTGGATAAGATTGTTGGTCCCGGCAACGTTTATGTCGCTAAAGCGAAAGAGCAGGTCTATGGCGATGTCGGCATTGATATGGTGGCAGGACCCTCGGAAGTGGTTATTGTAGCTGACTCGTCGGCACGAGCAGATTGGTTAGCTGTTGATCTATTAGCTCAGGCTGAACACGATGAAATGGCACAANCTATTCTCATTAGCGAAGATGCAGGCTTGTTAAATGCGGTNGAAANGGANATTCAGGATCGTCTTNAAGAAATGCCTCGAAANGAGATTGCCAGAGAGTCTCTTGGNAAACGTGGTGCATTGATANAAGTGTGTGCTCGCGAAGAGGCTCTAANGGTCGTCAATAAGATTGCACCGGAACATCTGGAACTCGCTATCGTTAATCCATCTGCGGTGATTGATGAAGTAAAGCATGCTGGGGCGATATTTCTGGGTTNGCACAGNTCGGAAGTAGTGGGTGACTATACCGCTGGACCCAGCCATGTNCTGCCGACGTCAGGGACGTCGCGATTTGCTTCGCCTCTCGGGGTTTATGATTTCCTCGTTAAAACATCAGTCATAGAATGTTCAATGACAGGTTCAGTNGCNCTGAGTCGNGATGCCGCGCTTATTGCTAGTGAAGAAGGACTTTATGCTCATGTGGAGTCTGCCAAATCTCGCGTTAAGGATTAGTAGCGATACTAGTGTTAAATGGTCCGCTTAATCGTTACCAGGCAGCGCTCGACGTTGGCGAAATCCAATACGATGATGCTCAGAAATTGGTGGTTCAGGAGTTACAGCGTTTATTTGATGAGCTAACTCAGACGNCCGAGTCTCGAGGATTATTTTCAAAGATATTTNGCAGCNCATCACAAAATTGTATATCTGGTCTTTATCTGTGGGGAGGAGTGGGAAGAGGCAAAACATACCTGATGGATATCTTTTTTGAGTGCCTTCCGTTCGACCAAAAAACTCGTCTACATTTTCACCGTTTCATGCGATTGTTGCATCAACTCTTAAAAGANAATAAGGGTACTGCAGATCCGCTGAAGCATATTGCAGCAAGATTTTCCAAAGATAACCGAGTCATCTGCTTTGATGAATTTTTTGTGAGAGATATTACTGATGCGATGCTGCTCGCGAATCTGCTTGAGGAGCTGTTTAGGAGGGGGGTGGTGTTGGTAGCCACTTCAAACGTAGAGCCCAAGAATCTATATGAGAATGGATTGCAGCGCCGAAAGTTTCTTCCCGCGATCGATTTGATTTATAAGAACACGGTGGTCTTAAAAGTTGACGGGGNACAAGACCATCGGTTTAGAGCATTACAATTGGCTGAAATCTATCACTTTCCTTTAGACGAATTTGCTGAAGAAAACTTACGTTCGTGTTTCTTATCGCTCGCGCCNGATAAAGGTGAAGCGGATGTGGTGCTTGAGATCGAAAGCCGTACCATGAATGCGCTCTACTGTGCTGAGGGTATCGTATGGTTTGACTTTTACGACATCTGTGATGGCCCGAGAAGTCAGAATGACTACATTGAGCTTGCTCGATTATTCCAGACGGTTCTTGTCTCGAACCTTCCTAAACTGGAGTCCGACAACCTCACTCGCCGATTTATCAGCCTGGTAGACGAATTCTACGACCGCAACGTCAAACTGATCCTTTCGGCGGAGGTCCCTGTTGAGGATCTTTATGCGGGGAATCTGCTGTCGTTCGAGTTTGAACGCACTGTTAGTCGTCTGAAGGAGATGCAGTCGCAGGAGTACCTAGCCAGACAGCATAGGCCATAGGTATCAGAAGCAAGTCGCTGATTTTTCAGGGATTGGACTGAAGGATATTACTTGCGGAATGGTAGATGCTTGGGTAACATTCGCGCTCCCGATCGAGGGTCCTAAATCGGGAACCAGCTTGTTCAGAATAGGTTCCCCAACGGCAAGGGTCCTTAAAGTAGGAATTATGAAAACAATTAGCACGAAAGAAGANAACGTAAGGCGNAGCTGGTATCTTGTCGATGCAACCGATAAGACACTAGGCCGATTGAGTACGCAGATCGCCAATCGTATCCGTGGCAAACATAAGCCTGAATACACACCAAATGTTGATACTGGCGACTATGTTGTAGTAGTCAATGCGGACAAGGTCCGGGTGTCGGGAAATAAAAGAGACGACAAGGTCTATCATCACNATACTGGCTACCCAGGCGGGATAAAATCGATAACGCTTGGAAAGTTGCTTCAGGAAAAACCGGAGAAAGCGATTGAAATGGCAGTTAAGGGCATGATGCCTAAAAATAAATTAAGTAAATCTATGCTCGGCAAGTTAAAGATTTATGCCGGAAGTGATCATCCCCACGTTGCACAACAACCACAATCTCTCGAGATATAAGCATGGCCCAATATTACGGTACAGGACGACGAAAATCTGCCAAGGCAAGAGTCTTTTTAAATTCTGGTGGGATGGGGCATATCCTTGTTAATAATCGTCCNCTNGATGAGTACTTTGGTCGTGAGACCGCGCGAATGATTGTGAGACAACCTCTTGAATTGGTGGAACTTCACGATAAGTTCGACTTAAAGGTTTCTGTTCGAGGTGGTGGCAGTTTNGGTCAAGCGGGCGCAATTCGGCATGGNATCACTAGNGCACTTATGGAATATGATGAATCTTTGCGTCCTNCNCTAAGGCAAGCTGGCTTTGTNAGTAGGGATNCTCGAGTGGTAGAGCGTAAGAAAGTNGGTCTGCGCAAAGCGAGAAAGCGTCCACAATACTCTAAACGTTAGGTTNCTGCAGAGGCNTAAANTCTATCCNGAGACCCACNTTTATTGGGTTGNCTCTAAACATTTTTTTCATCGACTGTGGTAANATNGNNNTCTGTTCGTGGTTAGTCAAAACCNCGGTCAAGTTCGAACCNANGGGAGTACATAGTGAGCGAGGACGGCGCCGATAAAGGACGGCGTAATTTTCTGATTGGCGCAAACCTGGTTGTTGGATCGGTTGGTGTAGTAGGTTTGGCGGTGCCATTTGTTGCTTCATTTAATCCGAGTGCTAAAGCGCTGGCGGCTGGGGCGCCGATTAAGGTAGATGTCTCGAAACTTGGCCCTGGAGAGATATTGGGTCCAATTCCAGCATGGCGCGATAAGCCAATTTTTATTGTGAAACGATCCGACGAAATGCTTGGAAAGCTTAATTCACAGAATATAAGACTTGCTGATCCTGCATCCGACAGAGAACAACAACCGGAATATGCAAAGAACGATACAAGATCGATCAAACCAGAGATTCTAGTGCTTGTAGGTTTGTGTACTCACTTGAGCTGCTCACCGAAATTTAGACCCAACCTGAAACCGGAGACTTTTGATCCTGAATGGCTTGGGGGCTTTTACTGTCCATGTCATGGGTCAAAATTCGATCTTGCTGGCAGAGTCTATGCTAGCGTTCCAGCACCCTCGAATATGGAGGTGCCGCCGCACTATTTTGAATCGGATTCGGTTATTGTTATTGGCGAAGATGAGGGTGTTGCATGATAGCCGTGTTCAAGAATTTTATGGAATGGATAGATGCCCGATTGCCAGTCACGGAGACATATGAAAAGCATTTGTCCAAGTACTACGCCCCAAAGAACTTCAACTTTTGGTACTACTTCGGCATATTGGGGTTCATCGTTCTTATCAACCAGTTGATGACAGGTATTTGGCTCACGATGAGCTATAACCCGACCGGGGAAGGAGCGTTTGCATCAGTTGAATACATCATGCGCGATGTTGAGTTTGGCTGGTTGCTTAGATACATGCATTCTACAGGTGCCTCTGCATTTTTTGTTGTTGTGTACCTGCATATGTTTAGAGGTTTGTTGTACGGGTCGTATCAGAAACCCAGAGAACTGATATGGATCTTGGGTATGCTGATTTACGTTGCCCTTATGGCAGAGGGATTTTTTGGGTACCTGCTTCCATGGGGAAATATGTCGTTCTGGGGTGCTCAGGTAATCGTGTCTCTTGCCGGAGCGATCCCCTTTGTTGGAGAGGATCTTGCGATATGGATTCGGGGCGACTTCAATATGTCTGGGGTTACGCTTAACAGATTCTTTGCCTTGCATGTGGTTCTGGTACCCTTGGTTTTGTTAGTTCTTGTAGTCCTTCATATCTTGGCACTCCATGAGGTTGGCTCTAACAATCCGGATGGTGTTGATATCAAAAAGAATGTGGACGAAGTTGGTAAACCACTGGACGCCATACCATTCCACCCTCACTACACGATTGGCCATGATTTACCCGCAATCGTGGTATTTCTCTTTATTTTCTGTGCGGTGATGTTCTTCTATCCAGACGGGGGTGGATACCTCATTGAGCATCCTAACTATGAACCTGCAGACCCGCTAAAAACGCCGGATCTTATTGCGCCTGTTTGGTATTACACACCTTTCTATTCGATGCTGCGCGCAGCAACTTTCCCATTGTTTGGACTTGATGCCAAGTTCTGGGGGCTTGTGGTTATGGCGGGAGCTATTGCATTGCCATTTGTTCTGCCTTGGCTAGATAAATCTCCGGTGCGCTCAATTCGATACAAAGGTACGCCCAGCAAGGTCTTCTTGGCTTTGTTTGTGATCTCGTTTTTCATATTGGGATACTTAGGAACCGTGCATCCGACACCTGTCAAAACAATGATTTCACAGATTTGCACTGCCACTTACTTTGCATATTTTCTACTAATGCCTTGGTATACCAAGGTTGAAGCAACCAAGCCAGTGCCGGAACGGTTGACGATGCGATGAGAGTATTGATTGCGTTTCTGCTGGTCGGAATGTTTCATACTGTGACTGCAGCGGAATCTACTATTCCGTTGTTGCCTATGACACCGGATTTGGACGATAAGGCTTCACTGCAACGTGGTGCAAAGACTTATATGAATTATTGCCTTGGGTGTCATTCCTTGCAGTATCAGAGATATGAGAGGACCGCGAACGATCTCGGTATTCCGCATGAACTGATGTTAGAACACTTGGTTTTCGATCCTGACACGAGAATCGGATCGCTGATAGAAAATTCTATGGCTCTGTCGAGTGCTAAGGCGTGGTTTGGTGCAGTGCCACCGGACCTCACACTGTACACCTCTCTCAAGGGGACTCCCGACTACCTCTATACGTACTTGAAGAGCTTTTATGCAGATCCGGCGAGGCCGCTCGGAGTAAATAATCTTTTATTTGAGAATGTGGGAATGCCCCATGTTCTGCTCGATTTGCAGGGACTTCCCAGAAAGGTATGTAGAACAAAGCTGGAAGCAGATGGTAGTACTCAGGAACCGTGCGATACAGATGTCATCGTTGACGGCCGCTACATGCTCGAAGTAGATGACAGGGGGTCGATGAGTCCTGAGGAGTATGATCAGGTAGCCTATGACCTAACCAACTTTCTTTACTATGTCGCTGAGCCGACACGCCAGGAGCGAGAGCGGTTGGGCACCTTTGTCTTGTTTTTCCTGGCATTTTTCTTTGTCTTTACGTATCTCCTTGGTAGGGAATATACGAAGGAATTTCACTAACGTAGTCTGGTGGTACAACACTAAAGGGGTTAATGAATGGGCGTAGTAGCCAAACATTCGTCGATGGTATTTTATTCAGATGGAAACGATCACTATAGCCAGCGGGTTCGGCTAGTACTTGCTGAGAAAGGGGTAGCTGTCGAGATAGTAGATGTTGAAAAGGGCAATATGCCTGAAGATCTTGCGGACCTGAATCCCTATAACAGTTTGCCCACCCTAGTGGATCGAGACTTGGTGCTTTACGAGTCCAGTGTGATTATGGAGTATCTTGATGAGCGGTTTCCGCATCCTCCGTTACTGCCCGTATATCCTGTGGCACGTGCTCAAAGCAGATTGTTCATTTATAGAATTCAGCGTGACTGGTGNGGTTACGTGGATACTATTGTAGCTGGGCGTTCCAAGGANACGGTGATCGACCGTGCGCGAAAGGAATTACGNGAGAGCCTAATTGCTANAGCACCAATATTCGGGGAAAAAGCGTTNTTCATGAGCGAAGAGTTCACTCTCGTAGATTGCTGTNTGGGACCTATCCTGTGGCGATTGCCGGTGCTTGGGATCGAATTGCCTCCAAAACATGGAAAACCAATACACAATTATATGGATAATCTTTTTAGTCGAGAGTCTTTTCAGGCCAGTCTGTCGGAAGCAGAACTGGATATGCGGGACTAGGACGTTGCGCGNCTAAATATGTCCATGACATCCAGTGTTCCGTACTTGTTGNGGGGCATGCACGAATGGATNTTGGATAATGGTTGTACTCCATACCTTGTTTTAGATGCNNCNGTGGACGGCACATTCGTGCCGGAAGAATACGTCAAGGAAGGCCAGATCGTTTTAAATATCAGTCCTTCGGCAGTTAGGGATCTGCAGATCGAGCAGGATTTTCTATCTTTTGATGGNAGGTTTCAGGGCGTTGCAATGGAAATCTATGCCCCAATAAACGCAGTACTTGGAATTGTCGCCCGTGAAAATGGTGAGGGTATGTGGTTCCCCAAGGAAGATGATGATAATCCAGATCCCACGCCACCTAGCCCTCCTACGTTAAAAGTTGTGAAGTGATAGCCCGAGGTTAATTGAGGTAATCGAATACCTTAACGATCTTCTGGATTCCGTANACCTGTCGAGTTTCCTCTACGGCAAGGTTCGCTTCCTGTCGCGTGACCACCCCCATAAGGTAAACTACGCCGTTCTCAGTGACGACCATTAGCCGGTTTGATTGCAGATCAGTCGACGATGCGAGTTGGGCACGAACTTTGGTTGACAGGAATGAGTCATTTGTCCTTGAAATAATGGAGGTTGGGCCTGCGACGACCAATTCGTTGTGGACTTGTTTGACGTTACGCATCCTGTTGACCACTTCCGTAGCCAGTTCTATGTGCGCTTCGGAGCTTATCTGACCCGAGATTAGTACGTACCCCTTGAAGCTATTAACATTGATGTGTGCGTCTTTAAGGTCGGGATGTGCCGCACGTATGTTCTTCAGTGCGAGCGTTTCATTTCTTTCGTCGTCGAGTCGTGAGTACGGGGAATCTTCGTACTCCAGTGCGCCNTTGGTNCAGCCACCAAGACTGAAGACGATAAACATGAACAAAAATTTTCTCATCGATGTTCTCCTCTATATACATTACTTAGTAATCATAGAGAGTAAATGCTCCTGCCAACTAATCCAGCGTATCAGAAATTCCGATCATATCGAATCGAAAATTGTGGTCCAAGTCGCGTAAGTTTTTCAACAGGAAGAAGTGAACTTTACGAATTATCTTTCCGATCTTGTCAGAAGTCACGGTCTTGGCAGGTGTTTTGCAATAGCTATCATCCCAATAACATACCTCGAAGAATATCAAGGTCATATTCTTGGTTATGATTAAGTTGATCTGACCGTAACGGGGTCTGATGTTTTTTCGATGAGTTGGTAGCTCCGGTTTTGAAGATGCCTATAAGCTTTCGGTTCAGCCACAGTTCTTAATTCTAAGGCCGAGACTTTCGCTGCGTGAGTTTTTGCAACCTACTGTGTAATCATCGGGGTGCTTACAGGCTTGCCGTCCTTGAACCGCGCCCACATAAGTTCTCTCTCAATGACATTATTCTGGTTGAGTTTAAGGATCCCTGTAGCGCCAAATAGTGTTTCATCTGGCAGTTCCTTAAGTTGTTGCAGGCGGGGATACAAACGATACGCATCTAATCCGACTGCGTAGAAAGGAGCTAACTGCCCTATGGCACTACTCCAAGTGAACTGGATTTGCTGCTGCACGGTGTCAAAAGAGGCCAGTTTCCAAGGAATATCGCAGAATCTGATCCCATCCAGATCGATTGCATCGATCCAAGATTCGCTGGACTCATAAATGTGCGAAGTTGCGTACACAGGAATATCTTCAGCGTAGAAGTGCTCTAGTGTTGGATTTATACCGCGTGCCGGTCCTGGGTTTGATGTCAGGAGAAAAACAAAGTCAATGTCTTTTCTGCGGCGGGGGGTGAATTCAAACCGTTCGCCAATAATTCTCCGTAGGTCAGCTGCACGTTTTTCGCTACTGTCGATGTCCAGAAGTCCCTTGACCAAATCTGAGAAGTCACGCTGGTTAGTGAACGTAGCGGTATCAACGATCGTGCCTCCCTTTTTGCTCCAGTTGTGCTCGAAAGCCAGAAAGTTGCGCGATCCCCAGGCTCCCTCTTGATAGATAACGAGCGCGTGCTTTAGTCCTTCGCTGTGCACCTGCTCAGTGACTTGAATGATTTCATCCTCTGGTGCTAGACCAAACTGGAACAGGTTTGGGTTCAGACTATTGTCTGATGAACGGTTTAGGGCTAGTACCGGAATGTCCAGATCCAGCGAGGCGACGTCCGTGACCTCCTNCTTAGAGAGGGGCCCGATGATTAGTTCCACCCCTTNTGCCTTAGCTCGGTTTACCAGTTCCTTCGCGCTTGCGGTGGTGGTGTCGTAGATAATAATTTCTGCTGAGCCATTCTGTTCATAGTGTGCGGCNATAAAACCGTCCCTAATGGCTTGACCTACTGGGCTAAGANTTCCTTGGAGGGGCAGTAGTAGGGCGATGATTGATGGTTGTTCAGTAACTACTCTGGATAACATCTCCAGAGTACGAGGGGGTATTCTGGCTGCAGGATGGTGCGACCACGCTCGTTTCCACCTATTTAGCTCTTCTAGCTGTCGCAAGGGATCATTCTGATACATCTTTGTTAGTGCTGCCAGAGATAGCCAGCCCCTAACATCACTCGTGATTGCTTTGTTGGCCTGTGCTGTAAGACTTCGTGCAGGAACTTTGATCAGAGACCNGAAGATCTGCTCATGATTCTCCAGGAGTTCACTTTCTTCTATCAGTCGATTCAAATAGATTCTTTCTCTGGCGCTCGCGACGAAGCTTCGGGTTTGCAGATACGCATCTGNNCTTGTTCTGCCGATGCTAATCTGCTGATCAACCGTGAGTGTGGTAGATTGTAATCGTGGGTCCTCAAGATATGANAGCGTCGACTTTGCATCGCCTAATTTGACGGCAGTTCGGGCGGCTAANATCAGGTAGTCGATGGATGTTGAAGCAATTGCGTATGGATTTGAGATCAACGCAAGAACCTGTTGAGCTTGGTTTGCATNACCGAGATCTAGTGCTTGCGCGGCGGCAGCTAGCCTAAATTCGGTAGCAGTGNGTTCGTCAGTCTGTTCTGCGCGGATCAGTAATGTTGAAAGTGATTGATCTGGTGTGCTTGGCTGTTTTGTTGGTTCGGCTGTGCGCTCGGTAGGGGCCGTGCAACCTGTTAATGCAACCACAACAGCTATACGTAAACTAAGCTTTAGCATTGAGATTAGTCAGTATTTCGTTTCGGGTATTATCACATATCCGAATGCGTCTTCTTAGAGATTTCTGGACCTGGCGCGTAAGCTAACGAGGATAAATATTTGAGTAAAAGTTCAGTACAGCTAGGGAGTTTGTACGTTGTTGCTACGCCCATCGGAAATCTTGATGACATAACTGTNCGTGCCCGAAAGGTACTCGCTAACGTGTCTTATATCGCTGCGGAAGACACGCGTCATACCGGTCGGCTTTTGCAGCATCTTGGTATTGATAAGCCCACGCGCTCATATCACGATCACAATGAAGCTGAGATAACGAGGAAAATTATCGCGGACCTTAGGAAAGGTGAGGATGTGGCCATTGTATCGGATGCCGGGACCCCCCAGATATCCGACCCTGGTTATCGTCTGATTGAGCAGGCGTTAGCTAGTAATATCGTTGTCATTCCAATACCGGGTGCCAGCGCACTGAGTGCCGCGTTAAGCGTATCTGGTGTGGCGATTTCCAGNTTTGTATTCGAGGGATTTCTGCCTTCGAAGAAGGGGCAGCGCCTAAAGNGTTTGGGACTATTAACGAACGAGCCTCGTAGTATTGTANTTTATGAAGCCCCACATCGAATCCTGGGAATGTTAGGCGATATGGCGGAGGCATTCGGCAAGGACAGAAAGATGACCATAGCCAGAGAGCTAACAAAGATTCATGAACAGGTTTTCCTTGGGACTCTAGGGACTGTCATTCAAGCGCTAGAAAATGAGGCCATACCGAGTAAGGGTGAATTTGTGGTCATTGTAGAGGGTAATCAGAAGAAAGGAGCATTAGCTGACTTTGAAGCTGAGCGAGTCATGCGGGAGTTGATCCGGGAGCTACCCGCNAGTAAGGCTGCAGACATTGGCGCAAGGCTTATAGGACGTCCGCGCAAGCAGCTTTACCAGGTGGCGCTGGAACTCAAAGANGTGCCCTCGGCCGGGAAAGCGGCTGGGGCCAAAAAAGCGCTAGGCCAAAAATAAATTGTGGTGAGACGAGTTTGGCATTATCCTGCATTTTAGAGTTGACGAGACAATCGCCGCCTAACAAGGGGGAGGAAAGTCCGGGCTCCACAGGGTAAGGTGCCAGGTAACGCCTGGGAGGCGCAAGCTTACGGAAAGTGCAGCAGAAAATGTACCGCCCTTTTTAGGGTAAGGGTGAAATGGTGCGGTAAGAGCGCACCGCGCATGTGGNAACACAGGCGGCAGTGTAAACCCCACCTGGAGCAAGACCAAATAGGAATCCTAATACTGTGATCCCGCAGTTGGATTCGGGTAGGTCGCTAAAGATTCATGGTGACATGGATCGTAGATGAATGATTGTCCATGACAGAACCCGGCTTATTGTCAACTCTAATTATAAAAAATATCTTTTTTATATCAAATTAATCTATGAGACTTAATAGTTAAGATATTACTTTAACTATAAGTACTATCTAGCTGTATTAATTTATTTTCTGTTAGATACCATGCCATTAACTTGGGAATATCACCTAAGTTATTGTTGTAACNAGAATTTACTNTTTGGAACCGCTTGACAAGCCNNTGCACCCTTCTTATTGTGCATTGTGACAAAAAGTGGGTAATTGTGTAATTTTGTGGAGAATTCGATAGTGAAATGTCGGATTAGGACTTTTCCTCAAATGCATGATTCCTCAATCACAATTATAGGATGCTCAACCAGGTGTTTCGAGGCGTAAACAACATAAATCTTGATGCAAAAGGGAGACTGGCGATCCCGGTTCGCTATCGCGAGAGGTTGGCCCAACACTGCGCTGGTGAGATGGTTGTGACCATCGATACTGAGGAAACATGTTTGTTGATCTACCCGCGCCCTGAATGGGAAGATATTCAGCGCAGGGTTGAGAATCTATCCAGTTTCGAAGTTGCCTCTAGACGTGTTCAGCGATTGTTAATAGGACACGCGACTGACATTCAGATGGACGGCAGCGGGCGTATTCTTCTTACGCCACCACTAAGAGAGTACGCGCAGCTCGATAAGAAGGGTGTGTTGCTTGGTCAGGGTGCAAAGCTAGAGTTATGGAATGAAGAGCATTGGTTGGCAAGAAGAGACGCATGGTTGTCTGACCCCACTAGTCTGGAGATTCCAGACGAACTTAAATCTTTATCTCTGTAGTCGAGGTCATTGGTGCGCGCTCACAAAACTGTCCTCCTCCAAGAAGCGGTCGATGCCCTCGTAACTAATCCAAAGGGAAGCTACGTTGACTGTACTTACGGAAGAGGTGGTCACAGCCAAGCGATAGCCGACAAGATTAGTAATGAAGGGCGATTGTTGGTGATTGATAAAGACAGCGAAGCCATAATTCATGCGCGAGAAAGATTCGCTGGCGATGATCGCGTTTCGGTCGCGCATGGCTCTTTTAGTCAGGTTGCACAACATGCCACTGGTTGCGATATGAACTCGGTAGATGGTGTTCTTTTAGATTTGGGAGTTTCGTCACCGCAGCTTGATGCTGCGGACCGCGGATTCAGTTTTTCTGAGGACGGTCCTTTGGATATGCGCATGGACCGTGATCATGGCATACCAGCCAGCGAGTGGGTTCAAATCGCTTCAGAGGCTGAGATTGTTGAAGTGCTCAGAACCTATGGGGAGGAACGATTCGCAAGGCGTATTGCAAAAAAAATTATTGAAGTAAGGGAAATCCAGAAGATTGATCGCACTAAATTACTGGTTGAAATCATTGAGTCCGCTGTCCCAGTCAAAGAGAAGAATAAACACCCTGCGACCAGATCATTCCAGGCAATACGCATTCACATCAACCGAGAACTGGAGGAGCTTAAGGAGTGCCTTTCAGATGTCCTGGAATTGCTTACCTCAGGTGGTCGGTTAGTCGTTATTAGTTTCCATTCTCTTGAAGACAGGATCGTAAAGCGTTTTATAAGGGAGATGGAAAGAGGATCTTTGCCGAATAGGCTTCCAATAAGAGACAAGGACATAAAGCGGTCATTGAGTTCGGTGGGTAAGCCTGTGCGAGCGAGCGTTGAAGAACTTGGCATCAATCGCCGTGCACGTAGCGCCATTATGAGGACAGCGGAGAAAGCTAGTTGAATGCGCTGCTGGATACATTTCGGTGGCTCGGACAGGGTCAAAGACTAATCAAAATTGTCCTAGGTGTGTTGGTTGTTATTTCCGCGCTTGGTGTTGTCGGAGCCTCCCACGAAACGAGAAGTATGTACAGCGAGCTGCAGGCTTTGCACAAGGAACAGGATGATCTGGAGAGTGAGTACGGAAAGCTTTTATTGGAGCAGAGTGCGTGGTCTAACAACACCCGGGTTGATGAGATTGCACGTAATGAACTGAATATGGTTCCTCCTGAAGTGAGCAAAATTATCGTGGTGAGGAAATAGACATGCGTGTTCTACTAGTTGCATGTGCAGTGGTCGTATTAGGGGCGCTTATGGTCGCCCGGCTTGCCTATCTGAATCTCATCGAAAAGGATTTTCTTCAGCATCAGGGNGATGCGCGGACTATACGCATGGAGAAAATCAATGCTCATCGAGGAATGATTAGAGATCGGAATGGAAAACCGATGGCAGTCAGTTCACCGGTAGTTTCTTTGTGCGCTGATCCTAAGAAGATTACGCAGGATCAGGCACAACTGCGTTTACTAGCAGATTATATGGAAGTTCCTTTCGATGCGTTTGTCGAAAAAATCAATCGCTCCCGGAATCGGGATTTTGTTTATCTGAGACGGCACCTCGCACCGTTGGAAGCACGAAAAGTGCTGGCCCTCGATGTGGCAGGAGTATATGGAAAGAAGGAATACCATCGTTACTATCCGGCAGGCGAAGTCTCCGCACATGTGGTTGGCTATACCGATATCGATGATCGGGGCCAAGAAGGTCTTGAGTTGTCTTATAACGAATGGTTGGCTGGGTTACCTGGAAAGAAAAAAGTTTTGATAAACCTGCACGAAGAGATCGTTCGCGACCTCATGCCGGTTGAAGATGCTACTCCTGGGCGAAATTTGGACCTCAGCATCGACCTTCGCCTGCAATTTCTAGCGTACAGAGAGTTGAAGTCTGCTATTTCACATTACAAAGCAACATCGGGTTCTATCGTGATCCTAGATGTGCGCACGGGACAGGTTATCAGCATGGTAAATCAACCTTCTTACAACCCAAACAACAGAGTGAATCTTGATCTATCAGCCGTTCGCAATCGAGCTGCCACCGATGAATTTGAACCTGGTTCAACAGTAAAACCCTTTACCGTTGCCGTTGCACTCGAGTCAGGCTATCAGTCGGAAAGTGAGATCGACACCCACCCAGGCTTTGTGCGGGTGGGCGACTTTACCGTTCGCGATCCGTCGAATCGAGGTGTAATTAATCTGTCCGAGATTGTCGCGACTTCAAGTCAGGTGGGTATTAGCAAGCTCGCACTAACATTGAATGCATACGATGTATGGTCGATGTTTCAAGATGTAGGATTTGGCCAGGGCACTGGATTCGGGTTTCCGGGGGAAAGGGCTGGTTACCTACCTAACCATCGACGGTGGAGCGATATTGAAAGGGCAACTTTTGCCTATGGCTATGGTTTGACTGTTACCCCACTCCAGCTTGCAAGTGCCTATCTGACAATCGCATCAGGTGGCGTTAAGCGTGATATCACTTTGTTAACTAATATGCCGGTAAACGAGGAGAGGATCCTAAGTAAGACTGTTTCGGATGACATCAAATTAATGTTGCGGGCCGTGATCACCCATGGTACTGGGGTCAAAGCAGCGGTTCCAGCATATGAGGTTGCAGGCAAAACCGGCACGGTGCGTAAGATCGGGAAGTCCGGATATCAGGATACGGCTCACGTAGCTTTTTTTGCCGGGATGACCCCTGCAGAGGACCCGCGATTNGTTGCTGTGGTNCTAATCAATGAGCCAAGNACAGAGGANTATGGNGGGGGTGCAATCGCCGCGCCTGTNTTTGCTAGAGTGATGGCGGGTGCNTTGAGAGTNTTGAATGTGCCGCCACGANAATCAATGGTGGCCTCAAGATGACCATGTTAAGTCAACTNATTCCNGATGAGGTGCTCAGCGATGACATCTGGGTTGGTGGTATTACTGATGACTCGCGTAAGTTTAGAGAGGGAGACCTGTTCTTGGCTATGCCCGGAATTAACCATGACGGAAGGAAATACATAGGGGAAGTTGCAGATCGCGCCGCGGCCATTCTGTGTGAACCACCATTGCCAACTAGCGCAGGNTCAGTNCGGATTCTTCCGGTCGCTGGCCTCCGGGAAAAAAGTGGCGCCATAGCAAGCCGGTACTTTGGTGAGCCATCGAAGGAGCTCAAGGTTTTCGCAGTGACTGGTACCAACGGTAAAACTTCGGTGGCTAATTTTGTCGCGAATGCGGCGAATTTGCTCGGAATNCGGTGCGGCGTCGTTGGAACACTTGGCGCAGGTATNCCGGACGAACTNGATGTGAGNTTGACCGANGGNCTGACGACACCNGTTGCGATTACTTTGCAGTCAGCGCTTGCGTCAATAGTTGACCAAGGCTGCGCCATGGTGNCGCTAGAGGCTTCGTCTCATGGCCTNAGTCAACGTCGGCTGAATGGAACCAGCATAGATATTGCGGCTTTTACGAATTTGTCTCGNGATCATCTGGACTACCACGACTCAATGAATGCTTACTTGGAGTCGAAAAAGCAGTTGCTCGAATGGCCCCATTTGAAAACAGCGATTTTCAANGCCGACGATCCATATTGTGGTGCGATGTGTAGGGNTGTTTCGGCNGATAGAATCTTCTATGGAGTGACTAACAAAGCTGATGTGGTAGCGAGTTGCATAGATATCAGTGATCAAGGTGTTTCATTCAAGCTCGATAGTCCCTGGGGTGCATCTACTGTTAGCTCAAATCTACTTGGTCGTTTCAATATCAGTAATCTGTTNGCTAGTGTCTGTGTGCTGNGTGCNCTGGATTATGACCTCGATGAGATAGCTAACGTGATTGGTCAGATAAACAATGTTCCTGGAAGGATGCAGTCGTTTCGACAAGCGGAACAACCACTNATCGTGATTGATTACGCGCATACACCAGACGCGCTAAACCAAGCCCTGCGCTCTCTTAGAGAACATATTTCTGGTGAAGTTTGGTGCGTGTTCGGCTGTGGCGGAGATCGCGATATGGGTAAACGTGCAGAAATGGGTGAAATCGCATCGCAGAATGCAGACCACTTGATATTAACGAATGACAATCCTAGGTTCGAGAATCCTAATAATATAACCAACGATATAATTAAGGGGATAGTTCCGGGTAAAGAATATGAGATTGAGCTTTCTCGTGAGATGGCTATAAGNNGAGCGATTAGGCGTGCAGGTGTGCAGGATGCGGTGCTCATAGCAGGAAAAGGACATGAGGCTTATCAGGAAGTGCAAGGTGAGAANCAGGCTTGNAGCGACTTTAAAGTGGTTGAGCAGTGTTTAGGCATTGCTCATTNGACGTAGTGGAATTTTGTCTAAGGTGCAAAAAGTGATTTTCGGGCTCGGTGAAACAGGACTTAGCTGTGCAAGGTATTTTGAACAGAGTGGAATTAAATACNCGGTCGTTGATGACGACCCCGCCCCCGAGCGCTTGGAGTCACTGCGGCAGATGAACTCTGATGTCTCTTTTTCAAAGGTAGATCAGGAGTTAATTTTGGGCGCCACTGAGATAGTTGTTAGCCCTGGGGTTCCGCTATCCTCACCTTTGCTGGTTGAGGCAAGAGACCATGGCGTACCGATGACCGGTGATGTGGCTATGTTTGGTGAATTAGCCAATGCGCCAATTGTNGCCATTACAGGATCTAATGGTAAGAGTACCGTTACTGCCTTGGTGGGTTACCTTGCAAGCGCGCAGCGACGGGGTGTATTCGTTGGTGGCAACATAGGTACACCGTGCCTAGACCTGCTTAGCGACGAGGCCTCCCTCTATGTTCTGGAGGTTTCCAGTTTTCAGCTGGAATTAGCGACCCAGTTGTCTGTGGTAGCGTCCGTCGTACTGAATTTGTCACCGGATCATCTGGATCGTTATGATTCGCTTGATGCCTACTACAGCGTGAAGAGCAACCTTTACCGAAATTGTCGCNATGCAATTGTAAATCGCGAAATCAATACACAGTTTCCCATACCGTCATCGAGTGATATTAGATCTTTTGGTACCGACGCACCNNCATCATTCTCTGACTTTGGGATTATTGNGGCCGATGGTAAGAAGTTTATTGGTCGAGGTGACGAAAAGCTAATTGCAATTGAATCGCTTCCGATCGACGGCATGCATAACGTGCTTAANNGTATGGCTGCNCTTGCTNTAGGGTCNGCAATTGGTCTCGATATGAAAANAATGTTGCGCCATCTGAAAGGTTTCCAAGGCCTAGAACACCGCTGCGAGCTAGTATGTAAGGTNGCAAGAGTGTCTATCTACAATGATTCAAAGGCGACCAACGTCGCCTCCTGTGAAGCAGCGATCCGGAGTTTTGGTAGAGGAAAGAATATCGTTCTTATCCTGGGTGGTACTTCAAAGAATACGGATTTCTCTCCACTAAAGATCGTGGCNAGGAATTTTGTCAAACAGGNAGTAGCCTTTGGGGCTGTCAAAGAAGAGATTGTCGACTGCCTAGATGGGGTGTGTNCGGTTAANTCTTGTACTACGCTGGAGGAAGTTGTCGCATTTGCAATGGATCATGCGAGTGATGACGACGTGGTTCTGTTCTCTCCTGCGTGTGCTAGTTTCGATATGTTCGACAGCTATCGAGCGAGAGGAAATGCTTTTAAGTCGCTGATCCTTGGGATGACCTCGTGACTGGGAATGCCAGGGTTAAATCAGTGCGAGAAGGGTTCCCGCTTGACCCAGTCATGTGTACTACCGCATTGCTTCTGTTATTGGTTGGTTTGGTCATGGTGGCTTCTGCATCAATAGAAATGTCAGCTAGAAACTACGGCAATCCCTTCCATCTGCTTTTCAAGCACGCGGTATATCTTGGAATTAGCGTATCAGCGGGGGCGTTAGTCATAGGGTTGCCGATGAAGTTTTGGCAGAAGGTTGATGTACCCCTGTTGTTACTCGGATTCGCACTTTTAGCTTTGGTATTGATCCCTGGCGTAGGCCGAGAGGTGAATGGAAGCGTAAGGTGGATTTCTCTGGGTTTTTTTACGATACAAGGTTCAGAGTTTCTGAAGTTGTTCATTGTTGTTTACATCGCGGGTTATCTCGTTCGTGTTGGTGGTATGGAACAAGCTGACCTTCGTAGCTTTGTAAAGCCTCTCGCGATCCTGTTAGGACTGATATTCCTGTTAATGGGACAGCCCGATTTCGGTGCGTCTGTGGTAATCATGACCTCGATCCTCGGCGTAATCTTTCTTGCTGGTGCACCAATTAGATATTTCATGCCGCTGTTGGTTGGCTGTATTGGTGCGGGCGGATTGCTAGCAGTCTTGCAGCCTTATCGCCTGGCGAGGCTTACAGTTTTTACTGACCCCTGGGAGTATCAATATGAGGGCGGCTATCAGTTAACTCAGGCGCTTATAGCCTTTGGTAGGGGTGACTTGTTTGGCCTAGGTCTTGGAAACAGCATTCAAAAACTCTTTTTCCTCCCTGAAGCACATACTGACTTTTTATTTTCCATACTGGCTGAGGAGCTAGGTTTGGTTGGGGCGACGCTGGTGATTTCTTTGTTCTGTATGTTGATTCTACGTGCTCTCTGGATCGGTAAAACAGCACAAGAAGGCGGTAAACCTTTCCATGCATACGCAGCTTATGGGGCGGGGCTCATGTTAGGAGTTCAAGCCTGCATTAATCTTGGTGTTAACCTTGGAGTACTTCCAACAAAGGGACTGACGTTGCCGCTAATGAGCTATGGAGGTAACAGCCTGATAGTGAGTTGTGTGCTCGTTGGTATCTTGCTTCGGGTGGAATATGAGTGCAGGAATGAGCAAAGGAGGTCACGTGCAAGGTAGTGGCCTCGCAGAGACGCCCGAGATGCGAAGAATAAGATGCATACATTTTGTGGGCATTGGCGGCGCCGGCATGTGCGGAATCGCAGAGGTGTTGCTTAACCAGGGTTACGAGATATCGGGATCCGATGTTGTAGATTCAACTGTAACAGATCGGTTGAAGAGACTCGGTGCAGAGATCGTTATTGGTCACGTTTCGGAGAATGTAAGCGGCGCGGATGTGGTAGTCGTTTCGGCAGCGATAGATCCTGGCAATGTGGAAGTTGCCGCAGCGCTGGAGCGTAGGGTGCCTGTGGTCCCCAGAGCAGAAATGTTGGGCGAGTTGATGCGTTATCGTCATGGAATAGCCGTCGCGGGTACCCACGGGAAGACGACGACAACCAGCCTGATTGCATCTGTGTTGGCGCAGGCCAAACTTGATCCTACTTTTATCATTGGTGGTTTGCTGACCAGTGCGGAATCGAACGCAAAACTTGGTGCGAGCCGCTACTTGGTAGCGGAGGCAGATGAAAGTGATGCTTCGTTCCTGCATTTACAGCCGATGGTCGTGGTTTTGACAAATGTTGACCGTGACCACCTAAGTAATTATGACGGCAGCTTCCAAAAGCTAAAAAAAGCGTTTGTGGAATTCATTCATAACCTCCCTTTTTATGGCCTGGTAGTTGCCTGTATTGATGATCCGGTCGTCAGGTCGATTCTGCCGGATATTAAAAGGTCAGTTCTGACATACGGATTCGATGCTGACGCCGACATCCGTGCATATGACTATTCCCAGCAAGCACACATTTCTAGTTTCAAAGTAAGTCGACCAGACCGCCAGAAGGATCTGGAGATCGAACTGGCTATGCCTGGACACCATAACGTGCTTAATGCCCTCGCGGCGATTGCTATTGCTATCGACGAGAAGGTTTATGACGACGATATCATGATGGGTCTTGCTGATTTTCAAGGGGTCGAGCGTCGATTCGAAATCCATGGAACTTTTTCAGTCAAGGGTGGAGAGTTCGTTTTAGTCGATGACTATGGGCACCACCCGAGTGAAGTCAAAGCAACTATTGAATCGGTGCGTGATGGCTGGCCGAGAAGTCGATTGGTAATGGTCTATCAGCCTCACAGATACACGCGGACGCTAGAACTGTTCGATCAGTTCATTGATGTCTTGGCTGCGGTGGACTACTTGATTTTGCTGGATGTCTATCCGGCAGGGGAGGAGAAAATCTCAGGGGCCACAGGTCGTGACTTATATAACAAATTGAAACAGCGGAGTCGGGTGGACTATGTAGCTGAAGTTAAGGATGTTCCATCACATCTGAATAGAATTCTTCAATCGGGAGATTTACTGTTAACGCAAGGTGCAGGAGAGACTGCTCAACTCGCCAGCGAACTCACCTTGGGATGGGCCGCGAGGCGGGTGTAAATATGGACTATAGACCTATTATTTTTTTGCTAACCAGCGTGCTTCTAGGCGGTGTATGCCTCTTAATTGCCCCCACTTTTATTGGGCAGGATCGTAGTATCTCGTTAAAAAGCGAACTGACGGTGAATCAGCAGAAACAGGTGCTTGATGCGTTGCGGTCTGATGTGGATCTATCAGATCTTGACGAGATCCGGTTACATCTGCAGGAGATCAATTGGATCCATAGGGTATATATCGCGCGCAAGTGGCCCAATGATCTCGCGCTGGATATCCGGATGGAGCAGCCGATCGCCTACTGGAATGATGATGGATACATCAATGACAGAGGTGAGGTTTTTGTTACCGATCTTATCGTCGGTGGAGATTTGCCGCAGCTGTATGGCCCAAAAGGGTCTGCACGTCGAGTAATGAACGAGTACCAGCATTTGAATCGAGCACTCTTCAAATCGGGAAGTGTCATCGAGACGCTTAAGCTGAATGACCGGGGAGCATGGGAGTTCCAGGATCACTCAGGAATACGAGTTGCGTTGGGAAAAGAAAATATCCGTCAGAGATTGCATAGAACCATTGACGTTTTGCGAGAAATAGCCAGTGAGGACTCATTGAGCACACCTGTTCGAGTTGATGCGAGATACAACAATGGTGTGTCGATTGANTGGCACGAAAAACTAGAAATAGCAAAGAACTTCAAATTGAAGAGAGATGTGAGCTTATGAATAGTTCAAGTGGACATGAGATGATCGTTGGGCTTGATATTGGGACTTCGAAGGTTGTTGCGATTGTTGCCGAACTTTCGCCTGAAGGAGATGTAGAGATAATAGGGATTGGTAGTCACCCCTCGACAAAGGGTTTGAAGAAGGGTGTTGTGGTCAATATTGATTCTACTGTTGAAGCGATTCAGCGAGCTGTGGAGGAAGCGGAGTTGATGGCTGGATGTCAGATACATTCTGTATTCGCAGGGATTGCAGGAAGTCACATTCGTAGTATGAACTCTCATGGGATAGTGGCGATACGGGACCGGGAAGTGTTTTTGCCCGATATGGATCGGGTGATTGACGCTGCTCAGGCGGTAGCGATTCCTGCCGACCAAAAGATTCTGCACATTCTTCCTCAGGAATATGTCATAGACAATCAGGAAGATGTTAAAACCCCGCTGGGGATGTCCGGCGTTCGGTTGGAGGCAAAAGTCCATCTTGTTACTTGTGCGGTTAACGCAGCACAAAATATCGAAAAGTGCATTAAACGTTGTGGGCTGGAGGTTGAAGACATCATTCTTGAGCAGCTAGCGTCTAGCTATGCGGTACTAACCGAAGATGAAAAGGACCTTGGTGTCTGTTTGGTGGATATTGGTGGGGGTACAAGTGATATCGCGATTTTTACCGATGGCGCCATACGCCATACGGCGGTGATCCCCATAGCGGGAGACCAAGTAACCAACGATATTGCAATGGCGCTTCGAACCCCTCCGCCGAATGCTGAGGAGATAAAAATAAAGTATGCCTGCGCGCTCGCGAGCCTGGCTGGAGAGAATGAAACCATCAAAGTGCCTAGCGTCCGTGATCGATCCGATAGAGGTCTTTCGCGTCAGGCTTTGGCCGAAGTTGTTGAGCCGCGTTACGACGAACTTTTTACTTTGATTCAGGCGGAGTTAAGGCGTAGTGGTTTCGAGAGCTTGGTGGCGGCGGGGATCGTACTGACCGGTGGCACGTCGAAGATGGAAGGTGTTGTGGAGTTAGCGGAAGAGATTTTCCACATGCCGGTTAGTATTGGAAAACCAGTCGGTGTATCAGGTCTTTCAGACATAGTTAAAAATCCTATTTATTCGACAGCAGTGGGTCTGTTGCAGTACGCCGCGCACAGACAGATGGATGGAATGGCTGGGTCTCACGGTGAAATGGATAGCGTGGTGAAACGGGTTAAGAACTGGTTAATGGGTTGAAGCATATGATTAAAACAATAATGAATTCTTCTAAAAATCTTTGCCTAGGGAGGGTGAATAATGTTTGAACTGGTCGATAACGAACCGCAAAGTGCCGTAATCAAGGTGATCGGTGTCGGAGGCGGAGGTGGAAACGCCGTGGAGCATATGGTCTCTCAGAACATTGAGGGCGTAGATTTCATATGTGCAAATACTGATGCACAGGCGTTGCAGAACTTATCTTCGAGCACGTTACTTCAGCTTGGGACGTCAATTACCAAAGGGCTTGGTGCAGGAGCTGATCCCGTCATGGGTAAAGATGCTGCAGAGGAAGACCGTGATTGCATTGCAGAGGTATTGCATGGTGTCGACATGGTATTTATCACTGCGGGAATGGGTGGTGGTACCGGAACTGGTGCNGCGCCAATTGTTGCNGAGNTTGCGCGCGAGCTTGGNGTCCTAACNGTAGCNGTNGTTACNAAACCATTCGTTTTCGAGGGTCGAAAGCGGATGAAAATAGCAGAGGCGGGTATTGCAGAGCTCTCGCGACATGTTGACTCGTTNATCACGATCCCCAANGAAAAGCTCCTTGCAATTATGGGCGAGGANAAACCGCTGCTTGAAGCTTTCGGGGCGGTTGACGACGTCCTACTTGGTGCAGTTCAAGGCATTGCGGATCTTATTATCCGCCCNGGGATGATTAACGTCGATTTTGCGGATGTGCGTACGGTGATGAGCGAAATGGGCATGGCNATGATGGGCAGTGGNTTNGCAAGTGGTGAGAGTAGAGCACGTNAAGCAGCGGAAGCTGCTGTCCGCAGTCCACTTCTCGAAGACATTGATTTCAACGGAGCTCGAGGAATTTTGGTCAATATTGCAGCAGGGGCCAGTATATCCTTGGGTGAGTTCTCACAAGTTGGTGCCGCTATTGANGATTTTGCNTCCGAAAACGCGACCATTGTCATTGGTACGGTGATNGATACCGATATGGATGACGAGTTGCGTGTGACAGTNGTTGCGACNGGNCTTGGTGCAGAACANTTTGAGAAGCCAAAAGTCGTAGATGTACAGACAAANGTGGCAGNAGATGNNCCCGANGATTATGGCAAGTTTGACAAGCCTACAGTTACGCGAAATCGCCTGATTGCGGGAGGTGCGGATGAAATCCGGGAGGGTAAAGATCTGGAATATCTGGACATTCCGGCGTTTTTGCGTCGTCAGGCAGATTAGAAGGCCTATTTACCGGCTCTTGTGCAACTTTTCTGCTATTTTGCAGTCGAAGTTGTAGCGCTGCGGCATAGAGCTTAGGACGAGAATCTGATAGCATTGCGCGCCGCACTGGGACAATAATAATAATGATTAAGCAGAGAACGCTCAAGAACGTCATTCGGGCCACAGGTGTTGGACTGCACACTGGTGAAAAGGTATATCTCACGCTAAGGCCCGCTCCGATTGATACCGGTGTCGTTTTCGTTCGTGAAGATGTAGACCCTATTATTGAAATCCCCGCCAGAACTGATTTTGTAGGTGATACTACGCTAGCTACCACCGTGATGAAAGATGGCCAGCGAGTTGCCACTATAGAGCATTTAATGTCAGCGCTTTGTGGTCTAGGCATAGATAATGTTTATGTCGAGGTAAGTGGCCCCGAAATGCCAATTATGGATGGTAGCGCGGGCACTTTTGTTTTTTTGATCCAGTCTGCTGGTATCGAAGAGCAAAATGCACTGAAGAAGTTCATAAAAATCAACAAGAAAGTTTCATTAAGTGGTTCTTTTGGCTCTTCCTATGAGCAATCCGTTACCATCCAGCCCTATGACGGATTTAGGGTTAGTCATACGATTGTGTACGACAATCCAGTTATCAAGGAACAAACTGCTCAAGTTGATATCTCAAGTACGTCCTACGTGAAAGACGTGAGTCGTGCCCGAACTTTTGGTTTGATGCAGGAATTTGATCACCTACGGGAGAGAAACCTTGCACAGGGCGGCAGCCTCGATAATGCTGTTGTCGTGGACGATTACCGAATTCTCAACGAGGAACCTTTAAGACATAGAGACGAATTCGTTCGTCATAAGATACTAGATGTAATTGGTGACCTTTACCTCCTTGGTCACAGTCTGATAGGAGAGTTTGTCGGCTACAAGTCCGGACATACCGCAAATCATGCGTTGCGTGAGGCTGTATTGAATCAGCCAGATGCGTGGGAAATAGTTACTTTTGATACGACGGAAGATGCGCCCCTAGCTTATTCGATGCCCTTGATTATGGAGCAGTTGTAGCTGCATTAGCTCTTTCTGACAGCTTAATTAGCGCTTTGCGTAACCCCTCATCTTCGATATATTTAGCGGTATCCGCTAGTTGCCTCGCGTTTTTACTCGATGGTGGTATTGCTGGATGGAGGAATTGTGGTGGATCGGGCTCTTTGGGTTGTACAGAAACCTTCAGTTTCTCAATGGGATATCGCTGGCGAAGTAAAGAAATGATGTTACGCTGTCGATACTTGAGCTGTGTGGCGACCGCACTGGATCGAGCGATCAGGTGCAGAGTTTGGTCTTTGTGAGCAGCAACGTAGATATCTCCCGAAATATGGCTGCGTATGACATCTTGGATTAAAAGTAGTTCTTTGGTGCGGGCATAGAGGCTTTTGAGAACCGCAGATTTGCTCAGGATTTGTGATGGGCGTTCTGGCGAAAGATAGGGATGCTTTGGATAATTTGACATTTCAATCACTCAAATTAGGCGTTAGTTAGATCATAACCGATGAAGTTCATAATTGTAGACAATCGAACAGGGAAGAATCGTTCATTCGCGGCGAATGGCTTGGTCATTGGCCTTACGATAACCGGACTTCTGGGAATTCCCGTGCTAGCTGGTGTTTCCTCATATTACCATGGCCTAGGTGAAGCGAGTCTTAATGATCAGCTGGTTGCTAAGTGGCGTGATGTACTCAAGACCCAACAGAATGAGATTGTCGAAGCCAGAACTTCTGCACGTGAAAGTCGCGAAGCAAGTGCTCTGCGCCTAGCAAAACTTCAGGCACGAATCGTACGCCTTGATGCTTTGGGTGAGCGGCTGACTAGCGTAGCCAAGCTAGAGGAGGGTGAGTTCGACTTTTCTCAACCACCCGCGCTTGGTGGCCCGCTAGAAGAAAAAGAAGATGACCAAGGGGCTCTACCGGACTACTTGCAGTTACTTGAGCAGTTGGCTGAGGACATTGAGAGCCGTGAGCAGCAGCTTTCTATTCTCGAGAACTTGCTGGTTTCAAGAAAATTACAGGATGATGTATTCATTGCGGGAAGACCTGTTGAAAAAGGATGGATGTCTTCGAGATTTGGAAATCGAAATGATCCNATCACCGGCAAGCGGGCATGGCACAGTGGTGTGGATTTTGCGGGTAAAGAGGGTTCAAACGTTATATCAGTTGCCGCAGGTGTGGTGGTCTATTCAGGGCCGCGCAGTGGCTATGGTCGTCTAGTTGAAATTAATCACGGAAGCGGATTCACGACGATGTACGGTCATCACAAGAAAATCCTCGTAAAAGTTGGTGATATCGTCAAGAAGGGTCAGGTTATTGGTCTGATGGGAAGTAGTGGTCGATCAACTGGACCGCACGTTCATTTCGAAGTCTATAAAAACGGTCGCGTAGTCGATCCATCCTCATATATTCACCGCACCAATCGGTGATACCAAGCTGCGAATCCCGCGGGCGTTTGTCCGTAATCCCATTGTCGTTCCTAACAATTATTAGGTGATACTCGTGCTAGGCAAATTATTTGGTAGTAAGAACGATCGCGAACTGAAGCGTATGCGCAAGATCGTGTTGAAGATTAGTCAGCTCGAATCTTCCATGGAACAACTTCCCGACGAGGGGATCAAGTCGCAAAGAGAATTGTTCGAGAAGCGATTAGCCGAGGGTGAATCTTTGGAGGATATTTTGCCGGAGGCATTTGCAACGGTTCGCGAGGCGGGTAAACGTGCGCTCGATATGCGCATCTTCGACGTTCAGCTAATCGGCGGTATAACCCTGCATGAGGGACGAATCGCTGAAATGCGCACGGGTGAGGGTAAAACACTAGTCGCAACATTGCCCCTTTATCTAAATGCACTTACCGGTAGCGTTCACCTGGTCACGGTCAACGACTATCTTGCCAAGTGGGGCGCCCAATGGATGAGACCAGTTTACGAGGCTCTTGGTATGACTGTGGGTGTGGTGTATGCCGGACAGGATCATGCTGAAAAGAAAGCAGCCTACCTGGCGGACATCACCTACGGAACCAATAATGAATTTGGTTTTGACTATCTTCGAGACAATATGGCTTTCTCCCTTGAGGAGAAGGTACAACGTGAACTTCATTATGCGATTGTCGACGAAGTTGACTCGATTCTGATTGATGAGGCACGCACACCTTTGATAATCACCGGTGGAGTCGAGAACTCTTCTGACTCCTATCGGGCCATTAATGCAATTGTCCCTCAACTGGATCAGCAGGAAAAAACGTCTGAGGACGTGCTTAACGACGTGGAGCCACCTGGAGACTACTTCGTAGATGAAAAACAGCGTGATATTGAGCTTACCGACGCTGGTCACCAAAAAGTGGAGCAGTTGCTGGTTAAGAAAGGACTGCTAAAAGCGGACGATAGTTTGTATGGCACCTCTAATCTAATGTTGCTGCATCATGTTCAGGCGGCACTAAAGGCTCACTGTCTTTTCCAGAGGGATGTTGATTACATCGTTCAGGAAAATCAGATTGTTATCGTTGATGAACATACCGGTAGGACCATGCCTGGTCGAAGGTGGTCGGGTGGAATACATCAGGCCATAGAGGCCAAAGAGGGGGTCTCGATTTCAGATGAAAGCCAAACACTCGCCTCGACGACTTTTCAAAACTACTTTCGTATTTATTCCAAATTAGCGGGTATGACAGGTACAGCGGATACTGAGGCGTTTGAGTTCAGGCAGATTTACGGGTTGGATGTTGTGGTCATACCGACCAACTTGCCGATGATTAGAGATGACTTAAATGATCTTATCTACATGACAGAGGAGGAGAAGTACGATGCGATTGTTGATGAGATTTCGATGTTACTCGAAAAGCGGGCNCCGGTACTGGTCGGCACGGCATCGATTGAATCCTCTGAGCGACTCTCTACATTGTTAAACAAAAAAAAGATCAAACACAGTGTGTTGAACGCGAAGTTCCATGAGCAGGAAGCCGAGATTATTTCCCAGGCTGGAAGTCCAGGAACACTGACGATAGCTACCAACATGGCGGGCCGTGGAACGGACATCATTCTTGGGGGGAATTGGGAAGTGGAAGTGAGTGATGGAGATTCGGATTCCAAGATAGATGAACTACGAAGTCGATGGCAGCAGGATCATGATAAGGTGATTGAGGCAGGCGGCCTTCATGTGATCGGTACGGAGAGACACGAAAGTCGTCGTATCGACAATCAACTCAGGGGACGTTCTGGACGCCAGGGAGACCCAGGTTTTTCGCGGTTCTACCTGTCACTTGAAGATGACCTCATGCGAATCTTTGCCTCCGATAAAGTACGTGGCCTAATGCAATCCTTAGGCATGGAGAAGGGCGAGGCAATTGAACACCGAATGGTGACCAATGCCATTGAAAAAGCCCAGCGCAAGGTTGAAGGTCGTAACTTCGATATTCGGAAACAGTTGCTTGAATATGATGATGTGGCAAATGATCAGCGTCAAATGATCTACGGGCAACGCAACGACTTGATGGAAACTGATGATATCTCCGAGACGATCAACGTTATCTGGGACGACGTAGTTAATCAGGTGATAGATGGTTTTGTCCCNCCACAGAGCCTGGAGGAACAGTGGGATATCGCCGGGCTAGAGCAGGCTTGCATTACAGAGTTCAATGCTCGTTTATCGATACAGAAGTGGCTTGATACGGATGACTTGATGCACGAAGAGTCTCTAAGAGAAAAGATTGTTGCGTCTACCAGGGAGGCGTATGCGCGAAAAGAAGATCAAGTTGGACCTGACATTAGGCTAATTGAAAAACGTATCATGCTGGATATTGTGGATTCACTTTGGAAAGAACATCTTGCTGCAATGGATCACCTGCGTCAGGGTATTCATTTGCGCGCCTATGCACAAAAGCAGCCTAAGCAGGAGTACAAGCGTGAAGCATTCCAGTTGTTCGAAGAGCTTCTTAATAATGTTCAGATGGAGGTCATTCGCATATTGTGTCGAGTAGAGTTTCGTGGTGCAAATGACGCTGAGGAAATGGATCGGCGCCGACGAGAGGAGGAAGCTAGGAATCGGCTCAATTTCAAGAAGTTGGCCAGCAGTCAGCTTAGTTCAGAGCCAAATCAGGGTGGGTCGCAACAGGCTCAGCCACAGCAAGCTCAAACCCAAACGCCATTCATGCGTAGGGAGAAAAAAGTGGGACGTAACGAGCCTTGCCCTTGCGGGTCCGGTAAGAAATACAAAGTTTGTCACGGGAAACTGGCGTAGATCATGGCAGTAGGTGAAGCGAATTTAGATTTCAATGTGGTCCCGGGTGTTCGCCTAGCGGCGACGGCAGCGGGTATTAAGGACCATGAAAAGTCCGTCAGTGACCTAGTGCTGTTCGAGTTTGCTGAAGGTAGCGCCACTGCTGGTGTATTTACAAAGAGCTTATTTGCGGCAGCACCGGTTGTCTTGGGTAAGAAGCACTTAGAAGCAGCTGCTTCCAGATATTTTTTGGTAAACAGTGGCAACGCAAATGCAGCCACAGGTGATTTGGGTATCGAAGATGCGTTGACCTGTTGTAAAGCGACCTCACAGATCACGGGTACTCTTCCGGAAGAAACGATTCCTTTCTCTACGGGAGTTATTGGCGAACGCCTTCCAGTAGAGAAAATCACGTCTTCTATTGCTGAGTTGACAGTAGGACTCGATGAGTCCAATTGGTTGCAGGCAGCAGAAGGAATAATGACAACTGATACGCGTCCTAAGGTCGCGACCAGGTGTTTTAATGTAGGCGAAGAAACACTAACGATTACAGGTATTGCCAAAGGGGCAGGAATGATTGAGCCTAATATGGCAACAATGTTGGCTTACGTAGCAACAGATGCTCGATGCGAGCAAAAGCTGCTAAAGGAAATTCTAGTTCAGACTTTAGATACTTCATTTAATAGAATTACTGTTGATAGTGATACGTCCACCAATGATTCGTGCATGCTAACTGCCACCGGTATGTCTGGTGTTGACCTTGCTGATGAGTGTGCTCGAGAAATATTTTACCCGGAACTCGCAAGTGTAATGAAGGAATTAGCCCAGGGAATCATAAGGGACGCAGAGGGTGCCACCAAGTTTGTGACGGTTACAGTGGAGCGGGCTCCGAGTAACGATGTTAGTCTTGAGATTGCCTATGCGATCGCTAATTCTCCTTTGATGAAAACGGCGATTTTTGCTGGTGACGCGAATTGGGGTCGCATCGTGATGGCTATTGGAAAAGCTAACGTCGATATCGATGTCAACAAGATTGATGTTTATCTGGGTGAGGTATGTCTCATGTCGAGAGGTGGTAAGGCACCAGATTATACCGAAGAGCTTGGTGCCGAAGTCATGTCGAAAGATGAAATCCTGATTCGAGTTGACCTGAATGCGGGTGATAGTAGCGAGACGTTATGGACCAGTGATTTATCTCACGAGTACGTGAGAATTAATGCGGAATACCGAACCTAGTATTCATTGTCTAGTTTTTGTTGAGATCTCTTGCAGTGACGTCGGCATACTCTGTATCGGCGGGTATGGTGCGATTCCCGTCAGCCCATTGTCCAAGATCAAGTAATCTGCATCGATCAGAACAAAAGGGGCGAGACTTGCTCGATGGAATCCAGGCCACCGTTTTCTCACAGGTTGGACACTTAACGATTACGTTAGCCATTTAGGTTCCCTTCGTGTGTTAGCGATAGTTCTACATATTTTGTGTGTAGACGATCTACGGAAGCAATGAGTTGTCCAAGAGTCCCGTCGTTGACGAGAACATCGTCAGCCAGATCCAGTCGTTGCTGTCGAGTCGGTTGCACGTCCATAATAGCCTGAATCTGCTGTGCTGTATTGTTGTCTCGTTTAGTGACTCGCTTGATCTGTAGTTCCGGTGGAACGTCCACTACCAGCAGGCGATCCATAATTGGTGAACGACCGCTCCCCGCTGACAGAATAAGTACGGAGTAACTGGACGCGGCATGCTCCATGGTGTCCCGAAGCTCCGCGTTAATAGGATCGTGGGTAATTTTCTCCAACCATTTCCTCTCTGTAGGGTCGCTAAAGANAATCTTGCGAAGTTGCGATCGGTTCAGTGTGCCATCTTCGAAAAGAATACTTTCACCATGTCGCGCAATGATTTCTGCGAGCGCAGGTGTTCCGGGTTCAACAATTGTGCGTGAGGCGACGTCTGCGTCTGCGATGGTAACACCTAGCTCGGCGAATCGATCTGAGACGGTGGTTTTACCGCTACCGATACCTCCCGCGATACCAACGACGAACATCAGTTGGGTATCCTTCGAAAAACCAACAGCCTGCTTCCGGTTTGTGAACAAGTTATTATTTTCTTGGCCATTTTTTTCTTGGACTCAGGAGGCAAAACTAGCCGACGCCCAGTATGGTGAAATACCAATTTATCAGGGTATCACCCCAAATCAAGGTGACCCATCCGGCGATCGCGAGATAGGGGCCAAATGGTATGGGATTCGCTCTATCTCTTCCGAGGAGAATCAATGCACCAGCGCCAATGACCCCTCCAAAGGAGGAGAGAATGACCACGAGCAACAGTGGTTGCCAGCCTAGCCATGCCCCAAGTAATGCCAACATCTTAAAATCACCGTAGCCCATGCCTTCTTTTCCTGTCACCAGTCGAAATACATGATAGATGGACCATAACGAGAGATACCCGGCACAAGCGCCAATAAATGCACTGTGAAAGCTAACGAAAATGCCAAAGAAATTGATGGACAGCCCTAGCCACAAGAAAGGTAGTGTGATGTCGTCCGGCAGCAGTTTGGTATCGAAGTCGATTACCGACAACACGATTAGTGCCCAGGTAAATAGGCAAGCAAATAACCCCGAGATGGTGAGCCCAAAGGAGTAAATTACAATCAAAGTCAGTAGTCCGGTCGTCAGTTCGATGATGGGATATCGCAGTGGTATCGATATGCCGCAGTTACCACACATGCCCCGTAGGATGAGGTAGCTTGCCAGTGGTATGTTTTGCCAGGCTCTAATCTCTATCTTGCAGTTAGGACAATGAGAGTTAGGGAATACGATATTAAAAGGCTCCTGGTCAGTATTGGTTTCATGACTGAGAATCTCATGCGCCTGGGCGGTCCATTGCCGGTCTAACATGACAGGTAGTCGGAGTATTACAACGTTAAGAAAACTACCAACGAGAAGGCCGAAAATCATCGCCATTGCAAGGACGAGGACAGGGTGCTGACCCTGAAGTAATGACAGGTATTCACTCATGTTAAGTTGCGCAGCGTTTTAGTCCTCGCGACCGTCGCCGATGGCATTACCTGTCGCGAAAATAGGAGGTAAATGGCGATAATGAGACCCCCGATAAAAATATCAAGGAATGCCATGATCATTGGTTCCATCAAACTCGTTATATCGTCGACAAAATTGCCGACCATTTCTTCGCAGTAGGTTGCTGCTTTATCAAAAAAAGCCATCAGATTCACCAATGTGCTACGTTCATACGATTAACGGTTGGGTTTCAAGGGTACAGTATTTGCAATACACTAAGTAAGCTTTGAAACTGTACTCAAGTCAATTTAAAGCTGAATATAAACTTTTTTAACTGGAGTTTGCGTTATGAATAAACCACAACAGGGTTTTACCTTGATTGAGTTAATGATCGTTATAGCGATCATTGGAATCCTCGCTGTGGTTGCCTTGCCTGCATATCAGGACTACATCAAGACAGCTAACATGGCAAAGGTAAATTCACNCTACGAAGAAGCTGTTCGACTGGCTCGATCAACTTTTGTAAAAGGNAATACTCAGACAGCGCTTGGCTTGACCAGTACTGTGCCTGNAGACGCTTCTGGCTGGATTGANATCATCAATCCAGGTGGAAACNTAGCGCCTAGTGGTGATGCTGCTTACGCAGATGCTGCTGTTGATGCGACCGGAGTTGTTGGAGTTGTAGGTGATGCTACTTCCGTCACTATTTCCAAGCCAGCATACCAAGACCTGTCTGCTGAAACTGAAATAATCACTGCTGCATCAGAAATGTAANCANTTTTTCTTATTTTAAAAACGCCGGGTTTGTCCCGGCGTTTTTTGCCTGGCTGCAGGCTCCTTGTGTAGCTGTTTGAAAATACTCTGATTTATATAGCAACTAGCGGTGTGTTGTGTTTTCAATCAATATTCAAGCAATTTGAGAGAGGCCGATCTCATGGAACATAAGATTCTTGGGGTATCGTTAGTTGAGTTGATGATTGGTGTTGCGATCACTGGCCTTATTGCGGCACTCGAATAGAGAATTACGCGCCTTAAGTGCTGCAGGTGACTTGAAACTCGGGTGGCATGTTGAATCAGGCTAAGGGTCTATGGACGGTTGCTTACCAGAATCTAACGAGATTAGTATTTGG
>PASO01000038.1 GCA_002712135.1 Gammaproteobacteria bacterium
AGCGAGCGATCTTCAGTCGTTGTCGCTTTACTCATGGTCATCTAACTCTGCCACACCCAAGATCTCCGCCTCAACAAAGGCACGATACAGACCGTTTGCTCGTGTCATCAGCTCATCGTGCCGTCCCAACTCGACAATCTGGCCATTCTCCAGAAATGCAATCTGATCCGCATTACGGATAGTGGAGAGTCTATGGGTGATCAGCAGGATAATCCTACCGGCCCCCCATGCTGCTAGATTCTCAAGCACCTGTTGCTCGGTTCGCGCGTCGAGCGACGCGGTGGGCTCATCAAGAATAAGGATAGGCGTATCCCGTACTACGGCTCGTGCAATACTGAGCCGCTGTCGTTGTCCTGCCGACAGCTTGCCACCACGCTCCCCCAATTCCGTATCAAATCCTTTAGACATCTCCAGGATAAATTCTTTGGCACAAGCAATCTCCGCGGCTTCCTCTACCGCATGCCGCTCAACATGGGGTGCGCCAAATACGATGTTATTACGAACAGTGTCCGTGAACAGTACGTTTTTCTGCAATGCAATGGCAGCATTGGCGCGAATATCGTTGATAGACATGTCACGCAGATCTACGCCGTTGATGCAGATTCGGCCTTCATCTGGATCATAGAGCCGCAATAGCAACGACATCAGCGTCGACTTCCCGGATCCTGTTCCACCGACAATGGCGGTTACGGTGCCGGCGTGGGTCTGGAGCGCAGCACCATTAAGCACCTCTTTGTCAGCCACATAACCGAACGACAGGTTTTCCCAGGACACCGAGTCAATGGGGGCAGGAAACGCGACCGGATTTTCCGGGTCGGTCACTTCAGGTTCTAGGTCCAGCAGATAAAACGCCCGTTCCAGCGCGATAAACAGATCCTGCATGCGCATCCAGATTCCGATTAGTCCTCGTGCACTGCCAGTCGCACCCTCGACTCGCCCCCGGGCACTGCTGAAAGCCCCGTAGTTCCAAACCACGAAACCTATAAACGTGGCGACCAGCGCACCCAGAAACGTCTCCCGCTCTTCGATCACCCAGATCACCATGACGTACTCCGCTGCCAGCAGCAGACCACCTCCCAACATGGCAAATGCCATACCCACCAGTACCATATCGAGTCTCAGGAAGTACGCAGCATCGAGCGCTCTCCGAGAATCAGCGTCAAATTGTTCAAACACAATATCTTCGGCATGATTTGCCTTGACCAGCCTGAGCGCGGAAAACACCTCTTGAGAGCGCGCGGTGAGTGCACTGTTCGCCTCCCGGTTAGCCATTGAACGCATACGAATCCGTGGGGTCGTCATCACCGCAATCCACCCCAGTGGAATCGCGACGGCCACCATCATCAGCGCAAACCAGGGATCGAAGGCAGCTAGAAAGACCATACCGAATAGTAGATAGTAAATTGTAATAGCCGGACTGATAATGGCGCCCTGCAGGAGGTTCACGATCTGCGCACTGTCTTGGTAAACCCTGAACATAGCATCGCCAATACGGTGATTGTCATGATATCTCAGTGATAGAGACTCGGCGCGCTCAGCCATTGCCACCCGAAGGTTCTGATTAACGTTGTGCCATACCCAGGTACTGTAATACCACATAAACATACCAACAACGGCGCCACCCACCGCACCAATGATCGACCAGATAAGCAAACGGTTGCGCACCGTGCGACGCTGCTCATGAGTTAGTTCTGACTCTGCCTCTTGACTCATGGCAGGCACCTTCGTTATCAGGGGATTACCCGACTTGTCAGCTGACTTAGATTTGGCTTTTCCCTGACCCAACTTTTGCGGATCTGTGGTGATATATTGATCACCCACGAACAACACAGTAGCCTGAATCGGCTGCAGCTTTTCGCCTATCAGCACCTTGTTAGTCCAGAGGTCGGTACCCACAAGACCGGTGACCAGAGCAACTAGCAAGCCCGAGGATCCCAAAGCACCCAGTACCAGCAGATGCAGGAACATTGGTTTTATATAGGGCCAGGTGCGCAGCGCAAGTTGGAACATCCTGCGAAAGCTCATCTGCGGCGGAGCCGCCACTTCGGTAGACCGGTAGCCTTTTATTAACCCGAGATCACTCATGGATTTAACCCTCCTTTGCTCCAACGATCCGGTTTTTTAAAACCACCGCAACATTCTGTTCTCACCGAAGGTGAGCTTCGGCACAACTATCTCAGCGCTGCTTTAGATAAGTCAACTCGCCTCATGTTTCCTGACAGAAGACTTACATAAACGGAATGGTCCTCGCTATGATGATATGCTCTTGTAAGGGGCCAACCCTATAAACACTTAACCTCAAGCGACAATACATGAATAAGATCATCCCATTACTACTGATCACCATGCCGATTACCGCCGAGCAATCCTATTCTCCTTATGTCGACCGGGACTATCCGGAGAACGTCTACTGGGGCGATACCCACCTGCATACCTATCTGTCCGGCGACGCCTACTCCATGGGAACCTCCATCACCCCGGATCAGGCCTATCGTTTTGCCAGGGGAGAAACCATAAGGGCCACCGGGGGCGACGAGGTCAGAATGCGCCGACCTCTCGACTTTATGATGGTGGCAGATCATGCGGAGAACCTGGGTGCGTTGCCAGCTCTCATGGCTGGTGATCGGCGGCTTCTGGATTCTGAACACGGCCGGCGATTCGCGAAGATGCTGGCAGAAAGACCCACACTGCAGAGTGCGCTGCGCGCCAAAACCCTAGCAGAATACAACGATCTGAGCGGTGCGCTTATGCAGACAAAAGCATCCCATAGTGGCGACTATGGCATCGATGAAACGTTCAAACGTGAGGTTTGGCGCGAGGTCGTCGCCGCGGCTGAGCGCCACAACGACCCGGGAAACTTCACAACCTTTGCCGGCTATGAATACAGCAGCAACCCCCCCATGCTGCATCGTAATGTGCTCTACGCCGGCGGACCGTCGGCAACCCTGAAGACCTTGCCCTTCTCGAAATTCGACAGCGCCGACCCTGAAGACCTTTGGGCTTATTTGCACGAATATCGCCAGACCACGGGCAGCGATGTCATGTCCATTCCACACAACAGCAACCTGAGTCGTGGCAACATGTTTAAGACCGTCACCTATGAAGGTAAGGCGATCACACCCGACTACGCCCATATCCGCTCCAGCATCGAACCCCTTGTCGAAGTCACCCAGATCAAGGGTGACAGCGAAACCCATCCATTGATCTCAACAAAGGATGAATTTGCTGACCATGAGACCTGGGGCAAATTTGAGTCGACAAAGACGACGAAGAAGAAAGACAGTTCCAAAAAGAGCCCTGACCCCACTACTTTGGCGCGAGCATCCTACGTCCGCTCCGCGCTTCAGACCGGTCTCGATATCGAGGCAAACGTCGGGGTGAATCCCTACAAGTTCGGCATGATAGGTGCTACCGATGCACACACCGGGCTTGCTACCGTTGATGAGGACAATTTCTGGGGAAAGATGGGCGGCAATGAACCCAGCCCGTACCGCGCAGTTACACTCACTACCTTCTCCGCTTCCGGCTATGCCGCCGTCTGGACCACGGAGAACACAAGGGAAGCGATCTTCGCCGCGATGAAGCGGCGCGAGGTGTATGCCACTACCGGACCACGGATGACCCTGCGTTTTTTTGCCGGATGGGACTATAAAGAGAGCGACGCACAACGGCCGGATATTGCGGAAACAGGCTATAAGCTTGGCGTTCCCATGGGGGGCGACTTGATTCAAAACAAGAAGACCAGAGTCCCGACATTTTTAATTCGCGCCACCAAAGAACCGGACGGTGCGAACCTAGATCGGGTGCAGATCGTGAAAGGCTGGCGCAACAAAAAAGGTAAGCTGCTCGAAAAAGTCTACAACGTCGCCTGGTCTGTCAATGGAAAGTCAGGACATCGCAAGATCGATGCCGATGGTAACCTGCCAGTCGTAGGTTCCACCGTAAACCTTGAGGACGCCAGCTATCAAAATACGATAGGTAGTCCGGAACTCTCAGTCGTCTGGACCGACCCGGATTTCAATAAGCGTGAAGCAGCTGTTTACTATGTTCGCATCCTGCAGATTCCCACACCCCGCTGGACAACCTACGATGCAAAAGCCTACGGGCTAAAAGAGATCCAACAGAATCCACTCGCCGTAATTCAGGAACGTGCCTATTCATCACCGATCTGGTATACGCCCCAATAGGTATAGACCAGTCTCCGTTTACAATCCACGCAGTGGCAATCCTGCTGCTTCATAACAGGCGTCAATCGCCTTCATCTGATGCACTGCCTCATCCGCGTCGGTATACAGTGCTGCGCCCTGTTCAATGGCAGCAATGAAGGCATCCAGCTGATAGTCGTAGCTGGCGCGTTTATCAAAGGTCTCACTCGTTGTCGCATCGTCAACTGTGACTTCAAACTTGGTGCCGTGTTGCGGCGAAATGGGATTCCATATATGTAGTATGCCTTTCGAACCTGTCACCGTAAGATCAGCGCGTGTTTTACCACCATTGCGCATATCCCCAGAGATATGTCCGACGATACCGCTCGGAAAAGTAAGATCGGCCTCTAGAAAGAGGTCAACATCGGGCTGGCCCGTTTCGGCATTCGCCGACACTTCTAGTGGCTCTTCACCGGTGAGATGACGTACCCATGAGATCGGGTAGCAGCCGATATCCATCGTCACACCACCAGCGGTTTCATACTTGGTACGAATGTCATCTTCCAAATGACCAGCAACATGAAACGCGGCTTCAATCTCGGAGATATCACCCAGGATACCCGAATCGCAGACCTCTTTTGCTCTGATGAAGCAGGGATGGTATCGATAGTGAAACGCATCCATCAGCACCAGGCCGGTCTCTTTCGCTACGGAGGCCATTTCCTCTGCCTCTTTGGCGTTACTGGCAATCGCTTTTTCACACAGAACGTGTTTGCCGGCTCTCAGCGCCTTGATGGACCACTCGCGATGCAGACCAATATGCAATGGGTTATATACTGCATCAATATCGGGATGGTTAATCACATCGTCATAACTATCCACAACGTTTGGAATGACATGTTCCTGCGCAAATGCTTCTGCACGCGATCGGTCGCGCGCCGCGACCACCGAAACCACCGCCTCATCGATATTCTTGCATGGCTCGATCAAAGCGGCGGGCGTAATACGCGCAGCACCCAGTGTGCCAAATCTAATCATCACTACCTCCGGTTAGTGCAATGCCTACTTGGAGGCCTATGGTTTATGGCGCAAGACCTCACCCGCCTGGGCACCGGTCAGTTCATCGTCCATCAGGTTGATCTGACCATTGATCAGCGTAACTTTGTAGCCTCGGGCTTTCTGTATGTAACGCCTGGCGCCTCCGGGGAAGTCGTGAGCCATCTCCGGGTGCAGCTCTGTCACGTTATCGAAGTCAATGACGTTAACATCTGCCCGCATACCGGGGGCAAGCGTACCCCGGTCATTTAGACCAATGACTCGCGCAGGACCCGACGTCAACCGACGGATACCTTCGCCAATAGAATAGAGCTGCTTTTCCCGCAGCCAGTGTGACAGCGTAAAGGTAGACCAGCCTGCATCGATAAACTGTGATACGTGCGCACCAGCATCGCCCAGACTTGGATAGATATTTTTACTCTTGAAGAGCTCTCCCAACTCGTCCAGGTCCTGGTTGAACATCCGCCAGGTAAAGAGGGCCCGTCCCTCCGTTTCTCTACTGAGGCGTATGAACATTTCGGCTGGCGATTCACCATTCTGCTTCGCCAGAGCAACCAGATTGTCATTGATGTCCGCCGTATAGGTAGGCGTATCGCCATCGCCTTGATAGTAGAGTCGACTCAGGGCAACCCAGGTTTCCTTTTTCCCTTCCTGTATCAGTTTCTGAACCGTATCGTCATCATTGAATGCCGCGACACGTCCAGCTAGATCTTTTTTACCGAGTGCATTCCAGGTTTCACCCACGAACGGCAACATGCCCTGAAGTCCAAACATAAAGCCAGATCCTCGCACCTGAGTAATCGAGGTGATATCGCCATTCTTGCAGAACTCATCCAGCCACTTAGCGACGCGCTTGCCGGACCCGGGTTCATTGGCACCGCCGCCACTGAATAGTATCCGGTTGTTAGAGGCGCGGGACATTCTGAGCATGACGTCCTCGCTTGCGCCAACCGCCTGCATCAACGCGTTTCTTGCGCCGACTTCCCTGCCAATGACCTCCAGTTCCTGAGGGTCAGCAAAGGTTCCGGGGATGGACCGACCGTCCGGTAACCGGTGGCCTTCAAGACGGTTCGTGGAAAAACCAAATGCGCCTCCGTCAATCGAGTCAGCGACGATGTCAGCCATCTGTTTCATTTCGTCCTCTGTTGCCAGCTCCTCAACTGCCCTTTCTCCCATGACATAGAAGCGAACCGCGCAGTGACCAACCAGGCCCGCCATATTGAGGGATGGCTTCAGTTCGTTGATCGCATCAAGATAACCGCCATAGTCTTCCCAGCTCCAAGGCAGCCAGGTCATGATCGCATGCTTGTGAATGTCCTCTACGGTTTCCATCATGCCGGCCAGAAACTCTCTATCTTCCGGCCTGCACGGCGCAAAGGTCACACCGCAGTTACCCAGCAGCGCCGTCGACACACCGTGCCAGGACAAAGGGGTCATCGTAGGATCCCAGCCAATCTGAGCATCAAGGTGTGTATGCAGATCAATGAATCCCGGGGTTACCAAATGACCCTCGGCATCGATCTCTTGTTTCCCCTTACCGTCAACTTCGCCCACTGCTGTGATGCAGCTATCATCAATCGCCAGATCGCCCGGGACTGGCTCGGCTCCTGTGCCATCAACCAGCTTACCGTTACGAATAACAATATCGTGTGCCATGTATCTCTCCAAAATAGTCTTTGTCTTAAAACATCTGAGTGTGAATACACCCTAGCGTACCAATACTTTCTCTGCTTTCCGAGCATGAACTGCGAACTAAACGTCAACAAACCGAAAACCTTCTGCCCCGCGGCAGCCGGTCTTGCCTGACTTCTTTTCTGATCATCGTTGTGTGAGAATCGCACACCGATGTTACATATCGTTCTGCATTTCCTCATACCTTTCACGGTTGCTGCCGGTTTCTATCGACACAAACTGGTTGTCGCTTTTGCGCTGATGATGCTTGGTATGTTGATTGACATCGATCATCTGCTGGCAAACCCGATCTACGACCCAGGTCGCTGCAGCATCGGTTTTCATCCGCTCCATACTATTTTCCCAATCGGGATTTACATCGCTTTGTTTGCGCATGAGAAGACTCGCCTGCTTGGTCTGGGTCTGTGCATTCATATTGCACTAGATGCACAGGACTGTCTGACTATCGGTGTGTTTCCTTAACCACACTCGACCCGTTTAGAGTTCAGAACAGATATGCCCGCCATCGACAACAACCGTGGACCCTGTCATGTAGCTGGAAGCATCGGAAGCGAGCAGCAGTAAAGGGCCATCCAGATCCTCAAATTCACCATATCGTCGCATCGGTATACCTTTCATGAAGCTCTCGGCGCGATCACTCTCCAACAGGACCCGACTGACGTCGGTCAAAATGTAACCAGGTGCCAGGGCGTTCACTCTAAGACCATATTTCGCGCCCTCAAGCGCCATGACCTCCGTCGCCTTCACCAGCGCGGCCTTGGACACAGCGTAGGGGAATTGTCCCTTGATGGTTCGATAAGCCGTGATGGACGCAATGTTTACGATATTGCCCGCTTTCTGGCTATTGGCGGCCATCCGCTCGGTATACATCTTGGCAATTCGCCACACGGACTTGAGATTGGTATCCATCACATAGTCCCAGTCATCCTCGTCGATCATGGTGAAAGTCTTCGCGCCTGACTCCACCCCGGCATTGTTGACGATGACATCGATAGGTCCTCCGACATCCTCCGACGCCTGCATAAAAGAAGCGACACTCTCCGGTTTGCGGACGTCCAGTTCAAACCCCCATGCACTGCACCCCGAACCATTGAGTTCCTTAACTCGAGCTTCGATCTTGTCCATTCGCCTGGCACCAAGAACAACACTCGCACCTGCTTCAGCCAACACACCGGCAAAATGGTGCCCAAACCCGGATGATGCACCGGTGATCAGCACATTTTTACCACTCATTGAAAATTGGCTCATAACAACTCCAAAAATGACTTACTGCGAGAGAAACGACTGTACCAGAAAGAACTGCGCCTAACCCGTGTTGCACCCTAACGTAAGAAAAATGCAAATATTTGCTTCAACTCCCTGTTTACGCAAGTAGTTAGCAGTCATTCATGTAACAATGCCGGCTCTGAAAAAACGCTGAAGTGGAGAAGATATGGCTGACTATGAACCCGTAGGTGAATTTGGATCTGCCGAATGGTGTGAGGCCTGCGGCAAAGCAGGCGCCAAAATGCTTCAGGACGCTAATCTGCCGGCTGATACCGCCTGGGGCTTTACCGAAAACTATCTCTATCCACCGGAAAGAATGCTGGCGGGTGGACGTGAAAAAGCTGCCTTCTACTTTATGGTGAAAGACGGCGTCTGTTCCGGCGGCGATGGTGCACCGGAAGAATGTCTTGCTTTGGACGGCTTCCATATCGAAGCCGTATGGGGCTCCATTTGTAGCCAGTCGCGAGCCATTTATGACAGCTCCAAACAGCGTGGTGCCGACGAGGCCGTCATGTACAAAGACATCATGGAGTATGTAGGAAGGAAGGAATTGTGGCAGAAAGGCAAAGGTGGAAGCGCGAAATCCATGAACTGGCCGCCGCTTATTGGTGCCGCTGTCACAGTGGGTCCAGGCTTCCACAATATTGCCGCCAGCATGCAGATGCCATCTCCCGAATACGAAGACCTGCCGCTAACCGAGATGCTGGTACCAATCTTTTCCGAAATGACTGACGAACAGAAAAAGTCTTTTCTCAATTTACTGAGAATTGAACTGTAATAAAAGAACGATGTATCTACTTTGGCGTTCCACTGAATGTAGAAAAGATGGACGCTACCTGGGTACGAGCGCTGGCATTCGAGGAAAAGTAGACGCTCGTAAGCGTATGATTGCTGATGGGGATGTATTACCACCATGGTGAAACGGGTAAAAGCCGTGCATCTGTTGCTTCTCCTTTGGACGCAACAATTAGCCCCGGTAATCGCAGAACCTGATGCGCTCGAATTTCGCCATGGCATTTCGCAGAGCCCCAATTACGAACTCAAATACCCTCCCAATTTCGCATATTTCCACCACATCAACCCCGATCCCCCAAAAGGCGGAACGCTGGTGTTACCATATACCTATTCGGCCTCGTCTACTGGGAAAAATTCGGTCGTCCGGATATACCTGAGAACATTTACGTGACACCGTTTCCTGATGGCTGGCAGTATGCTGAAGAAAAGGCAGAGTAAAGTGTCGGAGCACATACACCGGTTGGCTTACACTAGCGTCAGGAAGCGTTACTCCGGCACTTTACTCTGGATATATGGATAAGCGAATACTGATTATCTCTCCCTACGATGCACTCAGTCATCGCTATTGGCATCAAGGTATCGTACGCGAGTTCCCCAACTTCGCTTTTGAGGTTGTAGCGCTACCTCCCAGGTATTTTTCCTGGCGACACAGAGGCAATAGCCTGAGCCTAGCTTTCGATCCACTTCTGGCTCAACCTTACGACCTGGTTCTGGCAACCTCCATGACAGATTTGAGTGCACTCAAGGGAATGCAACCAAAGCTTGTGGGTGTACCGACCATACTCTATTTCCATGAGAATCAGTTCGCCTATCCACCCGGACGGAACGATGAGGGCGCGGTAGAGCGCCAGATCACGAGCATCTACTCGGCACTAGCGGCTGATCACCTGGTATTCAACTCAGCTTACAACCGGGACACTTTTCTTTCAGGCACGAAGGCACTGCTAGCACGCATGCCGGACCACGTCCCGCACGGTATTGTTGAAAAGCTTGGCGAAAACCCCCACGTGGTACCAGTACCACTGGATGATGATTTGTTCCGGATGGATGCTACAGGTAATCCACCGGAACTTGAGGGCCTGTCCATCGTCTGGAATCACCGCTGGGAGTACGACAAGGGGTTATCCGCACTGCACGACATCGTCACCACTCTAATCGACACCGAAATCAACTTTACGCTTCACCTGATCGGACAGCAGTTTCGTGACGTTCCCGAAATAATGACTAGAGTTATGGACTTACTCAAGGACCATGGTAGTCTCGGACAAACCGGTTTTATCACGTCACGTCCCGAATATCTGGATCTACTGGCACGTAGTCATATCGTTTTATCCACTGCCCTACACGAGTTTCAGGGGCTCGCCGTACTGGAGGCAGTGGCCGCAGGATGCATTCCTGTAGTACCGGATCGACTCGCATATCCGGAACTGTTTACACCGGAGTTCCTATACAAAACGCCAGGCGACGCGGTTGCCCTGATGCGGCAGATAACACATGGCGAAATTGCATCTGCTGATGTCTCCCGTTTGTCTTGGCAGACCCAGCACCAAGCATGGTCAGAGTTGCTAAAGAGCTCGTCGATTTAGCCACAAGTCTAACCCAGACGAATGTGGCTGGTTGCACAAGGGACAGAGTAAACAGCGGCCAGCAGACAATCGGTCCGGAAATAGTTACTCTGACACTTTACTGCGAGCCCAAAACCAGGAGTCCATATGAAAAAACTGCTTCTGTTAGCTGTAATCTCGATACTGGCTATGCCGCTCACGGCAGAACAATCCTACTCTCCCTACGTAGACCGCGACTATCCGGAAAACGTTTACTGGGGCGATACACATTTGCACACTTACCTATCCGGGGATGCCTATTCGTTCGGCGCAACCATCACACCGGATGAGGCCTACCGCTTTGCCAAGGGCAAAATCATTAGGACTGACGGCGGTGAGGACACAAGAATACGCCGTCCGCTGGATTTTATGATGGTGGCCGACCATGCCAACAACATGGGTGTCCTACCGGCACTGGTTGCAGGAGATCCGAGAGTATTGGCGACAAAAGGCGCATCAGAACTGGCAAAGAGACTCGCCAGAAGACCAACCGTCTCAGAGCTTCTGAAGTCAGCGACAGAAGAAGAATACGGCGCTGGGAGCAAATTGATCGGCGCCGCCAAAGCAGTCGCGTTCCGTGACTATGGTATCGAGGAATCGTTCAAACGTGACGTATGGCAGGAAGTCGTCGCGGTTGCCGAACGACATAACGATCCTGGCACCTTCACCACCTTCGTCGGATACGAGTACACGCCCACACCAATACACCGCAATGTTCTGTTTGTTGGTGGGCCTTCCGACACTCTGCAAACAACCCCCTTCTCAAGTGCTGACAGTCAGAACCCCGAAGACCTCTGGGCACACCTCACACGCTACAAAGAAACGACAGGCAGTGATGTTATCGCCATTCCACACAACAGCAATCTGAGTCGCGGCAATACGTTCAGGCAAGTTACCTTTGAAGGCAAGCCCATATCAAGGGACTACGCTCGCATCCGCTCCGATATCGAACCCATCATAGAGGTCACCCAAATCAAGGGAGACAGCGAAACCTATCCGCTGATCTCCCCGAATGACGAGTTCGCGGACCACGAAACCTATCGCTTAAGGGGACCAGCAGCTGATAAAGAAAGCAATCGCACGACCGAGGATGTCGCACGCGCTTCCTATGCGCGTTCAGCTCTGCAGACTGGCCTCGATATTGAAGCGAAAGTCGGCGTGAATCCATACAAGTTCGGAATGATTGGCTCCACCGATGCCCATACCGGTATTGCCTCGGTTGACGAAGACAACTTCTGGGGCAAACTGGGTGGCGCCGAACCAAGTCGATTTCGTCCCGCCAAACAGGCGAACTGGGCGTCTGCCGGTTATGCGGCGGTCTGGGCAACGGAAAACACCCGTGAGGCAATCTTCTCAGCATTAAAGCGACGTGAGGTTTACGCCACCACGGGCCCGCGGATCACCCTGAGGTTTTTCGCCAGCTGGGATTTTTCGGACGGCGACGCCCTCCGCCCAGATATCGCGACAGTCGGCTACAGTCGTGGAGTGCCTATGGGCGGTGATCTAATCCAGAGTAAGGGAACGAAAGCACCGACATTCCTGGTTAGGGCCACCAAAGATCCCGAAGGTGCCAATCTTGATCGTGTGCAGATTATTAAAGGCTGGCGCGATGCAAGCGGCAAGCTGGAGGAAAAAGTCTATAATGTGGCGTGGTCAGGCCAACGAAAAATCGGTACTGATGGTCTCCTACCATCAGTAGGGTCAACAGTAAATCTGCCTGACGCAAGCTACAAAAATACCATCGGCACCTCGGAGCTATCGACCACCTGGCGTGACCCAGACTTCAACCAGTCTGAACGCGCGGTGTACTACGTTCGTGTTCTACAGATCCCCACACCGCGGTGGACTGTTTACGATGCTAAGTTCTATGGTGTTAATTTCCCGCAGACCCCACCACCTGTGATTGAAGAACGCGCCTATTCATCACCAATCTGGTATACGCCTCAGTAATTAGCGATGAACATTCGTGATCTGCTCACATATACTGATCACTCGCATTCGTCAGATTGCAGAGCACGCCGCGGTACCGGATCACTTCAATTCGGATATTCGCCTAAACACTCGGACTACCTATATCTCTCCTCTGGAGCGTCTTTTGATTACACCCCATCAGGTCAGCTTTCACTTTGAGGATCACCTGCTCGCGTCTGTACTCATCTATAACCTAAAAAAGCTGCATCACCTTCTGCGGGACAAGAGCTTCTGCGATGGCATGGAATTTCCCAGGGGCTATGTAAATCTTCTGAAACAGATCACCTCTGTCTGAGGTCGACCAGTTTAATCAGGAAACTTTGGGTTATAATTTAGCGCATAATTGTTATCAATACGGGAATCAGGATATGGGCATGGAAGAATACAAAGATTCGAATTCCTACAAGAAAATCTACGAACAGGTCGAGAACCTAGGACTCGTTGACCATATCAATCAACTGGATGAGGAAGGATATACTGTCATCCCACCGGAACTGGTCGCGCCGATAGAATTCCACGACCGTATTCGTAAAGCAGTGGCCGATGTTCATGAAAAACGTACCGGTCAACGTATCGATCCTCGTACGTTTGAGACCGCCCAGCTATACGAAGAAGATAGACCTATTAATGGACACTGGAACATTCTCCCGGAAGACTCGGTGTTCCAGGAAGTAGTTATGAACCCCACGGCGCTCGCCATGGCGAAATACCTTTGTGGGAACAGTGTCCTGCTGAGCGATATCAACTGCATGTTGAAGCAAAAGAACGAAACACTGACTCACCCGCTACACACGGATCAGCACGGAACGCCACCACCACTACCTCCCTATGCGCAAGTCTGTAATGTGACCTGGACATTGACCGACTACAAGAAAGGGGATGGCCTTACTGCCATTGTGCCGAAAAGTCATTTGAGAGAGCGCTATCCCTTGCCGGAAGAAAGCAACTTTCTAAGCGAGGATGCGCCAGTCAAAGCCATCGCCATAGAAGCGGATGCCGGGTCACTCATCGTCTGGCATGGTAAAACATGGCACGGCTCATGGCCGAGAGAGAATGCGGGATTGAGAGTGAATCTCATTTTGGTTTTCACCCGGGTGTATATGCGGCAGATTCAGGACTTCAAAAACATGTTCCCGAAGGAAATTCTCGATCGTCACCCTAAAGAATTCGCCCACCTGATCGGCGCAAATGCCATGTACCCCTTCGAAGAGGGCAAGCCACCTACCCAAGAGCAAAATGCCCACATGATGAATGCAGGATACAATCCCTGGGCCTGAGACTCCCACTGTCATCTCTAGAACAATAGCGCATGAAAGTCACAGGTATCAAACAATTCCGGATCGCTGATCCAAGTGGCATTGGCGGCGGTTACCACATCGTCAAGATCGAGACCGATGCCGGTATATCAGGTTTGGGGGAGGTAGGCATCCCAAGTTGGGGCAAGGCTGTGACGGGTGCCATTGAGCACCTCAGCCAACTCGTTATCGGGGAAGATCCATGGAGTACGGAAACACTCTGGCAGGAGATGTTCCGCAGTAATTTCTTCCCGGTTGATCGAGTTTACACCTGTGCGATCAGCGCCATCGATATAGCGCTATGGGATATCAAGGGTAAATCTGTGGATAAGCCTGTCTACAAACTACTGGGAGGTCCTGTCCGGAACCGGGTTGTATGCTACCCCCATATCGCGGGCTCGTCGATTGAAGAGCTTATAGCGGCTGCCAGGGAAGTGCACGAACAGGGATGGAAGTTTGTACGCTGGCACCTACCCTCAAGCGACGAGAGCTTCCCGGAACCGGGTGTACTGGAGCCCCGCGAGAGTATCAATATTGCCATTGAGTCTGTCGCCGCAGTTCGAGATGCATTACCCGATATCGAGATCTGCCTCGACGTTCATACCCGATTGGATACAACGCATTCCATCCAGTTGTGTCAGGCGCTGGAGCCCTTCAAACCCTTCTTCATTGAGGATCCTATCCGCGCAGAGAACCCAGGTAGCTATGAGAAAGTTTCTAGGAAGGTAAATCTCCCCATCGCCGCGGGCGAGCAATGGAGTTCAAAATGGGGATTCCGCGAAGCTATAGAGAACGAATGGATTGACTACGCACGTATTGACCTTTGTATTGCCGGCGGCCTGACGGAATCTCTAAAGATAACTCACTTGGCCGAGACGCATTACATCGATATCGTGCCACACAATCCTCTTGGCCCGGTTAGCGCAGCGGCATGCGTGCACCTTTGCATGGCTTCCACAAATGTCGGAGTCCAAGAGATGCCGAAAGCACCGGGGTCTTTCGCAACGGACTTATTCCCGGTACAAATCGGGTTCAGCGACGGCTATGCTTTTGCCTACGACGCTCCTGGTCTTGGCGTCGAACTGAACGAAGCGTTGGCAGAGCAACATCGACTCAGTGAGGAGGACGACTTCCTACCAAGAATGACAAGGCGCGATGGCGCATTCACTAATTGGTAACTCATTACTCTGAATCAATATGAAGATACTAGTCAAGGGAGCCCATTGAGCTCGATAAAACCTTATACGTTATTGATTCTCTCACGTTAGCTGCCGGAGTAGCTCGCCCTCCACTCTATGCTGAGCCGGTTGTCGCTGATTGCAGATTTACGAAATGATGATAGTGACCGCCAGGATCAGCCATCAGCTTCTCATGCGTGCCCTGTTCCAGTATCTTACCGTCATCAAGAAATACAATCTTGTCTGCGTTGGCAATAGTCGACAAGCGATGGGCGATAATGACGACCAGCCGGTCCTTCGCAGCTTCCTGTAGGGCCTGGACCAGGTAGGATTCTGTCTCCGGATCGAGCGCGGAGGTCGGCTCGTCCAGAACAAGTATGCTTGCCGGCTTAATCAAACCACGCGCGATAGCGATGCGCTGTTTTTGGCCAACAGAGATCTTGCTGGTTACGGTACCCAGCTGCGTGTCATATCCCTCGGGTAGCGCCGAAATGAAATCGTGTGCACCGGCGATCGATGCAGCTCTCTCAACCTCTCCCTGGGTTGCATCTGGCTTGCCATAACGAATGTTATCCCTAATAGAATTAGAGAAGAGCTGAGTCTCCTGGAACACGTAGGACACCTGATCACGCAGGCTTTTTAAGGAGATATCATTAACATCCTTACCATCGATCCGAATCACCCCGGAACTAGCATCGTGAAATCCCGGAATCAGATAAGCAAGACTGGTCTTACCGGCTCCCGTCGGTCCCACTAACGCAGTGATCTCACCAACCTGCAGTTTCAAATCGATATTAGAGATCGCCTCACGACCATCGGGATACGCCATACTGACACCCAACAGCTCAATGCCATTATTGATCGAGCTTAGCTCAATACCTTTACGGGACGTTTCACTTGGGAGGTCCATCAGAAAGAACACCCGGCGGATTCCAGGAATGTCCGCCTGAATGCGGATCCATAGATAAGGCAGGGCAGTCACTGCTCCNGACAACCAAGCGTAGTAATAGAACAGCACCCCNTAGTCACCTGGCGTGAGTACGCCTTCGATNACCCGNGAACTAATGAAGTAGAAAGCAATCAGCCCCATNAGGCCCCTGGCCATCCCGTTGGCAACNCCATACANGACGCGGACCAGAACCTCAGCCCGGTACCGTTTGAAAGACTCATCGCTGTGNCCCTGGAAACGCTGCCGCTCNCGNTTGTTACCCCCCAGGCTCTGCACTGCCAGCACATTGCTCATGCCTTCCTCAATNTTGCCNGTGGTCACAGAGCCTGCAGCACGACTGGCCTGACTGCGCCGGCGCATGGCACGCGGAAACGGTAACATGGCAATAAACTGCAGCGGTAGTATACAAAGCGCCAGCCAGACAATTTCCGGTGCCTGGCCGTAATTAAAAGACATCACCACGATGATCAGGCTGCCGGTAGTTATCGCGCCAACTGGCGACATGATGGTCTGGAAAAAAACGTTGGTCAGCGCCGGCGTATCATACATCACGCGGTACAAGCTATCTCCGATCTTCTGATCATTCAGAAGTGGCAATGGCATATTCTGAATCCGCTCGAACAGCTGCGAACGTAATAGATGATTGAGCGCCTGACTAAGCCGCAGCTGCAGACGAAACTCGATAAAACCCGCAAGACCTGCAAACTTGCTATAGGCGGCATTCGCCTCATTCTCGGTCTGCGTCGCAGTGTCGTGGCCCTGGGCCATCCCCGCATCCGTCCCATCGGCCGCACCACCGGTCGAACCAAAGCCTCCAATTAGCAGCACCATGCCGATACCCAAACATAGTAGCCACAACATCATCTCGACGGGCGTACGACCATCCAGAAAGATGACAAACGGTCTGAAATAGGCTGGGAAAGCTTCTGGTGCCAAAGCTTTCTGCAGTATCACGTTGTCGATAACGACCTTGATCGGCCAGGGCAGAATTAGCGGTGTCATCAGGGAGATTGCGAATAGCAAAAACTTGAGCGTAAAGCGATACGGGAAGTACCTGATGTACCCTAGTGCCCTGCCAATAATGCGGCAGGTATCGCGAAAGTTAAGATCGGTATCAAGGTCTAATATGCTGGCCGAAATATCCAGCGACTTCTCATGCACCTTCAGGTCCTTACCGATGACAACGGAATCGCTCATGACACCTCGTCCCCTGTATTCGGAGCTATGCCTTTAGCAAGGTCTGCCTCTGTCTCAACGAAGNGCCGATAATGACCATCCTCGATCTGCATCAACTTATCATGGCTGCCCGATTCAAGAATCTCACCACCATCAAGATACAGGATCTGGTCCGCCTGCTGGATAGTTGAGATGCGGTGTGTAATTAGAAATATGACCCGACCCGCTCCCCATTCGGCCAGGCGCTCCAGTACTCGATGCTCTGTTTCAGCGTCTAGTGCTGCTGTCGGTTCATCCAAGATCAAAATCGGCGCACCCCGCACTATGGCACGAGCGATAGATAGACGTTGACGCTGACCTGTTGAGAGTCTCCCGCCCCTATCACTAAGCATGGTATCCAGACCATCTGGTAACCCCTCAATATACTCGTCTGCACAGGCAACGCGAACTGCCTCAAAGACTTCCGTATCTGTGGCATCCGGTACTACGTAACGAATGTTGTCACGCACACTCATACCAAAGAGTACATTTTCCTGCAAAGCGATTGAAACGTTGGCACGTAGACTCTCCACATCCAACTGGCGCACATCGTTGCCATCGATGCTGACTATACCGGTATCTGGATCGAACAGGCGTGTCAGCAGACTGACCAGAGTACTCTTGCCGCTCCCCGTCGGGCCAACAATCGCACAGATAGATCCGACCGGCGCGGTAAAACTCACGTCATTAAGCACAGGCCGAGCCAATTCGTAGGCAAAACTCACGTGCTCGAACCGGATCTCCCGCTTAAAGGGTGGCATTGAGATCGGATCGACGACATTCTTGACATCCGGTTCGATGTCTAAAATCTCGAATACCCGGTCGAGGCCCATGGCCATGTCCTGTGCTGACGTCCAGTCACGTACCAGTCCACGTACCTGGTTACTCGACTTGAAAAACTCACCCTGAGCCCACTGGAATGCAGCGAGATTCCAGCGCACAAATGAGAGCCCGATTAATCCAATCAGGGCAGCGGCAAACGTCTCGCGATCTCCACTCGCCCAGATCGCCATAAAAAACTCGCCACTTAAGAGGATGNCCGCTGCAAGCGTAAACATGATTATGCCGACGATAGCGACAAGNGAGCGGACCCTATGCGNGGCATTGAACGCCACAACGCTATCTTCTTCAAAGCGCCGCTGCTCATCTGCCTCTCGTCCGTAAGCCTTAATAACTTTAACGGCGCCCAAGACCTCTTGGATCCGCGAAGTCAGGTCAGAATTAGTCTCTCTGGCCACCCGCGAGTGTGTTCTGACTCTCGGCGAAAACCAGCGCGCCCAACCTAGGGCTAGGATCGCGATGGTGAGTCCCATCAAACCCAAGATCGGGTCCAGTGCAGTCACGAAAAAGATAGTCATGGTGTATTGGGTTAGCTGGGTGACGACACTGACCAACATACCGATGACGGCGGTGACCTGTGCCGAGTCNTGGTAAATACGGTANACCGAATCACCCACCCGGTGATCGCCATGGTAGCGCAATGACAGCTGATGCCAGCGCTCAACCAGGGCCAGACGCAGATCCTGGTTGATCTGCTGCATAATCCAGACGTTGTAGTAAGGTAGCGCGACCGTAAACGGAAAAGTCAACATGCCAACGACGAGCAGGATGATCATATAAGTCCACTGTAGTTCCTGACGTTGTATCGTCGTTAGCATCTCCGTTGTACCGTCGGCGAGATCACCACGACCGACCAACTCCGCCAAAAATGNCGTAAGTGGTTCAGCCTGAAGAATGGACTGGTTCAGCAAGTCAACGGTAAAGAGTCCCATCACTACCCCGACCAACATAGATGTTAAGACAATGATGTAGTAGTAAACGAGGTGACAGCCCAGACGCGCGCGCAACTGCAGTTCCCCCTCAACAAAACGATACTGCAGCAACCACATTGAAACGCAACCGAAGCTGACCAAACCAACGAAAATATTGTCCCCCCATCCGGTCACTGCAAGGATGGCAAAAAGGTTAGCAACAACTCCGACAATGACCAGCGCAACCGCGATCGAGACGAATGTGCGCCCGCGCACATACATCAACATCCATACCAACAGGGTCATCATCAATGTAGTGTAAAAAAGAAAATCGAGCTGCCAGTTCTCGCCGAGGCTAATGAGTCCCGTCAGTGGGCCGGTCGCGAATAATCCAGTAACAACAAAGGGTACGTAACGATAATTCCAATCAGTCGTTCCCAACCGCTGCCAGCCTGCCTCTCTGACTATGGTACGCTCACGCCAATAGCCTAGGACCATTGGCAATAGGTACGGCCACGCGCGCAGGAAGATACGCATGACATCAGCGAAACCCCGCACGCTCTTAACTTCCGCGTGAGCACGCTCAGACGGTATCGGCCCAGCACCCCAAACAGGGATCGAATCCAAACGCCGACGATCCTTTATATCGTCGTCAAGCTCTACTGTGCTCATGGGTTCTCCCAAACAACCTAGGGATTAAACCACGTGATGGGAGATAATCTATACACAATCTGTAAAGAAACCGTCAGGACATCACCCATTAATAAACCATGCGACTGCTAGATGTCTCAGATCACACCCTGATCCTTCAGGGAACGAATCTCTATTTCACTATATCCCATTTCATCCAAAACTTCGGTGCTGTGTTCCCCATGGTCGGGAGCACGCTTGGCGCCAATTTTTTTCACCCCCTGAACATTGACCGGATCATTGATGATGTAGTCGATGCCAACATCCTCCAANGGNCGTGAAATCATATTATTGAGTGGTAAATGCGGATCTTTCTGTACGTCTTCGAAGGTTGCAACTTGCTCTACATTCAATGCGTTTTCTTCTTTCAGCAATCTCAGCCAATCATCGCTAGATCGTTGCAGAAAAATCTCCCGAAGCCTTGCCGTCAGGTCATCGCGATNCTCCATTTTCGCATCAAGAGTCGCGTATCTGTCATCGCCCAGTATGTCGAAGGCCTCTATAGCAATCAGTAAACGATCAAGCTCTTCTTCGCCCCGTATCATACAAAGCTGCAACCAACGGCCATCAGCGGTCTCGTACACTGCGCTTGTCAGACGTTGCTTTGCAAGGGTCGAAAATGTGGCACCCGCAATTTGGGCCTGCGTGTGGCAAGAGGAAGACCAGAGTCCATTAGCGAGCAGTGAGGTATGAACCATACAACCTTTACCAGTATGTTCGCGTTGGAGCATCGCAGTGACAATACTTGCATACAGGGCAACCGCCGTCGGGTGATCGCCCATACCAGCCATCGCCTGTATCGGCTCATAACCATCAGGTCGCATGTAGTTCATAAGTCCTGATCGGTTCCAGTANGCTACCAGGTCAAAGGCCTCATTGTCGCTGTCCGGACCCGCTTCACCAAACGGTGTAAGAGAAGCGTAGATCATGTGGGGGTTAAGCTCCCTGATGTCCTCATAATTCAGATTAAGGAGGCGTCGAAGTGGGAGTGGCTGGTTGGAAATATAAACGTCGCAATCAGCTATAAGCTTTTTCAGTATGTCCATTCCGGCGTCGGTTTTCAGGTTAAGAGATAGCGATCGCTTGTTTCGGGCATCCAAAGCCCAAGTGTAGTTGACTTCTGCAGTTGGGGTAAATTCCAACTCGGGGTATCCGCGATAGCCATCTCCTTCTACAGGTTCCTCAATCTTGAGGACTTCTGCACCCCGGTCGGCAAGCATCGTAGCTGCTACAGGACCAGCTATCCAACTGCCTACATCTAGAACCTTTAAACCTTCGAATAGCAATCCATCATCAGTCATCCTGCTTTTTCTCCATACACTGTATTGATTGAACATTTCATCCGGAACCTATTCGTCAGTCCTTATAAAAAAAGATATGCTTACCGTAAAATCACCCGACGAAGACAACGCGATAGATATCGCTCATGTGCGCGATACACTAACTGATCAGAGTTGCAGTAACTTTTCAGAATATTGACACTAAGCACATCACTCAGCCAATCGTGGGTCACTCTGCTGATAGCTTTTGGAATCATTTTGATTCCTGGTCCTAGTAAGGGCAGCGGACGCACCAACCAGCACCGAGATATTAAAGCCCCAGCTCTACAGCAACCTTTTCCTGGTGAAACTCGCTGTCGCCGAATGCCATGGACGCAGCCTGAACCTTCCGCAGGAACAGGTGCATGTCGAATTCATCGCAGAACGAAATGGCACCATGCACCTGATGCCCCATTTTCACAACACGAATCGCCACCTTGCTGACAAAGGACTTGGCCATGGAGACTTCTTTAGCTGCGGGAAGACCTTCACTGACTTTCCACGCCGCGAGACCCGTCAAATAGCGCGCACTATCCACATCTACAGCCATGTTTGCACAGTGGTGCTGAATCGACTGGAAACCGCCGATAGGCTGCCCGAATTGGGTTCGGTCCTTAGAGTATTGAACTGTCATATCAAGCACGGTTTGCATCGCCCCTACCATCTCCGCGCACTTTCCAACGGCACAGACCTTTTCCAGATGGAGTAACAGGGACTCAGCATCCTTTCCTGTTGCAACGACCATGTCTGCCGGCACCTGAACATCACAGAAGTGCACTTCACACTGTTTGCTATAATCCAGTGTAGGTGCTTGGGTCAGACTAATCCCTGAACTGTTGGCGTCGACCATCAGCACTACCAAACCTTTCGATTCGTTGTTCGCGACTGTCAGAAAGTAATCCGCACCCTGGGCGTGCTCAACGAAGAGTTTGATACCATTCACCACGAAACCGTCCTCTCCTGAGGCGACTGTCGTTTGAATATTATCAAGCCCGTAACTGTTGTCCGGTTCAATGAGCGCCAGAATGGAAACCATTTTCCCTNCAGNAATCCTGGGCAGTAAACCCTTTTTTAGGTCTATCGCTGACGACCGTGCAATTGCCGTAGCGCTGACCACCGCCGTATTAAAATACGGCGCAGGCAGGCAAACCGCACCCATTGCTTCCAGCAATACGGTCAAATCGGCGAAGCTACCCCCGAGTCCTCCGTATTCCTGATCTATCGTCAGAGACATCCAGCCCATTTCAGCCATCCCCTGCCACAAGTCCGGAGGAAACGCCGCACTATTTTCGCGGGCACTGCGCACCAGTGATGAAGGACAGTGACTCTGCAAAAATTTTCGTGCAGCATCGGCAAGCATGGTTTGTTCTGCATTCTTATCGAGGTTCATCCTATCGCTCCCATTCAGACACGCGGCATTCCGAGNCCACGCTGCGCTATAACATTGCGTTGAATTTCCGACGTGCCNGCACCAATGGTGGCAGAAATACTTTCCAGAAATCCTCGCGATACCAGCGCCCGAAGTGGGGCGCGTTCTCCAGGTTCCGTCAGTTGACCATAAGGTCCGAGTATCTCCATCGCAGTTTCCGCCATATCCCGGGCTAATTCTGTCGTCATGACTTTCAACGCGGATGATTCAACGTTGGGNTCTTGCCCTCGATCGAGCATTTCCGCTGTGCGATAGAACAGCATGTAGCCAATTTCAACTCGCGTTGCAAGATCCGCCAGTTTGTTACGCACAGAAGTTACATCCTTCAACGGATTCCCATTGCGAGTNGTCGTCTTTGCATACTCCACCAGTTCTTCCAGGAAGCGCTTGAACGTGCCGATACCAACGAGCGAAATACGCTCGAAATCCAATGCCTGCATCAGATGATAAAACCCTTTGTTCTTTTCACCAATCAGGTTTTCTTTCGGAACACGCGCATCGTCCATGAATACTTCGTTGAAGGAATGGTTCCCCAGGATATTGATCACAGGGCGCATGGTGATNCCAGGAGTTTTGTTATCAACGATGAACAGACTGCATCCCGCGTGCTTTCTTGCATTGNCATCGGTACGCACAATCATCCAGGANTAGTCAGCGTTATGTGCNCCGCTGGACCAGCATTTCTGACCATTGAATACAAAATGGTCACCTTCCTCGCGGGCGAAGGTCGAAACCGAACCGAGGTCAGAACCTGCATTAGGCTCACTGTAGCCTAACCAAAACGAAATCTCTCCACTTGCGATTCTGGGAATCCAAGCATCCTGCTGCTCTAGCGTACCAATACGCAGCAGCATGGGACCGACGATACCACAGGAAATACCGCCGCTGGCCGGGGCCAGATGGTAGCTCATGCGCTCGTCGAAGATGGCCTGTTCCATATTAGTGTATCCCCTTCCTCCGTACTCCTTCGGCCAGGAGATAGTCAGCCAACCCCTGTCCGCTAGCTTTTTTTGGAAGATTTCNGCGGTTTCTTTGTCCTTTGGATCACGATAGGGGGAACCGGCATAATCATGCGGCCACCTGACCGGCTTGGTGTACCAGTCTTCCGGAAGTTCCTTGTGCAGAAAGTCATTCAATTCTTCATAGAAAGACTGTTCGTTCTCATTAAAACTGAAATCCAAGGGTTACATACTCCTCTGAATGATTAAAATGACTCGACCTAGTATGCCCGATACGAATTACCCTCCCCAGGCACCCCAAATGAGCTACAACTTGGACGCTGCAGCCGCAAAGCCGAACTTCTCCATATCGATATCGGTAGTCGGAGTATCCGATCCGAAGAAGAGCTCCGTACCCAGCAATCCCCGCACCTCTTCCGGTGCGCTAGCCATGTATTCATGGTCGTCCAGCAGGTAGGAAAAATCGTTGATTGGCTGGGTGTAAAGGCGCTGATAGGTAGCGTGCAGCATGGTGCGGGTACCGGGGATCGTACGATGTCCTGAGCCGTGCCAGACCGCCCCGTCCCATACTGCCACATCGCCCTTTTCCGCCTCGATGGCAACACTCTTACCATTCGACTCGTCCTCTGTAGGGTGACGACGCTCAAGGTGCGAGCGCGGTACGACCCGGGTNGCTCCCCCCTCGTCAGACATACCCTCGCAGGCAAAGCACAAGGTCACCATGAGGTTGTGTTCCGGGAACGGACATGGCATCCAATTCTGGTCAGAGTGCAGACCACCGCTCTCCGGACCCTGCCCCTCCCGCATAATTGATCCATGAAATCGGCCGCCACGCAGGGCCTTGCCGACACTGAATTCCGCTACGGCAAGCACCTTCGGTAGCGTGGCCACACGGTCAATCGCCGGGTGTCGTCCAAGTAGCATTGGCACACGATCCATCGAGTCTGGCGTTTGCGGGGTCTGCGCTGCCAACGAATGGATCGCCTCGCGCATTTCGTCCAGGAGTTCCGGTGAGGCCACGTCNCGGATCACCGCGTAGCCTTTCTCACGAAGCCCGTCCACAACATCCCACAAATCCAGTGCGTCGATTCGCGGGCGCAATTCATCCGATACTTCGTATGGNGCAATAGACTGGGCCCGGTATTCCGCAGTTTCTCCTTGTTCTTCTGCCATATCTCAACTTTCCGTTCAGTATAGTAGACTACATTTTTACATGCGGACCGAATGGAAAGCTAGTTCATGTGTTGCCGAGCGCTTTTTGCCAGAGAGCTACCGTGTTGGGCTATACTCGATTCATACCCTGGGAGGCTAATTTATGACAATCGACACGCTAATAAAGGGCGGGACCGTGATCGATGGCACAGGCAGCGAAGCCTATACCGCCGATATTGCTATCACTAAAGGCGCGATCACCGACATCGGAAGAATCACACAACGCGCAACGCGCGTAATCGATGCGGACGGTGCAATTGTTACCCCCGGACTCGTAGACATGCACACCCACTATGATGGTCAGGCCACNTGGNCTAATCGCATGTCACCGTCGAGTCATTTCGGTGTGACCACCGTTATTGCTGGCAACTGTGGGGTGGGTTTCGCGCCCGTATACCCGGACGACCGTGAAAAAGTCGTCGAACTTATGGAAGGTGTCGAGGAAATTCCCGGAGCGGTACTCAACGAGGGTATTAACTGGCAATGGGAGACTTTCCCTGAATATATGGACTACCTAGACAGCAAAAAGTTTGATATGGATATTGGCGTTCAGATACCACATGCACCCATGCGGGTATACGTCATGGGGCAACGCGGCCTCGACCGAGAACCGGCAACCCCGAGCGACATAGCAGCCATGCGCNAGCTGACTCGCGAAGCGATGGNNGCAGGTGCTATTGGTTTCTCCACTTCCCGGTCAATTAACCATAAGTCAAGCAACGGGGAACATACACCCTCANTACAGGCCGAGATCGATGAGATGTCTGGCATCGCACAAGGTATNCGTGACGCTGGACACGGCGTTATCGAACTGATCTCCGATTTTTTCGAGCTCGACAACGAGTTCGATATTCTCGAAGCCATGGCCGAGAAGGGTTCTTGTCCCCTCTCCTTCACGCTGGCCGAAAGCATCGGTGGNCAGGACGGATGGCGTCACCTGCTGTCAAAGATAGAAGCAGCCAATGAAAAGGGTCTCNCCATCCGTGGACAGGTTGCACCGCGCGCCATTGGCATACAGCTGGGCCTGACAACGACCGTCAACCCGTTATCGGGTCATCCATCATATCAAGCAATCGCGCACCTTCCTTTGCCCGAGCAGGTTAAACGACTCAGTGACCCGGCAGTGAAAGAACGAATACTGAATGAAGCCGTGGACGATAAGTACTATGCGGCAATTTTCAACGCGCTGCGCGAAATGAAAAACGTATGGCAACTTGATGAGCGACCCGACTACGAGCCAGCCCCGGAACANAGCATTGGATCNCGNGCGGNNGCNGCGGGGCGCAATCCAATAGAGTACGCCTATGATGTCCTACTGGAAGACGAAGGACTAGCAATGTTGTACTGGCCGATCATCAATTACGGCTCTCAGAACCTTGACGTCTGTCGCGAGTTNATGCTGCACCCGCATACGCTCATGGGACTAGGCGACGGCGGCGCACACGTCGGGACAATTTGCGACGCNAGTTTNCCGGCTTTTTCACTGATCCACTGGGGCCGCGACCGACNGCGCGGTGAGAAGATTGACCTCGCACAACTGGTTCACAACCAGACCAGCGCCACTGCCGCAGCAGTCGGATTGTCAGACCGTGGTGAACTCAAGGTCGGCAAACGAGGCGATATTAATATTATCGACTTTAATAACCTGGTCCTCGACGCGCCAAGGATGGTCTACGATCTCCCCTCCAAGGCTGGCCGGCTACAACAAAAGAGCACNGGCTTTCTGGCAACCATGGTCAAAGGTTCAGTCACCTATGAAAATGATGAAGAGACGGATGCATTACCCGGAAGACTGATTCGCAAACACGACTGAAGTGAAAACGCGGCGGGTTCGATGTTTGGAGACGACAAGCTTGGCAAGAGCACGCTAACCGCATTGTACGGCGACGCGCTGATCGATCAGGAAACCTCGCGGACCAATGGCGCTACCTTTTAGCCAGTGGAACCCACCCGGGGACCCTGGATCTCTAGGCAATATACGCGGAGTCGCAAACCGACCTGTCAGCAAAAGTCTTCATTGGAGTCGGAAGCGAAGAGCTGAACCCGGTCGTCTTATCTGCGGTTCGNGCCATCAGTCGCACGGTAAACTTGGCGNGAAACCTGACGATGCGCCAGTNCCCGTCGCTGGCGCTCAAGCNCCAACTATACGCCGAGCGTGACCANATCACNGTATTGCCACCGCTGTTTGCCGACGGGTTGGAGCACATCTACGCAGATGAGGTCGAGAAGCTGAAAAATATAGACCATTAGTCNGTGGCGCGGAGCACNCTCCCGCTGCGCTCACCAGTGTGTTCGTTGTNTCTCAGCACAACCGTCCCGTTACAGATNGTCGCNTCAAAGCCACTCGCCCGCTGAATGAATCGTTTGGCGCCGAACGGGAAGTCAGTTACCAGTTCCGCTTGACGCTCCGCCACGCAGTCGATGTCCAGTATGTTCAAGTCAGCTCGCGAACCCGGGTTGAGTGTTCCCCGGTCACTGAGGCCAAGAATCCTAGCTTGCTTGCCAGTCAACATGTGAATGGACTCGGCCAGACTGAACGTGCCACGGTCACGGTACCAATAACTAAGGAAGAAGCTAGCCCATCCACCATCCATCATCTGGGCAACATGGGCGCCCGAATCGCCGAGGCCAGGACAGCACCAGTCCGATTGGAGCAGCCGCTCGATCTCGTCGAAGTCGCGATTAAAGGCGGGTTGATGGAATAGGCCTGCGCCATCGGTTCGATCGAGGTAACGAAGGAAGGTCTCTACAGGATGCTCATCGGCCTCGGCCGCTAGCTGGTCCAACCCCTGGTTACGGGACTGGACGGTGTCGGGGTAGTCTGTGTCTCCAGTCCAGCGGAGTGACGGAGCAATCTTATCCCAGGGATGAGAGCTTGCCGCTTCAATAATACGGGCCCGGAAAGCCGGATCGCGAATAGCAGCCAGTTGTTGGTCGTAGTCGATCGCTGCCAGTTCTTCAAGCCCCGGCAGTCGATTTAGGCTACCCAAACCAAGAAGCCCTCCACCACTTCGTGGAATCGTTAGGCCATTGATGTCGTGACCTCGGGAACGATAATCAGAGATAATCTCACCCAGGCTCGCTGGCTGAAGTATGTCAGTATGGTCAGTGAAAGCACTGAACAATACTCGACCACCACCGGTCGCAGCCGCCGCTTCCACAATTTCCAGATCCTGGGCCAGGCGTGGAGGGTGCAGGACGAACTGCATCAGACCACCTCGTGAAGCGACCGCAGTAGCGATAGCCTTCAACTCGTCCCNACTNGCAAAGGTCCCGGGGATCGCNCGCCCCTCCGGATCGACGTGAAATTNGTAGCGGTTCGTTGAGAATCCCATGGCGCCTTGTGCGACTGCTTCACCGGCAATACGGACAATCTCAGTCAACTCGTCAAAGCTGGGGTTAGCTTCGAAACTACGCTCGCCCATGACAAACTGCCGAATTGCGCTGTGTCCCACAAGACCAGCCACATTGACTACTGGCCCAAGGCGCTCGATCGAGTCAAGGTAGCCACCAAAGTCTTCCCAATCCCACGGAAGACCCTCGAGAATTGCTTCACGAGGAATGTCCTCGACAGTCTCCATGGTCGCGGCGAGGTAGTCGCGATCCTGGGGTTTGCAGGGGGCGAACGTAACGCCACAGTTTCCGAGCAGTGCAGTCGTGATGCCATGCCAGGTGATGGGCGTCATGAGCGGGTCCCATCCCATCTGTGCATCAAGGTGGGTGTGCAGGTCAAAGAAACCTGGAGTAACCACCCGGTCACGAGCATCGATCTCTTCCCCACCTTGCCCATGGACATCACCGACAGCAGTNATNAGCCCGTCCTCAATAGCCACATCGCCGNTGACNGGTTCCGCACCAGTNCCGTCAACGATGGTTCCGTTGCGAATCACCAGNTCATGTTTCGCAGGCATGCTCCCCTCCCGNAAAAACGTCAGTTATCAAGATGTATTAGCGNTTACTGNAAATNNTCTCATTATAACGATGTAGCGGACTATATCGACTTTGACCTAGATAACGTCTACTAAGTAGACTAACCCGCTTTGCATAAGACTTCCGTAGGATCGCAATAGATGTCTGAAACCGGATACCCTGAATGGTTTGCCAAAGCACTCGATATACCCTGGGAGGCGGGACAAACCGAAGTAGAGGATTGCACCATCAATTTTGTTTCCTGGGGTGATCGGGGTAATCCCGGTATCGTTCTGGTACACGGCAGTAACGCCCACCTAGAATGGTGGCGCATGATCGCGCCGTTACTCTGCGATCAATTTCATGTGGTCGCATTCGATTTGTCAGGGTCTGGTGGCAGTGGTTGGCGGGATCAATATTCCAGCCAGTTNTTTGGCGAGGAGGTGGTGTCAGTAGCAAGGGCGGCAGGCATGCGTGGTCGANCTTGCGTGGTGGGTCACAGCTTTGGCGGCCTGGTTGCCCTAGAGACAGGCCATCGGTATGGCGCCAATCTCGGGGGTGTCATTCTCGCGGACTACACGGTATCACGACCGGGCAAGCCTGATGGAATGGCAGAGTATGCCAGGAAGGCAGCGAGCACTCCGTTTCGACCCACACGCATCTATGGGGACCGGGCATCGGCGCTAGCTCGCTTTCGTCTTCTCCCGGAACAAACCTGCAAGCATCCATATCTGGTGAGCTATCTGGCAGAACACTCACTTCGTGAAGTTGAAGGTGGCTGGACCTGGAAGTTCGATCCCGGCATGTATAACAACCTCAACGTGGGCAATGTTACCGAGGCGGAAAAACTGCAGTCTCTGGAATGTCCTGTCGCGTTTATCATGGCAGAAGAGAGCCAGGACTATTCAGCTGAGGCTGCCGTATATACGGAAGAGGTAACTCATGGTGTCATTCCACATATCAGGATACCCCAAACACATCACCATTTGATGCTGGATGAACCGATCGCCATGGCCATGGCGATCAAGGGCATGTTACTAAACTGGGTAGTACCGTGGTCCACCGCATCCTAGTCAACATCTGCAAGATGCTAATCGCTGCGACCGCGAGCGCAGCGATTGCAACGGGAGAACCAAGCTTCAAACACGGTGTGTCGGACTTCGGCCAGTTCAAATATCCGGAGGGTTTTGCACACTTCGACTACGTCAACCCGGACTCCCCCAAGGGTGGAACCCTAAGGCTCGCTACCGCGACCAGTTTCAACAGCTTTACACCAATCATACCCAAGGGCCTCAGGCCACCGGGTTTGCATGTAATCGAGCTTACGATGCTCTATGACTCGCTCTTCTGGCCATCCGACGATGAACCTGGAAGTTTTTATGGCAACCTGGTCGAGCACGTCGCAGTGGCACCAGACTATACCTGGGCAATATTTCGTATTAGACCAGAGGCGCGTTGGCACGATGGTGTGCCAGTGACCGCCAGTGACGTGAAGTTCACCTTCGACTGGATCGAGCAGGACGGCATTGGTGGTGTTCGGCAGGCATTCCGGTTCATCGAGCACATTGAGATATTGGGTGAAAGGGAGATTAAATTCAATTTTCGCAACGTCACCGGTTTGGGGCCGAACCAGGTCATGGTGATGGGCAAGTGGCCCATCGTCCCCGAACACTACTGGCGAGCTCGCGATATGACCAAGACGACGCTTGAGCCCCCCCTCGGTAGCGGGCCGTATCGCATCGCTGAATTCAAGCCTGGTGGGTATATTGTATACGAGCGAGTACCCGACTACTGGGGTCGCAACCTCGGCATCCACCGCGGCCGACACAATTTCGACTACGTCCGCTACGAGGTTTATCGCGANGCCACGGTGCTGCGCGAAGCGTTACGAAAGGGTCTACTCGACTTCTATGCAGAAACTGAGGCACGTTATTGGGCCGACGGTTACAACATTCCAGCCCGTGAAAAAGGGTGGCTTGTCCAGCGCCGCCACAATCGCTTGTCCTACGTCGGATTTGATCGAGCCATCGCCCTAAACACAAGGCAGGAGAAACTGGCCGACCGACGGGTTCGCAAAGCGTTAACCATGATGTTCAACTATGAATGGGTGAATCGTGTTCTGCATCACGATGTGTATCAGCGCCCAACAAGCTANTTCTNTGGTTCCCATCTCGCNTCGTCCGGCACACCAACTGAGGCCGAGCGTAAACTACTNGAGCCATTTCGAACAATATTGCCAACCGAATTGTTCAACGAGCCTTTTAATCCGCCAAGATCAAGCGGGGCTGGATATAACCGGAATGCCAAACTCACCGCAATAGAACTATTTCAACAGGCTGGGTGGNTATACCAGGATGGCGCCCTCAGAAATGTCGATGAAGAGAAATTTACACTACGGTTCGTAGTCCGTAACCCAACAGAACGGCGCTTAGTCCTGCCATACACAAACTACCTGCAACAAATAGGTATCGAGTCGACAATCCGCATGGTGGAGACCGCACAGTTCGTCAACCTGATGCGCGAGAACGAATTCGACGTGACCTTCGGCCGCTTCGGGGCTGCTATNTCTCCGGAGTCTGGNATGCACGGCCGGCTACATTCTGCTGGGTCGGAGTTCGCATTGACCAACGCACCAGGGATCAACCATCCCGCAGTCGATGCGTTGGTAAAAGAAGTCCTTGGGGCACAATCAATGCACGATTTGACAACGGCTACCCATGCCCTAGACCGTGTGTTGCTATGGAACTTCTATTACATCCCGATCATCGCGCTCTCGGGGCCAAATGCCGTGTATTGGGACAAGTTTGGCCAACCTGAGGTCGAACCCAGATTCAGGACTGGTTTTCCAGACGCCTGGTGGTGGGATGAGGCCAAAGCAAATCGGATTAGCCCCTGACTCTAAAAACACTATGCTCAAGCCTTCGACACAATACGGATAGAAACCATGAAAAACATGCATGGCGTTGTGCCTATTCTAGTCACACCCTTCACTCCGAATGGAGTGATCGACGAGGAAAGCCTGCGTCGAGTCGTAGAATTCAACCTGAAGGCAGGCGTCCATGGAGTCGGCATCGCACTCGCCAGTGAGGTGTTCAAACTCTCCGAAGCAGAACGGGACCGAGTGACCTCCATCGTGGTCGATCAGGTCAACGGCCGCGCGCCCGTAGTCATGAATACCGGTGCACCGGGTACTGAGCTCGCTATACACTACAGCCGACGCGCACAAGAGTTAGGTGCAGATGCGCTCATGGTGCTTCCTCCATCCTTCATGCCCGCAACTCACGGAGANGTGGTTGCCTACTACCAGGCTATTTCGGCTGCAGTGTCGATTCCAATCTTCATGCAGGATCATCCGACGGGTCCGGTCAGCGCAACTATCGCAAAACAGGTGGCTGATAGCTGCGAGTGGGTTCGCTACATCAAAGTAGAGAGCGTNCCGATCACAGCAAAGATTGCAGAAATGAAGCGAGTACTGAATGATCAGCTCACGATTTTCGNCGGTGCAGGTGGCGGCTACTTCGTTGAAGAACTGCGTCGTGGCTCGGTTGGCACTATGCCATTCTGCAGCCAGCCGGAAACCTTCGTGAAGATATGGGAGCTCTACCAGGCTGGAGACGATGCTCGTGCCATGGCACTATTCAACCGTATGCTGGTTCCCGTAACCCGTCTATGGGGGCAGAGCGATGGCGTCTACTACTACGTCCACAAAACGCTTCTGCAACATCGCGGGATCATCGAGTCCGCAACCGTGCGCGCTCCTGCGCCACCCGTAGAAGCACAGACGGTTAAAGAAGCAGAGGCTCTTTTCGAGGAGCTATATCCCAAGGAGGTAAAATGACCGAATCCTTTCGAGGTGTCTTTCCCATCGCGCCGACGCCCTTCGATGAAAGAGGTGCGCTAGACCTAGTGAGTCAGAAGCGCGTACTAGATTGCATGATCGATCAGGGCGTCGATGGTATCTGTATCCTCGCGAACTATTCGGAACAATTCTTGCTGACGGACGAGGAACGCGACGTCCTGTTGGATCTGTGCCTCACACATATCGCGGATCGCGTCCCTACGATCGTTACCTGCAGTCACTTCTCGACGCAAATTGCAGCCGAACGCGCTCGACGCGCGGGTGTGAGCGGCGCAGCCATGATTATGCTCATGCCGCCTTACCATGGCGCCACCCTGCGCGCCGGGGAAGCACAAGTGATCGAGCATTTCTCCACCGTCTCAGAGTCAGGAGGTATCCCGGTAATGATTCAGGATGCGCCACTCAGTGGTGTCGAGCTGTCAGTACCCCTGCTCGTGCGCCTGGCGAAGGAGGTTCCCCTAGTCGGATACTTCAAGATCGAGATGCCGATGACCGCCGCAAAGCTGCGCAGTCTGATTGAGGCGGGNGGCGACGCCATTGNNGGTCCATTCGACGGTGAAGAATCAATCACNCTACTCGCCGACCTGAATGCTGGTGCCACCGGCACCATGCCGAGTGCGCTACTACCGGACCTGATCAAGCCCGTTCTGGAAAGNCATCGTAAAGGGAATATCGATAGNGCAAGCGCCCAGTACAATAGNATTCTNCCGCTCATCAACTTTGAGAATCGTCAATGCGGTCTACGCGCCTGCAAGGCTGTAATGAAAGAAGGTGGCGTCATCGCCAGCGATGCAGTTCGTCACCCCCTGACACCACTGCATCCCGCGACACGTGCTGAGCTGCTTGGGTTAGCATCAGACCTTGATCCAATCTTGCTGAAGTGGGCGAGATAATCCAGTGAATAACGACAACGTGTTTTCATTAGCGATCTCATGGTTTCAGGTCNCAAAAGAAATGAGAATTTCGACATCCGAAATCAAGCTTACTGGCCAAGAATCAAGGGATTAAGCTTACGGTATTTTGCGTATGCTCCTCTGGCTGGAGGAGACCATTCTCCCTGATCATGCGAATAGCCTGATGACTAAGTGTGCCGGTCGAAGAGCTGCCAAAATTATGCTCCTGCTAACCCCTATATCTTAGATTGCGGCGTCACTTCAGGCCGAGGGTCGTTTATCGGCAACTATAGAAACCCGTTCACCATAGCGAGAATAGGGATGATAGTCCCAAATAGCATGGTGTTGAGTACAGCGATTGTCCCAAAACGTCAGCGTATTGGGTTGCCACTCAACACGGCAGGTAAGACTTGGCGTTTGGGCGATGTGCTGATAAAGCATATCTAGTAGGGCCCGACTTTCAAATGGTTTAAGCCCTTTTATATGGGATGTGAAACCAGAATTAACATACAAAACTTTCTTTCCGGTTTCCGGATGCGTCACAATCACCGGATGTTCATTTCTTGCGTAGCCGCCTTCAGGCGGCACCGTATTATATAAGCCCACATAGGGGATTCCGCCATCATGAACTGCCGTCATCCCTTCCAGCATTTGTTTCATCTTGTCTGAAAGTAATTCGTAGGCAAGGTACATGTCTGCATAGAGGGTATCGCCACCACCGCACTCGGGCGTCTCGGTGATGTATAACATGGAGCCCAGTGGCGGATATTCATCGCAAGTCACATCGGTGTGCCATGTGTCGCCAGCTGTATAGGTCGACTTAGCGCTTGTCTTAACGACGAGGATTTCGTCATCACGTGTGCCAACATGATTCGTAGGATGCACATGTAGCCTACCGAACCTGCGTCCAAATACCTTATGTTGTTCGCGATCAAGGTGTTGGTCACGAAACACGAGCACCATATAGTCCAGGTGTGCCTGATAGATTTCGGTGAAGATCTCATTGGAAAGGTCACCGGACAAATCGACTCCAGTGACTTCTGCACCGATATGGGGTGTGAGTGGCCTGATATCGATCGTTTTCCCCTGTTAGATTGACTTTTTAAGACTATATCACCACAAAATAGGCATTGGGAATAATTAAGCGTAACTGCGTACAGCTTGGAACATGCGCTATTATCTATCGCACAGTTCTTCTTTGGAACATGCTACTTTGTAGTATAAGCACTGGCCTGAATCGATCATATCCGGAACAGGGTGACGCAATCACAAGCACTCGGCGTAGAGCTGCTTGACCGCCTAGAGGCAATTCGTACCGGTATCGAGTGAGCTGACCCCATCCCGTAAATCATAAGCAAAATTATCGTATTATCGCTAATCAAGCATAGATGTCCGCGCACCTAATTATTCATATCAAAGTCACAGACTGGAACCGGTTACATACTTACCAGCAGNAAATCCNCAGCACGANTAAGCCCTATAAGGGCTGATTTCAATAAAAGCCTACTTACACGCAAAATTCGCTTCGTCGTCTGGGTCTCCCTTGCCCCGATACGATGCGATCTGCGGATAGGGACAGATTGGTCGTGTCCTGAAAACTCTACCGGTTTCGTCTAGCTGCTGCGATACGAGTCGTTCAGGCCCCTTGCCATCCTCGACCCAGGCGCGAATTGCTTCGAGCCAATCTGCCTGGCTCGGGCCGGCTCCACCGCCACAGTGAGACATACCTGGCAACATATAAAGTCTCGAGTATTCGTCCACATCGGGATCGGCTGCAGTCAACTCGTCATAATAGTCAACGGTTCCGAGCGCAGTGATCAGATGATCGGACCATCCGTGCCAGAAGATGATCTTTCCATCTATCTTTTTGAACTCCGACAGATCGGTGCTGGTGGCATCGAGCATCGCGCTGACCTTCGCAACGTCTTGCTTCCAATTCGCGAAATCGTAATGCCTGTAGTCCCAATGCGTATCGCTGAAAATGAAGTTCTGGTAAAAGTCGATGGCGAACTTGGTGCTGGGGGTCAACCCGTCTGGCCCAACCATCCATCTCTCCCAGCCACCCGGATTGTGCTCGCCACCGTAGGGAAAGCCCGCAAAGATCCGTCGGCCGTTGATGATCGGTGCATCGTAGATTGCCTTGATCGCGGTGAGCTGNTTCGTCGTCACGCAATCGACGCCATCATTCNCCTCACATTTCTNCAGGTCATCCGGCTCGAACGGACAATCACGTGGATCNGTCAGAATGCCATCGGCTACCCCGTCACGCGTATCGCATGCAGCCAGGATCGACGTACCCAGAAGTTCCAGACTCTCTCTGGTCAAAACGGGGCTCTTGGTGTCGCCATCGGAAAGCATCGATTGCAGGGTCCGGATTTGCCCGGCCCTAAATCCAGTCCAGTCGTAGGCGGGGGCGCCCGCGACGAGCCCGTCAAAGTCTTCCGGATAGCGCTGGGTCTCCATCATCGCTTGGCCACCCCCGCGCGAACAGCCCACGAAATATGAGTATTCCGGCACACGATCGTAGTAACGCTCGATAATCGCTTTGGCAGTAACGGCGGTGAGATGGACGGCACGATGGCCAAAGTTCTCTTGTCGCTCCACGTTGTTCAGTGCCCAACTGCCATCGACCATCGAACTGACGTGGCCCGTGTCGGTGCCGACCGTTGCATAGCCGCGTTCGAGCGCTCCGGGTCCGGAGCCGTAGGAGAGCGCCTGGTTCTGAATCGATCCGACGTATGCGCCGCCCCCACCCATCATGAAGCGGCCATTCCAATCCTTGGGCAGCAGGAGCTCGAAGTTGATCTCTTTCTCTATAACGCCCGCGACCTTGCAATGTGGGGTGCCAGCGTCCACTTTTTCGGTCGTTTTGATCCGCATATCTTGCTGGTTGAACGAGGCAAGGGCGGCGCACGCNTCGTTGGCATCCGGCTGACAGGCCACAAGTGCTAAAGCACTTAACATGATTACTAGAGTCACCCAACTAGTCTGGTTCACATCTACTCCTGCTCGTTAGTCCATGGTATGCGGTCGAGCCTCTCTATAAATTGTTACTGAGTGCGAGTTAGCTAGTCAAGTGGAGNATTTTTGCGACGCCGCTCGCGGCGGCGAAACAGAGACTTTTAATTAATGCAAATCACTCACATTGACCCTCGACTCAAGATTACGAGAAAATTTGTCGTTAATCGAAGGAGGTAAAGATGTCGCGCACCTAATTGTTCATATGGAAGTAATTAACTGGGAAGGGTTTAAGGCTTACTAGGAGAGAATCCCCAGCACGTCCAAGCTCTTTGAGGTCTGGATAAACGACGTTGCCGACGTATTACAAAAGTTGAAGATTTACGATTAAGGTCTTAAATTCAGTGTTGGGACAATTCTCTATTCACATTCCATTCTCTGCTGACAAATGACTTACCACAACTTTCACTNTACAAACTCTTCATTAAGATACTTTTTTATCAAGCGAAAATACTCTCTATAATTCCTATTTTCATGACATCGTTNGGTGCTGTCTGGTTTGGAGCCTGATAGACCTTTACGAATTACCAGGGGAAGAACCATGAACGATCTATCTGGCAAATCGGCACTTATCACTGGTGCCGGTAATGGCATCGGGCGAGAGTCAGCTATCAGGATAGCCACNGATGGCGCTGCCATCATGTGCGCAGACCTGGACACAACTGCAGCGGAAAACACGGCTAATATCATCATTCAGCAGGGAGGAAAAGCTGAAGCGCTTACCCTCGATGTTGCCAGCGAAGATGCGGTGAAGTCTGCCATACAGGATACCGCGACAGCATTTGGCAGACTGGATGTGATATTCAACAATGCAGGTATTGGCGGGGGTACTGACTGGCAAAAGACCATATCTGTCAACCTTTCAGGTGTTTATTATGGATTACACCACGGAGCCCTCTACATGGCAGAACATGGCGGTGGTGCAATAATTAATACCTCGTCAATAGCCGGGCTGGTTGGTGTTGTTGGACCAGCTGCGACGAAGTCTGTGGCGGAAATCGGCCCTGGCGCAGGGTCCTATGTGGCCGCGAAACATGGCGTGGTAGGCCTTACCCGTCAGTATGCCGTCATGTTCGGCAAACACGGTGTGCGCGTTAACGCGATTGCACCCGGTTATATCGAAACGGCGATGACCGAAAATATACGTGGAATACCGGAAAGTCTTGAATTCCTAGAAGCCCTGCACCCCATAGGAAGACTTGGTTTACCCGAGGAAATCGCCGCCGCCGCCGCTTTTCTGGCCAGCGATGACGCCAGCTTTATTACNGGCGTGACACTGCCGGTAGATGGTGGATACACTGCCCGTTAGGCACAACAACTAGTATACGCCTTCCAACCGAATCCATACCCAGAAACGACCGTTGTGCGTCTTTAACAACGGTGCGACTGTTAACCGACCTACGTACCAAAAATCTGGGCACTGACCAGTCGCATCAATTACTTTTCATCACCCCCATCAATCTGCGCGGACGGGATGCAGTTGCGATGGCAGGCATCACCATAGACGACATTGAGCATATTGATCAATACAGCTGCTTTCCTAGGGCCGCAGAAATCGCGTGTGGAGAACTGAGGATCGCACCGGATGACCCTCGTCCTCTGACCGTGACCAGCGGGTTGCCGTTTCACGGTGGCTCCGGTAACAACTATGTCATGAATTCGACCTCGACGATGGCGGACAAACTGAGTACCTAACTTTCAAGCTAAGGACTGGTCAACGCTAACGGCGGCTTCCTGGACAAATATTCGTCCGGAATCTATTCGACCAAAACCACGACGGGCGATTAGGCTCGCAAAGAACCCGATACCTACCGGGCGGAGATCGATAACCTACAATCCTCTCCCTTTACCGAAACCCCTCAGGGCTTTGCCACCATCGAAACCTATTCGATAGTATTCGGCCGCAGCAACGAACCTGAGTTTCGTATCGTGATTGGGCGCCTTGGAGAGATCGATGACTCTGAAGCCACCCGATTCATCGCAAACCTTCCCAACGAAACAACACTACTCGCTGATATGACGCAAACAGAATGTGTTAACACCCAAGGCTCCGTGCGACAACAAGACCATAAGAACTTTTTTCCCGCCTAGTTTCATNGATCCATCCCTGTTTTCGTTCTGGCACTAGGTCTGCCCCTATCTGAGAAAAAACCTTGTAAAATGTAGCCCATGGAAAATCACCTCTCACAGCAACAGCTCGATACGTTCGATATGGATGGGTATCTTATTCTGGAAAGCTACTTCGACCAGGAACACGCTCGCCGCATCAAGGATGACATTGATCGAATGATCAACAATGGCCTCAAACCCAATGATCATCATGAAATATTGATGAACTATCCCGAACTCGGGTTTTTGACCTCGGAACAGGGGATCATCGAGCGTGTTTCTCAACTCATGGGGGGCACCCGGTTTACCCATCACCACATCCACGCACGCTGGCATGCTGAAGGAGAAAAGGGCGAGCCATGGCATCACGACTATGAACAATTGCCACAGACGAANCGTTCGCACCTTATGGTTCACGTCTTCATGTACCTCGATGGACTGAATGGCGAAATCGGTGATCTGCTGCTACTCCCGGGTTCACACAAGCAAACAATGGAAAGACGCGCTCTTTACATNTTCGAGTATGCAGATCTGCCAGGATCGATCACCGTTAATACCCTCGCACCTGGCTCCATCGTCATTGTGCACTCGGCTCTATTACATGCGAGACGGCCAAAGCCCGGTGGCGGAGACTACCGCCGGTATTTCGTTGACACTTCCTACTGCCAGAACGGAATTCTGTGGTGTGGTATCGATGACATTGGCACATTGAACCAAATCGCACTGGAGCGTGGTTACGACAGGGATGGTCGCTATCCATGGCTCTACGACAGCTCGCAGTTCTATAATGGCCGAAGGGTGTGGCAAGAACTGAAAGAAAAAAACACAGGGAGCCTCGCGTTGAAGCTATGATTNGCTNATACAGGAACATATTAGTGCACAACAAGCTAACGTTACTANCAGGGGGCGCGATATTCCGGATTTAACTTGGCAGGCACGGGCGNCCCAACCTCCTTTCTCCAGACAATAAGCATGTCGTGCAACTCCNTGAGCTTATCTGGGTGTTTGTCGACCAGATTGTGCCTTTCACCGACATCATCATTGAGGTTAAACAGCTCAAGCCCACCATCTTCAAAAAACTCATGCAGTTTCCAGTCACCCAGGCGCATCACAGAACCGGGGCGCGTGCGGAACAGTGGGTCACGGGCATCAGCGGTACCTTTGCTATCCAGGTATATCGGAAAATGCCAGAAGAGAGCACGTTCAGGTATGTCACCAGATCCGGTAATAAGTGGCATAAGACTAACACCATCAGTTGCATTGTCGGTTGAACGGTGAAGCAGAGCGGGCCCGCCGGTGGCCTCTATAAAGGTAGGATAGAGGTCCAGACCAGTCACAGGGATACTGGATTGTGAACCGGGGTCTATCGTTCCCGGCCAACGTATGGTCAACGGCACGCGGATGCCCCCTTCGTAGTAAGAACCTTTTCCCGAGCGGTAAGGATCCTGAGAACTGAATTTAGTCACACCACCATTGTCCGATGAAAAAACCACCAAGGTGTTTTCTGACAGCCCACTTTGCTCCAGATATCGCAGCAAACGACCGACGTTTTTATCTAGCGCCGCCACCATCGCAGCATAAGTCGGGTTCAGATCTTCCCGCCCCTCATACCGGACCAAAAGATCCTCCCTTGCCTGAAGGGGTGTGTGGACGGTGTAGTATGGCAAATAAAGGAAGAATGGAGCTGACTTGCGTAAATCAATGAAACTGATAGCCTCGTCAGTCAGACGATCCGTCAGATACTCGCCTGTCGGGCCATCCTTCAGCGCGGGATTCTTATAGGGACTAAAGTAGCTCTTCGAATACCCGAGGGCTGTACCCGCAATATTGACACCAATGCCCTGCTGCTTCGGATCCTCGCTGACATGCCATTTCCCTATCTGGCCGGTGGTATAACCCTCTGCTTTCAGGACATCTGCGATTGTCACGATGTCGTCCGAAAGATAGAGCGTATTGGGGGTCGGAATCAGTTTTCGATCTTTCGTCCTGCCTCTTTCAGAACTGTTTACCGTGTAAACGCCGGTTCGTGGTGCGACCTTTCCGCTCAGGATGGCGGCGCGACTTGGCGCGCAATTCGATGCCGGCGCATAGGCCTCGGTAAATACAATTCCCTCGGCAGCCAGGCGATCAAGGTTCGGCGTATCGTAACGCTGATCACCCATAAAACCAACGTCCATCACCCCAAGATCGTCAGCAAGAATGAAAAGGATATTGGGCTTCCCTATGGCTGCGGGTATCGCAATGCAAACCGTGAGAAACAACGCAGCTAGTTGTTGTGCCATCAGGTTTATCCTTTACGTTACATTTTTGGCATACGCCGCATCAAGGTCCATTCAGGGTGATCACTGCGGGCCTCAAGCATAACTCTTAGTACATCTGCTGTAACCACAGGATGCTGCCGGGAAACGTCCTTCTCTTCGCGAAGATCTGTTGGTAGGTGATAAAGCTTCATCGCAGAAAAATCGTTGGCTCCATCATCCCAAGAGCGAATACCCTTCCACTCACCCTTTCGCACCACCTGAAAAGGCCCATACCACTCGTTGTATTCCCAGTATAGATAAGGGTGCTCTTCTTGGGCATCCATATTGCCGAGAAGCGCCGGATAGAAACTGATGCCATCGGTCGCAGCCTGCGGTCGGATACCCGCGATGTCACAAACGGTGGGCAGGAGGTCCCAGAATGCTAACTGCGTGGTGATCGTACTGCCGGCCCTGATGACCTTTGGCCAGAGCGCGACCGTCGGCATGCGAAGGCCACCCTCTGTCACGTTTCCCTTGCCGCCACGAAAAGGATTATTGGAGTTAAACATCGCAAAGTCTGGGACTGTTTTTGCTATCGCAGCACCATTGTCGCTGGTGAAAAAGACCAGTGTATTGTCTGCTATGCCTTTTTCTTCCAGGCTGGCGAGGATCTCACCAACCTGCCTGTCCAGGTGCGAGATCATCCCCGCGTATGCAGCCAGGGTCGCTTCATCCATCTCATAATGCGTCGATTTACTGGCATCCGGATTCAGCGGCCAGCCCATATCACTGTATGGAGCGACGCTTGACTCCGGTGCGGTATGACCCAAGTGTGGGGCGGTGTAATTCATATAGAGGAAGAAAGGTGCGTCACCTGCTTTTGCTTTTCGATCGATGAAGTCCAGGGCCGCCTCATGAAAGACATCGTCTGCATAGCGAAGTTTCTGCGCAAAGTTTTTCTGACGATCACCTCCAGCCAGCTCGACCTTCCTGTATCTATCCCAATAAAAGCCCGGCCAATGAAAATGGGCCTCAACATGCGTATTAAAACCGACGAATTCATCAAAGCCCTGTCGCATTGGGTGCCCAGGACCATCTCCGGTTTCCTGGTTCTCAAAAACCTCATTCATTCCCCACTTGCCAAAGATTCCTGTCGCATAACCCGCGCGTTTCAATTCTTTGGAAATCACCACATCATCCGACTTCATTGTCGGCGGCTTTCCAGACACCGTCCACCGGGGATTGCCCCGTATCGGTACGTGACCAGTATGCTGACCGTAGAGAAAGGCGGCCCTTGATGGACCACAGACAGGCGCACCAGCATAAAAACTGGAGAACACGACACCCTGTTTGGCCATATCATCAAGATTTGGTGTCTTGATAAGTGTTTGGCCATTAAAACCAACTTCGCCGTAGCCCAGATCGTCGGCAAGAATAAAAACGATATTCGGAGGCGTACCCCCTTCAGCTAAACAGGGCGATGCAAAAAAAGTCAACAACAGCACACAGATGGGCTTTGCGCTCGACTCAAACATTTAGATTCTTCTCCGTGATGTAAAGATCGATTATAACTACTGAAGACAAATAAAGTTCCCAGTTCGGCTGGTAAGGATAGAGGGATGTACCAAACGATCATTCCATTAGCTTACAAGATGCACTGTGATATCGTTGGCAATCTTTTCAGCGATCAGGAATTACAACATGACATTGCGGTTTACCTTGGTGATCTTTGCTCTGTCATGGACGTCGATCGCAACACTCGATGCAAGCCCAACAAAACATCCAAATATCATTCTCTTTTTTGTTGATGACATGGGCTGGAGCGATCTCGGCGTGTATGGCAGCGTTTTCTATGAAACGCCCAACATCGATGAATTCGCCGCACAAGGTGTGCGCTTCACCGACGCCTATGCGGCAAGTCATGTCTGCTCACCTACTCGGGCAAGCCTGATGACTGGGAAGTACCCCGCAAGATTGCAGCTAACGGATTGGTTACCAGGACGTCCTTCACGCGACGCTGATGCCATCATTACGGCGCCCAAAGCGGCAGCTTTGGCGCTCGATGAAACCACCATTGCCGAGGCGTTCAAAGCGAACGGCTATCGCACCGCGATTATCGGCAAATGGCATCTGGGTGAAGGNGAATACGGTCCGACGAACCAGGGGTTTGACTTCCAGGTACCGCTGGGAAGCAGGTGTTGTCCAAAAGGTGGCTATCACCCGCCCTACGAGATGGAAGGCCTGTCGATCAAAGGTCGTGAAGACGAGTATCTGACCGACCGGCTGACAGAATTCGCTTTGAATTTTATCGGTGAATCATCAGAGCAACCCTACTTTCTTTATATGTCGCACTTTGCTGTACATGACCCCATTCAGGGTCGCTCAGATCTCGTTGCGAAATACCAACAGAAGCTCGCGGCACAACCCCAGCAAANTGGTCCTGCCTACATCCTTGAGGGTAATCCAGATGATCCTGAGCCACTGACACGCGCGCAACTCGACACTTTGATACAGGAGCCAACGCACATCGGCCGAGGGTATTTACCGAATCGTACGGTTCAGGTCAAACAACATCAGGACAACGTCGAATTTGCCGCCATGGTCGAAAGCGTTGATGAGAGCCTTGGACAAATCTTGCAGGCACTTGAGGCGAATGACAACGCTGAAAACACCATCGTCGTTTTCTACTCGGACAATGGCGGCTTAGCCAACGGAAAAGGAAAAAGGGTCAAAAGCGTCCCGGCAACGAAGGATACCACCCTGATCAAAAGTTTTGAGGACAAGCGCGCCATGTATGCCGCCGGTTTGCGCGGCGCCACATCAAACCTCCCACTGCGTGGTGCCAAAGGCTGGCTCTATGAAGGAGGGATTCGTGTTCCCCTGATCGTACATTGGCCAGGGCAAGGCAAGAAAGGGCTAATCAGCAATCTACCGGTAAACAGCCCTGATTTCTATCCCACACTGTTGGAGATGGCAGGTCTTTCCCCACTGCCCCACCAGCATGTCGATGGTGTCAGTTTTGCCGATGCAGTTAAAGGTAAATCACTGAACGAGAGATCATTATTCTGGCACTTCCCACACTATTCGAATCACGGACAACAGAGCCCAGGTGGTGCCATCCGGTCAGGGCACTACAAGCTCATCGAATATTTCGAGAATGGAACCACTCAATTATTCAACCTGCAAAATGATCCAGGCGAACAAACCGATCTTGTTAACCAGGAACCCGAGCTGGTAAGTGCATTGCTTGCCGAGCTTCGTGCCTGGCGGGAGGATGCTGACGCGGCAATGCCAATAGGCAGATAGACTTTGGGGGAACGTTTCGGCCTGAAATCAGATAGCAATCTATCTGAGTCGATTAATCTTCATCGTTCACCCGTCAAGACAACCACTGCGGTCTAGGGCTTCACTTTAGCGAAGTATTACCAGGGTCGTTCTTCCTGATCATCAAAGCGCTCGTTACTCGACTTCGACCAGTCTACCCGATCGTTGACGTCGCCTCGCGCCGCCTCGGTTTCACCAATACTCATCACCCAGAAGTTGCCCGACGCGCGCACCGCTGCCGTCTGGCCCATNATATCTGCTGCCTGATTGATCGACATCTTCGAGACNCGCAGCGCATACTCGGAATTCNGGGCAATACGCCTTGCCATCCATCGCGTACCCGCCTCCAACTTATCGTCAGGTACCACGTGGTTGACCATNCCTAATCGATGCGCCTCCTCGGCTGTCAGGAAGTCGCCTGTCCACAAGTGCTCTTTAGCCTTGCGGATACCCATTTCCCAGAATTGGGTCGCGTATTCGTGATGTGCGCTGCCCCAGCGCACAGACCGGTCTGCGAAACGTGCCGTATCGGAAGCCATGATGAGATCGCAGACGGAAGCCAGCATCCAGGAGCCCATGATGCAGTAACCGCGTACCATGGCGATAGTCGGCTTACCCAGATTCCGCCAGCGATCATGTAGATGGAAGTAGACACCACGATCCATGTCTCGGACACGGCCGAGGGCGGAGAAGTCACGTGGGTATTCGTCAAGTTCAGATCGCATTTCATCGCTGCCAATATCGTGCCCCGCACCGAAATGGTCACCCATACCAGCGACGATGACGACCCGAACATCCGTGTCAACTTCAGCACTAGAGAATGCATCATCCAGTTCCGCATATACTCGGCGGCTGATTGCATTCATGACAGCGGGTCTATCTATCGCAATCGTCGCGACGGCTCCGTCTTTATTCAGTCGGACGTACTGCATCTGTATGGACTTATCATTCGTCATCTGTTCAGTCCTGGATACCCTGCATGATTCACCCGAGGTAACCCTCGAAATCTGGACCGGCCGAGGTATTCTTCATGAAGATATCGTCGAGCCCGCACAATGTGGCAATCTCCGGTGGATTACGGGTAAGGATCGCCTGATCGATGTGAAGATAGTTATCAAACGTGCGGCCGAAACCACGCACATGAGTGTGATGGACAGCAATACGAGGCCCGGGGGCCGTTCGAATCGCCGCCCCATGCCATAGCGCCCCATGCCACATCGCGATCGAACCACGAGGCATCTCGATCTTCACCGCACGCTCGATAGCATCAGCGTCTGGCACACGATTCAGCTTATGTGAACCAGGAACTACGAGGGTTGGCCCATCATCCGGACCAAAGTCACTGATTGCCCAAACGGCAGTACAGTCGAAGCATGCTCCTTCCGTTCCTGGTGCTGGGTGTGGCGAATCATTGTGCATCTGGTGAGTATCCGCTCCAGCCATTTTGCTCGACCCGATGTAATGTGCGAGATTCATATCCGGTCCACACAGCTTCTGGTGTAGCCCGAAAACATAAGGATGCAACGCCATTTCTTCAAATATTGGTCCCCGCTGTAACAACATCGCAGCACTCCTCACACCCTCCATCGGTTGATCTTGAAAATGTCGCTCCAATTCCTGATGGATTTCCTCAGCATAAGCCTCGCTAATCGCGTCCTCGATGACGGTATAACCATCCTCCTCAATGCGAGCCAAATGTTCAGTCATACCAAGATTGGCGATACGATGATCAAGATCCGGGTTCAACTTTGTGTGTCGGGCGACATGATCATGCATGCCTTCCATTACTTCCAGGATGGCCGGGTTCGATGGCAGGGTTCCGGTTACCTCAAACACATCTCCGTGGCGATGAGTGATCTCGCGATAGAGGCGTTCGCGTCGCTCCGGCATCTTCTCATACACACCGGTATACATGGGTGCACCTAGATCATAGTTCCCCGTGATACGCAGATCCGGGTTTTCAAGACGACCTGCGCTCACCGTCAACTCACCGTCATCAATCACAATATGCATCGCCGCCTCTCCTTCTGGGAACTCCAGATGAGGTGGTGCATGCGTATAGGTTTCGTCCATCGCTACGCGAATTCCGCGCAGCGAATCACGCCGTTCAGCGAACCGTGGCACTAGGTAATCACGGACGAGGTTTAGCCAACCTTCAGTACCGTACTCAACCTGCTGGCTGCCGAGCACCTGCAGACGGGTCGGTTGATAGTCATCAACGANAAATGACAACTCTTCGAAGGCTGGTTGTGCACGGGGACTGGTCATGGTTATTCCTTTCTGTTTCTGTTCTACGCCATTCTCTGCGAACTGCAATTACATTATCAGATCGCAATGCTAGGTTCTAGAAACTCAATAGGGGGCATGCGATAGGGGGCATGCGATAGGGGGCATGCGATGGAAAAAAGTGATGTATTGTCACAGCAACCGTTCTATAGTCNGGCTTTTTTCGTTTAAAGAATTGAAGAGAAGNACTNCGTGACAGATCTGAAAAATCTCAACCGACGTGACTTTGGCCGGCTATCGNTCGTTGCANTCGGGGGCGCAATTGTCGGTCCTTCTTGTTCNCTAACCAAACATAGTGGCGCTGTGATAAACGGGACAGTGGCACCCGGTTTCGAGCGAGTCAGGGACGCTTTTGCTGAAAATTTCGAACTTCATGGAGAGGTCGGCGCCGCCTGCAGCGCATATTACCGGGGTAANAAGGTTGTCGATCTATGGGGTGGCATCGCTGATGTCGCTACCGGTAGAGCCTGGTCGGAAGATACTATAATAGGTGTAGCATCAAGCACGAAAGGTGCAACTGCGATCTGCGCTAATCTACTGGCCCAGGAGGGCGAACTCGACATGGACGCACCGGTGGCCTATTACTGGCCGGAGTTCGCCGCCGCCGGTAAAAAAGATATCCCGGTGCGCTGGCTACTGTCACATAGAGTTGGACTCCCGGTCTTCGACAAACCGATAACAATCGAGGAATACTTGTCGTGGGAAGCACCCGTTAAAGCACTNGCAGCGCAAAAACCAGTGTGGGATCCAGGGACCACACACGGCTACCATGCTGGTACCTATGGCTGGCTCGTCGGTGAAGTGGTGCGGAGGATCAGTGGCAAGAGCCTCGGCAGGTTCTTTGCNGATGAGGTCGCCGGCCCGCTCGGCCTCGACTTCTGGATCGGCCTTCCCGAAAGCGAGGAGGACCGAGTTGTCCAAATGATTCAGCTTGACCTTACCGATCCTAATATCGAGGCAAAAGGTCAGCGGGCACGCGAGATGTTAGCAGCAGCAACGAAACCTAAGTCTTACCTCACCAATCCACNAACCACAACGCCNATCGACCCAAGCTCACGGGCGTACCGCGCCGCCGAGCAACCAGCAGGGAATGGAATTACCGATGCGCGCTCACTCGCCCGAATGTACGCCTCTCTGATCGGCAACGGCGTCGACGGTGTCCGGCTTTTCACTGACGAAACAGTCAGACTCGCGTCCACAGAGCAATCCAACGGCAAAGATGAGGTCATCGGTCTTCGCACTCGCTTCGGGCTTGGCTTCTACCTTTTCATCGAGGGCTCAAACATGATCCAGGAGGGCGTGTTCGGACATGGAGGTGCCGGTGGTTCACTTGGCTTTGCCGACCCCAAAGCCGAAATAGGTTTCGGCTACGTCATGAACAAGATGCAGGTGGTCGCAGACGACGACCCCCGCACCGTCGGCTTGGTTCAGGCGGTCCACGACTCGATCAAGGGGTAATCTTCACTCAACCGAACGATACGGTGATAGTGCTAAGCGCTGTTGTCAGGCCGGCTTGGTTTTCATTCCAGACCGAGAGGTCGACAAGTTTTTCGCCCTTCTCTTCGTATTTTTTCGCGACCTTGCCGTAAACTGTATTCGTATCCCCGACGATATTTGGATGGCGCACTCGAGTATTCATGCGCTTAATCGTCGCATCGTCGCCCGCCCAGTCCGTTGCAATCTGACACAACCAGCATACACGCTGTGGGCCCCAGTCAAACTGACCTGGCATATTGCGGCGTTTCTTCGCATGCTCTTCATCAAAACGNCCACCNCCCCCAAGATCCGTGGAATCTTCAGACTCCAGNTACTGCCGNGGNACGCGATCGGTACCGACAACGCCATGGGTAAACAGAAATAATTCGGTCACCGTGTAGGTGCCTTTATCGAGACGGGGAATCTCTTCTCCTTCGTTTACCGCATCAAACCCTGGAGAACTCTTACCGGTGCGCACGCGCTCAAAAACTAGAGGATCGGGCGATTCCTCAATAGCCTGGGTTTTCTTTTCGCGGTCGTACTCTATCGTCTTTCCACCACCCAAGTTTTCATAGCGCGCCATATTAGTTCNTTTCGTCGCGACNAGTTCCTGGCGTTGATTGAAGTACTCAACCAACGCAGTACAGATCAGAAAATCGCCGATTCGCTCGCTGTTCTTACGCACAACGTCAACCACCGTCTCCACTGCTCTGATCTTGTCACCAAGCCAGATCGGGCGAATAAAATTGATTTCACCTCCAGCATAGTTCATCGGGAAATACTCGGAAGAAAGTCGGCTACCATCAACCGCTCCGTTGATGGCGGCCATAATTCCCAGACTCGCACCATAGATGAACATAGGTGGTGCAGTGATCCCCTTGAAGCGACTGGAAGCGGCGTAGTCTTCGTCACGCCATAATGGGTTATGGTCGCCCACACCATCACCGAAGCGACAAATATTGTCGAAATTNGCCTCACGGAATGCGCTCGAGGGCAGTGACTGGCCGAGACCATTTCTATATTCGGCTTCAAATTCATCCAGCGTTTTGATCATCCCACTCACTATCTTGTTCTCCTTGTTGTCTTCTTCAATGTATGGCTATCGGGTTAATAATAGCCTGAACTGACCCTTCAAGACGAGGCTGCCCCAGGACAAACAGAAACTCCCACACCCTATCTGCCACTAGTGGCGCGGTCACCATGTTTTCTAGAATGTAGATACCGTTACGAGGCAGAAAAGTCTGATGTACCGGAAACACCAGATTAGGATCTTCCATCGGTACGACTTCCAGCCCCCAGGTATCGGCACCGACTGCTACCACATTAAGAGACGACAAGAACTCTGCCCCTTCATTGCCGAGCCCGGGTTCACCAGCGCCGAAACGTGTGTTGTCTTTACCCAACAGACTATGCCAACCCGTGTGAAAGAGCACGACGTCGCCTTCAGTGATATTGACTGCCTGACGTTTCATGGCCTTTTTGATGTGCGGTGTGTTGAAGACTTCACCTTCATTTAGCATTGGTTTGCCAAAGATAGCTGTCATATCGAGCAGCACACCCCGCGTGACAATCGGTGGCACATCGTGAGTACCGTATTTGAGCATACCAGTCGTCGCGACTATATCCTCTGCTTTTGCCTGGTTGTAATAGACATGATCGACCCCGATATGTGCGAGACCATCCAGCTGACTGCCGATACCAATCCAGGTTCGCAGAATATCGTCGTTAGCAGTAAGCAAATTCGACCCTTGGGTTGCGCCTTTTCCATCACCGGGCTGCAGGATCACGATGTCATAGGTACGAGGTGGATACGCTGGCGTGTCGCGCCCGGTCACCATACCAAGCGCGTATGTCTTGCCCGTTTTGATCAGTTTTGCTGCTTCAAGAACTTTTTTAGGTGAAAGCAAATTGATCGCACCTATCGTGTCGTCAGGACCAAAGCGCGACACAGGTACACCATCCGCGTAAATCACGGAGCTGAAAAAGTAGACAATGATTGCGACGGCTAGCTTTCGCGTTTTCATGTGCACATACCTCAAGACCGGAATAGTATGTATGCTACCGCGGGTCGCCACATAAACGCCAGACTTGCTAAACATCTCCACCTCGTTAGCTATACTTGATAACAATGAGTGCAGCAAAAGTAGTTTTGATTGAAGGGGACAGTATTGGACCTGAGGTCACGTTTGACTACCAAGCGTGTCCAGATCTCAAACCCTTAGCGGTCAATACCGCTAATTGGGGGAGGCTAAACAGACTCCATACGACGGCCATAGTCCCAGCTGGATATCCAGACCGGTTTTAATCGAATGAGATACTCCTGATCTGCTCTGTCAAGAAGCCATCGGGCTAGTTCCTGATTAGTATCACCAAGATAGCGCTCGGTAAGCGCTTTAAGTGCATCACCAGCACCTGCACGGGTTAGAGACGCCCTGCCCTGCCCACGAACTCCATGGTACGGCGGGTCGTTCGGGGCGACCTCAAAGGCACACCGGTGATTTTGCTTCAGTAACTCGATCAGATGACTGGATTCATGCGAGACACACATGAATGCTTCTGCTTCTGCATCGAAGGCATACCAGAGAGAACAGATAACCGGGGAGTCGCCCTTGTTCACAGCGATGCGTATCGGAATTGTGACGTCATTGAGGAAATGTAAAATAGAAGGCGTGTCCCAGGCCGACTTAGCGGAGAGTTTCATCAAAGATCATCCTGTTGTTTATTGATACCGTCAGGATATAACCGGTTAAAGCGAAGATCTGCCCAGGCGAGATAAATGCAGTCTGCAATAGGTCGGATGACTGGCCAACGTAGCCAATTCCAGAAGAAGGCCAATGGCGTGCGTTGCCACGCGGCGACATTTGCATCGAGACCCTTTAGCATAACGCCGTTTGCTTTCTCATAATGCAACACGCGCAGCAAAGGTTCAACGTCACATGCCGCAACATCCATGTCGTGGACATTGATGAACTGCAACTTGTTATCAGCAAGCTTTTTCAGCTGACTGACCTCCGCATTGCAGAGCGGGCAAGCACCGTCGTAGAAGAGTTTTTCTTTATGCATGGCTATTGTACGCAATAGGTGCTCACCTGGATCGAACTTGTAGTCATTAGCGACTAGCACTATCCCCCGGCCTACCGGGAGACCAATGATTTATGCGCCTCCGATATCTTCTAGCGCGAGAGTGGCCTTAACACCAGAAATCCATAATTCTGGCTGAACCCCGCGTAGCGTATCCACTTCCGTGTCTGCATCCAGTAGCTTCACTATCGGGCATCTCCTGAATAAGGCGATACGTCCCGTAGGTCGAGCATCAGGTGGATAAGGGCCGGTCCGTCATGGGCCATGGCACCCTTCAGGGCATCGGCGAATTGCTCCGTGCGTGTAACCTTGAACGCAGCCATACCGTAACCTTCCGCCAGCTTCGCAAAGTCGGGACTTTTGAGCCGAGTACCGAAATCCCAGTCACCGAAGCGCTTCTGCTGGTGAACGAGGATCGATCCCCAGGCCGCGTTGTCGCAGACAATGATTTTTACCGGCAGCTTTTCCTGCACGATGGCTGCCGCTTCCTGACCCGTCATCAGGAATCCGCCATCCCCGACCCATGAAAATACCATGCGATCCGGTGCGGCAAGTTGGGCACCAATGGCTCCCGGGACTCCGTACCCCATGGCGCCAGAAACCGGTCCCACATTGCAATAAGGCTGCCGGAATCGATAGTAGCGGTGCAGCCAGCGGCCGAATGTGCCGGCATCGGAGCTGTGAATGGCGTTGCCGGGGACAAGCTTCATGAAGGTCGTAATGATCCTGGCCATGTCCACGTCACCCTGAATTTCGATTTCACCCGGCTGCGAATAGGCGACTTCCTGAGCATGCACTTCGTCGCGCCAGGCGATGCGTTCCGCTGACGGCGGTGTCTTTTCCAACGATTTAGACAAGGCGCGCATTGTTGGCCCTGCATGCGATCCGATGGCAATATCGGCCTGCCACTGCGAGAATACGGCCGCGTCCGGATAGGCCATGATCATCTTCTGATCAGCGCGGAACATCTTATAGTCATCCGTCGTCGCGCTATCGAGTCGGCAGCCAATATTGATGATGAGGTCGCAGGCATCCAGTGCCTCTATCTGGAAAGGCAGGCGGTTCAGGGTGAGTTGCCCGAAATAGGCAGGATGCTCGTTGTCGATAATGTCCTGTTGGCGATAGGAGACGAGAACGCCGGCGCCGCTTGCATCGGCAAACCGCTGCAATGCCTCGCTTTCATCTTCGATGCGGATCATTTCACCGGCAAGGATGATCGGATGTTTCGCGGCCCGGATTAGCTCTGCGGCGGATTCGACTGAACCTTTTTCTGGTCCCATGCGGACTGGATTGGCTGCTTTCGGGATCGGCAACGCACCGGTTCTGCCGTCCAGAATATCCTTCGAGATGACGCAGACGACAGGGCCAGGCCGCCCGCTCACGGACAGGTCGATGGCGCGCGCCGTCACCTGCGCCACTTCATCGAAGGAATTAACTTCTAGCACGGCCTTGGCGACTGGCTCGAACATCAGCTTGTATTCCAGTTCCTGGAATGCTTCACGGCCTTTCTGAGCTTTCGGGATATCGGCAATGAATAGGACAAATGGACGCGATGCCTGCATTGCCGTATGGACACCGATGACAGCATTAGACGCGCCCGGCGCACGCGATACAAACATGCAGGACGGCTTGCGGGCAATACCCGCATAGGCATCACAGGCAAAGGCGGCCGAGGATTCGAGGCGTGTCGAAACGGAGCGGATCTTGTTCTGGACACGACTCAATGCTTCGAGAACGGTTACATAGGTCCCGCCCGGAACAAAAAAGACCGTATCGATACCACGTGACAAAAGCGTCGCAACGACCGCCTCGCCACCATTAATCATACCATCTTCCATTGTGTGACCTTCTCGTTTTCTAGGAGTACAAATTAACCATGTTTGCCTGACTGTTTCCGAGTATCTTTGCAGTTGGAGGCGCCAGACTCAAACGAACGTCCATTACTCTTGCAATATCATGCGTCTGTCGCGTCGTATTTATGCGTTATACATCCTATACTCCAGTTTCCTCGTAAAAACGCCCTTCGCGAAAGAAGCACTATGGCAAAAAAAGCTGCACCCCCACCTGGACAGGTCTTCACACCCAGGGATGTGAGCCTTGGCCTTACCCAGGCTGAAGACATGGCCTTTCCCTTGCGCTGGGGAATCATCGGCACAGGGGAAATTTCCCGCATGTTTGTTAGCGCGGCCCGCGAATGTACCGGTGCCACTATAGCGGCGGTGTCTAGCCGAACAGCAGAGAATGCTCATTCATTTTCAAAAGAACACGGGGTCGAAAGGGCCTACGACACCTACGAGGATATGGTAGCGGCAAAGGATATTGATATTGTCTACATCGGGACTCCTGGAGAGGTGCACAAGGAACACAGCCTGATGGCCATCGAGGCCGGCAAACACGTGCTGTGCGAAAAGGAACTCACGAACTCCGCGGCCGACGCCCAGGAAATGTACGCTGCTGCGGAAAAGCATGATGTGATGTTACAGGATGGTGTATGGACGCGTTTTTTCCCCGCAGTGGAGCATGCACGCCACCTTATAGAGCAGGGGGCCATCGGTGATGTAGTGATGGTGCAGGCGACTTTTTCACTGGTGTATACCGCGCAGGCCGTGACGCTCGCCTACGGTGATGCGAAACCGACCCGAATCCAGGTGGGCGGAACCACCAGCGGCGCCGGGGCTACCATGCTGGATTTTGACAACAAGCGTTTTGCCTGCGTGACGTCTGCCGCATTTGGCAGTGAATTTTCGGAGGTGACTGAATTTACAGGTACCAAAGGTCGAATCACGCTGGAAGAACCTGGGCATTGCCCGACCACTCTGACAGTGCGTATACCACCGGTGGTACCGTCCCGTTATATGAACGGTAATACGCCATCACCGCAACAGCGGTATGAATACCCCCTACCCGATTCGATCCGCATGCCGCGACCGTTTCCTAACCAGCAGGGTTTCATCTATATGGTTGAAGCCATCCATCGATGCCTGGCGAAAGGTTTGCGCGAGTGTCCGCAATTCAACAAGGCGGAGTCTTTGCATTTGCTGGAAATGATGGACGCTATCAGAAGCGTGCGGGATGAGAGACCTAAATAGGGCCCACACCCTGAGTTCAATCAACGGATCGTTTGTTTTTTCTCCCGGTCGGTAGCACCTTACCCTCAGGATAGTCAGCGCCCTCGACACTCTTATCGACCGAGGCATTCCAGGCATCGAGCTCTGCTCGCATACGCGCCGCAAGCTCCGGCTTCTGATCAATCAGATTCACTTGTTCGGAAGGGTCTTCCACGACGTTGTAAAGCTCCCATTCCTTCTGCAACGACAGAAACACCTGATGGTTCCACACGCCGTTTACAAATGCCTTGGCGTAATCACTGTAGTAGATAAGCTTGTAGTCATTATCCAGCCAGCCAAAATTTCCCAGGACGCGAAATCCAATTGGCTGGGCTCGCCGCTTCTGCTCAGCTTCAAAATTCGACACCAGGGATATGCCATCGTGCGTCTTGTTCATATCCTTCGGGTCAAGACCTGCGATTTCGATCAGTGTCGGGAACATATCAAGCGTGGTGGAAGGATAGTTGGAAATCCTGGGCTTTATTTTCCCGGGCCATTCAATAATCGCCGGGACACGAAATCCGCCTTCGTAAAATGAGCTCTTGGATCCCCGCAGGTGACCAGTCGAGTCCGGGTTAATCCCCGGTATGTATTCACCGGTTGATGTCCTGGTGACACCAAAGCTCGGCAGACCACCATTATCGCTGTTAAACCAGACGAGCGTATCCTCCGCCACACCCATATCCTTAAGCCCCTGGCGCAGCATGCCAATAGATCGATCCATCGCGATGATTTCACCATGGTGTGCAGCGGAGAACCAATGCTGATCGACGAATGCCGCCTTGTCTTTATCCAGGGCCTCCATCGGCCCGTGCGGAGACGCATACCAGATCAGGATAAAAGCAGGTTTATTTTTTTTGTGTGAATCCGCTAGAAATTTAAGTGCTTCCTGCACCAGAATCTCGGAAGACTCACCTTTAAACTGCTCTAGCGTACCCATGCGACTAAGCGGCGGATTGAGATTGAACTGATTGGTTTCCGAGAGCCAATAGTCGAAGCCGAGTTCTCCCGGATGATGCGGATCATCCAGGGGCATAGGATGCTCCGGTGTGTTCACCTGGTTCAAATGCCACTTGCCGAAATGGGCTGTTGTATAGCCGGAATTGCGAAACGCCTGGGACAGAGTCTTCTCCTGCTTGTTGAGTGAATCGCCGACGGTAAAGACGCCGGTGCGGTCATTGGTGCGACCCGTTATCACCGTCGCCCGGGTCGTGGAACACTGAGGTGCACCGGTATAGAAACGATCCATACGCAGACCGTTTCTCGCCATGTCATCGAGGTTCGGGGTTTTTAGCACCGGATGATTGTAATAGCCGGTCTGTGCGTACCCCATGTCGTCGGCCATCACCAGAATCACGTTGGGGGCGGCTGCAACTTGCGAAGCCCACAGGAAAGTCACAATACTCAGGCCAATCTTTCTCATCAACATCGTACTACCTTGATATTAGTAAGGGCTGACTGGGTCAGGAAAATTCCACCGCACCCAATGCCACTGAAACATATCGTTGGTGGCATCGTTCCAGCCTATGAGACGCGCCTTCATTTCCTCGAGCACTTCTGCATGTTTGGGATCATCGATGAGGTTGTTCATCTCGGCCGGGTCCGCTTCCAGGTCGTAAAGTTCATCCAGATCATGGGGCTGATATGCATACTTCCAGTGTTCCGTACGTACCATGCGCTGGCTACTGTAACCCCAGACCTCACCATGGCTTTCGCAATAGACGCTGTCAGGCCAGTCTAAAGGTGTCGTGCCATGAACTAGCGGTACCAGACTTTTTGCATCGAGATCATCGGGCATCTCCCCTCCACCCCATTCAACAAAGGTGGGCATAAGATCCATCAAGCGAACGAATTCCGCTACCTCTCTGGGGGTCGCGCCGGGCACCTTGGCCAGAAGTGGGATGCGGAACACCTCATCGTACATGGTGCCCGATTTTTCGAAGTGTTTATGACTACCCGTCGCATCACCGTGATCGGTAGAGAACACAAAGATCGTGTTGTCCTCAATGCCACACTCCCGAATGGCATCCAATACCCGGCCGACGCAGTCATCAATCAACGAAACATCGCCGTAGTATTTGGCAACGATGTTCTGCCACCACGACCAGTCCTTGCCTTCAAGGTGCCACTCCTGGTGCTTACGCAGATGCGCCGCAGGCTTACCCTCAAAAGTCTCGTCGAAATTCGGCCAGGGAGGGATGGACTCCGGATCATACATCGAACCATAGGGTTCCGGTGGTCGATTTGTGAAATGCGGGGCAACAACATCCATTCGCAAGAAAAAGGGTTCGTCGCCCGCCGCTCGCTCNCGCAACATGGCGATCCCCTCATTGGTCACCCTGGTAGTCGCATGCTCCTCCACTGACCCGGTGCTTGTGCCAGCCACAATCATGCTGCCATTGGTAAACTCCACCGTAGACGTAGTACCAGGCTCAAACAATTTGGTTTGATCAGGCCATACTTTTGGCTTTTTTACGTCTCTGGTGGGCTGCGGCGTTAAACCGTGTCGATCAAAGCCGAACTCCTCGGGGCCGAGATCTTCATTGACGTGCCACTTGCCTGCATAATCCAGCACGTAGCCGGCTTCCTTCAGTTGCCGGCTGAACGTTGGTGTTTCCTTGGGAAGCCCACGGTTCCACGTCGGCGCGATGTGAGTATTGATCATCACCCCATTGTTATGCGGATATAGCCCCGACATGAGCGCCGCCCGTGAAGGTGAGCAAACCGGGCTGACAGTATAGGCCTGGTCAAACCGCGTACCCTCAGCGGCGATTTTATCCAAGTTGGGCGTTTTGCAGACTTCATTGCCATAACAACCCAGCGCATCGCGCCTAAGTTGATCTGTCATAAAAAAGACAATGTTTGGTGCCACTTGGGGAATCCCTTTACTTGCTCGCTTCTGCTGCCCGAACTTCCTCAGTCCATTCCTTAATCCTCATCGCCCTGCGATCGTCAATCACAGGATCCGGCTCTCTCCCGGTTGGATTAACCTTTCCTTCAGGATAGTCCGCTCCTAAGGCGCTGCGACTCACAGATAGGCTCCACTTCTTGTATTGCTCGTGCATACGCTCAGCAATTTCCAGATAAGTATCAGTNATGTTCTGCTCTTCACTCGGATCCCCAATTACGTTGAATAACTCGTAGGGTTTATCGTTATCTCCGCCGACATAATCAGCATTCTTTACAATCTTCCAGTCGTTATCGAGCCACATCCAGCCACCGCTTGCCCTGAACCCCAGAGGCTGTTCCCGTCGTGCTGGCTCTCGCTTGAAAACGTCNGCGAGCGAAATGCCGTCGTGGACCTTGTTAATAGAGTCGGGTTTCAAGCCAGCAACATCGATCAGCGTCGGGAATATATCAACGGTCCCTGACGGGAAATTGGAAACTCGTGGTTTGATACCTCTGGGCCATTCCACAACGGTGGGTTCGCGCAACCCTCCCTCATAAAAATCCTTCTTGAATCCGCGCAAATGTCCGGTGCTATCAGGATCCACACCCAGCCAGCAGTTGTGTGCCGTGCGTGCCTCAAAGCTGGAGAGATTAGGGTCAATATGATCGCCACAGTCTGATGGATTAACGATTTTTATATTTTCACCGTCCCCCGTTACCGATGTATGGGTATCGGGTGTACCGCCATTATCACTGGTNAACCACACGAGCGTGTTGTCGGCTATACCGAGATCCTTCAGGCTTTGCCTTAGATGGCCAATGGATCTATCGATTGCCACGATTTCACCCATCATATTCGCCGAGGTTCTATTCACCTTACCTAGGTACGGCCTGATATCTTCCTCCGCGGCGGCCCACGGACCATGGGGTGCNGAATACCAGATGACGATAAATACAGGCTTTTCCTGTGCTACCTGCTTACTAATATAATCCACGGCCTCGGCAACAATGACTTCTGGGCCATAGCCCTGAAATGTTTCACGCTTACCGTTACGACTCAGCTCAAATTCAGGATAATCGAACCCGTCAGCGCTCAGCCAGTAGTCAAACCCCAATTCACCCGGATTGTGAGGATCATCGGCGGGAAGCGGATGTCCGTCGTGTCGGACCTGATTCAGATGCCACTTACCGAAGTGACCCGTTGCATAACCTGCCTTCCTGAAGGCAGACGAGAGCATCTTCTCCTGCTTGTTGATCGAGTGACCAACGCGAAAACCACCCGTGCGGTCGTTAGTACGACCCGTCATTACCGTTGCCCGGGTCGGCGTACAACTCGGTGCACCCGCGTAAAAGCGGTCCATACGCAGACCGTTTTTAGCCATATCATCGAGATTGGGTGTCTTCATATGGGGATAGCCGTAATAACCGGTCTGTGCCCATCCCATGTCATCAGCCATTACCAGAATGACATTGGGTNTGCTATCGCCATAGACGTGTGATGCCAGTAAAAGTATCGCTAGTGAAACAACGCTCAGCACGCCTCGCCTGGCGCAATCAAATTGAAACATACCTATTCCATATTCGCGTTCTTGTTACCATGGAGACTAGCAAGAAAGAGAAACACCCGAAAGGTGGCAATGCCTATAGATCACCCAAAACCTGACGTTCTTTCAATTAAATATTGGGGGATGACACATTTGCCGAGGGAGTCGGCTTAAGCTAGCTTATGCAATTCCTTTGTACGAGATTTCCATCATGCATTTANGATCTGTCGCCCTCTGTTTTTCGTTCTATTGCAGNGCCATGTTTGCGGCAGACCGACCCAACATCCTGTGGATCGATATAGATGATCAATCTCCCTGGTATGGTATCTACGGAGATCAGATCGCCAGCACACCCAATCTCGATGCCCTGGCGAGAGAAGGCACCGCCTTTGAGCGTGTTTACGTTGCGACCCCNGTTTGTGCCCCCAGTCGCTCAGCCATGATCACTGGTGTTTACCCCATTCGGGCCGGAACTCATGATATGCGCTCCAGTCGAGTATCCGAATACCAAATTCATTTGTCTGACGAGATCACAACACTGCCTGAATTATTGCGTGCGGCTGGTTATGAAACCTTCAACGCCAGCAAGGACGACTATAACTTTACCTATGATCGGCGGGATCTTTATTCGATAGGAAACCCTCCTCACCCTTACTCACCCGGTAGCCGNGTAGTAGAAGTTAGCGCCGAAAGCATCAAAGAAAAACCAGCGATCAAGGGTAAGGGGCAAGGCAAAGGCCCCAACATGGGTAGTTGGAAAGGCCTGGGTGGCACAGGTTCCTGGCAAGATGTGAAGCAGGGCCCATTCTTCGGGCAGATATCCATACCAGGCGGCAAGGCTATTGCAAAAATTGAAGAAGAACTGCGTGCCAGAGGCATTGAGCCAATAGACCCCGCCGATGTCCGAGTGCCACCTCAATATCCGGATATACCTCAGGTNCGCCAGCACGTTACGGACCACTACAATTCGATCTTGCGTACCGATCATCGTGTCGGGGAACTGATACAGCAGTTTAAAGATGATGGTCTTTGGGGCAACACGGTGTTCATCCTTTACAGTGATCATGGTTCAGACCTGCCCCGAAGCAAGGAGTTTGTATACGAGGAAGGACTACATGTGCCATTTATTGTTTCAGCACCCGGGATGGATCTATTTGAGCGCGGCAATCGAGTTGACCTGGTGAACCTGATGGATATTGCTGCCACGACCCTCGGACTTGCCGGTATCGACGTGCCTGAATTCATGGATGCCAAAGATGTTTTCGCAGACGATTATCACCGAGACCACGTCTACTCGTCCGCCGACAGAATGTCTAATGTCATTGACAGGACACGTTCAGTGATAGGTAAGCGGTTTCACTACATCAGGAACTTTTTACTGGATAGACCACTTTATAACTGGGGGCACCGTGAAATGGCAGCCTCCTATGGCGACCCGGACGGTAAACTCACAAGTTTCATGGCCATGCGAAAACTGGCCGAGGCAGGCGAACTAAAGGGTGTTCACGCAGCACCCTATGGAAAAAGAGTGGCAGAAGAACTCTATGANCTCGAGGCGGACCCGGACGAAGTGATGAACCTTGCCGNTGAACCGAAATATCGACCGCAGCTTGAAAAAATGCGCAACCTTCTNACTGACTGGATCATCGATACCGACGACAAAGGCCAGTATCAGAGGTCACCAGATGCAATGAAGGAGGTACTGGGTCGCTTTCCAAAAGAGTGGCTGCGAAGCCCAGAGTTTAGTCACTACTAATCCCATAGCATGCTAGCGAGCCTCGCCAGATCTTCTCATTTGGTTTTCAGCTCCACTGTACCCACGTCACCATCCAAAGTGATCGCCTCACCGTGCTCTATACGCTGTGTGCCAATACCGGTGCCTACTACCGCAGGAATACCATATTCCCTGGCGACGATAGAACCATGCCCAAGGATACCGCCCATATCAGTGACCAGACCCGATGCGTGCGCGAAAAGTGGCGTCCACGCTGGGTTGGTCATAGGACACACTAGGATTGAGCCCGGTTTCATCTTGCTGAATTCGTCCGGGGATATGATCAGACTGGCATCCGCGGTAACGGTTCCGGGGCTGACGGGCACACCCATCAGCGTATTACTGTTGGGATCGTTATAGACCTGCGTCTCTTTGAATTTGACGCCTGGATACTCGCTGGCCTCGAAAGGAATCGTGCCCGGCGGGTGCAAACGTTTTCGCGCTTCCCGCAACTCACGACGTTCTGCGATCTGCTGCGCAAATTCAGGNACCGAGTTACCGGTGCCCCTTGCATTGATGGCTTGATTGATCTCCTCGGAATACAGATAAAAAAGGTCTTCCGGAGTCTTGAGCGTACCGACTTCGACCAGACGTTTGCCAAGCTCCAGCGCCAACGTCCGAAGGGTTGGCCACGGCCAGTACAGGTAGTACATGACTTCTTCGCGAATCCAATAGAAACGACTGGTAAACCAGTTCCGGTATCTGAACTGCCAATATGAAATGCCCTCCAGCAGATGTTCGATCTCAGCGAGTGCTGCTTCCCGCTTTCTAGTTGCATCCTGCTCATGACTCCTCGGGTCATAACTGCTATTCGCTACCATGGTTTTCATTGAAGCGAGCACGCCCGAGGGGTCCTCCAGTGGCAGCGGCTCCGCAAAATCCAGGCTATAACCGAGATGTCCATAAAGTTTGAGATAATCCTCTATCGAATTGACTACTCCATCGCCTTCCGGATGGTCACGCAGTGCTGACATCAAACGTTTCGCCGGCGTAATCACGACGAGTTCATAAAGGCTCTCGCTTTTGCGAACCTGCTGCGCAATCTTAAACAGATCCTCGTTAGCCTCGATAGTCTTCGACCGAAAACCACTTAAGAATTGACCGCTGGTAAATTTGTGATCCGGCAGTTTCCTCTGCAGGAAGATCTGCAACTGATAATCCGTGATCTTAGCCACGCCGAAGCTATGGCTTGAATTGGATGACCAGAACATCCCGCTGGCAATCGCCAGCTCCGTGACGCCCTGAAACAAGATCTCGTCAGATGCAGTGGCAGGGTCCACCTTTTGCCACTCCTCGGTGGTCGCCACAAGATCGGGCATGGTTATTTCTCGCCACTCTCTTAGGAATCTCTCATTGCTCTTGATCTTGTTACCGAAATCAAAANCTATATCCTTAATATCCGGTATGGTCACCGCGTGAGCGAGGTCATTGACTCCTGAAGACCCGGACCAGGCATNAAAAGCACTGCGATCGTCATCAGAGAGTTCTGAGAGAAACACCTGAAGATCCTGCTTTTCCTGTTCCGGATCAGACTGTTCCTGCGCTCTCTGCGAATCTTTGGCTTTCTGTTCTTCGACCGCAGCTTTTCGCTCCGCCGCATCTATGTCCGCTTCGGTCGGCGCCTTTGGCATTTCACCTACCACCTGAGGAAAATCAAATCGTTGGTATGCAAAGCCATTTAGCGTCATAAAAAGTTGACCACCGCCCACCATCACGCTCTTGCGTTTTGTTCCTTTGGAGACGGTTTCGAGCCCTTCCGCCAGGTACAACTCATCGAACAGCGGCGTACAAGGGTCTGGAATGTTCTCTACAATTTGGCGACGCGCCAGGATCTGAATAGGTGGTGGCGGCTCCCAAGAAACCTCAATGGGTTGTGGTGGCAAATTGGTAATCGGACGAGATTGCAGCAACCAGAGCGTGCTTTTAGAAAAAGCCCACTCTATATCCTGGGGAACACCATCAAAGTGTGCTTCTGCTTCTAGAGCCAGNCTTGCCAATTCACTAATTTCATCATTTGAGAGTGACGACTGCCCCCTCTCATTTTCCGCAATCTCTTCAAGACGCGTACCGTCGTCACCATCTGACACTATTTTTTGTTCCTTACTGCCTATGATCGTTTCTTTTGCGGNCAAGCTCTCACGATCCAACACNTACGTATCGGGCGTCACTTGGCCACCCACGACCGCCTCACCCAGACCAAAACTGGCATTAATAATAATCTCCGAGCGCTCACCGGTCGCCGGGTTGGCCGTAAACAGAATGCCAGAAACATCTGAAGGAACCATGAGCTGAACCACTACAGCCATCGCCACTTCATCCTGGGGAATACCCATCTCATGTCGGTAACTAATAGCCCTGGGNGTCCACAACGACGCCCAACAATTGCGTACGGCTGCGACCACAGCTTCTTCGCCACACACATTTAGATAGGTATCCTGCTGACCTGCGAAAGACATATCCGGAAGATCTTCCGCGTTGGCAGAAGAGCGGACCGCTACCGGAGGATCATCGCCGTCTAGTGCTTTGTAAGCTGCCTTAACCTCAGTGACCATAGCTTTCGACAGATTCGCTTTAACAAACAAGTTCTGTATAGCTTCCGAAGCAGCATCGAAAGACAGGGTATATTCGCCTATAACCGGTTTTGCAAGACCAATAATTTCGGACTGCAGGTCGTTGTCTTCAACGAATTTTTTNTAGGCAGCTGTGGTTACGTAATATCCACCAGGCACTGTTAAGCCCGCGTTCGCCATCTCTGCCAGCGAGCGACCCTTACCNCCGACAACTTCCAATGAGGCGTTTTCCGTTGCAAGAGATAATATGTAGCGGTCAGTCATGAATTAAATTCCAATTAAAAAAGTGAAGGTTAGATACCATCGAAACCGATGTATCTATCGAGGTGGAAAGACCGATTTCCGAATGTGGCTTCGCAGACCCTCGCTCTCTTAAGGAAAAATCCTGCATCGAACTCATCGGTCATACCAATTCCGCCGTGTATCTGGATCATGTCGTTGGTCATGTCATATAGGAAATCCCCCACTTGGCACTTTGCCAGAGAACAAAGCTTGGGCAGATCGACATCNGCAGTATCAATTGCTGCCAGTACAGCCTCCACACTGGAACGGGCAAACTCCATGGCCATAAAGTGCGTCGCCGCCCGGTGTCCAAGCGCCTGAAAACTACCAATCACCTGGCCAAACTGCTCTCTCGTTTTGAGATAATCAAGTGTGCGATCAAACGCTTCTGCACCCGAGCCCAGCATCTCGGCAGAGACTCCGGCNCGGCCTCGATCCAGCACTGCCTCTAGCAGATCCATACCGTTATCAACCTCACCCAAAANCTGGTCAGCACTCACTTCGACACCAGCGAAAATGATATCCGCATGTCCACGATGATCGACCATCGATAAGGATTGACGCGTTACGCCATTCGCTGAACCATCAACGAGAAAGAGCGCNACTCCTTCCTTGTCGCCCGACTCGCCACTGGTTCTCGCGGCGACAATCAAAAGGTCCGCAGCACCACCTTCCTGCACAAAACGCTTGGTACCATCCAGAATATAGGTATCACCTTTTCTCACTGCCTGCAGCACTATACCGTCAGGTTGATGATGGGCCAATTCATCGACAGCCAGCGTCGTAATAACCGAGCCCGAGGCGATACGCGGCAACCACTCGCGCTTCTGTTCTTCAGTTCCGCCTAACAAAAGCGCGCTCGCGCCAACCAGCCCTGTTGCCACCAACGGACTCGCCGTTAATCCGCGACCCAACTCTTCCAACACAATACCAAAGGTGAAAAAGTCCATACCTGAACCACCGTACTCTTCCGGTATCAGCATGCCTGCCCAACCCAGGTCACAGATCGATTGCCAGGTTTCCTGCTGGAAACCACACCCCTCGCCCGCATCGCGCATCTCACGAAATTTATCGACAGAGGCCTCATCACGAACCCAGTTGCTGGCCTGGTCTTTAAGAATTGCCTGTTCTTCACTCAATATCGCCATCTATTTAGTACCCCTTCAAACCAAGAACACGCTTGGCGACAAGATTTAGNTTGACCTCATTGGATCCACCCTCTATGGAGTTGGCCTTGGAACGCAACCATGCCCTAACGTGGGCCCGTTCCTCTTTATTAAACTGATCATCTTCCCAACCAAGTCCGCGATTGCCCATGATCTCNATCATGAGTTCCTCCCGGTCCTGATTCATCTTAGCCCAGCCCACCTTCAGGATGCCGATCGCTGACGATGGACCTTTGACTGCAGTTTCCTCGCTAAAACGTTTTGCTGTTTGCGAAAATGCATGAGTCATCATCTTGTGCCGGGCAATACGNTGTCGCAANGCACCATCTAAAAGACGGTCACCTTTGAGACCCACGTAATCACGGGCAGCTTCAACAGGGCCATAGGACGTTGCTCCCATGGAGGCTTCACCAGCGATACCCTGTCGTTCGTGTAACAACAAGTGCTTACCGATGACCCAACCNTGGTTAATCTCGCCTATCAGGTTTTCTTTCGGCACCACCACATCGGTGAAAAACACCTCGTTAAAAGGCGACTGCCCCGAGATCAACCTGATTGGCTTGACTTCGACACCGGGAGATTTCATATCCAGACAGATAAAGCTAATNCCCTCGTACTTATTGCTCTTATCCGTTCTAAAAATGCCGTACATCCAGTCGGCTTCCAGGGCACCTGAAGTCCAGATCTTGGAACCATTAATGACAAAGTGATCACCTCGATCCTCGGCAAAGCTCCGCAGACTAGCNAGGTCGGACCCGGCCCCAGGTTCAGAATAACCCTGACACCAATGAATCTCTCCGCGCACGATGGGTGGCAGGTAACGCTTCTTCTGCTCTTCAGTTGCGACATCTAGTAGTGTGGGGCCAAACATCATGATGCCGAACCCACCAATGGGATTAAAAGCTCCGGCGGCACGCATTTCTTCCTTCAGCACCTCAGCCTCTTCACTGGTAAGGCCACCACCCCCATATTCATCAGGCCAGGTGGGAGCCGACCAGCCCTTCGCTCCGAAGCGATTCCGCCAAGTCTCCATATCACCCTCAAACTTTGCCCCAAATCCAGCGACGTTTGTGGGTCTTTTATTTTTTAGCGAAGACGGAAAATTCTCATTCAGCCAGCCTCGCACTCCCTGCCTAAAAACGCTTAGTTCACTCATAATAATTTTCCCTAATCTGACAAGGGGCTCCGTTTTTGCAAACCCTGAAACTACCACGAAACCGAAGCCCCAGGCCAATCGCCTTGAATCCCGGTACAATAAACAGCTCGACATCGTCAGGAAATTATCATGGTCACGAGCAAGCAGGTAATTATTGAGCAAGACAACCAGTCACTGTCAAACAAGCGGGTCGAATCAGCCGCGCTTGTGGGTCTTTTCTGCCTGATGATGTTCATGCCACTAAAGGCCGACAAGCCCAACGTGATTCTCGTTATGTCTGACGATCAGGGTTGGTCGCAAACAGGCTACTACGGACACCCCATCGCGAAGACACCAAACCTGGACGACATGGCAAAAAGTGGTCTGCGTATGGATCGGTTCTACTCCGGCGCACCTTTCTGTGTACCTNCACGTGCCACTGTTTTGACGGGCCGAACCAACGAGCGGACAGGCGTACTCCCAGGTGGTGCGATGAACAAGCAGGAGAAGANGCTCGCTACAGCCTTCAAGGAAGCGGGATACGCCACAGGACATTTTGGTAAGTGGCATTTGAGTGGCGGTGAGGACCGCCGGGACACTGCGGTTCCGGCCAGTAACCCGTTCAATCCCGGAGAACATGGCTTCGACTACTGGCTGAGTAAATCCATACAGTTCAATCTAAACCCACTATTGAGTCGAAATGGGGTGAAAGAACAGTTCGAAGGTGACGGTTCAGAGGTTATCGTTGATGAAGCCCTGAAATTCATCACTGGACAAACCAACAAAAAGAAACCTTTCTTCGTTGTAGTCTGGTATTCGACACCGCACCGGGACTTTGAAGCAAGCGANGAGGATGTCGCCCCCTACCTCGGCCGTACCGATGANAGTTCAGCGCTACAACTGGGCGAACTTGCTGCTATGGATCGTTCTCTTGGCACATTGCGCAAGGGGCTGAAAGACCTTGGCATCGAAAAAAATACGCTGCTCTGGTTCACCAGTGACAACGGTGGCCTGCCTGATATCGCCTACCGCCCCGACCTACCGGGGGTCCATCCGGATACAACCGGTCATTTGCGCGGGTTCAAGAAGGATTTGTATGAAGGGGGGTTACGGGTACCTACCATCATCGAATGGCCGGANACCATCGAACACCGAGTGTCTCATTATCCGTCCGGCACCATCGATATCTTTCTAACGCTGATCGATATTGCGGGTCTCGACCCGAACTCGATCAATGNGGTGAACGACGGTGTCTCTCTGGCGCCTGTTTTCAAAAACGAAGAACCTCCAAGACGCGAAAAACCAATGGGGTTCCGGGTCAACGCGGGCCGAGCCTGGCTCGACAATGACTGGAAACTGGTGCGCAATTACACTAGTGGCCAGGATGATCCTTACGAACTCTATAACGTCGTTGGCGATCCATCCGAATCCAACGACCTGATAAAGCAGCGGCCCGATATCGCGGCGCGTATGATGAAAGANTTTTCAGCCTGGAACGCTAGTGTAGACAGGAGTAGTTCGGGCCATGATTACCCCAGATTAGATAAATAACCACATTATGACCAAACCAAATATCATATTGATCAACTGCGATGATCTGGGGTATGGGGATCTCGGCTGTTATGGTTCACCGTTAAATAAAACACCGCATATTGACCGCCTGGCCAGCGAAGGCATGAAGTTCACCGACTTTTACATGGCCTCACCAGTGTGCTCACCATCACGTGGGGCCATGATGACGGGCTGCTATCCCCCGCGGATTGGCTTCGGTGACTTTGAGGGCCTGATCGTGCTATTTCCTGGCCAGGGTGTCGGACTTCATCCAAATGAGAAGACGATCGCATCTCAATTGAAGAGCGCNGATTACACAACCAAGATCATCGGCAAATGGCACTGCGGTGACCAGCAGGAATTCCTGCCAACCAATTTCGGCTTTGACGAGTATTTTGGCATTCCCTACAGCAACGACATGGGGATACAAGCCAACTACAACCCACNGATTTTTCCGCCGTTACCACTCATGCGTAACAACGACGTAGCCCACGAACAACCCGATCAACGCGCACTGACAAAGCGTTATACGACCGAAGCATGCAATTTTATCGAGAANAACTGTCGTCAGGAAAACAATGATAAGCCCTTCTTCCTGTATTTTGCGCACATGCATGTGCATGTGCCGATTTTCGTGCCCAAAAGCTTTTTGAATAATTCAGATAACGGGGGTTATGGGGCTGCCGTCGAAGAGATTGATTGGTCAACTGGCATGTTAATGGATAAATTGGAGCAACTGGGGCTCAGCGACAATACATTAATCATATTCACCAGCGACAACGGATCACGGGCGCGTGGTGAAGGTGGCAGCAACGGTCCTTGCCGTGGTCATAAGGGTCAAACGTGGGATGGTGGGTTACGTGTACCCTGCATCATGCGCTGGCCTGATCGAATAATGGCCGGACAAAGTAACACTGAGGTATCCACAGCGATGGATTTTTTTGCGACGCTGTCACATATTGCCGGAGCTGAATTGCCTGGCGACCGATTTATCGACAGTAAAAATATATATCCCTTAATGACCGACNCTTCTGCTAAATCCGAGACAGACTGTTTTGCCTATTATTCACGTAACGAGCTACAGGCAGTGCGTTGCGGGGATTGGAAGCTTCACCTCTGGCGAAAAAAGGAAGTAGTAAAAGAGTTGTATAACCTGCGCGATGACATTGGCGAGTCAACGAATGTCTATGACCAGCATCCTGAGCTGGTGGCTGAGATGGAAGCAAAGGCACAACGATTGCGCGAAGATATCGGCGACTCGGCGACAGGCGTTGAGGGCGCTAATCGACGGCCCAACGGTTTGGTTGANAATCCAAAACCCTTAACCGTNTACNGTGAAGACCATCCCTACATGGTCGCTGAGTACGACTTGGCCGACATGCCAACGATGACAGGTTAANTGAAAANCAATNGCTAATCCGTCTGCTTCGCAGATTTGGTTATAGCCACTGGGACCACNTTGGTTTCCGGAAAATGTCGGGCCAACTGGTTCATGACGTTCCTATGTTCGGCCTTAACGACATCCGACGCTAAATTGGTCCACTCATGAGGGTCCGCATTATGATCGTAAAGCTCCTCGGTGCCATCGTGGTAGCGGATGTAGCGCCAGCGTTCATTACGTACAGAATGGTTCTCGTAACCGTAGGTGCTGAGTACCGGCCTCGACCAGGGCGCATCGGGCTGCTTCAGTAACGGAACCAGCGATTTCCCATCCAGACCGTCTCGTGGTGCATGGCCGGTTAATTCAATCAGCGTTGGATAGAGNTCCAGCAGACTGACGGTACGTTCGCTGCGTTGGTCGCTGGCAGAAACGCCAGGCGCAGAGATCACCAGCGTCNTTCGAAGGCCATCCTCCCAAAGAGTGTGCTTACGCCAGTGTTCCTTCTGCCCAAGATGCCAGCCATGATCCCCCCATAGCACCACAATCGTATCGTTAGCATGAGGTGATGCCTTCAGTGCATCCAGGACTCTGCCGACCTGTGCGTCTGCGAAGGTGATTGTGGCGAGGTAACCCTGAACTGCTGCTTCCCACTGGTTGTACTTCAGGACGTTAGCATGATCGCCTCCCGGCGCAGCAAAGTTCCTGTTATTGGAAATATCCAGCACCTCGCGAGCAAGCCGGCGGCCAAAGGGTGGGATATCCTCGAGGTCATTGTCGATCACCTTCGGTAATACCACCGATTCCCTTTTGTGCATCTCGAAATANTTTCGTGGCACCCGCCAATCCAGGTGAGGTTTGTAAGTGCCGTAGGCAAGAAAGAAAGGTTTATCATGCTGGCGTTCAATTTCGGCGATAATATTGTCCGCATTTATGGCATCGCCCATCCCTCCATCGTCCATATCGATCGGGCCCCAGGGAGCCCACTTCCCTTCCCTTCTTTTTGCATAGGATTTCGGTGACTTCTTATAGGTAATCGGTTTTTTTGAATCGTATGGACTATAGAAATGGTCCCAGTAAGCGGCATCACCCGGCCCTCTGTGGAAAATCTTACCAGCACCCTTGACTGTATATCCCTGCTGACGAAAAAACTGTGGAAGCGTGACCGCGTCCGGTAGCTTCTCACTAAGCTGCTCGTAGTTACCGTAGACACCTGAATGTGCGGGCGCAACACCAGTGAGAAGACTAACCCTGGAGGGATTGCACAAAGGAGCAGCCGAATAAGCACGTGTGAAGGAAACGCCCTCACTCGCGAGATGATCGATGTTCGGTGTCAGTGTACCGGGATGACCATCGAGATGACCTACCCAGTGATTCAGGTCATCGACTGCTATAAACAGGACGTTTGGAGGGGGCTCTTTGGCCAAACCAACGTTTAAAAACGCCAATAAGCCCAGGAACAGACCCCATCGCTTGTGCTCAATCATGGACGATTCTTCCTTCTACATCTCAATACCACAGAGCTTAATGTAGTCAGCTTTTTGCTGGTCAGTCATGTCTGCGAATATGGGGACTCGAATCGCGGTTACTGGCAGATCGGCAAATTCCGGCGAATCTGACTGCAATGTCGCTGCGATGTTGTGTAGACCATTACCCTCTTCACCACCTTCGCCCAGCGCCCGACCTACTTCCGGCGGCCACGGTCCTACCGGATCAAGCATTTGATTGGGTTTGCCCTCACTATTGATGTCCAGACCGAAAGGATTCTCACGCCCAACGTATTCTTCGATTGCTGCATATAGTACGCGCTGGTCAGCCTGTCGTTGCTTCTGTCCTTCTCCACCATAAAGAGCAGCGGACTGATTGCAGATACAGCCCCAGGGAATCTTCGCGTGAAAGCCAGNAATTTCGTAAACCTCATCCGGAATACCATCCGCCGCGGTAACTTTTCCGTCTCTAACCATGATGTGGTAACCCGCCTTTTCGCGTCCACCTTCCATCAATCGAGCGGGTGGATGAGTGTAATATTCAGAGAACGCCCAGTTAATAGTAGAAGGCAGATTGGCTGCCTCAAGAATCTTGATGGACGCCTCGGCACAGGCATCGCCCCAGGCTTTAGATCCAAATTCGCCAACCGGTTTGAGCGTTGACATGTCAATAACAAGCATTGATGTTTCTCCATANTTATTTTTGCGAAACATCCATTGTGCTGCATCGCGCGGGTCAGAGCAATTGGAGGCATCCATTTGGCTGCGGGGGTTTCAGAGTAAAGTGCCAGAGTAAGACTTGATTGCCATTGNTCCACTGACATTCTACTCTGGCACTTTACTCTGATACGAGGGAGACATATGCAGTACAGACCATTAGGCATGTCTGGGATCAATGCCTCGATAATTGGATTCGGCACCGCAGCCATCGGCGGCATGGAAACACAAATTCCGGACGACGATGAATCCATGCGGGCCATCCACGCGGCACTTGACGCGGGAATAACGCTAATCGATACCGCACCCTCCTACGGCTGGGGACACAGCGAAGAGGTTGTTGGCAAAGCCATAAAAGGCCGGCGTGAACAGGTTATTATCGCTACAAAATGCGGAGTCTGGTGGGAAGACGAACGGGGCTCACCCAATGGCGTGAAAGATGGCAAAGCAGTAACCGTCAGCCTGCGTCCCGACACCATCCGGATCGAAGTAGAGAACAGTCTTAAACGCCTTGGGGTCGACTACATCGACCTNATGCAGTGCCATAAGCCATCAATACCCCCAGACGAAACACCTATCCNCGAGACCATGGGCTGTCTGATGGACCTTAAGGACCAGGGAAAAATTCGTGCCATCGGTGTATCCAATGTATCCCTCGACCAGCTCCAACAACATCAAAAATCTGGATACCTCTCCAGTGATCAGTTTCGTTATAGCATGCTGCTTCGCGAGCGCGAAAAAGACATCCTGCCCTACTGCGCCGAGCACAACATTGCGACGCTAACCTATTGGTCGCTAGAGCAAGGCTTACTNACCGGCAAGGTCGGCCCGGACCGAGTGTTCAAGAAAGGAGATTTTCGCGGTAACGCAGGTGAATGGCTTCCCTGGTTCAAAGTGGAAAACCGACAACGCCTGCAAGATATGTTTGCNGNTTGGGCAGATCTAACTGAGAAGCACGACTGCACCATTGGGCANCTGATGGTAGCGTGCACCGCAGCNCAAAGAGGGGCCACTCACGTACTCTGCGGCACACGAACCGTGGCACAGGCAATNGACAATGCGGGCGCTGGCGCAGTGGAATTAGAAACCGAAGAAGTNAGGCGCATACGNGGAGATGTGATCAACCTGNGTGATCCAGTTTGATCACGTTCATCNACAACCGCCTGGCCTCAATCGGCCGTCCATCCCACTAGGATTAAGGCATGTACGGCGTCGGTCCCGGCCCTAATTGTGTTTGCAGCATAGGCTGAGCCATGCGCACAAATTCAACAAGCATGGGTCTGGTATCCCGCGGGTCAATAATGTCTTCCACATTGTAAGCTTCGGCAGTCCTAAATGGTGACGACAGCGCATTCAGCTTGGCTTCAATCGCCTGTTGCTCCGCCTCCGGGTCATCCGACTCTTCAATCTGACGTCTATAGGCAGCTGAAACACCTCCGGCAATGTGCATCGAGCCCCAGTGCCCCGAGGGCCAGGCAACCCGCTTGAACATTCCACTTGGGCGATCGTGGCATTGGCCTGCAACACCATAGAGCTGTCGAATGATGACGGATATCCACGGCATCCTGGTTCTGAGCGTAGCACAAAGCATCTTCGCACCCCCCCTGACAATACCTTGGCGTTGCTGCTCAAGGCCCACCAGGAAACCCGGTTCGTCTGCAAGGTACACCATTGGCAAATGAAACGTGTCGCAGAGCTGCAGAAACCGAATGACCTTATTACCCGCCGCAACGTCCATTGAACCACCGTAAGCTTTGGGGTTGTTGATCATAACCCCGACCGAATAACCGTCCACCCGAGCCAATCCAACCATTCGCGCGCGCCCGTAATGGGGGGCGATCTCGAAAAACGAGTCTTTATCGACCACAGCGTCGATAATAGCTCGCGCCTTATATATCTTGCGCTGATCACGTGGTATCGCCGAAATCAAACTCTCGTCGCGCCGATCAGGGTCATCTCCATTTTCAACCCTTGGTGGCAACTGCCAGACATTATCCGGCAGGTAGCTAAGAAACTGTCTNATCATCTCAAACGCCTCTTCTTCGGTCTCAGCCAGGTTATCAATCACCCCTGCTTCATAGACCTGCGTTCTCTCATCTCCCAGTTCCTCCTTGCTGATGTCAACTCCGAAGGCAGCCTTAACGACAGGAGGNCCACCCGCGAACACCTGACTCACACCCTTAACCATCACGTTAAAATGCGCGAGGCATGCTTCAACAGCCGGCAAACCCGCAACCGACCCCAGTGCCGCCGACACAACTGGTGACTGGCACAGGAGCTTTTCGATACCAGGCGTTCCCGGATTGGTGGGAATATAGGTACGTCCCAAGGTTTCGAATGTTCGTACACTACCGCCAACTGCATCCAGAATACGTACATAAGGTAGACGCCAATCAAGTGCCAATTTTTGCACGTGCTCTGCTTTGCCTGGAATACCCCCGCGCACTGTAAAATCGCTAGCGTTAATGACTATCTTGCGACCGCCGAGTTCACCGATTCCNATAATCGTGCTGGCCGGNGTGAAACTCGCCAGTTCATCATCCTCGTAGACAGCAGTACCGGATAACCTGCCAATTTCCTGAAAGGACTCTTCTCCCACAAAAGCCGCCAGGCGCTCGCGCACCGTGAGCTTACCGCGTTTGCGATGGGTCTCGAGCCGGTCCTCAGCGCCCATCTGTTTCGCCATTTCAACACGACGTCGAATTTCTTCTACTTCTGGTTCCCATACCATAATCGATGCTCTCTGATTCTATTGCTACTGAAAGTGCACTGCACTATATCGAAAATATTTCTGATAGGCGCTATGAAAATGTCATAGTCCGAATACGCGGCTTGACTAGCCCATTCGCACGGTGCTGACTTCGATAATGAGATTCGACCGCCGATCATGGACTAACAGGGCGCAATTACAGGGACCTGCGAAAGCCTACTTACATGCAAAGCTCGCATCCTCGTCTGGGTCTCCCTTGCCCAGATACGATGCGGTTTGCGGATAGGGACAGATTGGTCGTGTTCTATTAATGCTGCCACTTTCGNNAAGTTGCTNCGATTCGAGTCGTTCAGGCNCCTTGNCATCCTCNACCCAGNCGNGAATTGCTTCGAGCCAATCTGCCTGGCTCGGGCCGGCTCCACCGCCACAATGAGACATACCTGGCAGCATATAAAGTCTCGAGTACTCGTCCACATCGGGATCGGCTCCAGTCAACTCGTCATAATAGTCAACGGTTCCGAGTGCAGTGATCAGATGATCGGACCATCCGTGCCAGAAGATGATCTTTCCATCTAGCTTCTTGAACTCCGACAGATCGGTACTGGTGGCATCGAGCATCGCGCTGNCCTTCGCAACATCTTGCTTCCAATTCGCGAAATCGTAATGCCTGTAGTCCCAATGCGTATCGCTGAAGATGAAGTTCTGGTAGAAGTCGATGGCGAACTTGGTGCTGGGGGCCAACCCGTCTGGCCCAACCATCCATCTCTCCCAGCCACCCGGATTGTGCCCGCCACCGTTCGGCTTACGGCCTGACCCAACAGGGGCCAGGCACGCGCTTTACCGATTAACGTGTACCGAATCGCCGCGTCACTTCCATACCCACCTGACGCGCCGGGCCATAGCTGCCGTATCTCGCGCCTACCCCGGAAGATCCCAGAAGGTAAAGGAGGTAATCCTCGTCCGTCGCGTTCCGGGCGAACAGACGCGCTGTCCACTTCTCATCCTCGCTCTCCCAATTGGCGTTCAGGTTTATTACCGTGTAGGCGCTTTGCGAATCCAACTTATTTTTGAACTCCCGGAAGTAAGTGCGAGACCGGTACGCCGCATCGGCACGTAGCGTTAGGCGCCCGCCCCACTCAACCGGTGTGGTGTACGTGATCCCGAGATTGATGCTGGTTTCCGGCGCATGGCTGAGCGGATTCCCTCTATTGTTCTGAAAGCCCAACGCAGGCTGCAGGCCGTCGAGATTGAGGAAGTCACCATACTCGCTGTCGAGGAGTGTGGCAGCCCCCGACACGGTCCAGTTCTCGTCCAGAATGGACGACAGTTCCAGTTCAAAGCCGCTAATCTCCGCATCTCCTGCATTGCGCGTGACCGGGGTAATACCGATTATTTGAGCCACCTGGAAGTTCTCATAGTCGTAATGAAAGGCTGCTGCACTAAGCGTGGTACTCCCGCCGAACGTCGCCTTGTAACCCAATTCGTAGGCATCGACGGTTTCCGGGTTGTAGGGAGCTGCGCATTCGCCTGCGGCGATCCCTCCCGCCTTGTAGCCTTCCGTATAGGAGACATAGACGTTACCGTTGTCGTTCACGTCGTACTGACCCACCACTCTGATCGTTGTCGCACCCCAGTCCACTTGCTCCGCCTTATCGCAGCCCACGAACAGGAGAATGGGATCCATCCCCGGGATCAGCCCAAAGCCTTGGTTCAAGTGATACTCGTCGATCTCGTCTTCCGTGCGACGCACGCCTGCGCTGACACGCGCACGGTCAGTGACCTCCCAGGTCGCGTCGAAAAACCAAGACATGGAATCAGTGTTCAACTTTGGCTGCGTGTTGATGAACTGGGTCGGAAAGGGAAGAAAAAATACTGGCTCTGCGTTGCTGAAGACGAAACCACGGTTCGACTTTTCCTGCAGGTAGAAAGCGCCCAGAACCCAATCCAGCTTGTCCGTGCTGCCGAGGATGTTGATCTCCTGTGTGAACGCGTCAAAGTTGTTTGTATCCAAAATGTCAAAGAGGGGAGCATCCGTGAGGTCCCGGTCGGCCTCTACTAAGTCATCGAAGTCTTGCTGCGCAGAGATAGACCGCAGCGTTGCCCATCCCATGTCCCACTCTAGGGTCAGCCCAACCAGCTCAAACTCGCGGTTCGAATCATTCTTCCCGTTGACGTGAGTATTGAACGGCTCGAAGGTCTTGCCCGCTGTGACAAGTTGGGGAGTGCCCCCCGCCGTGGCGCGGTCCGGATCGAATGTGACCCAGGTCAGGTGCTCCTGCGGACCCGTAGCCTTGGTCTTAACGTACATGAGGTCCACGGAGACCGTTTCCGTGGGTTCGGCAGCTAACTTGAGCCGAATGTTACTGGTCTCGCCCCGCATCAGATCTTTCTCGCCGGGCACCAGGTTGTTGACCCAGCCGTCGCCGGCGTTCAGGTGATCCACGGCGATACGGAATGCCACCCGGTCGCTAATCGGCCCGCTGTAGACAGCCTGAATCTTGGTCTCGTTGTGCTCCGCGTAACCGACGCGCAGCATCCCTTCCGCCTCTCGGGTAGGTGCGGCCGAAATGAAGTTAACCGCGCCGCCGTTTGAGTTTCGCCCGTAGAGGGTCCCCTGGGGCCCGCGCAGCACCTCCAGGCGCTCGATATCCAGTTGATAGAGATGCGCCGTAGTACTCCTCGACTGGTAGATTCCGTCGAGGCTGACCGCTACGCCCGGCTGCCTGTTAAACTCGCTAATACCGCGAATAGTGATTTTCTGGCTACCGAGCTGCGGCCCGAAATTCAGGCTTGGAACCGCAAACTGGATGTCGTACATATCCTTAATACCTCGTGAATCGAGGTCCTCCGCGCTAAGCACGCTCAGAGAGGAGGCCACTTCCTGAATCGACTGCGAACGCTTGTTGGCAGTTACGAGGATCTCTTCGATAGGCGCTGCGTCCTCATCTGCGTCTGATTCAGCCGCTGTCACTGGGCCTGACGCAAATACAAGCGCTAGTAAACTAGCAAAAAACACTTGTTTCTTAGCCATTGTATTAATGTCATTTGCATTTTGTTTCATCTGTGAACTCCTTCTTCTCAGAGGTTCGCTACCGCAAGGACAGAACCATTGTTTTTCTTAGCAAACCTGACTGTGCCGACCTCTTAACAATTAAAACCAACGTAAGAGAGACTATTCACTTGCTTAATGAGACATAATGTTAGCTAATTATCACCAATGAAGCCATAACCTCAACAAAGCGTCTAGTTATTCTCTAGGTAAGTTATGTCTCATAATCACCATAGCCTCGCNACGCTGAGGTTATTTCACGCGAGCGGCATGCTGCCTAACATCGAGTTCGGGTGTCCGCAGTACATCGTATCATTCCTGTATGGTTTCAATGCTTTGAAACATAGGTCCTGGAGCATATGAGCGACCAGCCCGGTGATGCCAAATTACATTGTTAACTAGGCCATGTTGCCGGGCTTGCATGGTCGGCATTTCAAGGAGTTCTACAGCATCGGACTAAGGAAGAGCCGATTGATCCCGAATACAGTCTAATTTATGTCTATTTTATATTGATAAATATTAGATTTTAATTAGACTATAAAAAATAACAGAAAGTTAACGTCAAAACATTCATTAACGAGGCAAGGACTTTTATGGTTTATATTCTGAGCACCCCTATCCTGGTAGTTGTTTCCATCGCAGCCTGGGTCGGAATGATCACCAGTATGATGGCGATCACGGCGTGAATGTCCGGCACTAACGTTTGGTAACAGTGTACTTAAATAGCTACTGATCCGTGCAAACACTCAGACTGATACTTGGTGATCAACTCAATCACCAGCACAGTTGGTTTCCTACCCCCCAATCAGATGTGCTGTACGTAATAGCAGAGCTGCACCAAGAGACCGCATACGTCTCGCATCACGCGCAGAAGATCTGTGCTTTTTTTGCCGCAATGCGGGATTTCGCGCAAGAACTTAAAAGCAGGGGCCATCGCGTCCTCCACCTTACCCTAGACGACACCAGCCAATTCGATAATTTACCTGAAATGCTGTCGGCTCTATGCCATGAACACTCTATCGATGTCGTCGAGTACCAGCGTCCGGACGAATATAGGTTGCGGCGTCAACTCGACCAAATGGACCTCGGTCCTGTCGATTGCAGAGAGGTTGATAGCGAGCACTTTCTGCTGCATTTCGATGAATTGCCTGATTATTTCCACAAGAGTAAGTCAACCCGTATGGAGCCCTTTTACCGAAAGATGCGTGTTCGCTTTGATTATCTTATGGATGGCACTAATCCAGAGGGTAGCCAGTGGAATTACGATGCCAGTAACCGCAATCGGCTTGTAACTAAGGATCTCGCTGACCTGCCAGAGCCACTATTGTTCTCCAACGACGTCTCTCGAATACTTAAACGCCTCGAGCGTCATGGTGTCGAAACAATTGGGAAGTCGCTATCAACCCTGCCTTGGCCGGTCAACCGAGAACAGGGACTGATGCTACTGGACTACTTCTGTACACGACTGCTGCCCCATTACGGCCGGTTCCAAGATGCGATGACGGCAAACAGCAAGCATCGTTGGAGCCTGTATCATTCGAGGCTCAGTTTCCTCATGAACGTCAAGCTGTTATCTCCACGAGAAGTCATCGATAGCGCCATGGCCGCGTACCGGCAGAACAGTGCCATCGATATCGCGCAAATCGAGGGTTTCGTCCGACAGATACTAGGATGGCGAGAGTTTATTCGCGGTGTTTATTGGATCAACATGCCAGACTACGCGGCAATGAACGCCTTGGGCGCCGATGGGAATCTGCCGAAGTTTTTCTGGACCGGCGACACCAACATGCGTTGCCTCCAGCATGCCATTGGCGATTCACTACGGCACGCGTATGCACATCATATTCAGCGATTGATGCTGATCGGTAACTACGCAATGTTATGTGGTATCGCCCCCGACGAGATCGATAGCTGGTATTTGGGGATCTATATCGATGCGATTGAATGGGTTGAGATGCCAAACACGCGCGGGATGAGCCAGTTTGCTGACGGAGGTCTGGTGGGCAGTAAACCCTACGCAGCCGGCGGCAATTATATAAACAAAATGAGCGACTACTGCAGCGACTGCAAGTACGATGTCAAGCAACGGACGGACGAAAACTCGTGTCCTTTCAATAGCCTGTATTGGGATTTCATCAATCGTCATGCTGAACAACTGATCCGAAACCCACGTGCCTCCATGGCGGTGAGAACTTTTAACCGGTTTGACGACACCGAGCGACAGTCTATCCAAGACCGGGCAACGTGGTGTCGCGACCACCAGAATAGTCTTTAGGAACACCGACGTTGACCCCATTTCCGATCAGAACGAATCCGATATCAACAAAGAGTTCTGTATTCCAGTCAGGTTAAAGATCTCTACTGTAAGTTATATCGTCCTGCGCTTCAGACTCCGGGCATGTCTTGGTGGACAGGACTGCAGCACAGCCCAGACCGATCAGCGCCAGCACAAATAACTGAGCCATAGTTGATTGATCGCGACGGTCACAGACGAACCGCCAACGATAACTATGGATGCAATCGCGACCATCTTGGTATGCCTGATGATACAGCGATTGATTTCCCAGTTACGGATAATGGAATCAAAACGACTCCCCGGTAAGGAGCCATGCATGCCAGTTTTCCGGGGAGTTCGCAAAGCACCAAGCTGATGCCAGCAGAAATGGCGTTCCCGGCAATACCGGGAGGAGATAACCAAAGATGGCGATACCCAGAAACACAAAACCAAGTAGCTTCTAGATTCCTTTGCACAAGAAACGCTCCTCAGCGTTTCACCCTATGCTACCCTTTACCAGACTCCTCTGAATCGAAATACATACTAAGATCACTCAAATAACGGGAACCGTTAATGGCGCACAACACACTCGATCTTGAAACTACTGGCGGCATTGCCACCATCACTCTGAACCGCCCTCCCATGAACGCGGTAACAGACGAGATGCTGGATGAACTGGTGTCTGTCTGTACCGAGCTCGAGAGCGACGATACCATAAATGTAATTATTCTCACGGGTGCAGGACGAGCATTCTCAGCGGGACGAGATGGTCCGGGTGTCCTCGCAGGAAAAGAACGACCTGGTGGACTTAGGTACGCGATTCTTGAGCAGATCAAGATGCCGGTAATAGCAGCAGTCAACGGATTCTGTTTTACCGGGTCGTTCGAACTCGCGATGTGTGCGGATATCATCATTGCTTCAGACAAGGCAAAGTTCGCCGACACCCATTCGCGTTTTGGTATTACGCCTGGAGGTGGACAAACGCAGCGTCTGCCGAGGCTAATCGGCGCCAGAAAAGCCAAGGAAATACTATTTACCGGGAGACAAATCTCCGCAGAGGAAGCCGAGCAGATCGGCATCATCAACAAGGTAGTTCCCCATGATACGTTAATGGATGAGGCGCGCACCATGGCCGCGATGATCCTGGAGAACATCCCCGAGACCATCCGTATTGAAAAACAACTGATTAATCAGTCCATGACCACAACGCTTAAGGAAGGGCTGGAACTGGAGGCTGCCGAGAACCCCAGCGGGGTCATTTCGCCAACGCCCGAGGGACACAAACGAATGGAAACGCTCTTTAAGAAATAATCGGCAGACAGGCCCTACCCATTCTGCAACTCAACAAACTGTCGATAGGGTCCGTCAGGATGAGTCATTAGCTCTTCATGGCTACCGACATCATGGATGCTGCCGTCTTCAAGAAAAACGATCTTGTCAGCCTGTCGAATCGTTGATAGTCGATGAGCAATCACAATTACCAGACGGCCCTCTGCCGCCTTCTGTAACGCCAGTACCAGCTGATTTTCAGTGTGAGGATCAAGCGCAGCTGTCGGCTCATCCAGAATGAGTATCTTCGCATCCCGCACCAGGCCCCTGGCAATAGAGAGACGCTGCTGCTGTCCCACCGAGAGCGTGTCGCCGGAACGGCCAAGCACCGTATCGATACCATCGGGCAGCTGCTCAACAAAGTCCATACAACCCGAGGTTTCCAGTGCCGACATGATGTCGCTATCGCTGGCATCAGGGTTTGCCAGCAGCATGTTGCTGCGAATGGATTCCGACAGTAACAGATGCTCCTGAAATACATAGGTTACCTGATTACGCAGAGAATCGAGGTCAACTGTCGACACATCTTCACCATCGATAAGTACACGGCCTTCTGTAGGTGTTAGCAGCGAGGGAATCATATAAGCGAGCGATGTTTTGCCTGCACCCGTCGGGCCAACAAATGCTACCAACTGCCCCATGGAAAGCTCAAGACTAATATCACTGAGCGCGTTTCTTGTTTCGTCATAAGCAAAGCTTACGTTTTCAAACGTGACGCCTTCAGAAATTGGTGCCAACACACTTGCCACCTCTCGGTCTTCTTCTGTCTCGTACTCCACAAAGAATAGAACGCGCCGAATGGCAACAATGTTTCGCTGCAGCTCAAGCCAAAACACGCCGAAGAAAAAGACAGAGCCTGCAATCCCGCTGTAAATGCCAAACAGCACGGCAAAATCACCCGGCGTCATGATCCCTTCGATGACACGATTGGTAAACAGGATGGTGACATACAGGCCTGCGAGGCCAAAAACTCCTCCCGCAACCGCATCAATTGATAAACCCATAAAGGCAGAGTAGCGCTCTCGCTGAAACGCCTTACCGCTATTGTCCGCGACACGCTGCGTTTCCTTTTTGGAGCCACCCAGGCTCTGCACCGCACCAATATTGTTGAGTGACTCTTCCATGGCATTGGTAGTGCGCGCGCCCGCCGCGCGCATGTTCTGGTTCGTTCTGCGAATAATTGCCGAAAGCGGAAAAGTGACGATGATGCAGACAGGGAACATGATCCAGGCAATCCAGACCAGCTCAGGTGCAACCTCGCCATAGGAATACTGCAACAGGTACAAGTTAACGATCGCGGAAATCAGATAAAACACGGGAATAATGGTCATGCTATAGGTAAGACTGGGCACGTATGCAGCGTCATATAGCACGCGATAGATCGAGTCGCCGATTCTCTGGTCATCGAGGACTTTCATGGGTAAGTGAGTAAGACGATGAAACAACCGGGTTCGTAGATTGTTAGCCATATGCTGCGTCATACGAACGGCAACCATAACCTCAGCAACACCAAGCAAACCGCCACCTTTGCTCCAGCCGTCACTGATCTGGTTCTCGGATTTCGTCGCCGCATCCTTACCCTCATGCAATCCGGTGAACGTCCCAAACGCGCGGGTACCAAAGGCAAACAACATAACCACGTAAATCGTGGTAAGAATCACCATGATCTGCAGTGGGTCTTTGCCTTCAACCATCTCCAGAATCGGATTCATAAACGGTGGATAACGGACTTCTGTCGTCCCAATCTCCTTAGAAAGAAGCACATTGTCAGTAACTATTTTCCCCATCCACGGCAACAGGAAAGTGGGAAAAAACAATATCAGCTGTATCAACACCTTGGTGGTAAAGAGGCCCTTAACATCAGCGAGCAAGGCCAACGACTTAACCACATACCGTGCGGCCTGACCCGTCGTGATATGGGGCTCTTTATCGAGCACCTCATCAATTTCAGCATGCCCCAATACGCCCTGTACAAACTCATTGAGTTTCGAATCCTTCACCGACGCTTCACTCATTGCGCTTCCCCAATACCGGTTTCTGCCACCACAAAAGAATGATACTGACCGTCTTCAATCTGCATGAGTTCATCATGGTTACCAATTTCGACAATCTGACCGTCTTTCATAAAAGCAATCTGATCTGAATTTCTGACCGTGGATAAACGATGGGTGACGACAAAAATAATTTTTTCTCTACCCCATTCTGCAAGATTTGCCAGCACCTGATGTTCGGTACGCGCATCAAGCGATGCCGTTGGTTCATCCAGAATGAGTATTGGTGTGTCGCGAACAACAGCGCGAGCAATCGTCAGCCGCTGCCGTTGTCCCGCTGACAACTTACCGCCGCGCTCTCCGAGTTCTGTGTCATAGCCCTTGACCATTTCCTGAACGAATTCATCAGCACAAGCGATTCTTGCAGCCTCTTCTATGTCAGCGCGAGATGCATCGGTAGTGGAATATGCAATATTGTTAGCAACGGTATCCGCGAACAGTACATTTTTCTGTAACGCGATGGCGATATTGGATCGCAGATCTTCAATGGTGAGGTCTTTGACATCGACGTCATTGATCATTACCTGCCCCCGGTTGACATCATAGAGTCGCAGTAGCAGTGACATTAATGTGGATTTCCCGGCACCCGTCGTACCAACGATCGCGGTCACGGTGCCAGCAGCAGCCTGTAGATCAATCCCTGTCAGTACTGGCTGCTCCTCCTGGTAGCTGAATTGCACATCCTGCCACTGAACTTCGCGAATGGGGGCAGGAAAAGGTTTGGGATCGTCCGGGTCTACAACCTCGGGTTTTAAGTCCAGTAGATAGAATGCCCGGTCCAGCGCGANAAAGAGGTCCTGCATGGTCGACCAGATACGTACCAGCCAGTTTGTGCCTCCCATGAGTCCGTCAACACGATCTCTAGCGATTTGAAAACCACCCAAATTCCACACGGCAAAACCAAGAAAGGCAACAGCCCAGGCCCCAAGGAAGGTCTCACGCTCTGCGATCACCCAGGTCACCATGATGTATTCGCTGCCGATGATGGTGAGTGCTCCGGTCATACCCACAATGGTGCTAAGTACGACCATGTCCAGGCGTAAGAAGTATGCCGCGTCTAACGCCCGCTTCGAGTCACGATCGAAGCGTTCAAAAATCTGACTTTCCGCACGGTTTGCTTTTACAACCTTGATGGCAGAAAAGGCCTCCTGTAAACCAGAAGTCAGGTCACTATTGGCTTCGCGATTGCGCAGGGAACGACGCCGCAAGCGTGGCGTAAAAACCACCGTCACCCAGACCATCGGAATACCTACTGCAATCACAATAGCTGCAAACAACGGGTCAAACGCGAAAACAAAGGCGAGGCCAATCAATATCCCATACAGCGTCATTAGCGGATACATGATGCCGTGCTGCAACAGGTTCAGAATCTGCGCACTATCTTGGTAGACACGAAAGATCGCATCGCCCACTCTTGAGCCGCTGTGATACCTGAGCGAGAGATGCTCCGCTCGTTCCACCATAGCGACGCGAAGGTTCTGGTTAATGGATTGCCACACCCATAGCACGTAATAAGGGACAATGGTCCAGCCAAGTGCCCCCAAAACGCCGCCAATAACTGTCCATATAAGTAGTCGATTGCGCACCACCTTGCGTTGCTCAGCGGTTAGCTCAGGTTCTACATCCGGGAGTATTTCTTCGCCCTTACCAAAACCCTTCATCTCATTTTTACCAAACGATTCATTCTTTATGGGAGGTGTTTTTTCAACGTCTTCTCTAAGTTCGCGCGTGACGTATTCATCGCCAACGAATAGTACAGTCGCCTGAAGTGGTTGGAGTTTTTGTCCCAGCAGCACCTTATTGGTCATCAAATCCACGCCGACAAAAGCCGAGATAAAGCCCATGAGGCCACCGCCGACCATACCTAAAGCCAGGATCGACAGATGAACTAACATGGGACGCATGAAGGGCCAAGTTTTCCAGGCCAATGAGGCCATTTTGCGTGCACTCATTCTGGGCGTACGATCGGTGGAATCTTCTTCCCCGTAACCCTTGAGCATTGGCAGTTCTGTCATGTTCTTACCTCGAGCAGGTTTACGACGAAGATACTATTCTGAGAGATCCACGCCACAGGAATAAGACACCTCTGACAATGCCCTTACATTGCTGTTGGCCCCAGGGCCCGGGTAGCTCATATATCAACACCACAAAGTTCGAGAAAATACTGCTTCTGTCCGTCCGTCATGGCTGCAAAGTGCGGCACATCCATGGCAGTCATCGGAAGATCGGCGAACTCCGGCGAGGGCGCCTGAAGCTTGGCGGCAATATTGTGCAATCCACCATTTTTGCCGAGCGCCGTACTGATCTCTGGAAACCAGACCCGTTCAGGTCCAATACCACGCCCCAGTGGATTCGATCGACCTACGTATTCTTCAATGGCGGCGAACATCACTTCGGATTCTTCCATACGCTGTTTAGAGCCCACCCCGTCATACAAGACGCGGGACGGACTACAAATCGCTGCCCAGCGCGCAGTGATGTTGAAGCCAACGGTATTACGAACCTCTTCCGGTGCACCGTCGCCGCCGGTCACTTCACCGTTTTTCACCAGCATGTAGTAGCCAACGATTTCCCGACCATCAGCATGAAAGCGCTCCGGTGCATGGGTATAGACTTCGCTAAAAGCCCATTCCATATCTTCAGGAAGATTCGCTTCTTTGAGCAGCTTGACNCCGCCTGCCGCACAAGCCGCACACCACGCTTTGGAACCAAATTCGCCGACGGGTTCAATATCTTTAACCGCTTCCAGGATCGCCGCGGGGACTTTCGGTCTATCGCTCATACTTTTCTCCTCTTTTATTTTTTACCAGGACGAACAATCACCTGATCACCAAGACTGATCGTNCCGGATTCGATAATCCTCGCGGTGATACCACCATGACCCCGCATTGCGTTGTAACCACCAGGACCCAGCTTCTCTTCCATTTTTGAGCAGGGGTGAGCGAGGCCTGTATATTCGAGTAGCANAGCGCCAACACCAAACGTCTTGCCTTTGAGCGCCAGCAGGTTAATCCCTTCCACTACAATATTGCGTCGTAAATCCTCCGGAGAGATTTCATCCCGGTGTAGCATGGACGCCACAGCGCGAATATGTTCCTGCTGAATCAAGGTAACTTCTCGATCGGTATTGCGCGCTTTGAAGCGGTCTCCTTCAAGGCCCTGACCTACCACAGCCTCAACCTGATCGAGTACTTNTATGGGCTGNCCCAAGGCTGGCCGTACACCAATCCAGCGGACTGCCCCCTGTTGCGGCAGGTTATTCATCAATGCTTCCAGGGTGGTCACAAGATAACTCCGGGTAATCACGAAATCGCAAAACGCGGTATAGCACGTTCCGCTTGTTATTGTTACTCGCCCACGTATCTGCTGTACTGACACTAAAGCAAACTGGAGAACAACNAGATGTCAAAATTTGATCTNGATGGAAAAGTCTGCGTGGTAACCGGNGGCGGTGGCAGCATTGGCGGNCAAACCTGTGTCGAACTCNCAAGCGGCGGTGCAAAAGTCGTCGTNACAGGCAGAACGCAGGAAACCCTGGATGCTGTGGTCGAGGAGATTACCAGCGACGGTCAGGAGGCAATAGCCATCGTCTGCGATATAACAGACCCGGAACAGGTTGATAATCTGGTCAACGAGACCGTCAATGCGTTTGGTTCACTGGATGTCCTGGTGAACAATGCAGGTGGTGCCTGGAGCCGGCATGAAAAGGCGGAAGACACACCCTATGACAAGTGGCTCGCCGCCGTAGACAGCAATCTCAATGGTGCTTTTCTATGCTGCATGGCCGCAGGCAAACAGATGCTCAAACAACAAAGTGGACGCATCATTAACGTGGCATCAACCGCAGGCACCAAGGGCAATCCCTATATGCTGGCTTATTCAGCAGCCAAGGCCGGTATGATCAGCCTNAGCAACAATCTGGCATTCATGTGGAAGGGNGACAACATCTATGTGAACGTTATCCTGCCCGGCGCCATCATACCGAGGGGTAAGACTTTGGAAGAAGATGCACCGCCGCTTGAACAACGACCCTGTGCAGAGCATGTCGCCAACATGATCCGCTTCCTTGCATCACCTGCATCAGACCAGATNACTGGTGAAGCAATCCCCGTCAGGGCCTGGTTCAAGTCGGATCGATTCTGGCAATAGCCTATTGAACATCCGCCATGCTGAATTTTCTAATAGCGTTCAGTAAAGAGTACGCGGATGTCTTTCTCGGCCTGACCCTGTTCTCAGCCCTTAGCGTCATTCTGGTGATGACGGTGAGCGCCCGCGTTATTGCGCAACTTCCGGCTGATTATTTCATCACACCACANCAGGACAAGGCATACCTGCAGCATTTCCACCCTTCCATACGGGTGTTTATACCTCTGCTGAAAAATATCACAGAAGTTCTGCTGATCGTTGCCGGTATTGTTATGTTATTCATTCCCGGACAGGGACTTCTGACCATGCTGGCNGNGGTCGTGCTCACGGACTTCCCCGGCAAACTCCGCTGCGAACTCTGGCTCGTACGGAGAGCCAAGGTATGTCGGTCCATAAACTGGTTAGGACGCAGGTCAGGGTAGTCAGAACTGAAGCTNGAGTAGCAGTTTGCTATGCTCACTGATATTCAACGTTACGCGAGGAATACCCAAATGGCGGACATACAANCATTTATCATAGACATTCCAGCAACTGACATCACCGAACTGCAAAACCGTCTGAACGCGACCCGGTGGCCAGATCCGGAAACTCCGGACGACTGGAGCCAGGGTGTTCCGCTGCAATATGCCCAGGAGTTTTGTCGCTACTGGGGCGAAGAATACGACTGGTCNGCCCGACAGGAACAATTGAATCGTTTCGACCACTTCACTACAGTCATCGACGACCTTCCCATACATTTCATTCATGCCAAAAGCGCAGAACCCGGCGCCATGCCCCTGATCATCACGCACGGATGGCCGGGCTCCGTCGTTGAATTTAACAAGGTAATCGAACCCCTGACGAACCCCGTTGCACATGGTGGAGACGCCAAGGATGCCTTCCACGTCGTTTGTCCTTCGCTTCCCGGTTTCGGGTTTTCAGGAAAGCCCACCAAACCTGGTACCAGTGTCGGTCAGATCGCCGCAATGTGGGATGAACTGATGATCCGGCTGGGCCATGACGCCTACTTTGCCCAGGGAGGCGACTGGGGATCGGCGATTACCACCGAAATCGGACTGCAGAATCTGGGGCACTGCAAAGGTATTCATCTCAATATGCCAAANGCAAGACCAACCAAAGAAGCACGCGAAAATCCCACCGACCGAGACAAGCTCGCCATGGCGCGCGGGCACGCGTACAACGATGAAGACTCCGGNTACTCNAAGCAGCAAAGTACCCGGCCGCAAACACTGGGCTATGGCCTTGCTGATTCACCCTCGGGACAGGGCATGTGGATACTGGAAAAGTTCTGGCGCTGGACCGACTGTGATGGTCATCCCGAAAACGTGCTGACCCGCGATGAACTGATCGACAATATCATGCTGTATTGGCTGAACAACACCGGCGCTTCCTCGGGTCGCCTCTACTGGGAAAGCTTCGGCGCGTTTGGCGGTGACGAGAAAATCGAAGTACCAACAGGCTGCAGCATATTTCCCAAGGAAATAGTGCCTACACCAAGANCCTGGGCCGAGCAGCGCTTTGGAAATATCGTCTACTGGAACGAACTGGATAAAGGCGGTCACTTCGCCGCATTCGAGCAACCTGACTTGTTTGTGAACGAGTTACGCAACTGCTTCGGCCCCATGCGCTAGATCATACAGTGANAANGTCGATCCTCNNCGCCTCTATCCTGACGATCGCATTTATCGCTACCGCNGCGGTTGTTAAGCAGAATCAGGNNTTTCTGTTNCATTCACTCACACTGATCCTGCTGATGAGTTTGGNGTTCCTGCTNNATAAATNCTTCAATTTTTCACTTATNGGCCTCTGGGGTTTCAATCTTTGGATGGTGNTGCTNCTGGNNGGCGGTCTCGCNACCGTNNNCGGNGTCTNGCCTNTACGCCACGCTCAATCCAACTTCAGGTGACCTACGATGGTTTTAGTAAGTAGGAATACCAAGTTTATCTGT
>PASO01000039.1 GCA_002712135.1 Gammaproteobacteria bacterium
CATCAACGACCTTGATTACGTCAGCACCAGACTCTTCATCAACGAGAAAAAGAACCGATCGATTATGAATATCCATCATCATCTCAACGGTATCTATTGCTCTGGTTACTTCTCGCTCAGCGTCTTCTGCATTCCTTTCAACGGGTTCCGCTGCGGTCTTTATTGTTGATGTGACCGGCGGTAAAGAAGAGGCCTCCGGCGATGCCGGAGGCCTCTCGACGGTTTCGGTGCCTTTATTTGGCACCGAGCTTGCGGGGTTTATTGTATTTCCTACTATTTCCATAGGCATGATTTTATCCTACCTTTTTTATCCTCTTAATAACTGCATTACGGTATCGGTTGAAGCATTTGCCTGAGACAACATAGAAGCTCCTGCCTGTTGTAGGACCTGGGCTTTAGCCAATCGGGCTGTTTCTGCTGCGAAATCGGCATCGGCAATTCTTGATCGCGCTGCAGTGGTAAATTCAGTTACTTTCATCAAGTTGGACACGGTGTAATCCAGACGATTTTGTAAGGTGCCGAGAGAGCCTCTCATCGATGAAATCGTTTCTATCGCACCGTCAATGATTGCCAGGGCATTAGACGCGGTTATTCGCGTCAGGACACTTATTTGAGATACATTGACCAGAGGCGCTGAAGTTGTTGTGCTTGCTGTGCCGTCCCCGTCGAAATAAGCCGCACCACTAGCAGCAGCACCGCCATTTGCTTGTACGAGCGTGAAATCATTGTTAGACGATAGTTTGAGATTACCTCTAATGTTAGCGCCATCCGTGCCCGCGCCTGCTGCTCCAAAGGTCAGCTCTGACCCTGCGGCTGTCAAGCTGTCGTTAGCAACGGCTTGTATATCAAGATCTGTACGTGTTGAGCTGTTGAAAACAACGATGTCATCGCCATCTTTATCGGTTAATAGTATTTTATAATTCCCCGTCGAGCTGGCTTGCACGCCAGTAGTACTAGAGATGGCGTTAATCTTCTGGACAGCATCACTGACGTCGCTGGATGAAAGCGTAAAAGCAGCCGTCTCCACATAGGTTGTCCGGTCTGGACCCAGAATCTTCAGTCGGGCATTAATGCCACCGTTAGCGCCATTAGCTGGAGTAATAGTGTCGGTAGAAAGCCAGGCGTAAGTAGAAGCTGAAGCCACTACCTGTGTTGCGGCCGCCACGGCGTTAACTTTTGTGGCAATAGCTTTAGCGCTATCTTTAGCCACAGCACCGATTGCTCGCGTTGCACTGGAAGCAGTAATGCTGAAACCCTGGTTAGCTGCAATAGCATTTCCTTGGTTGACTCCAGTCGAAGAGCTGGCGACAGCACCATCAGCGATTCCATCGACAATAAAGGCGCCTAACTTAGAGGACTCTATATTGCCAATAGAAAAGCTTAGCGTCTCGCCTGCTTCCGTACCCACTTGTAAAGACTTGGCAGAGAAGGATCCGTTAAGGACTTGGGCACCATTGTACCTGGTATTTAAAGATACTCTTGATATCTCGGCCTGAAGCGATGTTAGTTCGTTATTAGCGAAAGCACGTTCAGTCGCAGTGTTAGTATCATTCGCTGCCTGAACCCCAAGTTCACGCATTCTTTGTAGCATGCCAGAGACTTCTACCAGTGCATTTTCAACTGTCTTAATCAGGGCAATGCCATCATTCGCGTTTCTGGTTGCCTGGGCTAAACCTCTGATTTGAGTATTCATGCGTTCGACGATTGCGAGTCCTGCTGCGTCATCTCCTGCACTATTGATTCTAGACCCGGTGGATAAGCGCTCCATGGCTATTTCCATTTCTTTTCTCGATTCGCCCAACGCTCGCTGCGCCTGAATCGATGGTATGTTTGTATTTAGTACCATTCCCATAACTAAACCCCTTTAGCTATCCGTCGTTAGTTTAGAAGCGGAAAAAAACAGCAGTTTTATTACCTGGTTGCCGTTTTTATCGGCTTCTTTTTGCCGCCTGCAAGAGAACTATCGGGGGTATCCAAGAAAACTTTAGATTTTTTTAGTTAATGGTATGTATTGCTTTCCTTTTATTGACCCTTTTTATTGTTAGACCCCAGACCGGAGATTCTTTAACTGTTTCGAGTTAAAGGGGTCGTGAACCACCGGCCGGAGAAACGTGAGGCCACTTTGGTGTGGTAAATGCACTAAATTCACCATGACCTCTTCATCATTACAGCAGTGAAGTCACGACCCTACTTCAAGAGCTGCAGTGCGAGCTGTGGTGCAGCATTGGCTTGGGCCAACATTGCAGTACCGGTTTGTTGCAGAACCTGCGCTTTTGCAAGGTTGGCAGCTTCTACAGCGAAGTCAGCATCCTGGATCCTAGATCTTGCAGCGGAGGTGAATTCCACGACATTCATCAGGTTGGAGACGGTATATTCCAGACGATTCTGCAGGGCACCCCATTCGGCTTTGTAACTAGCGACCTGCGTAATGGCGTCACTAATGACCTGGAGTGCACCAGGAGCCGTAACCTCTCCAGTAGTAGCATCCACCGTTTGCTGGAGCGTTATGTCCAAGTATTTTTTCACACCAGTATCATCCCATGTGAGACTCTCATTCGCGGTATCACTGGCGAAGGTGACCGCGCCTGTTGTGGCATCTACACTACGATGTCCAAGGTTCCCCGTATGGATGTTATAAACACCAACGTCGATTACGTCGCCATCATTGTATCCGACCTGAATTTTCACTTGGCCGCCGGTGAGTGCATCCGCACCCGCTCCAAGATAGGCTTGATTATTGTACGTGGTGTCTTGTGAGACTCGCTCTATTTCGTCCATCAAAGCCTCTGCCTCCTTCTGGAGGTTGGCGATATCACCTGTGCTGTTTGTTCCGCTGTTTGCCTGTACAGCAAGTTCGCGAATTCTCTGCAGCATGTCAGTAACGTCGTTAGTAGCGTTTTCTACTACTTTGAGCAGACCCAGCGCATCGCTTGAGTTTTTTGCTGCCATGGATAGACCGCGTATTTGCGCTGTCATGGTTTCAGAAATAGCAAAACCAGCTGCATCGTCCGCAGCACTGTTAATTGCTTTACCTGTAGACAATCTTTCCATAGCGGTTTTCATGTCGTTTGTGTTTGCTGCTAATGAGCGCTGAGCGTTCATCGAAGCAATGTTTGTGTTAACTACTAAAGCCATTTTAAGACCCCTTCCTTATTTGGTTATGATTAGCGGCAAAGTTTTTCCTGTTAAGGCAATGCCTTGCCGCGTTCAGGTTATTAATCGGCAAAGGTTTGCCGAACTTTAGAAAAAGAAGGAAAGAAATTGCCGGCTTATAGGCGTAAGGAAGGAAAAAAGTTGCCGGTTTAAAGAAAGTTGGGCAAAAAAAATGCGAGCTCTGCTCGCATTTTTGCTTTGGTTTGAATTAAGAAATTAATGAAATAGCAAGTTGAGGCGATGCATTGGCTTGCGCCAACATGGCCGTGCCGGTCTGCTGCAAAACTTGTGCTTTGGCAAGCTTGGCAGCCTCCACGGCGAAGTCAGCATCCTGGATCCTTGATCTTGCTGATGAGGTGAATTCGACGACATTCATCAGGTTAGAGACTGTATACTCCAGGCGATTTTGTCCTGCACCCCAGCTAGCCTTGTATCCGGCGACTGTATCGATGGCGGATCCAATGGTGGTGAGTGCGGTGGCGCTCGCGATATCAAGATACTCGCCAGGATCAGTCACCCCATTTGTGTTTGCGTCATCGACTAGTCCTAAGTCAATTGCATTCACGGAATGAGTGGTTAATTTGATGTTATCGCCATCCTTATACCCAACTTGGATGAACACATCACCAGCTTCAGACCCTATGTAGGCTACACCGTTGTAGGTAGTAGATTCAGAAACCCTACTGATTTCGTCCATCAAGGCATTCGCCTCCAATTGGAGGTTGGCGATATCACCGGTGCTATTTGTTCCGCTTTTTGCCTGTACGGCAAGTTCACGAATTCTCTGCAGCATGTCAGTGACATCGTTAGTAGCGTTTTCTACAACCTTTAGAAGTGATAGACCATCACCAGCATTTTTAGCGGCCATTGAGAGGCCTCTAATTTGCGCAGTCATGCTCTCAGCAATAGCAAAACCGGCAGCGTCATCTGCTGCACTATTGATCTTCTTGCCCGTAGACAATCTCTCCATTGCTGTTTGCAGCTCACGGCTGCTATGCATCAGTGCACGCTGTGCGTTCATTGATGCCACATTTGTATTGACAACTAAACTCATGTTCAGTGCTCCTCGTTAAGTTACAAAAAGCTACTGGTGTTGCGTTTAGCCATGACGACCCTTCACGGATGATGCGACCCCTTCATCTGCACACCCGTAGACACCAATAAAGTGTGGTCTGCTTATCGGCAAAACCTCACCGTTTTATTGGTAATACGGCAATTATTTGCCGCATAAACATCCAATCGGACAAGACGAAGAAAACTTTAGCGTTTTATTTCGCTATTAATGAATCTGTAAGTAGGGGCCAATAATTGTCGGATNATTGANTATTTCGGCAATATNTAAGGTAGTTTTGTGCCGCCANTTCGNTAAGCCATNGTTTTTATGAANTAAATATAAATGGCACGCTACNTGCNNTATCTATTCCACGGTTAAACGGCGTGGAAAAAATGTTTGAACAACAACCTTTAGAAATACTTTGGGATGACTTAATTCTCATTGACCTGGATCTGACATACGAAGATATTCTCAATATGCCTGTTTAGGAAGGCATATTGAGTGAGGGTAGATAACATTTGGTTGGTTTATGAGGCAGCTTGAGGCTAAGTTGTAACAACTTGCCAGACAAAGTCCCGACTATTATCTGCTACTCTTAATTGGCATCAGTTTCGATGTCACCTGCAGGCTCTTGCTTTTCCTGATGAGGCTGATCACTTTCTGTGGTGCCTTCTTCTGACTCCGCCGCCCTAAGAAAATTAAGTGTATGTAGAGGGTTGTCGAGAGAAAGCCATGTTTCAATTTCCAAACATGTTTCGTCGGTCAGTTCTAACGCCTGATTAGCTGTCAGGTGAGCTCGTTGATATAAAGAGCCTAGTTCAAAGAAATAGTTCGTATATTTAGAAGGTAAATAGACGCATACTATTCCTGAAAGAGTTTTGACATCTTTATATTTGGAGGATTTTAGCTCTAGCGTTTCAAGGGGTGTCTCAGAATCCTGTATCAGTTCTGTTTTTTTGGCACCTTCGATGAAGGTGGTATCAATGAAGGCTGTGAGACGGGCGCTCATTACAGATCTTAACTTACGAATTTCGCGCGGATCACCCTTAAGCTTATGCATCTGGTTATAGAAGTTATAAGCTTTTTTTCTTTCTCCTTTCTTTTTAATATTCCCGAGCAGACTCATTGCGGGCCCCCTGGACAGCTACTGTTGATGCGAATCAATTGTTTTACGTAGCTTTTTAGCTGTATCACTTAAAATTTGGCTGACACGAGATTCGGAAACATCGATGACAGCCGCTATCTCTTTTAAGTTTAGCTCATCTTTGTAATAAAGGGATAGGATTAATTGGGTTCTTTCGGGTAGCCCTTCTATTGAATCCTTTAACATAGAAACAAGTTCGACCTTTTCCAGCCCTTCCTCAGGAGAGGATTGTATTTCCTCATCGTCCAAATTATGAGTCTCGACAGCATCCTCACTTACGTTATCTGCACCGGCGATGATGACACGCTCTTTTTGGTAGGTTTCTATGTCTTTGCCAAGATAGCTTGCAACTTCTTTGCCGGTTGGCTCGCGCCCAAAACGAATTGTTAACTTTTCAATCGCGGCAGAATGTTCTCTTTTGAAAGCAATGGTTGTTCTTGTCGTCTGGGACAGTCGTCTGACGTCATCCAGCATTGCCCCTCTTATTCTGCTCTTTGCGAACTGCTCTAGTGAAATATTTCTTGCCTTATCAAAGGCATTCATAGCCTGAACGAGACCCTCCAGACCAGATTGCATTAAATCATCCAACTCTACGTTCTTAGGTAGCCTTCCTTTAAGGTGCAGAGCAGTGCGTTTTACCAGCGAAAGTAGTTCCGGACTTATACTGTCTGGTGACTGATTATTAAGGTAGGGTGAGGGTGTCCTATATGTTTCTGGAATTCCCTTCCCGGCCCGGGTCGATTTCGGGTCTATACTCATATCAAAAATTAGAAGCTAAGAGCGCTATTCCCCTTCATTTTGGTTGATGATCTTCTCTGCTATTTTGCTAATATTATACCAAGCAGATGAATTGGGGTATGAACTGGCAAGTGGCTTTCTCTTCCGAATAGATAATTTCACGTCATCATCCTCATCGATGGAGCCCAAAAACCCTACTGGTTCTCCGAGAAAAGAAAGGCAAAGATGGTTCATCTTATCATAGAATTTTTTACCATCTCCAGGATTCGACACTTGGTTTGGGACTAGATATGTTTTGTCTAGGTGTCCGCTTCGATGGAGTAGTTTGAGTACCCCGTAGCTATCAGCTATTGATGTTGGTTCATCTACAAACACTACAAGTCTTGTATCGCACAGCCGCAAGAGGTGCATATTCTGATCTGAAATGCCAGCTGCTATATCGAAAAGTATTATAGTGTCGGGGAACAGGTTTACTATTTCGTATGACAGATCAGACAGGGTGTTGAGCGGAAGGTTGACCAAATTTGTGTCACCGGAGGCTCCCGGGAGTATATCTAACCCTTCTTTGATATTGCTGATCACATCCGTTAGGGGTATATCACGTAGCACGTAATCTGCAACAGTTAATTCTGGTGATATACCTAACATTAATTGCGCGTTTGCCAGCCCCATGTCTGCATCAACGATAAGGACTTTTTCGCCCAGATCTTGGAGTGCTTGAGCTAAATTAATACAGGTGAATGTTTTACCTACACCCCCCTTACCGCTGCAAATACCTATTTGGCGCGACAATTGTAAACCTCATTATTTAATTTTGTTGCCAGCAATGTTTAATGCAACCTTAGTTTCGATGAGAATTTTCCCATATCTGGTAGGTAAGTTGAAACAGCCATCACCGTTTATCAAATTGCTGCTGCAATCTTCGAACTTATGATTTTCGGTGTTTCTATGTGAAATTTTTGAAACAATTTAGTAACCAATTCGGTCTGTTTTTCATCCTCGTCGATGATGTAATGTGCACTTTTGGTAAGCCAGGCAGCTTCGTTTTTAGTGGCTAGTTTAGCGAGCATAGAAAGGTCTGCCTCTACGAAAATAAGATGCTTATCTCCTAGAAGATTAAGCAAGTTTTCTATGCGTCCTGCCTCATTCACCAGCAAAAGATTTACCGAATATTTTGCTGCGATTGCGGAGAGGTGTGAATCACTATTACTGTGTTTGTGAGGGAGCCGCAATATCGATGTTTCTTCATGGTTGGTCGCTCGTTTTTTCAAGAGCTTTGTAATGACACAAGTTTTCCCGGATTTTCTTTCCCCCCAGACAATGTGGCACCCTTGCGACGTTGTGCTAATTAGCTGTAAGGCATCCTCAGGCCTCATTTCTCGGTTACCTTTCTGGTCAGGCGAGCTGGTAGCCGTTTGGCTGCCATCAGGATATAGAGGAGGAAGTTGGTTCAAAGACGTTTTTATTGAGCGAATTTCTTCGTTGATGCTTTTTATATAACTCCAGGGGTCGGGTTCTTGAATTTCTGAATTAACGTCTTGTTGAGATGCCATCATACTGGCAAAGTTATCGTTACGCCGAGGAGTGGCTGGTAAATCGCGATGCTCCTTACTAGGCTTCTCATAGCCTGAACTCTTCGCTTTACACGCAGCTATAATTTCGACTCTGGATCCTACCTTGGTGTTTGAGACAATCATGGCTTCTTCACCAAGCATTGTCCGAATTTCGTCCAGAACAGTTTTCGTATTTTTACCCACAAACCTTTGTAGTTTCACAATGATGTCTCACTTATTCTTTTTCTGTTAATTCGATGGTTCGAATAATTTTTATGGATTGATCGTCTGGAACTTCTCTGTAAGACAGAACCGACAACTCTTTTTTCAGTTTTCCTATAAATATAGAAAGCCAGGTACGTATCGAAGGCGATACGATCAATATCGCAGCTCTTTCGTTCTCCTGCGCGTTAGTCACTTCTTCAGATAAGGACTCTATGAGGGTTTGAGCGAGGTTTGGCTCTAAAGTCACCTCCTCAATGTTTGATGCGGACTTAACGAGGTCTGTAAGTATTTGCTCTAAATTCGGTTCCAGCGTAATGACCTCTAGAGTTTCCATCGGATCACAAAGTTGCTGGACAATTAATCGTCCCAATTTTGCCCGGACATAATTGGTCAATGCCTCGGGAGTTTTTGTATAGGGTGCAACATCAGAAAGTGTCTCTAATATACTTCGCATATCTTTTATCGGTACTCCTTCTGCAAGTAGGTTTTGCAGAACTTTTACAATCACACTCATAGATAGGTTGTCAGGAATAAGTTCTTCGATGAGTTTGGGCGAGCTTTCCTCTATTCGATCAATCAAATGCTGCGTAATCTCGTAAGTCAAAAGCTCTTCTGCGTTATCCCTGAGCACTGAATTCAGGTGTGTCGCTATGACTGTGCTAGTGTCAACAACGGTATAACCTACAGCCTGGGCATATTCTTTATCTCTGGCATCTATCCAAACTGCGTCCAAACCAAATGCAGGTTCCTTTGTCTCTGTTCCGGAGACATTTTCCAGGACAGACCCAGGGTTAATAGCTAAGAATTTGCCTAATTGGATATCACCTCTACCTCGCGTGGACCCGTTAATAACTAGCTGATATTGGTGGGGAGGGATGTCTAGATTATCTCGAATCCTTATTGTAGGTAATAGGAAACCGAATTCCCCAGACATTTTCTTTCTAATTCCTTTGGCTCTTTGTAGAAGACGACCGTGACGTTCTTCCTCTATCAGGGGTATGAGTCCATACCCGAGTTCCACACTAATGACATCCACCTGACCGGCGTCATCCCAATCAAGCTCTAGCATTTCTTCCTGCGGCTTTTCTAGTTCCCCCTGTTCAAGATTGTCATTTGAGGCTAAGGGGCTCATTTTTTTCTTCTGCACAAAGTAACTTACAGCAATAGCGCTGCTACCAAGTATTAAAAATACAGCGTTTGGCATACCCGGAATTAGCCCTAAAACGACTAATGTGCCTCCGGCCACTCCAAAAGCGAGGGGATTGCTCAATTGTTTTGTAGCTTGTTCGGGGGCAGATTCATCTGTTGTAACCCTGGAAACAATAATTGCAGTCGCTAAGGACAGTATTAATGCGGGTATTTGCGCTACGAGGCCGTCACCAATAGTAAGTAAGACGTAAGCCCTGGAGGCTTCTTGTAATGAGAGGTCATGCTGCAGCATGCCTATCACGAGACCACCTACTAGATTGATGAGCAGAATTAAGATTCCGGCGACAGCATCTCCTCTGACAAATTTTGACGCTCCGTCCATAGAACCGAAAAAATCAGACTCTTGCGATACTTGTGCACGTCGAACTCTTGCCGTTTCCTGATCAATGACGCCAGCATTCAAATCTGCGTCAATTGCCATCTGTTTGCCCGGAAGAGCATCTAAAGTAAATCTTGCAATCACCTCTGATACTCGTCCAGCACCCTTGGTGATAACTATGAAATTTATAATGATTAATATCGCAAATACTATAAGTCCAACAGCATAATTACCGCTAATAACAAACTGCCCAAAAGCTTCGATGACCTTACCTGCAGCATCACCTCCTTCGTGGCCTTCAAGAAGTACTACCCTTGTAGAGGCTACATTCAGGCCTAGCCTCATTACTGTCGCAAATAGAATGATGATAGGAAACGATGAGAAGTCCATGGGTCTGGCAGTGAGTATCGCGACCATGATGATCAGTAGTGCCAGAATAATGTTGAATGTGAAGAAGATATCCAACATTAAGGGCGGAATAGGCAGAACGAGAAGGGTCAACACCAATAGCACCAATAACGGTGTCACCAATGAACTTAGGGGAAAAATACTCGCTAAGTGTCGAAAATTCGTCAGTGTAAAAAAAGATGCATTCATAAGGTATTGAATTTAAAAGAAATTACATTTTTTCCGGTTTAGTACATTAAGTGTCCTGTTAGATTGCATTTATCGTGCCGGTTCTAAAGAAAAGCTGCAGATAGCCGACAATTATTAGGTAGTATTAAAAAAGAGTACGATCGTGAATCAAATGAAATATGTTAAACACTACAGGCATTGTGTCCTTTTGATGGTGCTCTTCCTCATAGCAGGGTGCGTAACGAATGAATATCCATACTCAGCCCAGGGCGGGATAAACGATCGAGTGGTTGGAGTAGGCTATGCGGTTATTAATGCCCAACCTGGCAATAGTCCCGAAGAAAAACGTTTAATGGCGATAAAGGTCTCTAAGCTAGAGGCCTATAAGTCTCTGGCAGAACAATTATATGGCCAATATTTGGAATCTCGGGGTTCTTTGCGAAATCTCAAGATGGAAGAAGAAGCGTTAGTAAGCAGGGTAGAAGGTCTGATAGTCGGCGCAAGAGTGGTAAGTATAAAACCAATATCGACCGATAGTTACGAAACTATTCTTGAAATAGGTCGGTCTGAAATAGCCGGTTTAATTGATGAGCCTGATCGATCTTTGGAAGGGAATTTGATTGCTGGGGGATCAGAGTAATCGCTATTTAGATGTTGTGTTTAGAATATCTCTGCAATGTCAATGATAGTAATGAACTCGGTTTAGGTAACCATAATGAAAGTTTATGCTCTCTATTTCGTTTTCATTGTCGGATCCGTTCTGCCGAGTTTGTCGAGTGCGCAAGAACTAAGTAATTGGCTCGTTAATTTAAAGCGGGAGGTTACAAAGCTTGGTATTAACGAGCGAGGCTATCTTCATTCTATTGGTCATATCCGTAATTCAGTCTTACAGGCCGAAGATGTTTTTTTTGTCTCTGCAATGCATTTTGAAGAACTGGATATTGAATTGCTTCCCGATGGAAATGTCGAAGTTTCTCGTGATTGGACAAAAAGCTCACAGAGCGTAAAGCCAGGTTCCGGGAGGAAAGCTTCTGGTGTAGCTGTAAAAAGTTGTGAAAATTTATCGGGAAATTCCCCTAGATTATCTCTTGTAAAGGCGCAGTCTTCGCGATTGCTTAACGATCTAACCTCACGTGAGAATAACCTCCTGACGTTTGTGGAGAACTATATTAGTGGTGTGCTCGTAGAAGAAGAAAACGTGGCATGGTCTCCTTACTCCGGTAATTTGAGCCGTTATGAGAATATGCTGCAAGGCAGTCATTTTGAAGAGGCCAGGCATAAGCTGTCCCTGCGGGTTCAATATGACGAGGTGCGCCAAGTGAACAAATTCGGCAGACCTAGAAGTCACCGAATATCAGTAGAGTTACGTTTTTTAGAAGACAATGAGGCTGTTAAAGCAATGAGCAGTGTTCTTGTTTTAGCGCGCGCTGATTTGAGTGCCAGCGGCTTGATTAAAGAAAAGCTTGATTCTAGTTCCTCGAATGAATTGAAAAAACTTTCCGTCAGAATAGACTCTTTTTTATCAGAATTGCCTTGTCTTACGAATTATTCAAATTTGGTTGTTGCGTCGAATGGTCGATTACTGCTTGATTCTGGAACTGACGCTGGGTTCAACGAAGGCGATCAACTATTGTTGATGCCAAAAGCAGTTTATTTCAAGAAGCGAGGCTTATTGGCTGGGGTTGATCAAATAGCTATAGCCCGAGTAAAAAAAATAGGTAACCTGCAGTCAGAATTAGAAATTGAAGAGGGCGAGATCCGATTCGAGGATGGTATAGAATTTTTTGCAAGACCCTTACTGGAGTTGATATGAAAAACTTAGTCTTTTTAAGTCTATTTTTGATGATTTATGGTTGTAGTTCTCAACAGTTGGTTGAAGCAGTTCAGGTAGGCTTGGTCGCTCCGGAAAATGACCTCGATCTTAAGCAGGATAATACTTCTCTTGTTATAAAAAACTCTGGTCTGATCAACGCGAATGAATCTATCTCAGCCTTTGACTCAGAAGAACTTGAACTCGCGTTGAGAAATATGCTTTCTAGATTGGTTGAATCTACGGATGGAGCTAAAAAACAAGAAAATGGATGGGTTGAGGGTACATATCATATTAAGCGCGGCGACACTCTATCTGCGATTGTTCATGATGCGGTTAAGGGCACGGAAATTCGTCCTGATTTTATTCTCCAGGCTATAGTTAAAATAAATCCTTCTGCATTTGTACGAGGCAATCCTAATTGGATGTTGGCAGGGTCAAAATTGAAGTTCCCTAAGGCGGGAGATTTCAATCGTTTATTTTTTGTAAAATCAACAGAGAGGGATATACAGCAGACTGAAAACGATCCCTATCTTGGATGGATTAAATATCCCTAGGCGATAAATTGATAATCACCGACGTTATTGCTCAACCCGTTAAATCCATAGCTCAGAGCGTCGAGCCTACGCAAAGTGTTTACTCGCTGCGGTTAAATCCTCCTGATGCAAGAAGTCTAGGGCTTCGGGAGGGTCAGGTTGTAAATGCTCTGATTGAGAACAGAGCAGATGGGAATGTCTTGCTATTGAACAAAAACCTGTTGATAAGATTACCCAACCAGGTGCCAAATCCTGGGACGCTTAATATAAAAATTCGAATGGATTCTATTACCAATGGCGTGCTTTCTCTCATATTTGGAAAAAAAGCAGATCCTGCAGAAAAGCTACCTTCTACTGAAGCGTTGCGGCTAGCGAGATTATTAACTAGGGGCGTGAAGTTTGATAGTTTGCAGAGATTGCTAAATCTAAATCTGTTTAGTGGTAGCGTTGGTGAAGAGGCGAAACAATTACTTTCGTTCGCCCTTCGAGACAG
>PASO01000040.1 GCA_002712135.1 Gammaproteobacteria bacterium
TGCAGGTTCTCACGCTGGTGAAGGCAAATGCGGTGAAGGCAAATGCGGTGAAGGCAAATGCGGTGAAGGCAAATGCGGCGAAGGCAAGTGTGGCGAAGGCAAGTGTGGCGANGGCAAGTGTGGCGAAGGCAAGTGTGGCGAAGGCAAGTGTGGCGAGAGTAAAAGTGATAAAGAAGGCTCCTGCGGTGAAGGCAAATGTGGCGAAGGCAAATGCGGTGAAGGCAAATGCGGCGGTTAATACCGCCGTTCTTAGAAGTGGTGAAAAGTTCGGTCCGCTGATGTGGTTCTCCTGCACTTTTTCAAAGTCGCGAGTCTTAGCCNGCCCGCGACAAATCAACGACTTGCGTTGCAGATTTGGGTCCGATACANCAATGTATCGATCTAGCAGACTACTTTTAGGCAGTCTGCTAGGTGTGGAATATCGATATGGTGTTCCAAACCCNTACTTAGGATGAATACTACGCCTAGCCTATTTGGGGCGGGGCTGGGTCTGCGTCGCTCGATGACAGCTGAAATGTCGGCTGAGTTCCCTGAAGCGATTGATTTCTTTGAACTTGCCCCGGAAAACTGGATTGGTGTTGGCGGCCGACTGGGTCGTCAGCTACGAACTCTNAGTGAGAGGGCGCCGGTGGTTTGTCATGGCCTTTCCCTTTCCATAGGCGGACCCGCGCCACTCGATACCAAGCTCATTNGCGACATAAAGACATTCATTGCTGAGCACAATGTTCGTGTTTACAGCGAGCATCTGAGTTACACCAATGATGGTGGTCAACTCTACGACCTTCTGCCCATGCCATTTACTGAAGAGGCGGTCCAATACACGGCTAATCGAGTTAAGCGTGTACAGGATCAGCTAGGCCAGCGTATGGCACTTGAAAACGTGTCCTACTACACGACGCCGAAGCGTGATCTGGATGAGGCGGNATTCGTCAAAGCCGTGATCGAGGAAGCCGATTGCGACATGCTTCTTGATGTTAATAATGTTTACGTCAATAGCGTCAACCACGGCTACGAGCCGATGGACTTCATTAATAAGATGCCGCTCGATCGTGTCTCCTATATCCACATTGCCGGCCATTTCGTCGAAACAGACGGACTGATTGTCGATACTCATGGCGCCAACGTCATCAACCCTGTCTGGGATCTGCTTGCAAAAACCTATGCATTGATAGGGGTTAGGCCAACGCTTTTAGAACGCGACTTTAATATTCCATCGATGGAAAAGCTGCTTACAGAGATTGATGCTATTCATGATCGCCAACAGCANNACGGTGTGGGACAGAATGTCTGAGCTTTTTGAGCTTCAGAAAGCCTTCACAGACCATCTTCGTAATCCGGATCAAGTGCCGGTCCCGACGGGACTGGATCCACGGCGGGTCGGCATCTATTCAGCATTGATTTTCAACAACCTATCGGCTTTGTTAGCCGACTTTTTCCCGGTGATCAAAAGCATTCTTGATGAGGACAAATGGGACCAACTGGTGCGAGACTTTTTTATCACCCATCAGGCGGAAACACCCTATTTTCCGCAGGTCTCAGAAGAATTCGTACACTATTTGTCTGGTCGTCAGAATATAGATGGCGATCCGGCTTTTCTTTTAGAACTGGCTCACTATGAATGGATTGAACTCTATCTCTATATGCACGAAGGAAATCCGCCGGAAGTCCCTGTTGCCGAGTCCGATTTGCTAACTGCGCCATTAAGCCTTTCATCGATTGCTGAGCCGCTGGCATACGAATACCCGGTACATCTCATTAGAGGAGATTATCAGCCGAATGAATCAGGAGAGCAGGGTACATTCCTACTTGTATTTCGCGATCGAGACGAATCGGTGCGGTTCTTCGAGTTGCAGCCATTTACTTACCAGTTTTTGGAAGCAATCAATGAAAATCCAGGTCTTGTCGCAGGTGAGTGGTTACGTGACGTGGCTGAACAGTTGGTGGTGTCAGATAGCACAGCCTTTATTAAAAGCGGGTTAGATATGTTGAAACAATTCAATCAAGAGTACGTCTTTATCGCGGTAAGTTGAAAAAAGAATGAGGAAGAACAGTGTCGTTTAACACATATGTTAAGTGCCGTGGCTTGTCTTAATAGAAAGTGTTGATTAACCACGCTAGGAAGATTACCTGGGGTAGACTGATTAGCGGAAGAAACAGTGCAATCTTCCAGGAGCTGGTGGTTGCCCGAAGTACCATGACTTCTGTGTAATCGGTAGCGACCCCGCCCATTAGAAACGCGAAACTATTCCCTGGTGCGCCGGCACGGTTAAGAATATCCGCGGCGACCGGTGTTGAGCCCTCAGAGCAGACCTCAAGCACGGTGGCGACTGCGATGGTCATGCCAAGGCCAAGCAGCGTTGGTCCAAAGAATGCAGCAAACGTTTCTGGCGATGCGATGGCGCGTATAGCCGATGCTAGACATACACCAAATAATATCCACCTCATCACCATGCGCGATTCCTTGATGCCATCGACCAGCATGTCAGCTAGGTAGGAAGGAGTGATTTGGGCAGCACGCCATTCACGTCCGGCTTCCTGCCAGAAATTCCAACCCTGCGGTAGTTCAATTTTTTGGGGGTTTGAGGGTATTACATTGCGATCCACCAGCAGGTCGAATATCAGGCCAGTAATAATCGCTATAACCATAGAGAACAAGATAAATGCCAACGTCCATGGGATACCAATTAGTGCGATTAAGATCAGTGTCAAAGAAAGTGAATTCCATGGGCTCGAAACGAGGAAGGCGACAACCTGACCAATTCTCGCGCCTCGTTCGTACAACTTGGAGCCGACCATCAACACGCCATGGCTGCAAAGATCAAGAAGTACTCCGGCAAACGTGGCGCGGCAGATACCTTTTGCACCGGACTGAGTCCCAAGTGTGCTCATGACAAATTCTCTGGGAATCTTACCGAGAATAGAGATCATCAGTATCCCCAGTAGAATTCCCCACCAGACTGTGTTCATCAACTCAAAAACCGAATGCGACGCGGTTTGTAGCCATCCCACGGAGACTACCATGGGCGAAAATTTCCAGTGAGTAATATAGAGAAGCACGATAGCGGCTGCAGACATGATCAGTAACCAATCGATCCTTCGATTGTCGTGTCCACAGTGTGCATGACACGAATCATGATCTGTCTGGTCTATATGTTCATGTGCCATTTGTTTTTTTGTTTTTGTATCTAAGTTGTCTAATTACGGTCAGTTTCCACCCTGTAGTAGGTCCCGGGTCAACTATTCGTATAGAATTGTCTCATGTTAAGACATTTTTTGTGGCTGACGTTTTTTTTTGGTTGCACTTCGCTTGCTGAAGAGCCAGGAGCAATCAGGAAGTATGGTTTCAAGGTTCTAAACACTTACCCACATGATCGAGGGGCCTTTACACAAGGGTTGTTGTTTCGCGACGGGTTGCTATATGAAAGTACCGGACTAAAAGGTCGATCGACGTTGAGGGAGGTTGAGCTTAAAACGGGTAGGGTGTTACGGCAGATTAACCTCGCCGCAGAACATTTCGCCGAGGGGATCACGTGTTTAGATGAAAACCTTTATCAACTCACATGGAAAAGTGGTGAAGGGTTGATCTTTGATCTAATTAGTTTTGAGTATCAGGGACCAATAGCTTACCTCTACAGTGCGAGACAAAAGCAGCCATGGGGACTCACGGATGATGGGAAGCATCTAATATTGAGCGATGGTTCTGCCAATATCTATTTTGTTGATCCAGTGACCCACGAAGAGCGACGCAGGATTGTGGTGCGCAGCGATATCGGGAAAGTTTCTAATCTTAATGAGCTGGAATATATCAATGGCGAAATATTCGCGAATGTATGGCGCTCAGATGTGATCATGATGATTGACCCAGCGTCTGGAGCAGTTAAGGGCGAAATAGACCTCAGTGGACTTTACCGAGGGAAGAAGGCGANAGANGACGTGTTAAATGGTATCGCTTACGANGAAGCGCNGGACCGCCTTTTTGTGACGGGAAAACGTTGGCCCCATCTATATGAAATCGAGCTGTATGAGATTGAGAATAGTGAAGCTGCTCCCTAAAGACCTCAGATTTTAGGTGTCTAATCCTGCCAAGAAATCATCAACTGTCTGATTAAAAAGCTGGGGCACCTCGAAGTAGGAGGAGTGGCCCGCGTCACCAAGATTTTTGATGCTAGATCCTGGTACCATGGCGGAGACCATGCCAATCATTCTAGGCGAGAAAATTAGGTCTTTTTCGGCGGTAATAAAGAGCGTTGGAATGTCGTAACCCTTGAGATTACTAAGGTCCACCGGCTTGCGCAGAGCGCCAAGCATTTTGTTACGTTCCTGGTTGGTGTTAAAACTGCCAATCTGGTTGTAAAGGTGTGAAGCCATGACGTTTTTGTCTGGGAAGTCTGGTGCGATAGCCCAACTGCCAAATGGATTTGTGATCTCTTTTCTATGTGCTGCAGTGTTTTTTGCTTCTTCCACAATTTCCGCGGAAGAGACGCCACCCCCGGTATGACTCATGACAAGTGCATCGACCCTTTCTGGGTGNCTGAGTGCCATCCCCATGCCGGTCCAGCCNCCCATCGACTGACAAACCAAAATGGCNGAGNGAATNCCCTCTGTATCCATAATGCATATGAGATCATCGACAAAGTAATTAAAATCAAGNTGGTCGTCCGGGCAGATACTTCGCCCAAACCCGCGGTGATCAAAAGTGATCACGCGGTAGCGGTCGACAAAATGAGGAACCTGTTGCCACCAACTAGAAGCGTTTCCTCCTGCACCGTGAGCGAAGATTAGTGCTGGGCCGTTTCCATAGGACTCATAATAGATTCTCGCATTCGAGTTCTCTGCGTAGGACATTCTCCTGCCTCGTTAGGTTTCCAGTAGTTTACTGGTGATTTCTATATCACCTATTAGTGTTCTATGTACAGGAGACCTGTCGACTATTTCTATTAGCCGTTTACGCTCCGTATCATTCAGATCGCTGGTAAAGGAAATCTGTCGCGTAATGGTTTCGATCTTTCGCGGCTCATCATCTTAATTCGCACGGTCGTTAACTTAGTCAAGACGATGGGTTAGCTCGACAAGAATATCCTGAAGAACTAACTGTTTCCTGTTGGCGTAACTGCGAATGGTCAGGTAAGAAAAGGTGCCAAGGCTTGCCCGTAAATGCTCGTAAGGGTCAGGGCTGAGATTGGCACAACTGACGCTCGTGGGTTCATCCGTAAACTAGGTATGGTCATTCGTTTTCACCGTGTGGATAAAAGCTTTATTGTGTTCAATGCTGCGTGCATGACACTTTGAAGGTCGCTATTCTCCGATTTGATTAAATTGGAGATTCTTAGATATCGAGTTATTCATTCGGACACTGATGCAACCACATACCCTGCATCCTCTTTGGTAGTCACTAGGTGGTCCAAGCGACCCAGGCTAATGAAACTCTCGATGCGCAGAGCGAAGCTATATATTTCTTAGCTTTATTTGTTCAGACACCAGCNCCGATGGGTGAACAAAGTATAAGTAGTGGTTTTCGCGACTGACTAACGAGTAGGNATCAAAATCAAACCGTAATACTGCAAAGCCACGTGTTACAAGTGATCTTGAGATCCTTAAGGCAGCGGAAATGTCTTTTCCACAGGACAAGCGTGCGCAAATAACACGTAGGCTTTTGCGGGTTATTCGGAGAACTCCAATAGCGCAGCGGGCTTTGCACCATCGAATCCTATAGATGTTAGTTTCTTTCTAGCCATGATTAATTACTCTTGTCGGTCGATGAGTTATATAGTGACACCACCATAGGTGGTTGGATATTTGCTAATATCCGGTTGATGGATGACTCGCATAAAGGGCTGTTGGATGCGATGGATGACATCTCTCGCGAGAACGTCATCATACATCGCATGCTGGAAGAGGGGCTGCCACTCACTCGTATAGTTTATCTACAGATATTTTACGATGGTGAGATCCCTAATCCCTGGACCGAGAAACATGAAGTCCTGCTGCCACCTATATTTCGTGAAGATTTTGACAACCAATTGGATGCCCTGAAAGGATTTGGCGAGTTTATCGGCGTGACTTTTTCCGGAAAAATACCCGCGGGGGATTAGTCGTGATGATAGGATTCTCATATAGTCTCGTTGTGTTTCCCAGCTCGAGGTATCGATGAAGTTGATCAATCCGTGTGGAGTATTCGAGGTAAATGGCTCGCCGCTAACGCCTCGAGAACCGATCATAGAAGACTCAGTGGTAGGCCTTTTTACCAACGATAAGAAAAACGCCGACATTCTTTTGTCGCACGTAAAGGAACTGCTAGAGCAGCGTTTTGGCATCAAAAAGTTTGTCTGGTTCAGGAAACAGGCGAGTGCCCCTGCAAGTTTTACCGACCAGTTTATTGCAGAGTGCGATGTGGTGGCAGCGGCTGTCTGCGACTGAGGCTCCTGCACGTCGTGGTGTATCCATGACAGTATTTATCTGGAAAAGCAGGGCATCCCCACGGTAGCTATCTGCTCAGACGAGTTTTTTGCACTCGCGAAATCTGAATCAGCAGGATGGGGTTTGCCTGGNTTACCGCTTGTCGTGGTGCCACATCCGGTTGCCAATCGGACCGATGAGGAGTGTACCTCATTTGCAGAAAACATCATTGATGAAATGATCGAGGCGCTTACTGGTGATGCAGAAGCTCTTGAGCAGAACTATAGAAANAAATCGGTCGAAGCGGGTGGCAAGTTGCGTCACAAATCTATATTTGAAAGTAATTTCAATGCGCTGGATGCCCCTGCGATAATCAAAGCCCCCGAATCGTTGACTGCCGTTAATCGCTTGATGTATCAGCGTGGCTGGACTGATGGCTTGCCCATTATTCCGCCTACAACAGATCTTGTCGACGCGATGACTAACGGGAGAGATCCAGATAAGTTTATCGCAAAAGTAGAGCCCCAATTGGGTCGAGCTACCATTGGCAAGCTTGCGGCCAATGCGGTTATGGCGGGNTGCGAACCTGCACACTTTCCAGTGATTCTCGCAGCGACCCGAGCGATGTGCGACTCTAGATTCAACTTAAANGCAATTCAATCTACCACGCACCCATGTACGGTTATGGTGCTAGTTAGTGGTCCCCTCGTTCAAGAGCTTGAGGTGAATGATTCCTATAACGCCTTAGGACAGGGCACCAGAGCAAATGCGGCAATTGGACGTGCGATTCGTTTGATACTTCTGAATATCGGTGGTGCCGCACCCGGCGTGCTTGATCGGTCGACCATGGGGTCCCCGGCCAAGTACTCCTTCTGTTTTTCGGAAAATGCTTCGGCGAGCCCCTGGCCCCTTTATCAGGAGGACCTCGGCTTACCGACAGATCGAAGTTACGTGACAGTTTTCGGTGTAGAGGGTCCGCACAATGTTAATGATCACCACAGTCGAGACGCACAAGAGATCTTGTTAACGTTTGCCGGCACGCTAGCATCACCTGGCGCGAACAACTTCTACCTGGGTGGTAAACCGATTGTCGTGGTGGGCCCTGAACATGCAGAGATTATTGCGACGAGTGGTTTCAGCAAAAAAGATGTCCGTAGTTTCTTGAGCGAACATGCGATTATTCCAAGATCAGTGATATCGGATGCGATGTTGAACTTAGTGAGAGAACGATTACCTAATCATGTTCTTGATAATGACGATGTCCAATTCGTCCCGAATTCCGAGAACTTGATCGTTCTGGTGGCAGGCGGTGCGGGTAGACATTCGGCCGTAATCCCCTCTTTTGGTCATACTTCTGAAGCGGTGACGGTTGAGATCTAGCTCGCCCGGTAAGTTTCGGGCGCTTTCGCAGCGAAAACTAGAGCGACGGCGATTAGCATGGCGCTTGCGGTGATAAGGGCACCGGTCATTCCGAATTCATCCGCAATAACGCCAAGCAGTATCGGTCCAATCACGTAGCCTGCATCCGAAAGCGTACGATAAGCACTCATTGCAGTGGCTGCATGTTCTCTAGGCGCAATGTCGGCGGCGTAAGCTGCCGGTGCGGACCCGGAGGCAGCGCTTGCGATACCCCATATGGCACACGCAGCCAGAAACCACAGATAATCTGGCGCGAAACTGTAAAGCAGGAATGCGATGCCGGTAGCAATAGTGGCTGGNACGATTACTGTCTTTCGACCCAAAAGATCGACCATCATGCCAGCGGGATAGGTGATCATGACACCGAGTACACTTCCTATGGCCATCGCGAAACCAATCTCGGTCGCAGAGAGGGATAGCTGTCTCGTGCCAACCAGGGGGACGATACTAAACAAGCCACCAGTGCGGACCAGGGCACCGGTAAAACTGATAGCCCCCGCCAAAAGAAATCCTCGCGACATTAGAATTGAACGTAATGCTGTTAGGTACGTCAATCTTATTANNGATTTTGGATCATNAATGAAGACTGGCCGTGTTTCTGGGACCGCCCACCAGCCGACCGCNGCCGCAATGAAGCTTGCAAGTGAATAGGCTAAAAATGGCGTACTTAGTGTGAATGTCTCTGCCAGATAGCCACCNGGAAAAGGGCCGATGCCGACCGCAAACAGAAACACACCCTGATAGATGGCCATGACTCGGCCGCGTCGCTCGATGCTGGTGATGTCCGCGAGTACGATTGTACCCGCCGTTAGTGTTAGACCAGCGCCGGCGCCAGCAACGAATCGTGCAACCACTAGTTCATCATAAGAACTGGCATAGGCACACCAGAGATTCCCGGCACCCGAAATGAGGCCTCCAATGGCAAGTGTGCTCCGGCGGCCTAACCTGTCTGCAATCCGCCCGCTAGGGAGAGCAACAACCAAGCGCGCTAGTCCATATACGGCAACTGTCATACCAATGGCGGTCTGACTCACTCCAAAGGATTCAGCGTAGAGCGGTAACACCGGAATGATCGCGCCAAACCCAAGCTGATTGACAGCAATAAGGACGCACATCCAGATAAGGACGGTTCGCTCTTTCTTACGATTCAAAGAGTAATTACTGCGTGTAAGTGAGTGTTTAGTGTCTCAGTCTGGAAGAGCCTGGGCAATGGCCGTTCGTTCAAAGGAGGATGTTGCTATTGGATAATAAGAGTGAATATTGTTTTTGCATCCTCCGATGAGTGGGGGCCCTCCGCAAGACACGAAGGTCCTGGAATGAAAAAAGAAGATCTGGTCCGAGCTCGTGCCCTTAGCGTTCAACTTTGCTAGTATCGAGACGAAGGTAATATTGCAATTAGGGGACTGGGTGACTGACAGAATTCGGGTGGAAGTGGATGGTCCTATCAAGACCATTACTTTGACACGTTCAGATAAGCGAAACGCACTGGATACGGCGATGCTGGACGCGTTAGAGGAGCAGTTCGTTGCAGAACCTGATACCGCAGATCGCCTAATTGTGTTGCGCGCGGAGGGTCCTAGCTATTGCGCTGGCGTCGATATGAGAGAGCGCCTCGAAAAGGGTGTTCAATCAAAAGAGAGCCCCGTAGAAAGAGTATTTCGGGCTATGGAAGCCAATCCGCTTCCTATTGTCACTGCTGTTGAAGGTCCTGCTATCGCTGGTGGGTGCGAACTGGCGCTGCACTGTGAGTTCGTGATTGCCTCTCAAGAGGCCAGCTTTGGCATGTCCCTGGCGCAGCTTGGTATGGCTCCAAGCTGGTTTCTTGCAAAGAAGCTGATGGAACTGACGGGTCCGGTTGCCACGCGTGAGATTCTCCTGCTTGGAGATCCTGTGCCTGCCCAATGGATGTTTGATCGAGGGCTGATCGCGAGGCTTGCTTCAGCGGATCAGGTGGATATGGAACTGGCTAAGATTGTCGATACGCTGTCCGCTAATGCCCCGCTGTCTCTAAAGGCGATGAAGGCGTTGATTATTCGACAACTCGACTACCGTGATGATATTCACCATGAAGATGTCGATACACTATTGCAAGAAGCGCGTCAGAGCGATGACTCGAAAGAAGGCGTTCGCGCCAGGCTTGAAAAGCGCAAGGCTAACTTTACAGGAACATAGGACTTCTTAGCATGCCTGTTAGAATGGATAAACCCTGGGAACCTTTGCGCGAAGTTTCCTTGGAAACCGTAGCGTCACATCTTGGCGTCTACCAGCTCGCCGATGACGCTGGTGACATTGTTTATATTGGTGTCGCTGATGCACGAACGCTGTTTGGCCTGAGAGGGGAATTGCAAAAAGCAATTGCGGAGCCGCCTTCCGGGGCGAGTCAGTTTCGCGTTGAAATCAACATGGCCTATCGCACACGTCATGCAGAACTTCTGCAAGCTTATCTGCACGACCATGGAGAATTGCCGATAGGAAACACAGATATCGATAAACGTATGTTGGGTAGTCTTTGCCCCGCGGGCTAGCAGTAAGACAACGAGAGGATAGTTAGATGGATATGGCCTTCACCGAAGAACAGCGCATGATCGTTGATATGGTGCGGCGCTTTGTGCGGGAAGAGATTATCCCGCTTGAAGATAATCTCGATCCGGATGCAGATGAGCTGCCCTCGGAAAAACTCTCGGAACTTGTGGAGAAGACCAAAGAAATGGGCCTTCATGGGCTTGATACGCCGCCGGAGTTCGGTGGACCGGAAATTGATCTTGTAACTCGTTGCCTCATCGCTATTGAATGCAGTCAGCATCGTGCTGGTTTATATGCGCCTTGCTATTATGCCTTTGGTGGCGCCCGCCAGACGCAGCTGTTTGAGGCTACCGATTCGCAAAAGGAGAAGTATCTTTACCCGATGCTCCGTGGTGAAAAGAAGGTTTTCTTTGGTCTTTCCGAGCCGTCCGGTGGCAGTGATCCTGGTCGCGCAATTCAGACTAAAGCGGTACGTGACGGGGATGAGTGGGTGCTTAATGGTACCAAGCTGTGGATCAGCGGTGCAGATCGTGCGGATTATGGATTGGTTTTCGCTCGCACTGGTGGGCCAGGGCGCAGTGGCGTTACCGCTTTCATTGTAGAGACAGGGTGGGAAGGATTCAGTGTCCGCCGAGTCGTGCATACCTTGCGTTCGGCAAAGTACGCCACTGAAATTCAGATGGAAGACCTGCGCGTCCCACATGAAAATATTCTTGGTGATGAAGGCGGTGGTTTTGCAATTGCCAATGATCGTTTATCTCGCCAACGTATCCCTTATTCGGCGGAGTGTCTCGGGGTTGCTATTAAGGCACACGAAATGGCAACCGAGTATTCAAAGATCCGGGAAACCTTTGGTGCACCACTATCGCATCGTCAGGGTATTCAGTGGATGCTGGTTGATAATGAAATAGATATACGAGCGGCTAAACTTTTGGTATTTGATGCGGCAGCAAAAGCTGATCGGGGAGAGCCATTCAGAACCGAGTCAGCTATAGCCAAGCTCGTGTCAACCGAGAATAGTTTTCGCGTGGTTGACCGTTCCATGCAAATTCATGGCGCCCTCGGAGTGGCCAAGGATTTACCACTTGAGCGATGGTTCAGGGAAATGCGCATTCGTCGCGTAGGAGAAGGTCCAAGCGAGGTCCAGAAACATGTTATCGCGCGGGATATTCTGAAAGAGTCGCTGCGCTAGTATTTTCAGGTTGTTGAGTTTTAGACAACTCGGTATTCTCCGCCCCTTCTTTATTTATGTTAGGGAATGCAATTGAAAGTATTGATGACTGAGCCTCTGCAACCGGTGGGGCAGGCGTTGTTTAATGACCACAGCGAGATCGAACTAATCATTCCTGAGGATGTCACCGAAGATGCACTGATAGCGGCCGTAGATGGTGTCGAAGGAATTGCGGTCAGAAGCGCGAAATTGACACCAAAGGTTCTGGAGTCGGCAACGGAGCTCCGAGCGGTCTCGCGCCATGGTGTCGGTTACGACAATGTCCATGTGCCAACGCTCACTAGTCGCGGTATACCGATGTTGCTGGCGATTCACGCCAATGCGGTTTCAGTTGCCGAGCACACTATGTTCTTTCTTTTGGCTCTAGCCAAACGAGGTAAGGAATACGAGGCGGCAGCGCGGACCTCAGACTTTGGGTTTCGTAGCGCGCCAATCGCGGTTGATATTGCCAATAAAATACTAACCATTGTTGGTTTCGGAAGAATTGGTACGCGACTTGCCCGGCGCGCTCTCGCTTTCGATATGAAGGTCTTCGTCGCAGATCCTTTTGTGTCTGATGATGAGATTCGTGAAGCAGGATGTGAGCCTGTCGAAGATTTTCGGGTGCTGTTACCAGAAACCGATTTTCTGACTGTGCATACACCTCTTAACGATGAAACTCGTCATGTGGTGGGGGTAGAAGAACTGGCGCAGATGAGAAGTGACAGTTTCGTAATTAACTGTGCCCGGGGTGGCGTCGTTGACGAGCAGGCACTGGCAGACGCCCTAATTGCAGGTACGATTGCGGGTGCTGGTGTGGACGTGTTCGAGACTGAGCCACCGCCAGCAGATCATCCTCTGCTTAAGTTAGATAATGTATACCTTAGTCCGCACAGTGCAGGCGTCTCGGTCGAGGCTGCCAGACGAATGTCCTTTGAAACTGCAGACAATTTAATTAAGGCGCTGGAAGGCGAGGTGCACGTGGAAACACTGGCTAACCCAGAGATTCTTGGATAGGAGGATACAATGACGGCGTTTAACGCTTTTTGGGTCGAGAAAACCGACGACGGGTTTACTCATAGCATCGTCGAAAGGTCGACTGATGATCTACCGGAAGGTGAGGTTTTGATAAAAGTCGCCTATTCTTCGATAAACTATAAAGATGCGCTCTCAGCAAGGTGCTTGCCTGGCATTACCCGTAAATATCCGCACACGCCAGGTATAGATGCTGCGGGTAGCGTTGTTTCTTCGTCAAGTCCTGACTTCAAAGAGGGCGACGAAGTCATCTGTATCGGTTTCGACCTTGGCATGAATACCCCGGGAGGCTTTGGAGAATATATTCAGGTCCCTGCCGGCTGGATTACACCACTGCCGGTTGGGCTCAAGCTGCGAGAATCCATGGTGTTGGGTACCGCTGGTTTTACGGCTGCCCTGTGTGTTGAGAAGTTGGAAAGGATGGGTGCAGCGCCTAGCGACGGACCAGTCATTGTAACTGGCGCAACCGGAGGGGTTGGTTCGGTGGCAGTAGCATTACTTGCCAGGGCGGGTTACGAAATTACTGCCAGTAGCGGTAAGGCCGGTAAGACTGAATACCTGAAATCATTGGGGGCAGCCAACGTCATAGGTAGAGATGAACTCCAGGAAGAAAGTTCGAGGCCAATGCTTGCGACAAGTTACGCTCATGGCCTCGACACGGTCGGAGGCAGTATTCTTTCCAATGTAATCAAGTCTTTGAATTATGGTGGAAGCGTTGCAATTTGTGGCCTTGTAGCATCACCGGCGTTCCAGACAACCGTACTACCGTTTATACTCCGCGGCGTTAATGTGCTAGGGATTGATTCCGTTGAACTGCCGGTTGATCAGAAAACAGCAACCTGGAATCGACTCGCATCAGACTGGAAGCTGGATTCTCTTGATGATATGGCTCAGGAGATTCATTTAGAGGGTATTTCAGAGGCTGTTGACCAGATCTTTGCTGGACAGATTTCAGGGAGGACCTTGGTTAGTCATAATTAGACGAATATTTAGGATATCCTATTGCTTTGTGGGGGATAGTCCTAGCAGGATTAAGTCATGAGCATCATTAAGTCAGAGATTAACTCTCGTTCTCAGGAATTTATTGAGAACACTGAACACATGCAGGAAATTGTCGCGGACCTGCAGGTACAGGTGGAGCGCATAAAAGGCGGGGGTGGTGAACGCTACCGAGAGCGCCACAAGTCGCGCGGTAAGCTATTGGTAAGAGAACGCATTGATGCGCTCATTGATCCTGGTTCACCTTTTTTGGAATTTTCCCAGCTTGCGGGATACGAGATGTACGGCAAGGATGATGTGCCGGCGGGCGGGATTGTTACCGGGATTGGACGGATTGAGGGACAGGAATGTCTGATTGTTGCCAACGATGCTACGGTCAAGGGTGGCAGTTATTATCCGGTAACGGTTAAGAAACACCTCCGCGCACAGGAAATTGCCCAAGACAATCATCTTCCCTGTGTTTATCTCGTCGATTCTGGTGGTGCGAATTTGCCAAATCAAGACGAGGTCTTTCCAGATAAAAACCACTTTGGCCGAATATTCTTCAATCAGGCCAATATGTCTTCCCAGAACATTCCGCAGATCGCGGTCGTTATGGGATCTTGTACCGCGGGCGGTGCATACGTGCCTGCCATGGCGGATGAAGCCATCATCGTTAGGAATCAGGGGACGATTTTTCTTGGAGGGCCGCCGCTCGTCAAGATGGCGACAGGTGAAGAGGTTTCTGCTGAAGATCTTGGTGGTGCCGATGTGCACTCCAGAGAATCAGGCGTTACGGACCACCACGCGAGGAATGATCATCATGCATTGGAACTCGCAAGGACGGCGGTTGGAAACCTAAACCGTATGAAGCCTATGACGGTGAATGTAAAGGACTTAGTGGAGCCGTTGTACCCAGCGAGCGACTTGCACGGTATTGTGCCGAAAAATATTCGTAAACAATACGATGTGCGAGAAATCATCGCGCGCATCGTTGACGGATCTGAATTCGATGAATTCAAGATGCTCTACGGTACGACGCTGGTCTGCGGTTTTGCTAGGCTTTACGGCATTCCAATTGGAATTGTTGCCAACAACGGCATTTTGTTCAGTGAATCTGCACAGAAGGGTGCACACTTTATTGAGCTTTGCGGACAACGAAAGATTCCACTACTCTTTCTGCAAAACATTACGGGCTTTATGGTGGGCCAGGATGCTGAGATCGGAGGCATTGCCAAACACGGTGCAAAGATGGTTACTGCTGTTGCTTGTGCGAAGGTGCCTAGGCTCACCTTGATCATTGGAAACTCTTACGGGGCTGGTAACTATGGTATGTGTGGCCGCGGTTATGATCCCAACTTCTTATTCATGTGGCCCAATGCACGTATTTCGGTAATGGGAGGCGAGCAGGCAGCCGGTGTCCTCGCGCAGGTGAGACGAACTCAATTTGAGAGATCTGGGGAAGACTGGCCGGAATTAGAAGAAGAGAAATTCAAAAAGCCGATTATTGACGCCTTTGAAGCGCAGGCGCACCCATACTACGCGAGTGCGCGCCTGTGGGATGACGGTGTTATAGACCCTATTGATACCCGACGAGTATTGGGGCTTTCGCTTTCTGCTGCACTCAACAAGCCGATCGAGGATACACGATTCGGCGTATTCAGGATGTAGCATGATGTTCAAAAAAATACTGATCGCTAATCGAGGCGAAATAGCCTGCCGGGTTATTCGAACCGCGCGAAAGCTTGGCATCAAGACTGTTGCCGTCTATTCAGACGCAGATGCAAACGCACTACATGTGACGAGCGCAGACGAGGCAGTCCATATTGGCGGTTCTGCGCCCGCGGAATCTTATCTCGATATGAACCGCATTATAGAAGCGGCTAAACAGACTGATGCCGAAGCGATACACCCAGGATATGGGTTTCTGTCGGAAAACTCAGCTTTTTGTCAGCTTTGTGCAGATAACAATATCGTTTTCATTGGTCCACCAGCGGAAGCAATCGAGAATATGGGATCAAAATCTGCCGCGAAACGGATCATGGAGAAAGCTGATGTGCCGGTGTTGCCTGGATATCACGGCGATGATCAGGACGAGAAAGTGCTCAAGGAAGCTGCAGATGATGTTGGCTACCCAATACTATTGAAAGCCGTTTCTGGTGGTGGTGGTAAGGGAATGCGGCAGGTGTTTTCATCTGACGATTTTGATGAGGCGCTTGCGGCTGCAAAACGCGAGGCATACTCCGGGTTTGGCGATGAGGCCATGCTGGTGGAGAAATACCTGCAGCAACCAAGACATGTTGAGGTGCAGGTCTTTTGTGACTCGCACGATAACGGTGTTTATCTGTTTGAGCGTGATTGCTCGGTTCAGCGTCGACACCAGAAGATAATAGAGGAGGCACCGGCTCCCAAAATGCCAGACGGCGTTCGGAAGAAAATGGGCGAAGCCGCGGTACGTGCCGCGAAAGCTGTTAACTATCGGGGCGCAGGAACCGTAGAGTTCTTACTGGATACAACCGGCGATTTCTACTTCATGGAGATGAATACCAGACTTCAGGTAGAGCACCCGGTCACTGAAATGATTACTGGCCAGGATCTGGTGGAGTGGCAGCTTCAGGTTGCCCTCGGTGAAGCTCTGCCCGCAACACAGGATGAACTTACAATCAACGGTCACGCCTTCGAAGCGCGCATCTACGCGGAAGATCCTGATAACAATTTCTTACCAGCCGCAGGGTCCCTCAGCTGGCTGGAGCAGCCGGTGGACTCGGACCATGTTCGCATCGATACCGGCGTCATTCAGGGTGACGACATTGGCGTCTTCTACGATCCTATGATTGCAAAACTGATTGTTTGGGATGAGGATCGAGGTAGGGCGCTGCAGCGACTCGATCAGGCACTGGGTGCCTATCGAATTTTAGGCGTGACGACGAACATCGGTTTCTTGCGCAGGCTCGCAACTAATCTGAATTTCGTGCAAGAAGATATCAGTACGGATTTCATTGAAAGAAACGCAGATTCCCTATTTCGAGTAAATGATCTCGCCATCGAAACGCTGCTACCGCTGGCTTGTTTATATTTCGTTTTGCGAAAAGAGTCCCGTCCTCCCCAGGCCATCGACTCAATGTCACCTTGGAATGCGACGGATAACTGGCGCATGAATGCGCCCGGGATGTTCCTGGAAACAGTTGTCGTGGGTAACGAAGAGTATGAAGTAAGTGCGGAGGTGATTGGTCCACTGGGCTACAGAATAACTTTTGGTGAAATCCAGAAGATTGTTAGCGGATCGTTAACTGGCAACAAACTTGTCGCCGTGGTCGATGGTCATCAAAAGATGGTTACTGCTGTTGAATATGAAGGCTGTATTACACTTTTTACTGACGACGAGACATTCAGTTTCCAGACTAAGCAGCCGGATCTTGGCGAAGAAGTCAGTGCCGAGGAGGTTGGCGGCTTCAAGGCACCGATGAACGGTACTGTGGTGCAGGTCTTGGTCAGTGTTGGTGATAAGGTCAGTGCCGGTGATACGCTCATTATCATGGAAGCCATGAAGATGGAGCATGCTATCAAGGCCCCTGGTCCGGGTACGGTTACTGACATTTACTTTAGTGCCAGTGAATTAGTGGATGGCGGGGCCGACCTGATCGGCTTCGAAGCTGACGAGTAAGTATGGAAGTCAGCCTGCATCACGTTGGCATTATTGTGCCGGACCTTGAGAAAGGAGTCGCATTCTACAAAGAGTGGCTGGATCTCAATGAACATTTTCACCTGGAGTGGGATGAGAGCAACGAAGTGGTTGGAGATATTGTTGACCTCGATCGCAGTGCAGCCACAGGTGTCATGCTGAAGGGAGACGGATTCCGCATCGAACTTTTCGAGTATTCTGTACCGGAATCAGCAGTTGACCCTGCAAGCGCGAAGTCCTGTGATCTAGGTATTAGGCACCTTGCGTTACACTTCGATGATATTGATGAGGCTTGCCAGCGACTGCTGGAAGGTGGCGGAACCATGCACCATGCACCCGTCGTATCAGGTTCAATGAGAACGGTTTACTGCCGCGATCCCTTTGGCAATATCATCGAGTTGATGCAGTCGCTTAAATCGACTCGGTAGTCGAGGTAATTTTTATAGAGGAACAACGATGAAGGTCGAGTTTCATTTTGATTTTGGTAGCCCTAATGCATACCTTAGCCACCTCGTCATTCCGGAGGTGGAACAGAGAACCAGCGTGAAGTTCGCGTATGTTCCTGTATTGCTGGGGGGGGTTTTTAAGGCAACAGGTAATGCGTCTCCGGCTGAAATGCTACAGGGTGTTAAGAACAAGGGCGAATATCAGGGTATTGAGGTGCAGCGCTTCCTCAAGAAACATGGGATTACGACTTTCGCTCATAATCCCTTTTTTCCCGTCAACACACTACAAATAATGCGCGGTGCTGTGTTGGCCCAACAAAGCGATTTCTTTGATCGCTACGTTAATGAGATTTATCGCCACATGTGGCAGGACCCGAAAAAGCTCGATGATCTTGAGGTGTTTGCTGACGCCATGCTCGAATCCAACCTTCCAGCAGAAGTCATATTAAATGGCATTCAGGAACCAACCGTTAAACAGCAACTGATCGAAAATACCGAAAACTCTGTGGCAAGAGGGAACTTTGGCTCTCCCACATTTTTCGTTAATGATGAGATTTTCTTTGGCAAAGACAAGCTGCGCGATGTGGAAGAAGAGATAGCCGCCAATCAATAAGGGTTTGGCTACGCCGCACCCCTCGCTGGCCCTAACGGCAGCGCAGTCTGGCCTCTGCCATCCCATAGTGCACGCTCTTCCTCAAACGGTGCGTTGACGACTTCAACTGGGTCACCCAGTATCGCTGTCGTTCTGTTTTTTGGTTCATAAGGCGTCCAGTTAGGGAGCCCATTGCTTTGCGGATTGCCGGTTCTCGCGAAATTGATCCAGGTATTCATGGTATGTCCTGCCAGCGTATCAGCCGCTGGACCACTACCGAAAAATCCTCTGGCATCATCGTTGATATCATGGTTTCCGAAAATATATCCGCAGACCACGGCGTGAGACATATGGAGCGGTTTACCGTTCGCCATGGTGTAGGGAGAAGGCCAAGTAAAGAGATACTGGTAGGTATCCTGCCCGCGGGCGCCCATAGCTTCACAAAGCTGAATACATGGCCACCACATCTTGCGGGCCGTTTCGATCGCGGCATAAACTGCAATGGGACTCGTGTCCTCTCCTGCCTTGGCACGAAGATCTTTGTATCCGGCAAACAGTTCTTCCGGTCCATCCAGGTGCTTGCCAAGTTCAGCGATCAGTTCACTTTCATCCTCAGTGGCTGGGTTCTGGCAGATAAAGAGTCGCCATTCGTCCCGTGTAGTCCCTGTTAATACCGAAATACCATCGGCAGAACCTTTCCTAATGCATTCGAGAGGAATATCAGGCAGGTCGGTACCATCGACTACTGGCGAAAAAATCATACCTCCATTGGGCGTTCGCACTTTACCGGCGGAGGCCATGAGTTCTTCCGGATGCATGGCGAGGAGTTTATCGATATCGTCCTTTGGCGAGAGTTCCAGTGCGTTAAAGAACCGATCTGCGATGTCAATCGATCGATTCTGGACGATGCAACAACTACCCGCTCCGCTGATAGGGCTCGCGCGATGAAACAGTCCCTTCGCGGGTCCGAATGCCATCAGCGCACCCACACTCATACCTCCTGCGGATTCTCCATAAATCATGACGTTGTCAGGGTCGCCGCCAAAAGCACTGATGTTGTCCTGCACCCATTGCAGCGCCATGGTCTGGTCGAGCAATCCTTCGTTGCCCGTCGACGGAATTCGCCCACCAGTTATCTCGCCCAGGTTCAGAAATCCGAGCACACCGACCCGATAGTTGACAGTCACAACTACCACATCACCGTGGCGCGCAACGTTTTTGCCGCTGTAGGCGGGCGTGGCACCAGTACCGCCGCCAAACCCGCCCCCGTGTATCCAGAAGAGAACGGGTCGCTTCCTATCATCGTTCCCCGGAGTGAAAACGCTTAGCACCAAGCAGTCTTCGTTGCGTTTTGAATTGTCCTCAGCGAGGAAAAATACGCTCGTTGCTCCTGTGCCACTTGCAGCACCCTGCCAGGCTTGCTTACCCCATTCGGTTGCGTCGCGTACGCCGGACCATGACTCTGGTGGTTCAGGTGCGCACCAGCGTTTATCTCCTACCGGCGGCGATGCATAGGGGACGTCTTTGAAGATGTGTAAGCCGTCATCTTCTATGCCTTCCAGTTTTCCGTAACTTGTATGGACAATCGCCATGTGTTCCCCCGCTTTTATTGTGACCTTAGCGCTTCGCTAGCGCCTTCTTATTTGACTTTTGTTATTGACTATGGCTTTTTACCAAGTGTAGTTACTGTATATCTATCACGTACGTGTAACAAGTACGTCTAGAAAGTACATCATAAGTATATCTAAATAGGGGGGTAGGCTAATGGCAGTAAATCCAGAAGTTGAAGAGCAGTCTCAGTCGAATAACATTACCAATGTTTCGGTACCCGATGATCTCGTGAAGCCAAAAAATTTTGGTGGGTTTAATGAGGAGTACGGCGACGGAGAATCGGAAGAGGACAGGCGTGCCCAACAGCTTAAGCTGTCCCGTTCCAGAATAAGTCTGGACGGCGTTGAGGCATTCGCTAATAATCCGAATGCAACTTGGCTAGTGAATATGGGAAGAGGCCCCGGGCATCGCATCATACCGGAAGCAACGCCAGAACAAATCGAAGGGAAAATAGCGAACGGTGACGGCACGCGAGGGATTTTTACCGTCGTTGAACCGGCTGATCTCGACGTGTATCGATCACTCTTACCAGCACCTCTGAAGATGCCCAAGCATCCTGTTGTAGGTGCTACGTTGCTGGACATGAATACCCATGGACGTGTGAACCGCTTCCTGGAAGGCCGGTTATCAATCAAGGCGCTATGCCCGGATGGCCTAGAGTCGTGGCTTGTCATAAGCACACCAGTTCCATATAACCTGCAGTGTCGGGAAGGCGTGGTCTGGGGCTGGCCAAAGTATGTGGCTGATCACATTAGTCTGGACCGGGAAAAGGATTCGGCGCGGGCCGAAGTGGTATATCAGAGTGAGGTTCGTTATTCACTGGATTTTACGGCAGGACCCGTTGCGGATGAGAAGGCGCTCAAGGCATTTGGTAGGGTTGAAGGCGGTAATACGGTGTCCTGGCACTGGATACAGGGCGGGGCGGTATTAATGCGACAGGGTAGGGGTCCGGGTTTTGATACTGGACCGGGACCTCGGATCGTTGATTGGCAGGCAGGTCAGGTAAAGGTCCATATCAAGCAGACTGATAAATGGGCGGGGCTCATACCTGAAGATTCAGTCTCTGATGGTTGTTACCAGAGATTCATCGGCGGCGGACAGGGTGATTCAGTCTGGACCAAGCTGGCGACCGTGGGTGGAATGCCTCGTCATAACGGTCAGTCAGTACCCATTAGAATTCCGAAATTCTAGAACCCGAAAATACCTGTCTTAACGAAACAAAGAGGAAGCTAAAATGGCAGCAAATCCAAAAGTTAATCTTAAGAAAGATTACGTGATGCATCTAGAAGCCACATACAGGGTAAGTGCGCCTGATCACGATCACGTGAAGATAGAAGCAGTTCCCCAGGAATTAGCCGACCCAAACGTAAAACCTGATCGTGAAGAAACTGCAAAATACGGTACAGGTGAGGCTAATTTGGACAGCAAACTTGAAACTCTTAGACTGACAACGGCAAGGACCCGGATGGATGGTATCCAGGCCTGGGTCGAAGATCCCGATTCGGCCTATTACATTAACCAGGGTCGTGGTTCCGGCAATCAGAACGAGCGACTGAAGCCACCATCGAACGAAGAACTTGAAAGACTCATTGCGATTGGTGCTGGTACTCAGGGTATCCACACGGTGATAGAGCCTGTCGATCTTGATATGTATCGCTCATTTATTCCGGCACCTTTAGAGATGCCGGAGAAACCGCTTGTTGGTGTGAGTCTCCTGGATATGAATCAGTCAGGCATGAAGCTGAATCGATTCCAGGAAGGACGTTTTACCATCAAGGTACTCTGTCCCGATGGTCTGGAATCCTGGATGTGCCTGAGTACGCCTGTACCCTTCCTGCACCATACCCGTGAGGGCGTGATCTGGGGTTGGCCCAAGTATGTGGCGGATTCGATCACCTATACCCGCGGTAAAGACGCGGCGCGAGCCGCATTCATGTACCAGGGTGAGGAACGTTATTCTCTCGAGTTCACCGCAGGACCCGTGCAGGATGAGGAGTATCTTAAATCTTTTGGCAAGATTGAAGGTGGCAACACCGTTACTTGGCACTGGATTCAGGGCGGCGCGGTCTGCACCCGGCAGGGTCGTGGTCCGGGTATCGATACCGGTGCCCAACCTCCAAAGATACTCGATTGGCAGGCTGGTCAGGTGAAGGTCCATATGCGACAAACAGACCCCTGGGCGGCTCTGATTCCGGAAGACTCTGTTACCGATGGTTGGTACCAGAAGTGGATCGGGGGTGGTGGCGGCGACTCATACTGGGTGAAGTTGGCAACCGTCGGTGGACTGCCAGCAGAGGAATAAGAGTCAAACTGCCGTAATTAAGAAACGCCCATTCACTAAAATGGGCGTTTTTGTTTTTGATTACTTCAACCGATAGAGAAGCGCGACTATGACTGAACGAGAAATGGGCTCGATACTATTGTATGCGGGCAGTATTCATTTGCAGGAGCAGCACATTAGTTCGATTCGCGAGGCTAACCCCTCGGTGGACTTTGTGGAGGTCGAAAGCATTGATGAATGGCACGAACGCCGTGAGGAGTTGGGCCCGACCCTCGAAGCGGCGGTAAGTTTTCCCTACAACCACATCACTGAACTCGCCGCATTTCCCAATTTCAAATGGCATCAGCAGACCGGCGCTGGTGCCGACTGGCTGTTGCGCTACCCGGAAGTGGCTGGAAGCAGCGTCTTACTAACAAACGCATCGGGAGTTACTGCAATTCCTATCGCTGAGCATATCCTGGCGCTGATGTTTGCTCTGGCCCGGCGCATCCCGCGATTCGTCAAAGCCCAGCAGCAGCACGAGTGGTATCCCCGCGGTCGTCTGGTTGAACTCGATGGTGCGACATTAGGGATTATTGGTCTGGGTGCCATTGGTGAGAAGACTGCAGAGAAGGCACGCGGCCTTAACATGAAGGTGATCGGTTTGCGGCGCAGTCCAGAAAAAAGCTCACCGCACGTTGATAAGATGCTCGGGCCAGATGGACTACACGAATTGCTCGAGGAAGCGGACTGGGTCGTGCTGACCACCGCCATGACGCCGGAAACCCTTGGGATGATCGGGGAGCCTGAGTTACGTGCCATGAAGGAATCCGCTCATCTCATCAATATCTCCCGCGGTGAAGTGGTAGATGAAGAAATTCTGACTCGGGCGCTGGAAGAAGGCTGGATCGCGGGTGCTGGTCTTGATGTTTTTGAAAGAGAACCTTTACCTGTTGACTCACCGCTCTGGGATTTGCGAAATGTTCTTGTCACTGCGCATTTTGCCGGTTTTACATTGAAGTACGGTGACAAGGTCACCGAGATTATCAACGACAATATTCATCGGTATGTGAATGGCGAGTCTTTGAACAACATCATTGACAAAGAGCTTTGCTACTAGTACTCCTCCTATTAATTTCACTAGAATTGGCATCTGGCAGGATGATCACGGATCGACTTACACAGCAGCGTCTCGCTACAGATTCATCCTCGCGAGGGTAGCGCCATATTGGCAGTGCCCAGGGTTTTCGGCAGGTCAGATTGATTCTGATTCTCAATCTTTACTTACACAGTTGTTCATCCACATCACTAAACTTGCAGCTGAGTTCTGCGACAACAGTACTGATATCTCGAAAAATATTTTGATATATCAATGCAGCTGCGTTTGTTTGTGCATCACGCTTGCTCGTGATGTTCGAAACAGCGAAACCCTCTGAGAAATATGCGAGTATTGTCCTTCACTAATTTCTGGAGATAGCTTCGTGAGTATTGTTGAAAACGAAGACATCGAGAACTGGATTGCCAAAGAGACACCGGAAGACGTACTCGAACCGGAGCTACCCATTATAGACCCGCATCATCACCTGTGGGACCATCGGGATAGGGAGGACCCGCATTTTCGACAGGTGGTCTACCTATGCGAGGAAATCACCCGTGACATTGAGGACAGCGGACACAACATTGTGCAAACGGTGTTTGCCCAGTGCGGCGCCTTTTACCGCGAAGACGGTCCGGAAGAAATGCGCTGCATTGGTGAGACTGAGTTCGTGAATGGCATTGCGGCCATGAGCCGATCGGGTATTTACGGTCCTGCTAGGCTTTGCACCGGTATCTTTTCCACAGCAGACCTGCGACTCGGCGCCGGAGCCGAGTCAGTCCTCAACGCACATCTTGCGGCAAGTCCAAACTTTCGTGGTATCCGAAGCCCTTTTCCTGCAGACCTGAACGATCGTTTTCTTAGAGGATTCGCTTTGCTTGAGGATTACGATCTCGCTTTCGACAACTGGTCCCCAGACTTTACTCGTCTGCCGCACCTTGCTGACCTTGCTAACAAGTCTCCCAGTGTGACAGTCATCGTCAATCATCTGGGTGGGAAGATTGATCCCAATGCGGACGATGAAGAAATCAGGGCATGGCAAAGCGCAATCGATAGCGTCGCTGCTTGCCCCAATACCGTGATGAAAGTCGGTGGTGTACAGATGCGCATACACGATTGGGAGCCNCCATTTCACATGCACAAGTCCGATANTCCCTGGGGCTCNGATGAGTTCCTTGAGACGCTGCTGCCGCGCTACCANTACGTAATAGAAGCTTTTGGTCCCGATCGATGCATGTTCGAAAGTAATTTTCCGGTGGATAAAGACTGTATTTCCTACCGCACNNTGTGGAACCTCTTCAAGAAGATTGCGAGGCACCTCGGGCTATCGGAGTCTGAAAAAACCGCGATGTTCAGCGGGACTGCAGCAAGGGCTTATCGCCTGCAGGCGCCGTAAGCCATGGTCCATAAGCACGCNATATTAAGCTATGCGGCAACNCCCTGCACTCAGTGNAGGNCATATACAGAGTGTTGTGACGGGGTATGGNTTACGNGAAGAATNAGCCAACCACAAGTCCCCCATGCCCGTGATTGAGCTAATCTGTAGGCACGGGGCTATAGTTTCCGCATGCCNCCGCCAACGTTGGCGCCCGTCCGAACTCTTCGCATCCATACACCGGGTACTTCGCAATTCTCTGGCAAAAGTCTGGACCATTTGTCTTCTGGTCTCCCCCAGATCTTAACCATGCCTGCTTCCCATTCGGCGTAGTAGGTACCGTCGTCACTTTTATTTCTAGGACCAGAACCTTGTCGCATCAATGTTGGTAGACCAGCACTATGAATGGACATGTGGAAGGAAACAGTGTTTCCGCCTTCNGTACCCCTCTCTTCGAGTTGCCTGATGGTTGCTTCATCGAATTCCTTGGGCGTGAAATCTATCGTAAGACTTGGCTTACCCTCGTAGATGCATTCAGAATGATCCTTCTCGACGGTCATTTCATCACATACATATTTTGGCCAACCCCATCGGTTGCCTTCGAGGCAGGTATGGAAATTCGGTACGGGGACGCTTATGACTAACCAGGACTCGATGCCATCCGGGCATAAAGCTTTGACCATGATTCGACCTTCCATAAAACGAGTTACAGTACCGTCGTTCATATCCCAATATGACACCATCACTTCAGGTTTTTCAGGCATCCGAAGTGGGGGGTACATGAAAGTTTCATAAAGTTCGAGATCGGCAGGTTCAACCACCGCAGTATGTCCAAACGTGCCTTCCCCCGCAGCNGCTTTCGCTTCGAGTTCTTCCTGTGTGAGTACCACAGGGTCCGGACCCTTCTTCCTGCCCATAGAGGACACTTCCTCGTCGCTATCGATCCAGTCAGCTACGTTATGGCAGGCGACCCTGGCTCTGATCATTCGATCAATGACATTCTCTTCATCTAGCGGGACGTGCTTACCGTCCACAAATCTGTTTTTCGGGAAAGTAGTTAGTGATCCCATGTTAAATAACCCCCTATATCATTTAGTTATTAAGTTCTTTAACTTTGCGCATGCCACCACCCTGGTGTGCACCAGTTCGAATCGTGCGCTGCCAAACGCCAGGGACCTCGCAGTTCTCTGGAAGAAGTGCGGACCACTGGTCTTCTGGTCTNCCCCAGACTTTGATCATACCTGCGTCCCATTCGGCGTAGTACAGGCCCTTGCCAACGTCGCTTGGACCGCTGCCTTGTCGAAGAAGCGTATTCTTACCAACACTCATTGTGGGAATATGGAACGAAACTGTATTGCCCATTTCGGTTCCATTTTCTTTTAGCTCTTGGATAGTGGCGTCATCCAGACCTCCTGGTGAGAAGTCTAGGGTTAGGCTTGGTTTACCTTCATAGATACAATCAGAATGTTCTTTCGCAACATTCATTTCATCNCACACGTACTTTGGCCAACCCCAGCAGTTTCCTTCTACCGCGGTATAGAAATTTGGTACAGGGACGTTGATTACTAACCAGGACTCAATTCCGTCTGGGCATAGCGCCTTGACCATAATTCGGCCTTCGATGAAGTTAACCGGCTTATTGTTCATGTCCCAATAGGACACCATAAGTTGCGGTTTTTTCGGCATTCTTAGTGGTGGATACATGTACTTTTNNTAGAGGTCCAGGTCGGCNATATCATCAATGATGCACGTATGTCCCATCGTGCCCTCACCAGCCTCAGCCATTGCCGCGCATTCTTCCTCGGTAAGAACTGGAGGAGGTGCGGCGCTACTTCCTCCTGCCATGTTACCCATGANTTCCTCGTCGCTATCTATCCAATTGCGAACGTTCTCCAACAGGACTCGAGCGAGAATCTCTCGGTCTTGCTCNTCTTTCATATCGGCAAACGATGGTTGGCCGTTTTTAAATTTCTCTCNTGGGTATGTAACTATNGTGCCCATGTTGCCCCCTAGTCTTNTAGTTTTTTAAGCGGCCAGATCAGNCTGCTCGTAGAAGTAATCGTACACCAAAAGGCTATGAATATGTCATGAATCCTCTCGATTTACTATACGTTGCGNATCAGATGGTTAACGATGATTGTATGCTGTTATGATGAGAATCCTTGGTGAATTGCTCGCTAGCTAGTCATAGAAGTGGTATCGCAAGGGCGCTCCAATATATAAGACTGTCCTCATCGTGCTTGGTGTTTTGCTGGCAAGTGCTTCTCAAATGGCGAGCAAAGAATAATGTTAAACGCTAGGCTGGCAACAGTTCTGGCGTGAAGATGGCCTTGTGGGGCTACCAAGTGATAACTTCAACAATCATCTTGGGACCTGTGCGAAACACGAGACATTTTCATCGCTTGACGATTANNACTTTGGCGATGACGAAGGGNTTGTTGCGTATTGCAAAACTGTGANTATATCGTTGGTGCAGTGATTACCTTTGATGATGAATATTTATCGGCGNGTGNGCGTTTCGTCCTTGGTGCGTCGGAATAGNANTGAATTGTGTGGTATGGGTGGAGTCGAGTAGCGATGAGAAAGTTATTAGCAATGGGCGTACTTCTGCTGACTGCCTGTGTCAGCCAGATTAGCGACATTAGCTTTAATGAANAGGGCGAACGTGTTGTTTATTCAGGGCTTGTTGGTCAGACTGCGCTAGTCACGCTGAAACGCCGAGCCGTTGTAAAAACCCAGTCGCTCATATTCGGTGAGTTTGTCACCCATATTGAAGGTATAGAAGGCGACGGGCAGAGTAGTTTCTGGGCTTTTTTTGTAAATGGCGAGAAATCGAAACAAGGCGCAGGCGACTATGTGGCGCAGGAAGGGGATATTTTTGAATGGAGATTGACGCGGCGTTCGCCAACAGGCGGGAGGTAAAACCGGCCTGTTGACGGCACTTTGGCAGATCTACCGATCCACGCCCTTTTCCCAATGCCTAATCATTGGCTCGAGGTCGTTCCAGAACGCTTCAGGTATTTCAATCGCACCAGCCTTCGCATTTGTTGCAGCTTCTTCCGGTGTGCGTCCACCCGGGATAGCACAAGCTACCTGAGGATGACGTGTACACCACTGCAAAGATGCTGCCAGGAGAGGAGTCTCGTATTGATTACAAAGTTCCTCAATCTTGCCCACATGGGCAAGACATGCCTCGCTGAAATTGCGACGCCCTTCATCCGAAACGTTTGAAGTGCCGGTAGCCAGAAGGCCAATTTCAAGTGGTGTCGCGCAGAAGATTCCCATATTGAACTTTTCTGCTGCNGGNAGGATTCGTTCTGCGCCGTGCTGGTTAAGCATGCTCCAGGCTTCGGGGACTACCGCGACATCAAACTCCCCGGTCTCAATGAAGGGAGTGTTAACTGGTGGATCGTTACAGGCAATACCGATGTGATTAATGAAGCCCTCTTTTTGTAGCTTACGCATCGCACCCATAGCTCCATCATCGGCCATGACTTCTTCTACCGGATAGCCACCCGCATCATGAATGTAGAGNACTTCAAATTTCTCCATACCGAGACGTTCCTGGCTACCTTCAAAGCTTTTTAAGATCCCATCGAACGTGTGATCTCTGCCTTCGCCGAGATAACCCGCTTTGGTGAACACCATACATTTTTCATTGAAGTCGGGGTTGCGTCGGAATGCCTCGCCGATAATGTTTTCCGATCCTCCCCGGGAATACACGTATGCTGTATCGATTATATTGCAACCGTTTTCGACTGCAGCTTCGATGGTTTTTACACCGCGCTCAAAGTCCATATCTGGTGTGCTAATGCCAGAGTTGGCGGGTTTGCCCGAGTACATGGCGCCTAGTCCCACAATGGAGACATCAAGACCAGTACGACCAAGTGTTTTTGTTTTCATGATACTTCCCCCCCTTTATTGATTATTTTCGTCTGATTATTTTTCTTTGAGTTGCTTTACTGCCTTCTCGGAAACAGGGCTTAGACCTATGTCGCTCTTAGAATAAGCATCGAGCAGNAGTGTTTTCATTGAAGGTGACCAGAANCTTTCCAGATGCGCTGCCACCTGTTCTGCTACCTNATCTTCATCACCATTTGGTNTTAGGTTCAACGCAATCTGGTTAACCATCTTAACGAGGTGATTTAGTTGTTCGATGTGCAGTCCTCCTAAGATACCAAGCGCTGTAGCCCTGCGTAAACAACGTGTCGTCCTTGTCGTGTAAAAGCGATTAATGTCAGCCGGCACTGATCAGCTAACTCGATTGCCAGAGACGTAGGTGCTGACACCGATGCCAATATTGCAACATTGGCACTTGCCACCTTATATACCATCTCATAACTGGCGCGACTCGTCACGAGCACGAATCCTTCGGTCTTCCCAAGCTTATTTATCGNGCCTAACAGCTTGTCCAGTGCATTGTGCCGTCCTATATCCTCGCGAAGGAACTGTACCTCTCCATCTTCGTTGCACCAGGCAGCGGCATGGACGGCGCCGGTTTGTTTTTGTAGTACCTGTTTGTCAGTGAGTGTTGCGAGTGCATTCTCTAGCGCGCCATGTGAAATCTGAAATGCAGATTCGATTGATGANGGTTTGGGGATTGCCTGCTCTAATGATTCGATGCCACACAGGCCACAGCCAGTGCGACCCACAAGACTTCGTCTGCGCTGTTTAAGTGCCTCAAANCGACCAGTAATAATATCAATGTTGAGTTCTATTCCTTTCGCAGTTTTCGTTTCGTCGTAGCCGAGAAATTGTTCGGAAGAATCAATGATCCCTTCGCTCAAACTAAANCCCAGTGCGAAATCTCCAAGGTCGTCAGGAGTTGCCATCATTACGGCATGAGATAGTCCGTTGTAGACCATTGCAATGGGGGTCTCTACGGCAACGTGGTCGACGCCNACGCTAATGTNACCGGCCTCCCAGACTAGGCGATCTTTTACCGTATCCTGTTCCATAGNTACTGGCGTGCCTTCTCAAGGAGCTGCAGTTGTTCCTCATTATNGTCTTTTTGCCGTGCCTGCCAGCTGGTTGGTTGAGTCACTTTACTGACCTGCACTGCTGTAACCTTGTACTCCGGGCAGTTGGTAGCCCAGTCGCTATTGTCCGTGGTAATCACATTTGCGCCCGAAACCGGATGGTGAAAGGTTGTATAAACCACGCCAAGTTCGACACGTTCGGTCACCGCCGCGTGCAGCACGGTTTCGCCCACCCGGCTTTGAATGCCAACCCAGTCNCCATCATTGATACCTCGCTCTTCTGCATCATGAGGATGAATCTCCAGTGTGTCTTCCGCATGCCATTTCGTGTTATCGGTTCGCCGCGTCTGGGCACCCACGTTGTACTGAGTCAGTATTCGGCCAGTTGTAAGTAGCAGTGGAAATTTTCTGGTGGCCCGTTCATCGGTTGGTACGTAGCCTGTCAGCGCAAAGAAGCCCTTGCCACGAACAAACTCATCAACGTGCATTACTGGTGTGCCCTGCGGTGCTTTATCATTGCATGGCCACTGGATACTACCTGCCTGATCAATCTTGTCGTAGGTGACACCGCGGAAAGTCGGGGTTAGTCGGGCGATCTCATCCATGATTTCAGATGGGTGCTGGTATTCCATATGACAGCCAAGCGCGTTAGCAAGGGCCATGGTAGCTTCCCAGTCTGCTTTACCGCTAAGTGGCGGAATTGCCTGGCGCACTCTTGAAATGCGACGTTCCGCGTTAGTAAAGGTGCCGTCCTTCTCAAGGAAGGTCGAGCCAGGTAAAAACACATGGGCAAATTTCGCTGTCTCATTAAGGAATATGTCCTGTACGACAAGACAGTCGATAGCCTGCAGNGCTGCTTCTACGTGCTGGGTGTTTGGNTCTGACTGNGCAATATCTTCACCTTGGCAGTAAAGCCCCTTAAACGCACCATCTAAAGCTGCATCGAACATATTGGGAATTCTNAGGCCTGGCTCGGGATCCAGCGTTAAGCCCCATTCCTGTTCGAATGATGAGCGCACCACGTCATCTGAAACGTGCCGGTAGCCAGGGAGTTCGTGAGGAAAGGATCCCATATCACAGGAGCCCTGGACGTTATTCTGACCACGCAGCGGGTTTACGCCGACTCCGTCGCGTCCGATATTGCCTGTTAGCATGGCTAGATTGGCGATGCCCATGACAGCGGTTGATCCCTGACTGTGCTCTGAAACACCCAACCCATAGAAGATCGCTCCGTTTCCTGCGCTGGCATATAAACGCGCTGCCTGTCTTAGATCTTCGGCAGGAATGCCGGTGATCTCTGCTGTGTTCTCTGGCGAATGCTGTTCATCAAGAATGAATTCGTGCCACTTATTGAATTGTCCTTCATCGCAGCGTGCTTTGATGTAATCCGTTGCCTGAAGTTCTTCGCTTGCGATCACATGAGTCAGTGCATTTATCACNGCTACATTGGTGCCCGGTCTAACCGGTAGATGATAATCCGCCTTGATATGAGGCGAGTGTACTAACTCAATTTTTCTAGGGTCGATCACAATTAACTTAGCCCCTTCACGCAGTCTTCGCTTCAAGCGAGAGGCAAAGACAGGGTGAGCGTCTGTAGGGTTTGCGCCCATGACAATGATGACGTCTGCCTCTGCCACGGATGCAAAGGTTTGGGTGCCTGCGGACTCTCCCAGNGTGGTCTTCAATCCAAAACCAGTAGGCGAGTGACAAACCCGAGCACATGTGTCGATATTGTTGTTACCAAACCCGGCACGTACCATTTTTTGAACGAGAAATACCTCTTCGTTAGTGCAGCGGGAAGAAGAGATGCCCCCAATGCTGGCGCGACCGTATTTGTCCTGTATTTCTCTAAAACGTTTGGCCGCGTAGTTGACCGCATCATCCCATGAGGCNTCGCGCCAGGGATCGTGAATGCTGTCACGAATCATGGGTTTTGTAATTCGATCTTTGTGCACTGCATATCCAAAAGCAAAACGGCCTTTGACACATGCATGACCTTCGTTGGCACCGCCTTGCTTGTCTGGCGTCATGCGAACTACCTGATTACCCTGCATTTCTGCCTGAAAAGAACAACCGACACCACAATAGGCGCAGGTAGTGGTTACCATATGTTCCGGTTTGCCCGCCGCGATAATACTTTTCTCGGTAAGTGTTGCGGTTGGACAAGCATCGACACAGGCACCGCAGGAGACGCACTCTGATTCCATAAAGCGCTCGTTTAGACCGGCGCTAATTGCTGAGTTGAAACCTCGACCTTGTACGGTAAGCGCAAAAGTTCCCTGCGTTTCCTCGCAGGCACGCACGCACCGTGAGCACATAATGCATTTTGACGCATCAAAGGTGAAGTAGGGNTTCGATTCGTCTTTCTCGGCGATAAGATGGTTAGCACCGTCATAGCCATAGCGAACATCCCTTAATCCAAGTTCTCCTGCNGTGTCNTGTAATTCACAATCGCCGTTAGTAGGGCAGGTAAGGCAGTCGAGTGGGTGATCAGAAATATATAGTTCCATCACGTTGCGACGAAGCCTGGCAATGTCATCAGACTGTGTTTTGACGGCCATACCTTCTTCCACCGGTGTAGTGCAGGCGGCGGGAAATCCTCTGNGGCCCTCGACCTGGACGAGGCATACGCGGCATGATCCGAAGGATTCCAGCTGATCGCTAGCGCAAAGCCGCGGAATCTTGACACCGTTCTCCATAGCCGCACGCATTACCGAGGTGCCTTCGGGCACCGTTACTTCTGCACCATTAATGGAAAGCGATATTTGTTTCTGGCTCCTACTGGCAGGCGTTCCGTAATCTTTTTGTGGTTCGTAAAATTCCAGCATCTTATTTCCCTCCAGTGTTTTCGCCACTAAAGTCAGCAAAGAAATATTCCAATGCGCTGCGCACCGGGGAGGGAGTTAGGCTACCCATAGCGCATAAAGACGCNTTCTCCATTGTGTCACAGAGATCGCGCAATAAAATCAGGTTTTCATCGCGATTATTGCTCTGAACAATGCGATCGATTACCTCGAGACCACGGGTCGAACCAATACGACAGGGCGTGCATTTTCCGCAGGACTCCACAGTACAAAATTCCATGGCGAATCGAGCCTGGGCCGCCATATCGACTGTGTCATCAAATACCACAACGCCCCCATGGCCGATCATGGCATCGATGGCCGCGAAACTTTCGTAGTCGAGTGGCGTATCCAAGGCTGCGGCAGGTAGGTATGCGCCGAGTGGCCCACCGACCTGGATTGCTCGAATAGGACGGCCACTGGCGGTTCCCTGACCGAAATTCTCGACTACTTCTCTGAGGCTGATGCCAAAAGGAACTTCTATTAATCCGCCACACTTAACGTTGCCTGAAAGTTGAATAGCGATCGTGCCGCGGGATCTATCCGATCCCAGCTGCTGGTAAGCCGTAGCGCTTTTCTCCAAAATCGTGGTCATCGCTGCCAACGTCAGCACGTTATTGACGACAGTTGGTTTGCCAAACAGGCCGCTAATAGCGGGTAGGGGGGGTTTAGCTCTTACCATGCCGCGTTTGCCTTCGATACTGTCCAGCATGGCAGTCTCTTCGCCACAGATATACGCTCCTGCGCCGAGTCTTACCTCGATACGAAAGTCGGAGGAGGAACCCAGAATGCTGTCTCCAAGAAATCCTTCGTCAGTGGCTCGTTCAATAGCAGTGTTCAGTATTCTAAGCGCGGTGGGATATTCAGACCTTAGATATATGTACCCCCTGGTGGCACCGACGGCGCGGCCGGCGATAATCATACCTTCGATAAGTTGGTATGGGTCCGCCTCCATTAACAGGCGATCGGCGAAGGTGCCGGAGTCACCCTCGTCCGCGTTGCAGGCAATATATTTCTGATCTGCAGCGGTATCCAGAACTGTCTGCATTTTGATTCCGGCTGGAAAGGCCGCACCACCTCGACCGCGCAATCCAGAATCTTTTATCTGGTCGACAATGTCTTGATTGGTCATAGCCAGCGCGTTACGAAGGCCTTCGAAACCGCCCAATTGTTGATAGGTTTCCAGGTGCAGCGGGTCACCAACACCGACACGTGCAAAGGTCACTCGTTGCTGATCCTTTAGGTACTCAATATCATCCACAATACCGAGGTAGAGGGGATGATTGTCCGGTGCATCAATAGAAGCGAGAATACTGTCCACATCGCTCGCCGTCACCGGCCCGAAACCGATGCGCCCGCAATTGGTGTCCACTTCCAGCAAAGGTTCGAGATAGAATAGACCGCGAGAGCCGGTTCTTACGAGATTTTCTTCAGGGAGATTTTGTGCGACCTCTTCGGCACCCTTTGCAACAGCTGTTGTATCCATGGATAAAAAAAACGTATGTGAGCTATTAGAATCGGCGCTTAGTGCAGGTTCTTGCTTGTTGATGTTGGCGATGAGTTTATCAAAACGATATGTATCTACACCGGCATGAATCTGGTCGTTGATTCTGATGCTGGGTGAGCAGGCGCAGTTGCCAAGGCAATAGACGGGCTCAAGTGTGATGTTGCCATCAGTGGTGGTCCCGCCAAACTCCACACCCAGCGATTTCTTTGCGTGGGCTTCCAGTTGTCTTGATCCCATTGATTGACAGGCCTCGGCACGACAGATTTGCACCACATGGTCCCCCAAGGGATGGCTATGGAAGTCAGGATAAAAACTGATGACACCGTGGACTTCTGCTCGTGATAGATTAAGCGCATCTGCGATTATCGGCACAACCGAATCAGGGATATGGCGAAGCTCAGACTGAATGGCATGTAATAGAGGTAACAGGCTGCCCGGGAGATCACGGAACGGATCTACGATATGACTGATGTTTACAGTTTGCGCCTGGTTCTGTGGCATCAGGGTCTCGTCTGGAAGAGTAGTTTTTGACTTTACCAAGTCGCGCTAATTTACGCTTGTTACCACTGTTTACCGATGCCGCCTCGGGTCCCAAAGAATGCGGCAGGCCAGTTTCGACCAGCGATCATCGCTTTGTCGATGTCTTCTTTGGTAGCGATTCCGTCCTCGACGAGCTTATTTGCTTCTTCTCGTGCCACACCAAAAATCCGGTTTAGGATAAAGCCGCGAGTACCTGGCATATCTTTACACATTGATACGTCGCGCCTCGTGTTTTTGGCGATAGTAACCGCTGTATCAATTGTTTCCTGGGACGCCTGGGGCGTATAAATCACCTCGCACATGGTCATGACCGGGACCGGGTTCGAGTAGTGCATACCAACCATTAGCGTTTTACGTTCATCGGAAATTTTTTCAGCGATTTCCTGAATAACAAACCCTGAGGTGTTGGACGCAAACATTGCGGAGGGTTTAATCACTTTGTCGAGTTCAGCGAATACGTCTTGCTTCAGTTCGAGGTTTTCGGGCACTGCTTCGATGATCAGGTCACATTCACTGAGGTCATTGTTGTCGGTAGTATAGCCGATTAAATCAATAGCACTGACCGCGTTATCAAACCCGAGTTTGCCTTTTTCGACTGAGCGCTTGATCCCCCATTTGCCATCTACGACTTCATGTCGCGTATCGTCAATGACCTGCTGAGAGATATCCATTATGGTCACCTGGTACCCGGCGATGGCATGAATCTGCGCGATCCCGCCTCCCATTACACCGCCACCTACCACGCCCACTTGTTTGATGTCTTCTGGCCTCATAGCAATAACCCCTTTTTATTCGATAGTATAGAGTACATTTAGTGTAACGAGTGTAGTTTCCATCCACAAAGATAACGATACTGTTGACGTGCTGATTATTGGTGCGGGTGCTTCTGGCGCTGCCATGGCGTGGAGTCTGGCAGATACTCGCATGCACATCCTTTGTCTTGAACAGGGGGATTGGACCAATCCCGCAGATTATCCGAGCGCGGGCCTTGACTGGGAGGCCCGATCCGACTTTGCCATTAGTCCGAACGTTCGTAAACGAGATACTGATTACCCCATCAACGATAGCAGTTCACCCATTGANGTTGCCAATTTTAATGGAGTGGGTGGCGGGACGGTGCTTTTTGGCGCTCACTTTCCGCGATTCCATCCTTCGGACTTTCATGTGAATACGCTTGATGGTGTAGCGGATGACTGGCCTATTGACTACCAGACGCTGGAATCCTTTTATGCAGAGAATGAACGAATGACTGGCGTTTCGGGTTTGTCCGGAGATCCGGCGTATCCCCCTAAACAATCGGTCATGCCTCCGGTCCCTATGGGTAAATCCGGCAGGAAGTTCGGTGAGGCCTTTAACAAGCTGGGTTGGCATTGGTGGCCTTCGGATGTGGCGATAGCAACGACCGACTGGGACGGGCGTGCCAAGTGCATCAATCTAGGTGCCTGTGGTAGTGGTTGTGCTCAGGGAGCTAAAGGCAGTGCTGACGTTACCTACTGGCCGCACGCAATTCGCGCGGGCGTGGAGTTGCGCACCCGTTGCCGGGTTCGTGAAATTACTGTAAGTGATGACGGTATGGCATCCGGGGTCATCTACTACGATGAAAATGGTGACGAGCAGTTTCAGGCGGCAGAGGTTGTCGTGCTTGCTTCAAATGGGATCGGTACACCTCGCATTCTGTTGAATTCTGCGTCGAAGGTATTCCCGAATGGCCTTGCCAATTCCAGTGGCCTGGTCGGCAAGAATCTAATGTTCCATCCCTATGCCCATATTCAGGGTACGTTTGATGAGCCAATTGATGGATACAGGGGTCCTCCGATGTGCCTGTGGAGCAAGGAATTTTATGAAACGGGAGACGATAGGGGCTTCGTGCGCGGCTTTACTATTGAGATGCACCGCGGCCATCGCGTGGTACGCACTGCGATCGATGGGGTGTTGTCTGGCAGAATTCCATGGGGCGCAGGTCATCACGATGCCTACAGAAAGCTGTTTAACAAGGTAATGACGATGTCGTGTATCTGTGAGGACCTGCCGGAAGAACACAACACGGTAACTCTGGACCCAGAACTGAAGGACTTAGATGGGATCCCNGCACCTAAGATTAATTATACGATTGGCGAAAACACGCAGCGCATGCTGGAGTTCGGCGCTGAGCGGGGTAAGGAAGTGTTTGTGGCTGCTGGCGCCACTGACGTTCGCGCGACTATTCCCATTGCAAAAGGCGGTTGGCATCTTATGGGAACCGCGCGTATGGGAACTGACCCGACGCGCTCGGTAGTCAATGAGTGGGGGCGAAGCCACGATGTTAAGAATCTTTTCATTGTTGATGGCAGCATCTTTGTCACGTCAGCAGGAGTGAATCCGACACATACTATTCAGGCATTGGCACTCTACATTGCAGATCAGATGAAAAAACGTTTGGTGAATTTGTTTGATTAAGTCGTGGAGTAGTACATAGAAATCATGAAAAGAATCGCGACCGACAATCCGTTTTCCGAGGAAAACATTCGGACCCTCTCCACGTTGGTGGGGATGATGATTCCTGCGAGCGAGAAATATAATGTGCCGGGTGCAGATGATGAGAGAATTCTGGCTGAAATTATCGTCGCTGTTAGTGATCAATCTGCAATGATAGTTCTAGGCTTGGAAGTGCTCAATGAGAAGGCTTGGGATGAAGGACGAGGGTCGTTCACCGACCTTACAGATGATCTACGCATGACTATCGTTGAGCAGCTTAAAGAGACCTCCGTAGACTTTTTGCAGAATGTGGTTACGCTCACATCCCAATGTTATTACCGTGACCCACGGGTCATGGAGTCTTTGGGCATGGAGCCCCGTCCGCCTTTTCCTGAGGGATTTGAGGTGGAGCAGAGTGATTGGTTGATGCTGGACCCGGTGCGAGATAGAGGAAGGATCTGGCGACAGCCACCGGGCAAATAAATGTCGACATGCTGAGTGGATGCCATGACCGATAAATTGAAAGTCGCAATCATGCCAGATGGCAGCCCGGAGATTTTTTGTTCGCTTCAGGGAGAGGGGCCAAAAATGGGGCAGCCGTCAATTTTCCTGAGGCTATCGGAATGCAATCTTCAATGCCTCCCCATACACCTGGCGATGGTCTAGCGATCAGAACCATGATGATGACCGTGTCTATCAAAAAAAAGAATGGCAGACGGAACTTTCGCTCGATGAGATAGAAAAGAAGATCCGGGCGTTGCCCGGATCAAGATTGATCGTCACGGGTGGTGAGCCTCTGTTGTTTCAGAAGCGCCTGGTCCCGCTTTTTGCAGCGTTGAGCGATCGATTCGAAGCGTTTGAATTTGAAACAAACGGCACTATCGAGCCCGCCGCCAGCATTGATGAATTTGCAACGTTATATGTTGTATCGCCGAAATTGGCAAATGCTGGCATGGATATTTCAAAAACGATTACATCTGCATTGCACGGCTTTGTAAGTAACCCCAAGTCGGTGTTCAAGTTTGTCGCCAAGGATCAGGCGGATATTGAAGAAGTAATAAATATTGCAACATTCTATAACATCTCACCAGACAGAGTCTGGGTCATGCCTTGCGCAAGGACACCCGCGAATTTATCAAAGCTATCGAAGCAGCTTACCGCATCAATTCTAGATGCTGGATTCAACTACTCACATCGTATTCACGTTGATTTGTTTGGGGACGCCCAGGGAACCTAGTACCGATTTAAAAACGCGGGCGCGCTCAAGTGGCTGCAATTGATCAGGATGTCTATAGACGCTACGCTTAGTATCGTTGCTGGGCAGAACGGAGACCGTGCTGGAACTGTTAATAGTTTAGGGAGACGAAATGCATATTGGTGTATCAATTTTTGCGACCGACTTCAGTATCGGTATGGATGAACTGGCACCAGAGATTGAGAGTCGCGGTTTCGAATCGTTATTCGTCCCCGAACATACTCACATTCCCACCAGTCGCCAATCCTCCTGGCCGGGCGGTGCAGATTTACCCAAGGAATACTGGCATACCTTCGATCCGTTCGTATCACTTTCATTTGCTGCGGCGAATACAAAGACACTGAAGATAGGCACTGGAATCTGCTTACTCCCACAACGCGATACGCTCGTAACCGCGAATCTCGTGGCAAGCCTGGATCGGATGTCCGGTGGACGTTTTATATTTGGTATTGGCGGTGGCTGGAACAGGGAAGAGATGGCACACCATGGGACCAGCTACGACAAGCGTTTTGCTAGAATGGCAGAGCAGGTTAAGGCCATGCAGGCGCTCTGGAGCAATGACGCCGCTGAGTTCCATGGCGAACAAGTGGACTTCTCTGAGAGCTGGAGTTACCCGAAACCGGTGCAAACGCCCCATCCGCCGATAATCCTTGGTGGAGAAACTGATTACACCTTGCGCCGGGTAGTCGACTACTGTGATGGTTGGCTGCCACGGGCGAGACATGGCTTTGATGCGGTAAAGAACATTGCACGCCTGCAGAAGATTGCCGATGAATCTGGTAGAGATATGTCGACGCTTTCTATCAGTGTATTTGGTGCGCCTGCCGAAGAGAATACGCTCACCGAGTACAGGGATGCTGGAATTAACAGGGTGCTATTATCGCTTCCCTCAGCACCCAGAGACGAGGTGCTCCCGATTCTGGACAGTTACGCGGCGCTGATAGACTAACTACTCACTACTGCCTACTTATAAACCATAATGGAGCGCCCGCGAATTTCTCCTGCCTGCAAGGCACGGACCCCTTCGTTGATCTTGTCGAGGCCGTCGTAGATTGTGGTAATCATTTTGTCGAGAGGCAGTTCGCCATCTTTAAACCAGTCGATGTATTGTGGATAGTCAACGCTAGGGTGGCTTGAGCCACCGATAGATCCGATGAGATGTTTCTCACCGCCAGGGAACGCTTCAGGTGGTAATTGGATTGGTTCCATGGGGATGCCAACGACTACTGCCGTGCCGCCTCTGCCTGCACCTGTGCGGCCGCCTCGAACAGCAGCGAGGATTTGCGGAGTGGTGATTGGGCCACCTATGGCATCGAAGGCGAAGTCCGCACCACCTTCCGTGATTTCGTGAATCGCCTCCACGGCATCAGTTTTGCTCGCGTTGATCGTATGGGTTGCGCCGAACTCTTTGGCGAATTCGAGTTTGTCCGCGGCGAGGTCCACTGCGATGATTGGATTCGCGCCAGCGATCTTTGCGCCAGCGATAACGTTGATGCCCACACCGCCGACACCAATCACAGCAACGGAGTCACCTTGTTGGACTCTCGCTGATCCCATCACAGCGCCCACACCGGTGACCGTTGCGCAGCCTACGATGGCTGTCGCAGCGGTTTCAACCTCGCTTGAAAGTGGTACTACAAGTTGTTCATTGATGAGGGCGTGCTCGGCCCAGGTGTATACACCAGCCGAACGTTTCTCTCCGCGACACTCATAACTGGTTGGCGCAAGTTGAGGACTATTCATACTGATATCGCGTGGCACCCAGGTAACAATACAGTGGTCACCTTCCTTAATATGAGTTACGCCGCTACCGACTTTGAGGACCACGCCAGTACCCTCGTGCCCAAGCAAAGAAGGGGTTCTCGGGGCAGGACTATTGATGTGGTGCAACTGGGAGTGGCAGATACCTGATGCGAAATATTCCACCAGCACCTGACCGGCCTCCGGGTCCTGAAGCGTGATTTCTTCAATCGCTAGAGTTTTTTTGCTCTCGACCAGGACCGCTGCTCGGCTCGTTATTGCCACGATGTTCTCTCCTACTCAAACACGATAATTGAACGGCCTCGAATCTCTCCTGCTGCTAGTGCGCGAATGCCTTCGTGGATGTCGTCCAGGCTAGTGTAAGTCGTGGTGATCATTTCATCCAGCGGTAACTGTCCGTTTTTGAAGTATTCGATGTANTCAGGGTAATCAACGTCCGGGTGGCTGGAGCCACCAAAGGATCCGATGAGCGACTTCTCACCGATAGGAAAGGCCCACTGGTTAATCGTGAAGTTTTCTTGTGGCATACCGACCACGACGGCGACACCACCNCTGTTGATACCCGTAGCGCCCGCGCGCACCGCGTTTAAGATCTGCGGTGTGGTCACCGGCCCGCCAATCGCGTCGAACGCGTAGTCAGCGCCGCCGCCGGTAAGCTCCTGTATAGCTTTTACGGCGTCTGTTTCTGAAGCGTTGACGGTATGCGTGGCGCCAAACTTTTTGGCGTACTCCAGNTTGTCATCGGTAAGATCGACCGCAATGATGGGATTGGCCCCGGCTATTTTTGCCCCTGCAATGACATTAATACCGACGCCACCTACACCGATGACCGCAACAGATTGACCCTTTTGGACGCCTGCGGTGTTGAGCACGGCCCCGACACCGGTGACCGTTGCGCAACCCACGATGGAGGTCGACGCGGTAGTGACATCCTTGGGCAGGGGCAATACCATCTGTTGATCTACCAGCGCATGCTCCGCCCANGTGTAACAGTTACCNGCTTCATTGTGNTCACCGCGAAAGGTGAACATGGTGTTGGCCGGCGCGGGGCTGTCTGGGGTAGCGTCCCGTGGTACCCAGGTGAGCATACAGTGATCGCCTTCCTTCAGATGCGTCACGTCGCTACCCACTTTCAGTACCACACCTGTGCCTTCGTGTCCCAGTATCCCGGGTGTCCGTTGGTGGGGCCAGGTGAGTTGATGTAGCTGGGAATGACAAATTCCAGTGGCAAATAGCTTGACCAGNACCTCAGACCCTTGGGGGTCATCCAGAATGATCTCTTCAACCACCACCCCGTTNTTGTGTTCCACCATTACCGCTGCGCGAGTTGTTATCGCCATGTNGTCTCTCCCAAAACATCTAAGTTGTGAACGGGGCCGTGTTTGGTCTTTGTCAGGAATTTGCTAGAAAACGATACACGACCTTGCCTTTTACAGGACGCTACCCTATGTTGCGGGACCATGTAAAGCAGCAATGGAACAGCATATGANTCACGATTTAGTTATCAGACAGGGCAANATAGTAGACGGAACCGGCGCGGATGCGTTTGTAGGTGATGTAGCGATTGACGGTAATGTGATTACCGAGATCGGCGAGGTATCTGGCAANGGCAAACGGGAGATTGAGGCAGAAGGCCACGCAGTTACACCTGGCTTTATGGACCTGCACACTCACCTTGATGCGCAGATAGGTTGGGATCCTATGCTGACCTCAATCAGNTGGCATGGAGTAACGACGGCGCTCATGGGGAATTGCAGTGTTTGTTTTGCCCCGGTACGACCCGATGGGCACGACTTTCTGGCCGAGATGATGGAATCAGTCGAGAACATTCCACGCGAGACTATTCTTGAAGGGCTACCTTGGGACTGGGAGTCCTATGGTGAATACCTGGATTNGATAGAAAAGAACCAACCAGGTATTAACGTTGCCGGAATGGTTGGTCACAGTGCACTGCGCTATTACGTCATGGGTGAGCGGGGTGTCGATGAAGATCCCAACGAAGATGAGACCAGACAAATGGCTGCTCTTGCAGCTGAATCAATTCGTCAGGGTGCGATTGGTTTTTCAACCAACCGTCTGCGCGGACATAAACTACCNGATGGTCGGCTTATTCCNGGCACCCTTGCGCCGATGGAAGAAGTGATTGAGATCAATANGGCGGTNGGTGCTGAAGGCGGCATCATGCAGGTAGTGGCGAATACTCCTGCTGTAAAGATGAANATATTCGACTACGAAATGGAGCTGTTNGAGCAGGCCATGCGNACNGGCGGTAACCGACTGNTNTTCAGTTCGACNACNGATACCTANGGTGATCTNCCCAGTCTTTTAGAAAGCTATGACCGATGTGTTGGTAAGATGCATGATNANGGATTGCCGGTCTNTGGGACTACTGTGCCGCGTCGCGGCGGNAANCTTTCAGGNCTNAAGAACAATTTCTTTTTCTCNACANCCAGCTGGANTGANTTNCGAAAAATGACTTTTANGGAGCGNCTGGCTGCGATTCGAGATGAAGNATTCCGNAACAAACTGATCAGCGAAGCTCGNGATNANGAGGGTTGCGANGCGATGGCGAAACGCATGGTTTGGCTTGGCCCGGATGANAGNCCNAGGTACACCCGTGATCTGGAAGATAACCTTTACAATGAAGCGAAGGCAGAGGGTAAGTGTGGTGCTGAGCTTTGGCTCGAACGCATGCTCGACAGTGATGGCGAAACCATGTTTCATCAACCGTTCTTCAATATGGAGTATGAGAAGACCTACGAGATGCTTTCTCGCGACTGGATCGTACCGGGGCTTGGCGATGCAGGTGCGCATGTAACGTTTATCTGCGATTCCGGTTGGCCGAGTTTCTACCTGGGCCACTGGGTGCGTGAAACCGGCAGAATTGCTTTGCCGGAGGCAATACGCAAGATGACCAGTTTGCCGGCAACGGTACTGGGGTTAAGTGATCGCGGTATTCTTGCCGAGGGTATGAAAGCGGATATCAATGTCATAGATATGGGTCGAGTTGCTGAACGGCATCCAGAGATCGTCGATGATTTTCCGTGTGGAGCGAGCCGGCTGTTGCAAAAAGCCATGGGTTACAAGGCAACTGTCTGCAACGGTGAAGTAATTCTCGAAGATGATGAGCACACGGATGGTCGTGGCGGTGTCATCCTTGGTTGTGGCAAACGCGCGGCAGGGTAACCGTCATGGCCATGGGGCGGCAGGGTAAGCCATGTCCATAGATAGTCCCAACGAGACTGCGGCTATTTCCTTGCGTAATGCTGATATCCAGCAAGCGTTAACGGATGCACATGATCAATCGCTGCGAATGGCGCTTATCCAGATTACCCGCGACGAGACATTGTTGAGCGAACGTTACGCGGATCGCGAAGCGTTACACCACTTTGCCCTCGAAGTTATCGCGGGAATTCGTGATGGCGGTCAGTCGGTTGCCACAGACCTTCCAGATGCCATGTCTGTTCACCAGATGATGCAGACGATGGTGGACGGTGAAATACCCAAAGAATACGTCCCCATGATGATGCAGGAAATGTCGCTTACTGAACCGGATAGATGGTACGAAGACATTCCCGCGGAGAAACGCGCTGAGCTAAAAGTGGCTGTGATTGGTGCAGGGCTGTCAGGCATCCTCGCGGCAATTCGCTTGCAGGAAGCCGGTATTCCTTTTGTGGTATTTGAAAAGGATCGGGAAGTAGGCGGCACTTGGTTCGAGAATAGCTATCCGGGTTGTCGCGTCGATGTTCCCAGTCATTTCTATAGTTACTCGTTCGCACCCAACCATAACTGGTCGTCGCATTTTTCACCGCGCGATGAATTGTTCGATTACTTTAATGAAGTTGTTGATCGATATGAGTTGAGGCAGCACATTCGTTTCAATGCGGATGTGTCTTCGGCCGAGTATGTCGATAACGGTCGCTGGCTGGTGACAACGGAAAGTGGGGACGCGGATGAATTTAATGTCGTGATCAGCGCCGTCGGCCAGTTGAATCGTCCCAGGCTGCCCGACATCAAAGGACTCAACGGCTTTAAGGGCACTACTTTTCATTCAGCAGCCTGGCAAGATGATGTAGATCTTTCCGGCAAGAGGATTGTTGTTATCGGCACTGGTGCGAGCGCCTTCCAGTTCGTCCCGGAGATCGCAAAGGAGGCTCAGCATGTTTCGGTGCTGCAGCGATCACCACCCTGGTTGATGCCAACCCCACACTACCACCATGAGGTTCAGGCAGGTCATCAGTGGTTGTTGCGGCATGTGCCCTACTATGCAAACTGGTATCGGTTTTGGTTGTTCTGGACCGGTTGTGATGCGTTTCTTAAAACACTCACCGTCGATAAAAATTGGCGTGAACCGGGATCCATTAACGCAGCGAGTGAAAAGCTTCGCCAGTCGGTAACTGCGTATATGACCAGTCAGGTTCACGATGATGAGTTGTTGAGTAAGATCATTCCAGATTATCCCCCCGGGGGCAAACGCCCGCTTCGCGATAACGGAATGTGGCTGGCTGCGTTGCAAAGGGACAATGTCGACCTTGTTACCGATCCTATCAGCGAAATAACTTCGAGCGGTGTTGCTTTGGTAGAAGGCGCAACGATTGATGCAGATGTGATTATCTGCGCTACGGGATTTCAGGCGGACCACTTTCTGTGGCCTATGGATATCACCGGACGCAATGGTGTGTCGCTGACTGAGTACTGGGGTTCGAATCCCAGAGCCTACCTTGGCATGACGGTGCCACAGTTTCCCAACCTGTTCTGCCTCTATGGACCTAATACAAACCTCGTGCACGGTGGCAGCATCATTTTTCACTCAGAGTGCCAAGTTAACTACATTATGAGCTGCCTTTCTCATCTGCTGATAACCGAGCATCGTTCACTGGAGCCCAGGGCGGAAGTGGCTGAGGTGTTTTATCAGAGAGTCGATGATGCGAACCGAAAAAGGGCCTGGGGCATTCCTGAGGTCCAGAGTTGGTACAAGAACAGCGAAGGGCGGGTCACCCAGAACTGGCCCTTTCGTCTTGTCGATTACTGGCGAGAGACCCATGAGTTGAAAAAAGCGCATTTCGATTGGCGCTAAGGGCTTCATTTGTTGCTGAGAGCCACATCAGTGGCGCTGCTCTTTGAGATAAGATCTTGCAAACCTAAACCGTCGTTAGCTAGGTTTCAGCCTCACGAGGGCGACTATCTTCGACACTTTGTGCTGCCGGAGGCCGTGGCGAGACTAAAGTAGGTATAGAGACTGGAAGCCTTGCGTTCTGGGTCTTGCCAACCTATCTTGCTGTCATACACGAGATACAAGGTCCCAGGGTGAAAATCGCAGTTCTTCAGTTCTTCAGTTGGCCCGGTCGGCATGGCGACCTGCAGGATGTGTATACACGCGGATTGGAGCGCCTTCACATCATGGATCAGGGTGGATATGACGCCGTCTGGATCGCTGAGCATCACTTTTCAACTTATAGCGTGTGTCCTTCGATCAATATGATGGGGATGCACTTTGCCAATCATTCAAAGAATCTCAGAATTGGCACGGGAATATCGCTAGCTGCTTTTTATAATCCACTGCGACTTGCTGAGGAAGTTGCCTTGCTTGACGTGCTGTCAGGAGGACGCGTTAACTGGGGTGCAGGCAGCGGTTTTGATCCCACCGAGTTTCGTGCCTTTGGTATTGACAAGGCAGAACGACGTGAGCGATTTCGGGAAAATGTTAACATCGTGCTTGCCGCGTGGTCATCCGAAAAACTGAATTTCGATGGCTTGTATCACAGGTATGAAGACATCGAAGTCTTGCCGAAGCCCATTCAGGATCCTATGCCGGTTTGGATGGCAGCCACATCAACTGAAGCAATTGAGTGGGCGGCAGGGCAGGGCCATTCCATCCTAATGGATCCGCATTCGTCCATGCAGGAAATATTTGCCAAACGACAGCTTTACGATTCCGCCCTTGAAAAACACTGTCACCCGGTTGCCAATCGTGACATACCGGTGACACGTCTTTTCGCTATAGACCATGACGAAGAAGAGGCGCACAAGATTGCTGCATCAGGAGCTGCGTGGGTGACGAATAGTTATGCCAGTAAATCCGAAGACGCTGGCAACAATCCGGTTGATCGCTACGTTGATGAGATCGTTATTTGGGGTAAGCCGGAGCGTGTGGCTGATCAATTAATGCAATACGAGGAAGAGATGGGGTTGGGTTACCTGTTGTGTGCGCCTTTGAGTCAAAATACCTTCACACTGTTTAATGATGAGGTGTTGCCTCGAATTAATTAGCAGGACGAGGTCTGAATATGTTGTGGTGTCGGATGAGTGCCACTTCACCCTCACTATCAGTTACGATGCCGTCTAGTACTTGGTACCAATGTCCTTTGCGGTCATAGGCATCGACGATTTGCGCGCTGACCGTAATTTCCTGATCGGCTCGCGCTTCGCGTTTGTGTTGAATCTGACTCCTAACGTGAATGGTCGGTCCATAAACAAAATTATGCCTTGTGAGTGGTGACATTCGTCCGGAAAGAAAATACGGATGAACGAATGCCGGGTTGATGTCTTCACTTACATAGTGAGATGTGTCCAAGCCAAGGTCTTTCGCGACCAGTAGTCGAGATTGTTCGGAACTAAGGTGAACGGTTAGCGGATTTAGAGGTTGANGCAATGGCACATGATCAAGATCGTAGGNTGGCAAANATTCCGGCTGTGGCTGCATGGTCCCGGGTTCTGGGGGTTCAAACTCATCCAGCCATACAGCATTGCCTGGTCCCGCTGTGCCAACCAGTACAACGCGCTTTTCCTCCTCGCCGGCAATGCACGATAAGGACCAGTGACTATCTTGTTCCTCAACNATGATNTTCAGAACTTCATCTGCAAAGAGCGGTCTTCGNAGGCTGTAGTCGATCCAGCCGCTTTCCAGCCACTCCTTGCCCAGTGCCTTNGTAANGGTNTTTGNAGCCCAGCCATAGGTCCGTATGCCCGNTACAAGNGCGCCTGCATACCCTGCCGCGTCGGCACCTNCCGACTCGTGGATTGGATTTGGTACCCCGTCTGGAATCGGGTCTTCGCTGGTGACAAGTGTATCGATGAAACGGCTAGGCATCCTCACATTATAGCCATCTAGAGGGAAGGTTTCAGTGCACAGGAAACAGGCTTAATTCTGCGTACTGAGAATGTCCTCGAGTATGGGCGCCAGGTAGCCTATAAACAGCTCGGGGTTCTCGCTCATGGGAAAATGTCCAAGTTTTTCCATCAGTACGAATTTGCAGCCAAGTTGCTCTGCGATCTCCCTNGCTCCTTCGGGTGGCGCCGAATAGTCGTACTCACCAGAAAGTAGGTANACGGGGCAGCGCTCCTTATCGATGTTGAGTTTCTGGTTACGCAGATCACCTTCGATAAAGTAGTAATGGAGGTCACCTTTGAACACGCCGGGGCCACCGTTTGCGTAATGCCACAGGGTTTCCCAGCGCTCTGCATCGGGACTTTGTGGCGCAATGATGCCCGATACCGCCGCTGCTGCGGCTTCACCACCATGGATGTCATGGCGATGCAGGTAGTCCAGTTGTTCAGGTCTATTCTGATCGAGCCCTGCATGTAAGCCGGATTGCAATCCGATAACGGCCCGGGCTTTATCAGGATGTTTTAAACCGAGGTGCAATACAANTCTGCCACCAATGGAGCAACCCATGACCACCGGTCGATCCAGCTCTAACGCATCCATAAAGGCGAGAATAAATGCCAGGTATTTGTCTGTNGTGAGCGNGTAGGTCTCTTTCTGCCAGCCAGCTGGGGGTGACGACTTGCCGTGCCAGGGCATGTCGGGAACGATGACACGAAAATTCGATGTAATGGTTTCGTTATTCACCACACCACGATACTGGCGGCCATCGGCGCCTGCGGTATGCAAACATAATAGCGGAACCCCTTCTCCCGCTTCCTCGAAATACACCCGGTAAGACTGGCCCTCGATATCCAATCCTANATAGTGACCANTTACGGGCTCAAGGCTCATAGCTCGCAGCTCACAAACTTATTAATCACACCCTTTATATACATCATGTTCGANAGCCACGGAATCACGTCGCCACTCACCCTTGCGCGTCGGGTTTCTACTAGCGCGGTGAGATCCTGGTATCCAGGTTTTGGATTAGCCTCNTTGAATAATGCCCAGGTCTCGGNGTCGGNCTTNATGATGAAGTCNGTTCCCTTGGGGNCGTCTCTCANTTCTACAAGAACCTCAACTAGCTTACCGTCGTCGATCACAAACATCGTCCACGTGTTATCGATTCCGAGNGCGAATTTCGTGGAAAAATATTTCCCCCGCCGCATCAGTTCAGGATCATTATTTACCTGTTCCTGCAAACGGTTGATCGCATCGCTGATCAACGTTATATCCCCCTATTTTTGTTCCGAACGTTTAGGCGCGTTCACCATCAATCGGCATTTCGAATCCATTTCCCATACCGACACCGTCGAGTCGGTCGCCGTTAACCTTNCCTTCGAATTGAATGTCGATACCGAACCCACCTTTGTCGATAACAAAGGAAAACGCGACATTGTCATCTTCAACCTTAACGTTACCAAGCTTGCAGCTGTAGCCAGAGCCGTCTTCATAGGTGCCGGTGAGGTCAGGCCTTACGTGCAGCTCCCATCTGGCAAACGATTTGTCGATGACCCAGTCGCCCACGAAGGGGCTGTCGCTGGGCTCTCCCTGCAGGGTCTCTTCTTCCGGTTCCTCGTCTGGTAGGGTCATGATATGTTTCGCCACTTTCAAGGTTCGTTCTGCAAGTTCGGTAATCTTGTTGTCATTGAACTCGCGCACCGATGATCGAAGACGATCGTTTAGTACACCAATCCATTTCTCTGGTAGTGCATCCGCACCAAATTTTAATCCCAGGACGGACCCGACGGTGGCGCCATTGCAATCCGTATCCCAGCCGCCGCGCACGGAAACGACGATGCCGTTCTCGTAGTCGGTATTGCCAAAGTAAAGTCCTAGTACGACGAGCGCTGCATTGTTGATCGTGTGTACGCCACTATAGTGGCCATAACGCTCATTAATTTTTTCCCAGACCGCTTCCCAGTCGTTTAACTCCTGGCACCACCCGAGCGTGTCGTGAACGGCTTCTGCAAGGCGGCATTGTGCGGGTATTTCGCTTAAGCCTACATTGATGATTTCGATAATGTCATCGGTAACGAAAGCAGCAGCTAGCATAGCAGCCACGAACATTTCACCGTAGATGCCATTCTTAACGTGAGAAATACAAGCATCCTGAAAGGCCAGTTCTGCTGCTTTTTCCGGCCACCCGGGCGAAGCATAGCCAAACATGTCAGCACGAATCTGGGCACCGATCCATTCACGGTGGGGATTACGATAGCTTGCTGATTCGGGTGGCCAGTAGCCGGCAACAAAGTTGCGATAGGCAGCGCGCTCTGCGGTGTACAGCAAGTTTACCGGCATATGGTTCATCCACACATTGGCCATGGTCCGCGGAGTGAACTTCTCGCCACGTTCTTCCAGCGCGATCAGACCCAGGATTGGATAATCCATATCGTCATCCCGCTCCATAAACTCAATGTTGTCTCGTGTGCTGGTCTTAAGGCCGGCACCTATGTTCTTTTCGTCATAGGGCACGTAGTTGTCGAGCGGCAAAGCGTTTTTTGACTCAAGGTATTCGTCAATGCGTGCTTTGGGCCAGCCCTCAGTGGGTTTGCCGAGAGAACAACCAGCCGCGCGTCCCAGCCAGGCACCGTGGATACGATCATAAAGTTCTTCGTCGCTGATCGAGATTTCCATGCGACGCGGCCCATCGGGCCTCAGCGCTTTTATCTCTTCAAGCGTTGATGGCTCGTCGTAGCCGAACGAATCAGCGGGCTCCAAAGTATCCAGTTCGTTGTACAACCTGACCATCTCTTCCTTATCGTCGGCTTTAAGGGCCGCTTCGACACGGGTCTCCAGGTCGCCAAGATCGCAGCCTTCTTCCTGGCGCTGCGTGATCTCACCGCGGATAAATAGTCGTTCTACATTTTTCATTTAATCGGTAGCCATAATGTGTAAAAAAGGGGGAAACTGAAGGATACCTATTTTTTTCGGGTAATGCGCAAGGTTTACGCAAGGATTTCAGTGTTGTTAGGTTCACTCAGCCCCAGCCGTATCCAACCGGTCAAGGACCTCATCCGATAGGGTGAGATCAAAACCCGCGAAGCTCTCTTCCATTTGCTCGGACTTGCTGGCACCCGATATAACGATCACACCGCGACCAGTCATCCAGGCGAAAATTACCTGGATCGGAGTGGCGTCCACTTCTTTGGCGACTTCCATCAATGTGGCCATGCGCGCATCGGAATCCGCATGTAGATACTGAGCTCTCATTGGCTTGTCGTCCCTGACGTAGGCACCACTTAACAGAGGCGAATAGGCGATCAATTGAAAGTCTCGCTCTTTGCAGTATTCAAGCAGGTCATCGTTGGTTGACTTCTGGAAGCCAAAATCAGCATCTACCCGAGGCCGCAGGTAGGTATAGCGCTGTTGGACGCACACAAACGAGCTAATGTTATTGGCGGCGCTCACTGCGGCGGCTTCTGCCAGCCGCCAGGCTTTAAAGTTACTGGCGCCGACATAACGCACCTTGCCTTCCTGCACAAGTTCATTCATGGTGCCAAGCTGATCTTCAAGTGGGACCCTGCGGTCATCGCAGTGAAAATAATAGAGATCAATGTGATCGGTCTGCAGTCGTTTCAGACTGCGCTCGCATTCTCGACGTATATGTTCCGGAGCAGACGACATGGGTGCGTCGTTGGCGCTGCCACCCATCTTGGTAGCAAGAACAAGATCGTTCCGATTGCCGCGGTCCGCAAACCAGTTCCCTATCATTGTCTCGCTCTCTCCGCCTTCTCCGCGCCAAACGGCATAGTTGTTTGCGGTATCCAAGAAGTTTCCGCCACCGCCTACGTACTGGTCTAGCATGTTGTAGGAAATCGTTTTGTCGTCCCGGGAACCCCATTCCTGGCCTCCCAGGCAGAACATGCTGACGTTAAGTTCGGTGTTGTGGATGGTTTTGGTTTTCATTCTTTTTCCTATTTGTTACGGGTTATAGGGTCATGTGGGTTGCGACCAGCAACAGTGGCATCAATGTAATAATGACATTGAGCACGAGCACGGGATAACTTTTCCTAAAATGTCAGAGTAACGTATTGCCATAACTGCTGCACCAAAAGAACTCTATTAGAGACGAGCGGAACACCTTGGACGTGAATTTTCTACTAAGAACATAATGTTCGCCACAGATTATCAAGGGTCTGCAACTGAGGCCTGGTGCTATCGAGTAAAGCAGAGCCGTATTGTAGTTTTAGGTGTAAAGGAATACACAAGAAAAAAGCCAACTAGCCGAAAGGAAATAGAAACCAATACAGGTCGAAAACAACAAGCAGCCAATCGCCATCTGTTATGCTGATAGCGCGAGGTTAGGGACTGCGGGTAGATATCCACTTCCGTCTCCAAAGAGCTTCCGCACGGTATGCATATCGAGACTGCTGGTGAAAATCAAATACTAATTGAGCATATTGACGCTGATGTGCGCAGTTAGTCCTCCGAAAGCGATTTAATTTGAATATAGCGAATCAACGGGGACATTGTTCGTGGTGGCGCGTGCGAATACCAGTGACAAACAGCAGATTGTTAGCATCAGAAAATTTGGTCGCGANNTCGCGACTATCTGTCGGATTACGAATGTTTACCACTTCGTAGTTCATCGATCACGTCCTTTCTAAAGAGCATAGGTTCCGGATCATTCATCTTTAATATCAGCCACTCACCGACGACTCTTTTGAACTCCCAGGACCATCGGGTAATTGTGCGTGCGGTATCGAGTTCACCTGGCACCTGGTTACCACTGGGGTCTTTTAAATCTTCAGGCTCTGGGTCTGCAACGTAGTGTGTGCAATAGTGTGTGGCAGTCGCGTGATCATCGTCGATCACATCAATCAAGAGGTTACTGCAGAGATTCACGTTAATATTATGGTCTACTTTTTCAATGCCATCGAAATGCTCGCGGATCTGTTCGCGACCAATGAACTTAGAAAATCGACCGTCCTCAGCGAATAGATCAGCGACTTTCCCCTGTTCCCCCTCAAGTACCTTCAAAAACTTATAGATCAGTCGTTCGCACTGCTGGTGAACTTCGAATTGGCTAGTAGACATTATCAGCGCTTTTTTAGTTTTGGTTTTGGTCATATTAAAGTCCCTCCGACAGAATGCAATATTGGTCTTACGTAAGACATGTGCCTGACCTTGTCCAGTCGATTTGAAATCGNGCACCTCTTNCTGTCTCAGTGGTGACGAAAGAAGATCTTTCGCATACCGTGTCCTTATCTAAAAACGGGAATTAGCGAGGAACAAGCTGACAAGGTTGCAGTACTGACGGGCCCTGCGCGTGGCACTGGTAACGCGATTGTAGTGGCGCTGGCGGGAGCGGGGCTACTGTCGTTTGCCCGGATAGGCCAACTAATGAGATTGAGTCACTGGCTTGCTGCTACTAGGAACAAGTGATTACGCTTTTAGGTAATTCAGAAGATCCTTGGTGCCCCTCGTGACCATATTGGCTGCAGGCAGGGTCTGAAAGAAACTGTACTCTTCCCGTTTTAACCATTCTGCGGGTCCGCCTAGTTTCTTTCCGGCGCCGAGCACGGCATCGTTGATTTTCGACACCAGTGCCTCATGTTCTGGTGTGCCCTGCGAGTACCCGGAAAAGCTGGCGAGGTCATTCGCAGCAGTAAAAATCACATCGACACCAGGTACCTCAGCAATCTTCGCGGCATTCTCAACGCCTCTCGGTGATTCGATCTGCGCGACGATCATAATATTATTGTTGGCTGTGCTGCGATAATCATCTCCCCAGAGATCTCTGTATTGGCCTCCGCCGTGGCTTCGTTTNCCGTCCGGTGGGTATTTCGCAAAGCGAATCGCACTTTCGACCTTCTCCGGTTCGTCGACCATAGGAATGATAATACCGAGGGCGCCAATGTCTGTGGCTTTCTGTATTTCCCCTTCGGTTGCATCTGGTACGCGAATGAAAGGCGTTACAGGCAGGTCATGTCCGGCCCAGATCAGGTTGGCTGCTTCCGGGTAGGTCATTGGACTGTGCTGCATTTCAATCCACATAAAGTCGAGCCCGGCCTTAGCCATCGCGCGGTAAATTTTTGGATCTGGCGAATCGATGGTGCCACCGATAACCTGCTCACCCTTGGCGAGTTTTTTTTTGACNGTGTTATACATGGTTATCGACCTACAACGCTTCTAGCAATTAACTCTTTCATGATTTCCGAGGTGCCGCCGTAGATGCGCTGAATTCTGGCATCGAGATAAAAGCGAGATATTTTGTATTCTCGCATGTAGCCATAGCCGCCGAATAGCTGCAGACACTGATCGGCAATCCTCCCGTGCATCTCGCTTGCAGCGAGCTTGCAAAGTGACGCCTCGGCAGGTGTAAGCTCGTCCTGTTGAAACTTGTCGACGTATTTTTCTGCTAGTGCGCGATTAAGTTCGATCTCGGTTTTAATATCTGCGAGTTTGTAGCGGGTATTCTGGAAGCTTGAGANCGCCTCACCGAAGGCCTTGCGTTCTGANACATACTCAACCGTTAAATCGAAAATNCCATCTGCCGCGGCAACGCAGCCAATGCCTAGAATTAAGCGCTCTCTTGGCAGCTCATTCATCAAATTGGCAAATCCCTGGCCCTCACCACCAAGCACATCGGCCGTGGAAACCCGCACGTTGTCAAAGAAGAGCTCAGAAGTGTCGCCTGAATGCAGACCTATCTTCTCAAGGTTGCGACCCCGCTTGAAACCGTCGAGGTGACAGTCGAAGGTGAAGAGGGTCATNCCACGCGCACCTTCCTTGGGATCTGTCTTGGTTGCAAGCACGACAACATCGCAGTGCTGACCATTGGTTATAAAGGTTTTCTGACCGTTGATTACATATCCGTCACCATTTTTTTTGGCGGTGGTTCGAATACCTTGTAAATCCGATCCGGCGGCGGGTTCTGACATGCCGATGGCACCAACACATTCTCCTGTCGCCATTTTGGGTAGGAAACGCTGACGTTGCTCTTGGGTCCCGAGGTTCAAGATGTAGGGCGCGACAATATCGGAATGCACAGACACGCCGGAAGCTAGGGCGCCATAACCCGCACGTGAGATCTCTTCTACGACCACGCAGCTAAACTCGAACGGTGCACCATAGCCGCCATACTCTTCTGGCATATCCACACATAGCAAACCGTTATTGCCCAGCTTCTGCCACACTTCCCGCGGCCAGATTTCCTCTCGCTCCCACTCGTCGTAGTGGGGTTCAACTTCTGTTTCTAAAAACTTCCTGACGCTATCGCGAAATAGTGTCTTGTCTGCCTCATCAAATACTTGTTCGTTCATATTAATACCTTAAGCGTTGTCACTATTGTAAAGACTTCTGNGTTTCTTTGAACCGGGCAGGCATCATTTCAGATGAAATAGCATTGGTCAGCCCCCTCAACTTCTGTAGAAGCTAGGCAAAGAAATTGACATTCGACTTTGCGAAAATTTGCTAGGATTGATTATAAAAAGAAAAATGCGATTAGGTTATTGGTGGCATCGCNGGATAAGTTCGACGCTCGGGATTTGCTTGGCGAAGAAATGATAGTCGCCGCATATCGCACTACCTCCGCCGAAGGTGATTTACAGCCAACCCCTATAGGTACTACAGTGTTTGATCTTTGCGCAATTCTCGCGAGTACAGATGAGNTTGACGGATTGATTAGCAGGTTTCAAAACCTGCAGGGAAACATTGACCCTGAGTCCTAGGAGTATCAGGTGATCAGCGTGGCACCCGCGATTTTTTTTGACGGTCAGAATTCAATCTATCGTGAAGATGATCCGCTAGCGCGCTAGGGCTACATCAGGAACTCGTGGAGAACTCAGCCAATCTCGAAGATGAAACGCAGTAAAATACAGCAGGTGAATTCGTATTTGGGGTTGCCAAAGAGGATGTGAAGGACACGCCGGCAGGCCGGATTTCTGCGGCTGCAGGTACGTTTTCCCTGACGGCGCTTGATTCGGTTTGGAAGTCTTTTGGCAAATAAACTAAAAATTTTTGGTATCGATTTCACTAGCCGACCGACGCGCCGTAAACNGATTACCTGTCTTCAGTGTGAGCTGCAAGACGATATACTCAGTGTAGGAACTCTGCATAAGTGGTCTAGCTTTACTGACTTTGAAAAATCGCTTGAGCAACCCGGACCCTGGATCATGGGAATCGATGCTCCCTTTGGCCAAGCGCGAAAATTCATCGAAACGATTAGCTGGCCTAACACGTGGCAGGGTTATGTTGATCATGTTGCCGCGATGAGCCGGGGTGAGTTTCGCAGTGNACTGGATGACTATCGCGAAGACAGAGATCCTGGAGACAAAGAACACCGGCGTGCCACAGATGTCGCCGCAGGATCGATTAGTCCGCAAAAACTTTATGGNATACCGGTAGGTTTGATGTTCTATGAAGTGGCTCCCCGATTACGCATTGCAAACGTAACTATTCCTGGAATGCAGAAAGGTGATCCTAACCGGGTTGTAGTTGAAGCCTATCCGGGAATACTCGCGCGTAACTTTATAGGCAGGCGGAGCTACAAACAGGATATGAAACAGAAACAGACCAAAGANCAACACACCGCAAGACATGATCTCTATAATCTGTTGTCCAGTAGTGAATTGAAGGCTACCTATGGTATTACGCTGCGTGCACCGCAGTTTCTTGCCGATGACCCAATGGGTGACCACCTAGATGCNCTGCTTTNTGCGATTCAGGGAGCCTGGGCATCGCGCAGGCGGAACTATGGAGCGCCAGATTCGCTTGATCCACTTGAGGGTTGGATTGCTGATGCCACGCTTTAGTGTCTTTCTCCTGCTCGGTACGATCGTCTCTGCGCAGGCAGAGACTCGCGTCATGGTTGATACAAGCATGGGAAAATTTACCATCGAAGTAAACGCAGAGCAGTCCCCTATCACGGTACAGAATTTTCTTTCCTACGTTGATGCAGGCTCGTATGACGGCACGATATTCCACCGCGTGATTTCAGGATTCATGATTCAGGGCGGCGGTTACACAGAGAAGCTTGAAGAAACCTATGAAGGCAATCCTATTGAAAACGAAGCAGCGAATGGCTTTAAAAACCTGACCGGCACGGTGGCAATGGCACGCGAAGCAGAGATCGATAGTGCGCGAAAACAATTCTTTATTAACGTCGATGACAATGCACACTTGGATCATTCAGACGCAAGCTGTACCCGCGAGATTGAAGCCTCAGTAGCGAAAGCTGAAGCTCGCGGTTTGCGTAAGCCTGTTTCCTGCACTACCNATGGCTATGCTGTGTTCGGAAAGGTAATAGAGGGTATGGATGTTGTGTCGGATATCGAGTTTGTTGAAACTGAAATAACCGATTATTTTGAGGCGCTGCCACTAATACCTGTAGTGATCAAATCTATGCGGCGCCAATGAGTAACAATCTATCATCGTTATCAGTACCATCTATAAAAGGTTAATTGGAGTTCAATCATGACGAATCCTGTTTGTGTGATTGTCGGTATCGGTCCCAAGAATGGCGCGGCATTTGCGCGCTGCTTTGATAGGGCGGGCTATCGGATTGCGCTTTTATCCCGCACTAGGTCATTTAGTGAAGGTCTGGCAGAGGAATTGAGCGAGGCGCGGGCATACACCTGCGATGCGGCTGAACCTGCATCGGTTGAATCCGCATTTGCACAGGTGCGCTCCGACCTTGGTGTGGTAGATGTGCTCATTTATAACGCTGGTAATGGCAGTTGGAAGGATGTGGAAGAAATAACACCGGAGGAGTTTGAGCAGGGCTGGCGGGTAAACTCACTTGGCGCGCTGGTATCCTCGCAGCTGATTATTCCAGACATGAAAGCGCAGGCTGCGGGTAACATTATTTTCGTGGGCGCCACGGCGTCACTCCGAGGACGACCGAATACAGCGGGTTTTGCTTCTGCCAAAGCAGCACAACGAAGCCTTGCCCAGTCGATGGCCAAGCATCTCGGTCCACAAGGCATTCACGTGTCTCTACTCATTATTGATGGTGGGATTGATTTGCCGGGTGCGACCAATGCGGAGCAGGGTAAAAGACTGGATCCTGATGACATTGCAACGCTAGCGTATTACCTGACAACGCAACCTCGTTCAGCCTGGACTTTTGAAGTGGATGTCCGGCCGAATCAGGAAAACTGGTAGGGCCGTTTAATGTGCGAGCACTCCAGCATCATCTATATCCTTACCGACGACATGTGCCATGGTGATGTCTCTTGCCTGAACGAGAACTCGGAGATCCCGATACCTAACATTGCTCGCCTTGAGAGCAAGGGCATGATAGTTGATCGGCGCACACGTATACTGCATATAAATACAGGTTCTCTATCGTAAAGTCATAGGGTCGGCAATTGACGGATGATGTCATCTTTTGTTCACCGTAGTATGCTGCGAGCACTACTATGAACCTCACTGTCCCCCTTAATACAAAAGACAACGACTTGGAGGTTGTTGGCGGCAAAGGCAGGTCGCTGGCGACGCTGTCCGGTGCGGGCTTCAATGTGCCTGGCGGCTTTCAGGTTCCTATGTCGGTCTATCGCAGCTTCGTTGCTAATAACAACCTGCAAGACAGAATTCTCGAACTGGCGAGACCTGCTATCAATGAAGGTGCCGCTTCCTTTGAAGAGGCGGCAGATGACATCTCGCAACTGTTTGCGGACCACGAGTTCTCGGCGGAGCAAATGGCGGCGATCACGACCGCCTATGATGAACTTCCCGGGCAGCCTGCTGTCGCAGTTCGTTCCTCTGCTAACGCCGAAGACCTGCCAGGGCTCTCGTTTGCTGGACAACAGGAAACCTTCCTCAATGTGACCGGCGCCGATGAAGTTGCTGCGGCAGTGAAGCGATGCTGGGCTTCTTTGTGGACTGTTCAGGCAATGAATTATCGACACGAGATGGAAATAGAAAGCGGTACTGTGGCCATGGCCGTGGTAGTGCAGATCATGGTGCCCTCGGAAGTATCCGGCATTCTGTTCACGGCGAATCCGGTTAATGGTGATCGCTCCGAGATGATTATCAATTGCAGCTTTGGCCTCGGTGAGGCCGTGGTGAGCGGTCAGGTGACCGCAGATACTTATGTAATTGATCGGGAAAAGCTCATAGTTCGCGAAACGATACTGGGTGAGAAGGCGCAGCAGATTGTTGCGGAAGGTGCGCAGGGCACGCGGATGGAGGATGTATCTGAGGAAGATCGCGCAACGGCTTCGCTGCCAGAGACTATAGCTACAGAGCTTGCGGAACTTGCTCTCAAGATTGAGCAGCTATTCGGGGGTGTACCACAGGATATTGAATGGGCTCTCGAGTCTGGAAGTTTGTTCTTGTTGCAATCTCGCCCGATTACCAACTTACCAGATCAACCACCGGAGGATGTCGACTGGCCGGAAATCCCCGGCGCGCAGCTCTACAAACGCATGGCCTCTGAGGTCATGCCGGAACCCTTGTCTCCGCTGTTTGAAGATCTTTATTTGAAGAGCCTTTACGATACCCAGACCTGGCCAGACGACTGGGAGTGGAAGGGCTCGCAAACCAGGAACTGGCTCAGCAATTTTATCATCGCCACGGTCAATGGTTATGCGTTTCAGGCGATCTATGTCCATCAGGGAGATGAATCGAGAGATCATTGGGCCGAGGTCCGACAATCGTGGGGCAAGCTTACCTGGTTTAGGGCGCTTAAGTCTGCATTTACGCCTCGCCGTTCCGGAAGTCTCGACAAGGTTGATGTAAACAACGTGAACGCTGCTGGCCGAATGATTCTGCTGATGCAGTTGAAAGACAGTTCTCAACGCTGGATTTGGGCGCTTTATCATTGGTCGCGCACTTTTATCAAGGCGGAGGCGGTTGTGAGGTGGCGCACGGAAAACCTGCCGCATTACCAGCATAGGCTCGATTTATGGCGGGGCGTAGACCCCGGCAGTGCGTCAGACCAGGAGCTTCTTGACGGCATTAGAGCACTGACCATGATCGAGGCCAGATACTGGCACGTGCTTCGCGCTATCATCGGCGCTGCGAAAATGACTGACCAGGCGTTACAGAATTTTCTTGTGGATAATGCGCCTGACCTGGGGGTCACGAGTGGCACATTCCTATCGGGCTTTGAATCAGACACGCTGGTTGCCGAAAGGGATATGCGAGCCATCGCGGAACAGATTCGTGGCAACAAGGCGATGCATGAGTTGATGATCCTAACTCCGGTGTCCAAGTTCCTGGATGCGCTGAAAGCTCATCCTGAAGGCGAAGGTGTGCTCGCTGCAATCAATGACTACCTGAACACCTATGGCAAACAGGTATTCAATCTGGATTTTGTGGAACCCTCACTAATCGAGGCGCCGCTACCTTTTATTACGAACCTGAAAGCTATGGTGCGACACTCAGGTTTCGATCTCACTGCGCGTCAGAAAGACGTTAAAATGAAGCGTCGGGCAAAATGGATTCAGACATTGTCCTATCTCCTTACCAGACGGACCCGGGAGGGCGAGGGCAGATGGGCTGGCAGCGCCCCGGTATCACGCTGGGCCTTTGCAGAATTTCTGCGCATCTATTGGACGGCACGAATCAATTACCCAACTCGTGAAAAAGCTATTTTTTATATGGGCCTAGCCTGGTCGTTACTTCGGCCTTTTGCTCTGGAACTTGGCAGGCGACTTGAGCATGATGGTGCGCTCGAGAATGCTGATGATATTTTCTATCTCACCAGTGATGAACTGCAACAGGCGGTAGACGGTAGAGCAAACAATCATGGTAAGCCGGCACTTAAAGAACGGGCCTCGTCGCAGCGCGAGCTGCGTGGATGGCGCGCACGACTGCAACAGCCCGCTGCAATTCCAGAGGAGAATCAGTTAGCCTGGGTGAGCGGCGGTGGTAAGTCGTTCGATACCATTAAGGTCAACGACAAAAACGCGGAAGTAATCAGCGGCTTTGCCGTCAGTCCCGGAACCGTGACCGGCGTTGCCAGCGTCATCATGTCTCCAGATGATTTTGACCAGATGCAGCCTGACACTATTCTGGTATGTCCGCTAACAACACCTGCCTGGACCCAGCTTTTTCCGTACACCATTGGTCTAGTCACCGATATTGGCAGCATCACTGCCCATGGCTCTATCGTGGCAAGGGAGTATGGCATTCCCGCGGTGTTGGGCACGGGTAATGGCACTCGTCTTATTAAACATGGTCAGCGCATCGCTGTCGATGGTGACAAGGGAACCGTAGTGTTGCTCGACGAGTAGGGTGCTAGCATTTTTATGTCAGCTCATGCTGCAGAATCTGAATCCATAGATTGTTTGATATGTCACAAGAGGATGTCCTTGACTGATTGGCATCTTTCGGCGGGTGAGACTAGGGTAGAGTTCTGCGCTCAATGCCACCAGAATACCGGTGATGATCCGTATTTCTTAGGCATAAATATCAAGCATCAGAAGTTGGGCCTCTTGTCTGGTAGCTGCCATTCAGAGCAGGGTGCTGAAGAAATGGATACGAAACTTAAGGAAATCTTTAATAAATAGGCAAGAATTAGAGGTATTTAATGGAAGTAAGTGAAGAAGTAGCCCGCTACTTTAAGGCAGCCCAGATAGACAAGATCCCGGACGATTTGTCTAAGCCGCGTCATCTATTCAAGGTCAGTGCTGAGCAGCGTCGACAGAACTACGAAAAATGTGTGCTCGCGACTGAAATCTGGAACTCCGCGGATACCGATGAAGGGAGACGTGCCGTGCTGGATGCTCACAAGACGAAGATTGGTCCAGATGGTGATGTCGCTTTTAGGATAATGGAGATGTTCCTTGATGGGCCGTTTAATAGATTGCCACTCACCGAAATAGAATATGCCATGGATCAGCTTGGCCTTGCCGATGAAAACAATAGCGTGCTCTCTGAAGCTGAGCGAGATTGCCTTAACCGTAATGGCTACGTTAATCTCGGGCCGCTTATCGGTGAAGATTATCTAGAGAAAATGCGAAACCGGTATGATGAGGCCATACAGCGAGAGGGCGCCAGTCCCCAGAATGCGGAAAAGGAGGGTATTGGTCGGGTCGCAGATACCGTGATCAAACCCATGAATCGTGACAGTCTGCTTGATCCGATCTTCATGCACCCCAGGCAGCTGGCTGCTGTGCGGCACGTGCTTGGGGTGCACTGCAAATACATTGGTTCCAACTACCACTGTGCCCTGCCAGGGTACGGCCATCAGGGTATTCATGCGGATTTTGTATGGGGCGTAAAGGGAGAACCCCAGGTCGTGAATGCGGTGTGGTTGATCGATGAGTTTACCGAAGACAACGGTGCCACTCGCATCGTCCCGGGCACACACCTTTCCGGCATTCACCCCAGCGGTGATCTGGTAAATGGCGAGCCCCGTGACCTCAATGCACCGGTAGAAGGAGAGATTAAGGTGACCGGCCCCGCGGGTTCCTGCTTCGTCTACAACGCGCACCTTTGGCACGGAGGCACCCAGAACTGCACAAATAAGTTACGTCGTGCACAGCATGCGTTTTTTAGCCGCTCTTGTCGCCCATCTTCTACCGATGTCCCAGCGGTTATCGACAAAGCTATCCATAAACGCCTGGGTAGGGTAGAGCGGGCGGTATTGGATATTGAGTCCCCATCCTGAGCCATTTCACATAAGGTCGTGGGCACGGTTGAGGTTGATAAAGCGATCAGGATTTAAGTCACGGTTTACCAAAGCCGGGTGATCGGCAGCATATCGATGCGCACGATAGATGCTTACGGTCGATTCGCCACGCTTGTTGTTGTTAAGGAAAGGATTGATCCATTCCCAGACGACTTCCTCACTGCGGTTAACTTCAAACAATCTTCCGCTGGTCCCCTCGCAAACCAGAATGTTGCCAGAGTCCAGCGCGCTGGCACCAGAGATATGTCCACTATAGAACTGGTGCGCAGGTTTGCCGGCATATTGCCAGACAACCTCATCATTGGATATGTCGACTTCGACCACGCGAGAAGTATCATTACCGTTATCGAAAACTAGGATATTACCGTTTTTCAGCCAAGTTGGATTATGTTGTCCATGGGTCTTATCCCATTTCCATGTGAGCTTGCCGTTGGCATTAATGACACAAACCCTGTCGTTACATCGGCAGGAGAAAACGATGTCACCACTGTCATTGATGTCTAATCCATTGAGGTGGGTCCATTCCCAGCGACGCTTGTCTGGCAGGATGGGATCTTTAACCGGATCCAGTAGCTGCCAGGTGTGAATGCGGCGAACTTCTTTACCTGCTGCGTTGACTTCTACGAGATCATCTCCCAGTAGTCTGGGCAGGCGTTCTCTGTGTTGCTTGAATCCACCCCTTACACGTTTGTGCAGATCTTCAGGCAGTTCAACCCACTCCGGTACCATCGTGTTGCCGTTAGCGAGACGATGAAAGTCGTGGTGCTGGGCCCGATTAACGTATTCCCAGATCGTATCTCCCTCCCAGGAAACCTCACGTAACGTGGTGTGATAGCCGCCAAGGCGGGTAATGTGCTGCTCGAAAGGGAGCGGCGGCTTCGTCGGTTCATGTTTCGGTGGGTCGGGAAGTTTAATATCAGAACCGGTCATCAGCAGGTTACCGTTGCCCAGCAGTCGCCCATAGCCTGGCCTGATGTCGGTAAATTCCCAGGTGTGAACAATCCTTCCCTGAATATCAATCAGGTAGGTGTGGCTGTCGCCATGTGGCGTAAGCAGCGTATAACCCTTAGTGGATAAATTATTGTTGTGCCAGGTGAGGCCAGTGGACCTATTGATGGACCAGCCCATATACTACGTCCTGATTATTTAAGAGCGTGCAGTATCACCTGCATCGATTCTGCCTGCAATCGGCGGGAGTATATGTCGGCGGTTAGGGCATTCAACGGAATTCTCCAACAACTATTTTTTTTGTTTTTGTTTAATGGTCTTGTCTCGCATTCTGAGTCTATCTCAGATAATGAATGGCTGAACCCTTGACCTTATTCCGCAATAGTCTTAGCGGCCTGGCTCATCGGCCTGCCGGTGATGTGAGACATCAGAAAGTCATACGCGAACAGAATTTCCTGGCCTGGCACTTCGGGATGTAGTCCTGGATTGGCATGAATACGCTTGTCGTTAGACGCAAAGGAATCGAATACATCTAGGTAACCCTCACGGGTGAACAGTTCGTCATCAAGTTGCATGAGAAAAAGTAGCGGGCAATCGATCTTGTTGGCGTCAGTCATTTGCTCATTGTGGTGCGGCGCTCCCTCTTGGGAGCCGAAAAGCCCAAGGGTTGCCACGGTCACATCGTTTCTTGAGGCAATAAGGGGTATACCAAAGATAGTGCCCATCGAAAGTCCGAAAAAAGCGATTTTGGGCGCGTTCATCCCATCTAATTTCCGAACAGCGTCGATCGACTGGGTCCAGTCGTTCGTCATATCGGTAAGGCAACCGTCGCGACGGTACTCGGACCAGAACGCCTCGCGCTCGCCGTTGCCCACCTGCCGCAAGCCATGCACGGGGCCATCAATGGACAGCACCGGGATGCCATCGTTTACGAACCGTCCTGCCAGGTCACAGATGGGAGCCTGGTAGCGATTGCCCGACGCACCATGGCCAAAACACATCAGCGTGTTGGTGTCAGATGATTTCGACGGAAGCCATACGGCACCGGTGATATTCCTGTTGTCATTCTCCGCCATACTAAATTCCTGCGTGGCAACGCCATTACTATCGACTGCGTAGTTCCAGTCAATCACAGGTGGCATGGTGTTTCGTCCATTGTCTAATCCGTATGTCGAATCTGGGAAGTATTCTGGTGTTTCAGTTTCAGAGTGATCAGCGTTGCTCCGAGCAGCAACGCTAGTATCCCGAATATCTGTACCGCGATCCTGAGTAGCATCATTAGCGGATCGCCTCCAGCCGCGCCCTGACAAACTTATGCCATGGTGTGCCCACCCAGGGGTCACGGTCATCAATATCAGTTAGGTCATTTGGCGCGACGCCAAAGATCTCATTCAAACCATCCTTATCTGGATAAAGTAGACCGAGTCCGTTGGGCAGCGCCACCGTGCCCCGCTGTAGGCGATGATCCAGCTCTACCACCACCTCAGCGCGGCCACGTTTGGTAACGAGGTTTGCTCGCGCGGATTCCTCAATACCCAGCCCGGATGCATCGTCCGGATGCACAAACAATGATGTTGGATTGTTACTCTTCATCCATTCAGGATCCCGTATCAAGGTGTTCGCTGTATATAATCGCCGTTCTCCCGCCGATAGAATCAGCGGAAACTTATCCGTGCGGGTTGGCAGGCGGTATTTTGCAAGATAATCGATCTCATCGCTCATCTCACCCATCAGCAGGTGGAGCTTGCCGTCCGGCTTGCGCCATTGGCTGGCATCACCCGCTGCCTGCTTCAGAATGATGACCCCAGAAGGGTTATCGAGAATTGCTTGAAACAGGCTGTTACCGAGAGTGAGGCTGCTGCTCCCCTCGTGACCTGCGGCGCGCACCGCATTCGGGTATGACATCGATAAGAGCAGGCAGAGTCCCCAGAGACTCGCGGCTGATGCGGCACCATCGGCTAACGTTGGCCCTAGCGTTCGATAGAGCACATACGGCAGATAGGTTCTAATCTTTCGGTCCTCCATCGCGGGCAGCATTGCCTCGGCGAACGCATCAAGACCCTGCCTCGCAGCTTCAGCCAGAGGCGTGAGCTCACCGGGCTCAAATACTTTCAGGGCTTCCACTAGGCGAGCATGCATCTCGGCTTCTTCCAGTGTCCCCTGCTTCGGTGCCATGAGGGGTTTACGCAGGTGAAAGAAGTTCTCTGGAAATTCGGTAGGGAAAAACGTCGCTTCATACTTCTCATACTGGGAACTGGCTGGTAGCACGTAGTCTGCGACCATCGCTGTCTCCGTCATGGCCACATCGATCACTACTAGGAACTCGAGTGCCTCAAATGCCTTCCGGAATTTCTGTGAGTCCGCAAGCGAATGTATGGGATTGGCACTCTCTATCAGCATAGCCCGAAACCGGTCCGGGTGATCGGAGAGAATTTCCTCCGGGATCGAATTGCATGGCATCAGGCCATTGATGATCCGCGCTCCTGTGACCGGCGTCACCCGGTAGCCATATTCATATCCTTCTTCATCGATGTCAGCTGGACGAGCCCCACCACTAGCTGCCGCGCTCACGAGCCCCGTGGTCAAGTGCATACCACCCTCGTTGCCGTAACCCCCCGGGATCAGGAACAACAGAATATTGAGGTAAGTACACAGCGTGGAATAGGGTGCCATTTCAACACCGAGGTCCTCGTATACACCAATTCTATTTGTGCCTCCCAGTAGGGTGGCAACCTGTATGATTTGAACTATGTCGATTCCAGCAAAAGCCGCGTATCCTTCAACATCAGCACTCGCCAATTGCTCTAGTACCCTTTCGTATCCCGTCGTGTGCACCTGCAGCCAGTCAAGATTAGCTAGACCGTTCTGTACCATGTAGCCAAGTATTGCAGTAATACACCAGACATCGCTGCCAGGTTTGACCGCTAGGTGAATGTCAGCAAGTTCAGCTGTCTCGCTGACGCGCGGGTCCATCACGATAAGGGTCCTGTCAGGGTCTTTCGAGATATTACGGATAACGACGCGCGCCCTTTGGATACCGTTAGATTGCCAGGGGTTCTTGCCGACAATAATCGCCACATCGCAAACCTCAAAGTCGCCATGCCATCCACCACCAAGGACACGGTTGCTGGTCCAGGCTTTCCCGGTTTTTTCCTGGGCAATGGCATTGGATCGATACTTCATACCGAGGGCCTTCTGTACCGAACCACTGTAGCTTCCACCCAGGTGGTTACCTTGCCCACCACCACCGTAATACATTATCTTGTCTCCTCCGTAAGACTCCCTGATCCTCGAGAACTCGTCAGCGATCTCCTTGATAGCAGTATCCCAATCTACCGGCTCGAAACTCCCATCGTCCTTGCGACGTAGTGGGCTTGCGAGGCGATCGCGGCCATTCTGATAATAGTTCAGACGCGCCGCCTTGTTGCAGATATAACCGCGCGATACCGGGTGCGACTTGTCGCCACGGACCTTGACAATCTGACGGCCCGTCTCGTCCAGTTGGACAATCACGCCGCAGTTTGCGTAACAGATGTTGCAGGCCGTCGGTTTAAAGTTTTGGTTAGTCATCGCTTTCTCCTGTCGATTCCACTACCCGAGATTAGATTGCCAGCGGGTTGCGTGTCTGCCGGATTAGCGATTATTCTACTCCTTCGATTCCGTTATTGCCTGATAGGCGGCATTCCGCACATCTCTTCGATAGGAAAACCAGGGGTTGAGTAGCTGCATCATGCTGACTATCACAATATCTTCTACCGGGTCAATCCAGAATGCTGTGCCCGCGGCACCTGCCCAGTAGTACTGACCGACGCTACCCAGCGCATAATTTGCCGGGAGGTCCAGGATCATCGCAAAGCCAAGCCCATAACCGACACCTGGATGCCGACGCAGCAGTGGATACTTTTCCGGTTCCCCATTGAATCCGCCTCGTATGACCGCCGGTAGATGATTCATTGTCATGTAGTCAATAGTTTTGGGACTGAGAATCCTTTTTCCGTCGAGAATTCCACCAGCACGAAGCGCTTCCGCAAACCTGATAAAATCGCGTAGTGTGGAGACCAGCCCACCACCACCAAGAAACAAAGTGACATTAGTGAAATCACACATGGCGAAACAGGTATCGAAAATCGAATAGCCTACATCCTTCGACCCTTCCGGCGGGATCAGGTGTCTTTTGCCTGTCTCTATATCTCGATAGTGGACTGGCAGGAATCGATGCGCTTTGTCAGCGGGCACTACGAAAAATGTATCGTACATATCCAAAGGTTTAAAAATGTGTTCGATAAGATACTCATCGAATGACTGACCGCTAATTCTTTGCACCACCAGTCCGGTGACATCAACAGCAATCCCATAGTGCCACTGCTGTCCCGGCTCGTATTTGAGGGGTACCTTCGCCAGTTTCTCAGCAAACTCATCCAGATCCTTTGCCTGCCAGAGATTCGCTTCGTTAAACATCTGATCGGCGGGATCACTATACGTAAAGGTGCCATCGGCATTGTGCACCGAACCGTACGAAAACCCTGCGGTATGCGTCAGCAGGTGATGCATCGTCATTACATGCTCAGCCGGCACCACATTGCCGTCCTTGACGACCTCCATGTTCTTGAACTCGGGGATATATTTTGCTACCGGATCGGACAGATGGAATTTTCCCTCCTCGTACAGCTGCATGATCGCGACGGCGGTAATCGGCTTGGTCATGGAGTAGATGCGAAAAAGATCGTCCATAGCTAGCGGCCGCGGGTCGTTCATGCCTTTCGTGCCAGCGGCACTCTGGTGAACCAGCTTACCGTCCCGAATTACCGCCGTTAGGATGCCGACCATCTTGCCCGCGTCGACGTAACTCTGGTTCATTTGGGTGACACGTTCGAGGCGTTCGGTTGACATGCCGACCCGCTCGGCGACTACCCTTGGGATTTCCCTGGCCTCAGGTGTTTCTGTAAAGACCAGCAATCCAAGAACGATAAACAAACTACGCATGGTATTTATCTTTATATCGTGAAACGTATAGGTAATCATTTAGATCCTTTAGGTTGACCAAAGCAACAGGACATGCTCTTCCGACGGCACTTCCCCAACTCGCATCCGAGCCGCCGGATAATGGGGTATTACGGCGCGTTCGGGGCGCGGAGCCCAGATAATATCATTTCCAAACCAGTGCGTGTTTAGCGTAATTCTAGCCTGCTCGATTTCGTTCCCACCGGCGGCGTGAACCGTCCGAGGATGCATTAGCAAGGTGTCATCGGAATCCATTTGCCAGCTGCGAACATTTTTTCCCGCTCCTGAGGCGATGTTGACAATGTTTCCGTACCGTCGTCCCATCATGTAGGGGGAGATGCTTTCTGTGACTCTCACAATGCCTTTGACGTTTATTATGCAGACCATATCCCAGTCAATTTCAGTGGCATGGTCACGCTCTTCTCAACCGGGAGCACCAACGATTTCCGCGTTGTTGATCAGAATGTCAATCTATTCAAAAAGTGCAATTGCTTCCTTTACCATGTTATCGACAGACGCCTGGTTCGTCACATCAACTGTTAAAGGCACTGCGTTTCGCCCGCGCTTGGCAACCTCATCGACAACGGATTACGCTGTTTCAATATTGATGTCACAGACAATCAGGTCGGCGCCATTCTCGGCAAGCGCTAAAACGATACCGCGTCCTATCCCTCTTCACCTCCGGTGACAAGCGCTATTTTGTCAGTTACGTCCATATTCGTACTATGCCCTCAACCGCGAATGACCCGGCCAGGTCTTGCGCCAGTATCCTGATCGTTTTCGCGTGTTTTTATACCGTTAACGAAGGTATTGAGATAACCCTGTGCCGACTGAAGAATGCGGCTTCCACCCGCGGGCAGATCATGATGAACTTCAAGCTTACCCAAGCCCAGTCGATCTAAATCAATCAAATTGATATCAGCTCTCTTGCCGACCTCCAGGCTACCTCGATCATTTATCCCAAACAGATCGGCATTAGTTTTTGTTTGTTTGTGAACCAACAGTTCTATAGGGAGTCGACCACCGCGAGTCCGATCCCTGACCCAGTGGGTTAACTGATAGGTCGGTCCTACCGCATCGAAGATCAGGTTAACATGGGCACCAGCATCAGAAAGGCCTATCGTTGTATTTGGATGCTGGATCATGACTTCCATGACACTAAACGTGCCATCAAGAAAGTTTGACCCAAGCATAATGGCAAACTGATCGCCTTCGCCCGCAGTAAGGTAGTCGTACATGAACTCGGCAATATCCTTACCGGCTGTGGCTGCGGCTGCCCCCATATTTAGGGAAGCTTCCGGTTCATAATTTATTGGCATTTCAATCGGGAACATCCTGGGCGCCACTTCCCCCAAGAGACTAAAAATGTTAGCCATCGTGCCACGTTGGTCTACCGGTATGTCCTTGTCGGAAAGAATTGCCGCTTTGACTTCCGGCTTCTTCATTTCTGCCAACCTTTTGTCAAAGGGGAGATCGATAAGCTTGAGGTAGGTCTCCCTGCGCATAAACATATGGTAGGACTGCAGGCCGGTAACGAAACCAATGGGACGGGTCGTGATCTGAGGTGTAATGGAAATACCTTCCATGTTGGCGCGCGCCACGATGTCGAGGCAATTTTTCCAACTATCGGGTTCGTAGCTATTCTGCAACAGCGTGAAAGTGCATTTCCGTCCACTGATGCGTGCAATCTCGGTAAACAGTTCGACTTCCTCTTCGGGCGTGAATCTTTCATGGCTAACGGCACCAGCAGGTACCGCTTGGAACACGCCTTTGCCGACGTCGCCCATGGCTTGCGCGATGCCAATTAATTCTGCTTTCTCTACAAATGTGCCAGGGATCGGTTTACCTTCAACCGAACGATGAAGATGAGTACGATTAGTAGAAAAACCAAGTGCTCCGGCCTGAATGCTTTCGGCAACAATCTTGCACATGGCATCGAGGTCTTCCTGGGTTGCATCAGCGTGTCTCAATGCACGTTCACCCATGACGTAATAGCGAACCGCGCTGTGCGGCACCTGTGTGCCAATATCAAGAGAGAATTGACGACTGCCAATATAGTCAATGTACTCTGGGAAGGTTTCCCACCGGCCCCACTCAATTCCTTCATAAAGCGCAGTGCCGGGAATATCCTCAACTCCCTCCATCAGGGAGACCATCTGTTTTTCTTCACCAGGGGGACAGGGCGCAAAGCCCACACCGCAGTTACCCATGACGACGCTCGTCACACCGTGACTGAATGAAGGATCCAGTGTGTCATCCCAGCTGACCTGACCATCATAGTGAGTGTGGACGTCTACCCAGCCTGGTGTTGCGTGCGCGCCTTCGGTATTAATGGTTTCGCGGGCACGGCCATCAATCTCGCCGATTGCGCTAATCTTACCATCTTCAATTGCTATATCACCGGAATAGGGCGCGTCCCCCAGGCCATCTACAATCGTGGCACCTTTAATCAAATAGTCGAACAAATTTTTATTTTCCTCGTTGATTGGCTGCCGCAGCGCAGTTAACTATTCCCTGGATTCCTTTATTGCATGGTAGGCCGCTAACGTTCGATGGATTCTGCTTTCCAAATTACTTCTCCGCAGATGGACGCCAATGTTATTTGATTGCCTTCCAATTAGGGATCGATCAGATTTCCGTGCTCGTCCCGTAGTTCTGGACCGTTGACTCTGAGCATGCCGTCACCGAACTTATCGTCGCGCTGCTGCAGCGCACCCTTGAGCCCGATTTCAGCGACACGCTCGGCCCAGCCAAGAGCCGCCGCTGTATTGTGGCCGCGAACGTCGTTTTCCACGGCCATACGCTGCAGCGTTCGGGCACCCATCAGTTCTAGTCCCTGGTTTATGATGCGCTTGTTGGCAGAGAGCAGGTCGGGGTCGATCAGCGCCAGACGATCGGCAAGCTGCTCTACCTCATTTTCGAGGTGTTCGGGGGGAACTGCCTTCATTACCAGACCGATCTGCTGAGCTTCGGCGCCGGTGATTGAATCACCGGTCAACATCATGCGCTTAGCCCACTGGGGCCCAACATTATAGAGCCACATGTTGTTTGGCAGAGCGCCAAGGTCTCGTGCCGGTGGAAACCCGATTCTGGTGTTGTCCGCGCAAATGATCATGTCACACAGCAGCGCCACATCGGTGCCGCCGGCGAGACAATAACCGTGTAGCTGAGCGATCACCGGTTTGTGCATGTCAAAGATCGCCATACGGTTCTGCTGGGCACGCTCCATCTGCCAGGCATCGTCATCCACTGAACGTGAGCTACGGTAGGTGTTCTCTTCTGATCGAACGCGCGAAAACCCTTGGGTCTGTGGCGTGCCGCCCAGGTCATAGCCCGCTGAAAACGCACGGCCCTCACCTTTTAGAATAACGCAGTGCACTGCAGTATTATCGTCAGCTTCCCACAGGGCTTCATTCAACTCGATCAAAAGATCTTTGGACAGGGCATTAAGTTTTTCCGGACGATTCAGTGTGATCCGAGCGCGCCCTTTTTCGACCTCGTACCGGATGTTCTCGAAATCTGACATAAGTGTCTCCAGCGTATTAGGCTATTGAAATTATTCTGTCCGGTGATAAAAGATCAAACGGGGGGTAGGCCCCCCTGGATGATTCTCTGACTGCTTAATTAAATCGATAAGTCGCCCTCAGGAAAACCTCACGACCTACTACTGGGAACCCGTGCATATCTGCTACTCCTGGATTTGGGGTGCCAGGGAGGTTTTGACCGAAGGGACCAACCCCTTGAGAAAAAGGAACGCCCCCAGTGCCATGGTAGACGATTTCATCTTGTAGGTTTCGAGCTACTAGTGACAGCCCCCAACGACCATCAACGCTATCCAAGCCTAACGAGATGTTCGTTTTCACGTACGAATCCTGGAAATCTCGTGGATCCTGCTCTACGTCAGATATAAAGCTGCCAGTGTAGCGGAAGTTTAATGAAGCGTTAAACAAAAGGTCATCGTTGAGTTGATGTTCCCAATTGGCCGTGAAGCTAGCCGTCAGCGCAGGTGCATTGTTCAAATCTGCACCACTCAGATCCTGCAGCTGATATTGACCGGCATTATTCCGTAAAATATTACAACCGGCATCAATGTGTTGTGCGGGATAACATTGGGACAAATAGAGGCCATATGTTGAATCGTTATAAGAAACGTTACCACGCAACGTAAAGCCATCTAACCCGCTCGGTAGCCAGACGAAATCCAAGTCAGCACCTTGAACGAAAGCTGACGCTGCGTTGGTAACTCTAAAGGTAAGAGTCCCTGCCTCTACATCACCAGCCACACCGTTCACTTGCAGGTCATCGTAATCAAACGAATAAAGCCCAATATTTAGCGATAAGGTGTCATCCCACAGAATACCTTTGGCGCCAAATTCAAAACCTGTCACTAGTTCTTCTTCAAACGAAGTCGAGAAAGAACCCGGGGCCGAAGCTGCGACCGTCCCGGGGTTGCCCGGGTAGTTTCCGCCAGATTTAAAACCCTCTTTGTACGAAGCGAAAAACGTCCATTCATCAGAGGGCCTGTATAGTAGGGTGACCTCCGGGGACACGTTGTCAAAGTCGCGGTTGGGCTCGGCCATGTTGCCGGTGACATCCACGCCCGCATTGATCGTAGTGTTCGCCTTTTCTTCGTAGCTATAGCGAGCACCCGCAAACAAGGTAATCTGTTCACTTATATCTAATTCTGCCTGGGCGAAGACAGAGTGGGCACTTTGGTCGTCTCCGGTACTACTTGGCGGGAATCCAAAACCAAACAGATAAATCCATGCGGCGCTGTGCTGCCAAATTTCCTTCCTCTCAGCGAACGCACCCAGGGTAAAATTGAAAGTTGAGTCATACGATGACGTCAGACGGAACTCCTGCGTTAACTGTTCCCCCATGAACGTCAAGGGGTACACAATGACAGTCGCTAAGGGCCCCACAGATGGATTGTGCGGCGCGTATTCTTCGTGGTCCCAGTAACCTGTCAGCGATGTGAACGTGAGCTGATCAAATTCGTAATTTAATTCAAAAGTAGCAAGAACGTCTGTGAAGTCGCGGTAACCGTTCCCGTCGAAATCGGGTATTGGAGCTCCAGCCCCGGTATAAATGTCCTTGCTACCCTTTTCACACGGAAATGGTGGCTGGAAGCCTTGCGGACGGCCCAGGGGGCAACTAATTCGCTGCGCAGCGACTGTGTTACCTCCCCCGATATCGGATGTACTGTGATGCACTTTCGCGCGAATGCTGAGCTGATCACTGGGGTCCGCAAGGAGTGTCGCGCGAAAATAGGTTTCTTTACCTTGAGGCCATTTATCGAAATTCGCCGGTATAATAAGACCGGCAAACGGATTTCCACTACCTGCATCAAAACTTTTAATATTGAAGTAGCCATTCTTGTCGGTGTGCTGTGCCACGAACCTTACACCGACAGTATCTGATAAAGGTGCTGATACTATGGCACGAAGGTACTTGTCCTGCGATTCAATTTCGTAGCCGAGTGTCGCTTCAGCTTCAAACTCGTCGCCTGGATCAGCAGTGGTGATATAAATCACCCCACCAGGACTGTTCTTGCCAAAAAATAATGCTTGCGGCCCGCGCAATACCTCAACCTGCTTCATATCGATATTGCTTACCTTGCGAACATTGTTCGATGCAACCTGCATACCATCTATGTTTAAACCTATAGAGGAGTCAGCAAAAGGAAGTACGGAGCCACTATTGCCAATACCGCGAAGAATAATCGAACCTCCATTTACACCGCTGGTCTCAGAGGTTTGTAGTCCTGGCGTATATCTCGACAAGTCGTCTATGCTGGTGATGTCCAACTGTTCGATCTGCTCAGATCCAAAGGCAGTTATTATTACCGGTGCATCTTTTAACGACTCCTCTTTTTTGCGCGCTGTGACTACGATCTCTTCAATAGCCCGCTCATTCGCGCCATCGTCTGCCGCGTTGGCGATACTGCCGGTTCCAGCGGCGATGAATCCACTTGCCGCAACTGCAATAAACTGGCCCGAATAAAAAGACTTTTTACTGATATTAAAATCCAATGACCTTCCCCTTAGTATTAATTAGTTTAGCTTTTGCAAAACGTTTCCCAATATAAAAATACCATGGAAAATAGTCCAGAGTAAATTTTTTAAATACGGAGAGGAGAGGCTAAATGTTATTTTCGATTTATTTATAGGAGCACGGCTTAGACCTTTCCGAACGTCCAAACTAATTCAGTTCATAACTTAATTTGATATGCTGACGAGGACCCGAGACCTTCAGCAAACAAGAGAGAACTCAAATATGGTACATGACCTTGTGATACGCGACGGCACTATTGTCGACGGCACTGGCGCCGCGCCCATCCAAGGTGATGTCGCTATCGATGGCGATATAATCACTGCCATCGGCGAGGTTCATGGTAGGGGCCGGCAGGAGATCCAGGCGGATGGCCAGTCGGTAACGCCTGGGTTCATTGACCTGCACACACATTTTGATGCGCAAATCGGTTGGGATCCAGCACTGACCCCGGTCAGCTGGCATGGCGTCACGACAGCTCTCTTTGGCAACTGCGGTGTCACGTTTGCGCCATGTAAACCAGGGGATCATGAGTTCTTGGCCGGTATGATGGAAACGGTGGAGGACATCCCGAAAGACGCGATCCTCGCGGGCTTGCCCTGGGACTGGGAGTCCTATGGTGAATACCTTGATTCCGTCTCCGACCTGAATCCAGCGATCAACATTATCGGCATGGTTGGTCATTGCGCTGTACGCTTTTACGTGATGGGTGAGCGCAGCATCGAGGAAACTGCCACCGAGGACGATATTCGAGAGATGAGTGCTGTGGTGGGTCAGTCAGTCAAGGATGGCGCGGTTGGGTTTTCGACCACGCGCTTCCTGCTCCACTTTTTGCCCGATGGGCGCCTCGTTCCAGGCACTCATGCGGAACATCGCGAGTTGCTGCAGATTGCTAAGGCCGTTGGCGACCTCGGTGGCCTCATGCAGACGGTGATTAATACGGACGAGCTTGAAAACGAGTTGGATCTGCTTGGAGAAGAAGCCCGACTCAACAACCGCATTCTTTTCAGCACAACAGCGGGTCGGAACACCGAGTATGGCGACACAATAGCTTCCAAGGTCGATCTCATGCGGGCCGAGGGTCTGGATATCAGCGGTGTCACGATCCCACGCAGTGGTGGCAACGTCTGGGGCTTTTCCACCGGTAACTTCTTTGGGCGCGATCGCGGATTGGATCTGGACACCCCCGAATGGCATAGGCTGCGCACACTAACATTCGAGGAACGTATGGCGGCGATCGAAAACCCGGCCATTCGAGAGGCACTGGTCAACGAGATCAAGAACAACGATGCAGCCAACAATGTCAGTCGACGCATGTATTGGCTGGGTGATGGCGACCAGCCTAATTACACGCGTGACCGCTACGACAGTATGGAGTCTCTTGCGAGCGCCGCCAACGAGCACCCGGCAGAAACCTTCATTCGCATGGCGCGGGAGTCGGGCGGTAAAGCGTTGTTCCACGTCCGCAGCTTTAGTGTCAACCTTGAAGCGCTTGAAAAGGTGATTAAACAGGACTGGGTACTACCCGGACTCGGTGATGCGGGCGCGCATGTCAGCCAGATCTCGGATGCTGGTTGGTCCACTTTTATGCTGTCGCACTGGTATCGCGACAAGGGCATCTTCACGCTGAGCGAAGCTGTACGTCGGATGACTTCAGCTCCAGCAAGAGTCCTTGGACTTAGAGACCGTGGCGCACTTGCGCCTGGTATGCGAGCCGATATCAACGTGGTGGATGCCGAGCAGGTCCACGAGTGTATGCCGGAGTTGGTGCAGGACTTCCCCTGTGGCGCCAGCCGCCTTATCCAGCGGGCGGTCGGCTATAAGGCGACTGTATGTAACGGCGAGATCATCCTGCTCGACGACGAACTTACCGGTGCGAGGTCAGGTCAGATTCTGCGCGGTTAAGGCACAGTTCCGACGTTAATCACCTAAAGGTGCCAGCACTTCCCGCTCGAATAGTGATGCTGCCTCCTTCGCTTCCGGAGACCTCGTATCATACCCAAGTCCATTGATGACGAAGGTATTGATACCGAGATCATGTAGCGCTTGCAGACGCTCGATGCAGTGGTCGGGATCACCCACAATCGAAAACTCATCAATAAATTCGTCTGTTACCGCCTTAGTCTGCGAACCGTCTGCGCGACCGTGTTCATTCATGTTATAACGCTCGTGAATTTCATTCAGCACGTCGCGTGACTTATCGTTGGTCGGTCCTATCACGTCGCCATGCATGACCGAAAATCGTGCGAACAGACTGGTACCACCACGTGCCAGCTTAAGCGCAGCTTCCTTGTCCTTACTGCAGATCAGATTCACATATGCGCCAAACTTCAGTCTGTCTGGATCGCGAGCTGCTGACTGTGCCGCCTGTCGCGCGGTCTCCATCCCCCAGCGAACCCGTTCCTTATTCGCTCCAACGGTGAGCATGATGCGATCGGCATGTCGTGCGGCAATACTGATAACTTTCGGTCCGGTTGAAGCGACCTCAATTGGCACTCTATCGTCCGGTCGCAGCCAGTTGATGCCGCTTTCCCGCGGCGCATCAGCCAGTTCCAGCTCATCCACCGGTGGCGCAACGTCGCTGGAAATGCCGCATTCGTCAAAAGCCACCACGTCACCCGACAGGTAGGCCTTCAGGTGACGCACGTATCGTTCAAACGATTTAAGCGTCGCCGGCGAACGGCCCAGGTGCGCGAGTGCAGAATCACCCCGTCCTATTCCTAGTACTGCTCGACCGTTTGATACTCTATTCACTGAAGCAATGGCAGCAGCCGTGACTGCCGCATGACGTGTCACAGAGTTCGTCACACCGGTACCCAGCCGCAACGTCGATGAGCCCGTGGCCGCCATGGTCAGCGACACGTAGCTGTCGCCGGAAAGGTTTTGCGAATCCACCACCATCATTCCGTACCAACCCGCCTGTTCCGCGCGGGCAGCGATGTCGGCGCTGCCACGAGGCGACGACAATGTCATAATCCAGAACTTCATCAGACAACTCCTTTTCGTGACTTGCTTCCGATCTTAAATCTTACTCGCCGACGCGGCGAGTTCGACAGTTGAAAAGAGACACTGTGCCTGAATATAGAAAATATGTACAAAGTAAGAAAACTCTAGTGGACAAGCCTCCTTAAGACGAAAATATACCTTCACAGCCGATCCAGCTTTTTGCTATGACTGCGAGACAAAGGCAAATTAGATATTATTAGTATTTGAGCAACCTACAGGTGCGGCTAAGTGAGTGCAGCCCTCGCGAACTTTCGAATCTGCGACTTTACCGGTCAACTGGCCGGTGCCGGTGCAACCAAGTGGCTCACCGCTTTCGGCGCAGAGGTGATACGTATTGAAGATCCCGTGCGAGAGGGTCGCTGGGACATCATGCGTGGTGGACCTCCCTTCGTCGATGAGCGACGTGGTATTAACCTGGGTGGTTCATTCAACAACCACAATACCGACAAGCTTGGCATCACCCTGAACCTCAGAACGGGAAAAGGCAAAGAGATCCTCACTGAGATCATCAAGCACTCGGACGCCGTCACGGAAAACTTCTCGGCTGGCGTGCTGGAAAAATGGGGATTCGGCTATGAGCAGCTGCAGAAGATCAAATCGGACATCGTTTACGTTTCGAACTGCGGCTTCGGCCATGTTGGACCCTATAGTCAATACAAGACCTGGGGTCCGCTCGTGCAGGCGGTTTCCGGGTTGACGTTCAGCTCCAGCCTGCCTGGTGAACCTCCGGCCGGCTGGGGGTTCTCTTATATGGATCATACTGGTGCCTACTATATGGTCATTGCCATTCTTGCGGCACTGTATCATCGTCAGCGTACTGGCGAAGGCCAATGGGTCGACCTTTCATGTACGGATGCTGCTGTTACTCTAAATGGTCCTGCGCTCTTGGATTGGACCGTTAACGACCGACCCATGCGAAGGGAGAACTCCCCGAATTCCAACCGCAGTCAGTTTGCACGCATGGCACCGCACGGTATCTATCCATGCACCGGCAATGACGATTGGATTGCGATCGCCTGTCGCGATGATGCTGATTGGCAAAAGCTTGCGGCCGCTATTGATGCCGCCTGGACCAACGACTACACAACGCTGCAATCCCGCCTGGATCGACAGGATAAACTGGATGCCGAGATTTCTAGTTGGACGGAAAAGCAGGATAAGTTTTTACTACAAAATACACTGCGGTCTCAGAACATACCGGTAGCTGCCTTGCAAAAACCACAGGAACGTATCGATTGGGATCCAACCACCAACAATTTCGGTCTATGGCCTACGGTTGAGCATCCGGAAATGGGCAACGTGCGTGTTGATGGTCTACCTGTTCATATGTCGAAGACTGACTGGGAAATGAACCGTGGAGGACCGTGTTTGGGAGAACACACTGAGGAGGTGCTGATTAATCTACTGGGGATGACCACCAAAGAAGTGCAGACACTGCGTGAGGAGAACGTGATTTGAGCGTATTGAACGGTATCCGGGTGATTGAGATTGCCAATGAGCGAATCGCGTTTGCTGGTAAGCTGCTGGCTGATATGGGCGCTGACGTCATCCTTGTAGAGCCATCGGAGGGTGATCCCAGCCGTAACTACCCGCCGTTTCTCGAGGATAAGCCCGGCCCTGATCGCAGCCTGTACTTCTGGCATTATCACACCAGCAAGCGCGGAATCACCCTGGACCTGGATGATGAGGATGATCGAAACCGCTTTTTAGAGCTTGTTGTATCCGCGGACGTCCTGCTGGAATCAGAGCCAATCAGGCGGTTGTCTTTACTTGGGATCGACTACGCTGACCTGCGCGAGGCTAATCCGGGCCTTCTCCATGTTGCCGTGACACCCTATGGGCGTGATGAGCCGCTGAGCGATCTACCAACCACCGATCTCACGCTGATGGCCGCTGGTGGCCCCCCCTGGAGCTGTGGCTATGACGATCACTCCCTGCCTCCAGTACGAGGCTGGGGCAATCAGGGTTACAACACCGCATGTCACTACGCGGTGATGTCTTTTTTTACTGCATTGATGCATCGACAGGCCACTGGTGAAGGCCAGTTCATCGATGTATCTATCACTGCCGCATTGAATGTCACCACCGAGCGAGCATCATTCTGCTGGCTCGTAGACCAGAGCACAGTGCAACGCCAGACAGGTCGTCACGCCGCGGTGCAACCTACTGATGACGCTCAGGTACTATGCGCGGATGGGTGCTATGTCAACACCGGCGTCCCCCCACGCTTCCCTCATGAATATGCCAGAATGTTAGCCTGGTTGAGTGAGCTCAAACTGGACGCGACAGACTTCCCGGAATTGGTGTTTATCGAAATGGGTGCCAATCTGGACGGTCCGATCGATCGGACACTCGTCGGCGTCGATGACACAATTACGGCTATATTTTCTGCCGCAAGACAAGCCCTTGCCCTGGTTGCATCGAAAATGTCTGCCTATGATTATTTTATTGCTTGTCAGGATGCGGGCCTGGTTGCCGGAATAATCTATAGTCCAGAGGAAGCGTTTGAAGATGAGCATTTCAAGGCCCGGGGGCTCCACGTACCTTTGCACCATGATGATCTTGATATGACGGTGACCTACCCAGGCGCGCCTTTCAACTTGCCCAAGAGTCCCTGGTGTATTTCGAAGCGAGCACCACACCTGGGAGAACACAACCACGAGGTTTTGGGATCATAGTAGTACTGAGACCATAGTAACTCTGGGATAGGAATTAGATCCCCAGATCGAGCAGATTGTAATCCTTAATCGTGGCCCTGGCTCGGGCATCCCACCGGTAGTCGTCTTCGATACCAGCGAAAGGTTGATAGGAAAATGGTCTCTCTGCTGGAAAGACCTTGCGCCGCGCGTCTATGGCGTAAACGATCATCTTAGACCGCTCATGAATCCGTTCTGCATTGTAGACCGCGCGATCATTATGTATTCCTCCGCCCATTACCCCCAGGACAGAGCTACGGCGATGAAAACCAAAATTAACAGTCACCCTGGGGTGAGAGCTGGTGTTAGCAAACGAACCGTGTATGGCCTGCCGGCTGCAGATGAACACGTCACCCGGCCCACAGACAAGTGGTACCGCCTGAGGCAAACGATCCGATCCTGCGTCCTCCACCATGGCTTTGATATCGAGCTTACCGTGACGGTGGGAACCGGGTACTACCCATACGCCATTAGCGGCAGTGGATCCATAAAGCTGCGCCATAAAGTTAAACCCATGGGTACCGCTATCCAAGTCAGAACTATCCCAGTGAGTCGTTCCATCCTGATGCCAGGCTACGGACGACCCTAATCCTGGCCGCTTCATCCACAATGCTTCGCTGAAGGGCACAAAATCGTCACCGTTGATCTCTGCAGCCACCGCCAGCAGTTGGGGATGACCATACAAACGCAAGCATGCCTCGGAAAACTGCAGGCTGCCCAGAATCACGTTAACTACAAACTCGGGTGCATTGGCGGGTGGTTCAGGTTCGATCATCTTGGCCGGGTGCCTGCCATTGTCCTGGTTCGTTCCCCCGACCGGATCACTCAAGGGGCGCCCCCAGATTAGCGTGCGAGCCTCGCAATCCACACCAAGAGCCGGTCGCCCCTGGGAGTCCACATGGGAGCCCCTGGCGGCCGGAAGTCGCTCAACGATGTTCGCCACATCGACCTCGATATCGGCTAGTTCCTTGGCGCCTAGGACACCCTCGAACAAATAGAAACCATGTTCTTCATAAGCTTCAAGGATAGCGCGATCCAGAGACCCGTCGGCGTTGAAGCGGATAGTGCCGCGATTACCGAGACTCAGCGCGCGCGCCTTGCCGGCAGATTGATATTCGTTCATGGCGTTTTGATGCTCACCATAGTCGACTTGTCGGTCTTCGGCAGGTGGAGAAAAAATTTCGATACCTGGCTGTATCATTTCTTTTCCTTCGTCAATACGAGGTTAACGCTGGTCAGTCAGCGCAGCGACAATCTCATCCACGTGAGCTGCGGCCAAGGCGTGCAGTTCCTCGTCAGTGCGATCGGCGATGGGGTGCGGTACCCAGATATAGGCAGCGTCAAACCCGAGATCGTCAGACTGTACCCTTGCCGCCTCGATAAATTCCGTGGTGGCGATACCGACTGCAGGGATACCCCTGCCTTCCAGATTTCTCATGTCATGCGTACAGCACGACGTGCAGCTACCTCAATCGGCAAGTCCTTCGACCAAAACGTCGACCTCTTCGACGATAGCCTGTTCGATGTCCTTCGGCGCGGTTCGCCCTGCAGTGGGTTTGCAGTAACGTTTAACGTTGATGTCGCGTTCTTCTAACAGCGTTGCGACCTGTTCAAGGAAAACATCGCCCCGCACTTTGGAAATATCCAGAATGCCAACGGTCAAACCTGCGAGGGATTCTGGCCTCGCGCGGCGCGGTACCCCGACCGTCTCCCGTTCACCTGTAGGATCTAATAGTAAGGTCATATCTTAATCTCCTTTGTTACAGGCCGGCTCAGTTCGGGCGAGCCTGCAGTCCAGCCTGCAATAATACCGGAAAATTTACCCGCACTGGCACCAGCCCGAACGATCATGAGACCTTCTGGCACCAGCTTCGACAACGTCTTGCCGGCCATCTCAGGCTCCACGCCCTCGGCCATGCCATGTTCGCCGCGCATGACTGCTTCAGCGGGAACCTGCAGTCGCGCCATGATCTCCGCATGCAGGCGCGCCTTGTCCCACCCACCTTCCATCAGGGTGTTTTCGTGCTCCGGACAAACAACCAGGACACAATCCGGCCCTGGGAACATGTGTATGTTTTCGACAGCAAGCAGGCAGGTGACGAACGTCTGGACTAGCTCCTCCGGTGTGCGTGCTCTGTTATCGGTGATGCCTTGCAAGCCGTAACCGGCAAATACGGTTACTGCGTTAGTTCCCGAGGGAAGCCCTCGATCGACTGTTAATGGTTCCCAGGCCGATCCTTCCTCATCCTCACAGAAACAATAGCCGAGCTTTCCCGGATTGCCCAGCGTGGCACGATCCACACCTTGCGGCTTGCCGCCGCCAATGTTTCGCACCGCCAATTGCACGGCTCGGCCTATGGTCGCGTTGGCCCGATTGCCTTGACCCAAGGCATTGCCCTTGCAGTTCATGCCGATTTGTTGCGCGATGGAGCCATTGACGATGACAACAGGGCCAACGAATCGGGTTGTCGCTAGGACTCCGTGCAGGCAAAAGTCCTTATCCATAACGGCCTCGATCGCCGTCAGAACGACGGGTAGGTATTCCGGGCGGCAACCCGCCATCACCGCGTTAATGGCAACTTTCTCGACGGTACAGGTGTCTAGGTTCGACGGCATCAGACCCAATACCTCACTCGCCTCTCTGGTGGTTCCCTCCAGCATGGCGAGCACGCGTTCCTCGGTAGGTGGCACGACCGGCAAGCCGTCAGACCAACCTCGTTCAAAACATGCCTCGATGGGATCTTCTTTGGCACCGAGGGGTACAAGCCGGGAGGTCATGGGTGTATCACTATAGCGAATGCGCAGCTCAGCCAGATGGTCAGGTTCTTGGTTCAAGGCTCCACATCCGGGTTTAAAGTCCGGCAGATTAGTACCTAGGTCATCAGCGCCGACGATCTTTCCCCATGCCTCGCGATCCCAACCATAAGTTCGATCAACCTCGACGCCGTTCTTGAAGCGCACCAGGGTGGGGACAATCTCTACGTCTAGGCGATAGGAAGCATCTAGCGATGTATCGTCGATAACGCCTTCGATGCCTTCCGGGAAACCGGGGTCATCCTGGGTATAAATCTTTAGTGCGCTACACTGCAAGATTTCCTGTAGGACCGGCGTAACCATGATACAGGTCGGACAATCCCGCTTAACGATGGCGACCAATCCGTCCTCTTGCATTGCAAATCTTCTCGTTCCTAGGCTTAAAATTGATCAGTCACAGCCGCAATAGGATGAATGACAGACCTCTCTAGTGTCAATGGACTAAAGCTTGAATCTGGCCCCACCAAAATTAACAGAATAAGGGGCCACATGTTGTCTTAGACCTGTGGAGTATATACTTGTCACGACTCTTAAACCCCCTCAATTGAATCCGAAAAATAATATATGCTGGCAGTCCGATGCTAAATATGAAGAGGAGGCCAACTATGCGGGAAGGATTAACATGCCAAAACAAGGCGTAGTCCCGGACGAGCTAACGGCGCCATTCTGGACCGCCGCGAATGAGCAGCGTCTGGTCATCCAACATTGTACGAACTGCAATCGCTTGCAGCACCCGCCGGCAGTCCAGTGCGCAAGATGTGCCGAAGGTAAACTCGAATGGCAGGAAATGTCCGGACTTGGCCACATCTATAGTTACGCTGTTGTCCACGATGGACCCGTTAGGATGTTGAAAGAAGGTCAGCCTTTTAACGTTGCGATCATCACACTAGATGACGATCCGAATATCCAGATGTTGTCACATCTCCCTGGCACTCCTTCCGGCGAGGTACCGGTAAAAGCAGCTGTCCAGGTGGTTTTCGAAGATTCCGCCAATGGTCAGAAAATACCTGAATGGAAAGTCATCGAATGAAAGTTTTCGATGAAGCACCCGAAGATATTTTCCGTAGCGAAGAGAGCCTCGGGGTCTGGGAACATCGAGGGAAAGTCGCCGCCGTTGGCATCGGCCATGCACCTACCATGCGGCGGTGGGACAATGACCCCGAAACTTGCGTGGGGGCGATTAGCATCTGCGCCCTAAGGCAGGCGATGGCCGACGCCGGCGTTGATCCGGGGCAAGTTGATGGACTTATTATCGATCCGGTGACGGCTACCGGTGCGGGTTGGCCAAAGGACAAACCGATTCCGCAAGATATGCTCGCTCGCTGGCAGGCTACTGACGACCCGCTGGACGGATTGACAAAAAATAGTATTGCCTGGCTGCTGAAAAACATGCCGGAGTTGACGGGCATCCAATTCGCGATGAATGCATCAGGTTGTATGTCCAAAGCGCTCGTGGCAGCAGTGCAAGCGGTGGGTGACGGAGAGACACACACCTGCCTTGTACTCAAGGCCTGGCACAATTTCGAGGGTCGTTACTATCAAGGCGGCGACAACGAGAACGATAGTTTGCCAGGCACCGCAGCGTTGACTGCTTTAACAAACCTTTGGGGTGCTCCTGCCTGCTCCGCCACAGCGATCCAGTTCAACGAGTACTGCCATAAATACGGAAAGAGCCACGCCATGATGGCACCCTTTATGGAAAACTCCCGGCGTAATGGTCTGCTGTTTCCAGAAGGGTATTGGGCTCAGCACCGACCTGAGGAGTTAACGGTCCAAGACTATCTTGCAGCTCGCTGGATCGCCGAACCAGCGAACCTGTTTGACAATGACCTGCCCATCATGTGTTCAGGTGCGTATCTACTCACCACTGCGGAACGCGCTATCCATCTGGCGCAGACACCAGTTTACATTCTCAACCACGCGTCGAGTCGTGCCGTCCCGCGCAGCATTATGCCAACCCTGGAAGAGGTGGAGGTAGAAACGGCGCGCACGGGACGTAAGATTTACGAGGGCGCCGGGATTATCGTTGAAGATCTTTCGTTCGAAAACATGTACGACGGATTCTCGCTCTTCCACCAGTTCCATCTCGAAGGGCTAGGTTTCCGCGGCGTCGGTCAGGGTGAAGCACTCGACTTCTATCAAACCGATATCAGTATCCACGGCCCGAACCCGGTCTCTCCCAGCGGTGGTAATATAGGCTCGGGGCGCAGCCGTTTCTGGATGCACACCGATAGCATTCAGCAAATCCAGAAGCGAGCAGGCGCAAGGCAAATCACTGGCGTCCCTTCTGAAATCGGCGTTTCTGGTGGACCCATGCCAATGGGAGGTAACTTTACGGTGTGGGGTGTGGCGCCGGACTAAAAGTCCATGGGTAGTTGTAAGTGCTCACGATAGATCCGGTCACGATGTGCCAGCAATTCGGGCGACAGGGATTCGGCTACTATCGGGTCGGTGTTCACAAACGAGTCTCGGATGGCTGGATCCATCGGGCACAGTTCCGGGGGCATGGGCTGTAAAAGGACGGCAAACGTAGACCAATAGATATCCAACGCCGACATTAGATTCCCGAAAAAATATTCGCGGCCCTCGGACTGTTGCGCAGTTAGCCTGGTGTTCAACATGCGCAGGGTTTGGCCGATGCGCTGCGACGCAGCCTCCGCAGATGCCGGGCTATAACCATACTTCTCTCCCAGGTAGGACGCCGCTGCCTTGCCCTGCTCTGTCACCTCGGGATCGGACAAAGTGCTATGGATTATCATGATGCGGCGGTACCAGCCGAGGCCCGCCTCCCCACACAACTCGTTACAGAGCCCGAACATGAGAACGCGAGCTTCTTTATCTTTGGGCACCAGTGATGGTTCAGGGACCAGACGCTCGAGCAGATACAGTTGTTCATTCCACGTGGTACGAGGCCGTTCGTCGTTCCAGACGGCGACCGGTGCACTGCTCTGGAGAGTCCAACCCTGCAACGCTGGATCATGACCCGCTACTTTTCTGACCAGTACGTAAGGCACTCTCTTAATGTGGCACAGGCTTTTTAGTCCTTCCGCCCATGGATTGGGGCGGCCCGGGGGCGCAACAATGCGTAATCCGCTAAGAGTTTTAGCCTGCTCAATATCGATATAGTCCGCCATACAACATTTCCTATTCGTTTCGTTGTCACATATTGCGTTTTTTACAAGGCTTTATAGGGTTTATTGTGAAGGGCATCCACTATTTTTTCTTGCTATCTTGCCACACTGAGGACCAACCTCTCGATTCCATGCAGCTTGCTCTTCGATATTCCTGCGCGGCTTTGGCGGTCTTGATTATAGAATCATCACACTGCAGAGCCGTCCGTTCACTAGCGTCACAGACGCCTCCGATAACAAAAGCGCATGGTGGAAAGTGCATGCGAATAACTGTACATGATGGATTGGGAATGGGTATCTTCATTGCTTCCGCATCGCAGCTAAGGCGATCTATCAGTAATCGGCGTTCGTTCTGGTGAGATTCATCCTCGTTCACCCATACATAGAAGCCGCTAGTCGTACACGCAACCAGTAACAGCAAGAACAAGACAGAAATTAATCGCATTAGAACCCACATTATAGGCTGACCAAACATATAAAACATGATCGTCATTAACGATGACTAAGCCGCGTATAATACGCAGTCAACACGACGCTTTACCTAAGGAGATGACGCATTGGCAGACGTAAAGGACAACAGCGAATCGCAACAGACATCATTCGAGATATTTGCCAACCCCGAGATCAATCAGAAATATGCGTGGGATGGCTACGATATAGATGGTGCTCTAAAGAAATGGGACATCAGCACACTAGTCGAGAAACACGGTAAAGCACCAGTGCATGAAAAACTTCGTGAGATGGCCCAAGCGTATGCGAAAGGCATGGTAATAACGACACTGCTTAAAGCGCAGAAACCCGGTGGGATCAGTATGGTACACCTCTGGGTTGGGGCAAACTTCCCTTTATTCCGACATAGTCATCCTGCCAGCGGCGATTGCCTATACTATGTTGTCGCTGGGAAGATCATTATGGGCAAGAGACACCTCGGTCCAGGGTCTGGTTTCCTGGTTCCCTCGGGGATGCCCTACAAATATTCAGGAGGACCTGATGGGGCGGAGGTGCTGGAGATTCGAGTTGGTTTCGGCCAGGAAGATTCAACAGGAATGAGGATTTTCGAGCAATCACTGGATTCGATTCAACAAATTATCGATACCGCGAAAGAAAACTCCGATAATTGGCAGGCTCCGGAAAACATTGGAGACACGCCTTCACCAACCTGATCATAATCATAGCTACCTAAAGTTTGAAAGGTAACTACAACGTAGGACTAGCAAAATAAGCCAGCTCACATTTCTAACAAACGTAGGTGGACTATCAGCTTGGAAATAAGCAGATATGAAAAATACTTAGAAGAGTTTGAAATGTATATGTTCCATCATATATGATAATGATTATCATTATCATATAAAAAGTCTTATTCGTTTGTAACAAAACACATCGACTAACTTGTCGATGGACCTCATGAAATTAACGATTACGCTTTATATTTAATAAATTCGACATATTTCAGGTAACTCTTTGTGCGTAACCAATATGACCTGGTTGTTTACAGTAATCTTTCAGTAACTCCCCATATGCGGCGAATTAAGTTACATGGCGAGTCGCTCAAAGCATTCCCAACAGGCCAAGAAACCGGGTACGTCAAGGTCGATTTCTCCAAAGATAAGAATACGAAAATAATGCGCTCGTATACCATAAGAGCATTCGACCCGGAAAGGAGATTGCTTACCCTAGATTTTGTTGACCATGGCGACCTAGGACCAGCATCAAGATGGGCTCGACAAGCAAAAAAAGGAGCCTCAATTCGAGTATTTGGACCCGGTGCAACAAAGTTACTGGACCCTCACGCCGATTGGTACCTGATAGGTGGTGATATGAGTGCATTGCCCGCAATAGGAGCTAATCTTGAAGCTCTGCGAGCAGATGCAAAGGGATATGTGATTGTTGAAATTTTGTCTCAGGAAGATCAGCAACTTTTGAATTTACCAACAGGAATGGAAGTGATTTGGTTAATTCAAGAAGATTCTGATCCGCCTAACAAACAGCTTGTAGAAACAATCAGAGCAGTAAATTGGCTACCAGGAAGAGTTTATCCATGGTTCGCTGGCGAATTTGACGGTATGCGTAACATGCGTGCTTATTTCCGAGATGAGAAGAATATTGACATACATTCGATGTATTTGAGTTGTTATTGGAAACTCGGTGCCACTGATGAAGGCATGAAAAGAGCGAAAAGAATAGATGCAGAATCTGACCTTGAGGGAACAAATATTCAATAAGCCTCTTTTTGAGTTCTTTAGGAAGCTTAATCGATATGGTTGGCAATATAAGCAGAGATTAATATGTATTTAGCAATGAATAGATTCAAAATAGTTAAAGGTCGAGAGGCCGATTTTGAGAAAATCTGGAGGGAAAGAGATACACACCTCGAAGAGGTAGATGGCTTTGAGACTTTTAGTTTGATCCGAGGGAATAGCGAGGAACATTACACATTGTATGCTTCCCATACAATTTGGAAATCACAAGAGCATTTTACGAATTGGACTAAATCAGAAGCATTCAGGCTTGCNCANAAAAATGCTGGCGACCATAGTGATATATACTTGGGTCACCCAGTCTTCGAAGGTTTTGAAAAAGTCATCTGAAAGNTCAATTTGGTGGAATGGCCGCGANGTTCTNAAGCCGANTNNATTTNAAAAACTCGAATGGAAGAGACTCAGNGGCGANNTCTNACTATCTNAATAAGGTTCTTTGTNCANNTGGTACCGAGGGTCGGGCTCGAACCGACACTCCCGTGAAGGAACCGGATTTTGAATCCGGCGCGTCTACCAGTTCCGCCACCCCGGCACGTGAGGGGGCGAGTATATCAAGTCATATATGGTGTTGAAACGGGCGTTTTAACTCGTGTTTTGTGCTCTTTAATCGGGGTTTGGGTGGTTTTTCAGGTTCTATGCTAACGTTTTCATGTCGGTGGGGTTTTACTGTTGGGAGCTGATAAAATGTATATATTCGTAGCATTTTCAGGGGACGAATATGCGCTTGGGTAAAATTGAACAGNAATAAAGTGTGCTGTTTTATGTCATTAACTGCATCAATAAACCGGAATTGAATGATACGTCTATGTCATGTACCACGGTTGATTTGTCGGAAGTGGGTATGCATGTGGAGACTTATATGGAGCTGCTTCTCATCGCAGTGCTGGCGTTGTGTCTGGATCTTTAGTTCACGCTTTATTGGCTTGAAGGTGAGGNACGTTGGACTAACTATTNTATGGGGCTGTTGCTCGGCAAAGANAGTCCTGTCTCTATTTCNTAGGTGCGGCATNTTCAACTGGCTGTCAAACCTTTCTTCATTATGCGGGTAAGCGACTTCGAGTTTGAGCTGCCCGAGCACCTCATTGCTAAATATCCCAGTGAGGTNCGCTCTGCGTCTCGCCTGCTGCACCTAGATGTGGCCAGTGGCGATATTTATCACTATCACTTTTATGATTTGCCGCAGCTTTTGTGTTCGCCGGATCTTCTGGTATTTAACAACACGAAAGTTATTCCTGCGCGCATGTATGGCCAAAAGGATACCGGCGGTCAGGTAGAGATTTTTCTCGAACGACTTATCGATGCGAAGCGTGCCCTAGTGCAGATCCGCAGCAGTAAGTCGCCTAAGGCGGGTTCCGAGATTACGTTACGTGATGGTAATGGCTTAAGTGATGTCACTTTGAAAATCATCTCCAAAGACCAGAGTTTCTATTCGGTGATGTTTCCAGNGCTGGGGGTGATGGAGATTGCCGAACGTTTCGGTCATGTACCTCTTCCTCCTTATATAGACCGTGATGATGAGGATGATGATCAAGATCGGTATCAAACGATCTATGCCTCTAAGGCGGGCGCGGTAGCAGCGCCGACGGCGGGNCTGCATTTTGATGATGCGCTCATGCAGGTACTTTCTGAACGCGGCATTGGGCGTGCAGAACTGACCCTGCATGTGGGNGCGGGCACGTTTCAGCCGGTGCGGGTCGATAACGTCGAAGACCACAAGATGCATCTGGAGTATCTGGAAGTAGGCCGAGATGTGTGTGATGCGGTAAGTGCCTGTCGATCGAGTGGCGGTCGTGCCGTGGCTGTGGGGACGACGTCGGTGCGGTCGCTGGAAACGGCATCTGGCTCTTTAAATGAAGGAAAGGGTCTTTCGCCTTACAAGGGCGAGACCGATATCTTTATCTATCCTGGCTACGAGTTTCAGAGCGTCGATGCGCTTATTACCAACTTTCATCTGCCGGGCTCGACCTTGATGATGCTCGTGAGTGCCTTTGCTGGCAGGGAAATTATCAAAGAGGCCTATCGGGTTGCCATTGCGGAAAGCTATCGCTTTTTCAGTTATGGTGATTCGATGATCATCACGCGATAAATCGAATGGAGTTTGAGGTTACCCACACCGATGGTANGGCGCGNGCCGGCACGCTGTCATTANCCCATGGGAAAGTGAAAACACCCATCTTTATGCCNTGTGGCACCTATGGGTCGGTGAAAGGTATGTTACCTGCATCGCTTAATGATGTCGGCGTGCAGATTTTGCTGAGTAACACTTTCCATCTCATGTTAAGGCCTGGGGTAGACGTCATAAAGAGTCATGGAGGTTTGCATAGCTTTATGGGCTGGGATGCGCCGATCCTCACTGACTCTGGNGGCTTTCAGGTTTTTTCCCTCGGGGATCTTCGAAAGATTGATGAAAAGGGAGTGACCTTTAGGTCGCCGATTAATGGTGATGAGGTCTTTCTGTCACCGGAAATTTCCATGGAGATTCAGCAGGGGCTGAACTCAGATATCGCAATGGTGTTTGATGAGTGTACCCCTTATCCAGCGGATGAAAAAGCGGTACGGGAATCGATGGAGTTATCGCTGCGTTGGGCTGCTCGTTCGAAAGCGACTTTTGAAGCNACCNGTAATTCGTTATTTGGAATCGTGCAGGGCGGGGTATATCCGTCGGTGCGNGAGGNATCGTTGGCTGGGCTATTGGATATTGGTTTTGACGGCTACGCCATTGGCGGATTATCTGTAGGAGAACCGAAGGATGAGATGATGCAGGTGGTGTCTTATATGGAGCCCATGCTGCCAGCGGAAAAGCCACGATATCTGATGGGCGTAGGTACGCCGGGTGATCTGGTCGAATGTGTGCGTCGCGGTATTGATATGATGGACTGTGTGATGCCGACCAGAAATGCGAGGAACGGGCATCTCTTTACCTCTGAAGGCGTTATCAAGATTCGTAATGCTGCCTATATGACGGATACCGGTCCGCTTGATCCTCACTGTGACTGCTATACGTGTAGTAATTTTTCTCGGGCGTATCTGCATCATCTGGATAAATGTCGAGAGATATTGGGTGCNGANCTCAATACTATCCACAACCTACANTATTACCTCGATTTNATGGCGGGTTTGCGCGCATCCATTGAAAAAGGGTCGCTCAATGACCATATAGATTCGATCTATCAGGGTTGGGGGAGTCAGCCGGATATTTAGCTAGAGTCTGCAAGGCGATTCAGGGACAATACGCGCCGACCAACTAATATGGAGTGGGAATGATCGATTTCTTTATACCGTCGGCTCTGGCGGACGAAGGGCCAATGCCGGGAGGGGTGCCAGGCCTTGATCTCTTTATCATCGTGGCNTTTATCNTGGTTTTTTACTTCATTATCTGGCGTCCGCAAAGCAAGCGTGCCAAGGAGCATCGGGAATTGGTGGCGAGTCTGGGTAAGGGTGACGAGATCGTGACCAATGGCGGGCTGATCGGCAAGATTATTAAGGTCGAGGATCAATACCTTGTGTTTGAAGTTGCAAACAATGTGCAACTTAAGTTGCAGAAAGGCGCGGTTTCCGCAGCCTTGCCCAAAGGCACCATCAAGTCCATCTGAGTCATTTAGGAAACCTTGTTGATTAATCGCTACCCTCTCTGGAAGAACTTACTGATTGCCTCAGTGGTTGCCTGGGGATTCATCTACGCGCTTCCCAATNTTTTTCCGCCGGACTTTGCCGTGCAGGTTTCCCGGGAACAGGCAGGTGCCGCGGTTCAGGTTGAAGCGCTGGATGCGGTCAGTAAGGCGTTTGATGAACAGGGCATTGAGTATTTCGGTTCTGGTGTTATAGAAGATGAAAANGCGCTGTTTCGTTTCTACGAAGATGAAACGCAGCTGCGAGCCAAAGATATTGCNCAGCGTGCGCTGCATGAAATGTCGGAACCTCATATCGTTGCGNTNAACGCAGCGCCGACAACGCCNGAGTGGCTGCGATCCATTGGNGCGGAACCCATGAAGTACGGTCTTGATCTNCGTGGTGGTGTGCACTTTCTAATGGAGGTGGATACCGTAAAGGCTATTGAAGATCGCGTTGGCGGTATGGAAGCTGAAATTAAGCGTATGTTGCGCGATCGNTCTGATCGNATTCGTTATTCGCGGGTAGANAAGCCCGCCGAAGGTGTNCTGAAGTTTATATTTGCCAATGAGGATCTGCGCGATCGGGCGAAATCCAAGATCAGCGACAGCTATCGCGAGTTTGACATTATTGCCGGTGAAGACGGTGGTTCAGCCTTCGTNCAGCTTACGGTGACCGATGTCTCGATAAGAGAGATGGAAGACTTTGCCGTGTCCCAGAACCTGCAGACCATACGTAATCGGGTGAACGAGCTGGGTGTGGCCGAACCGTTAGTGCAGCGGATGGGCCGTAATCGTATCGTGGTTGATCTGCCGGGCGTGCAGGATACGGCGGAAGCGAAAAAGATCCTGGGAAAGGTCGCAACCTTGGAGTTTCGTATGGAAGCACTGCCGAACGCACCACGCAGTAATACCATTACCTATGAATATGAAGGGCGAACCGCCGCGGTAGAAAAAGACATTATCTTAAGAGGTGATCGGGTGTTTGATGCCCAGGTCGGTTTTGATCCTGATTCCGGTCTGCCGCAGGTAAATATCACCCTTGATAGCGATGGTGGCGAGCTGATGCATCGCGCCACGCGACACAGCATTGGTCGGCGTATGGCGGTGATCTTTATTGAAACNAAGACGCGTGATAAATACGAGATAGTCGACGGAGTCGAGATACGCACTCAGGTGCCTTATATAGAAAAGAAGTTGATTAGCCTCGCAACGGTGCAGGCGGCACTTGGNGTGAAGTTCAGAATTACCGGACTTGATGCAGGTGAGGCACGGGAGCTGGCCTTGCTGTTACGNGCAGGTGCCCTTGCAGCAGATATGTTTATCGCAGAGGAGCGCACCGTAGGTGCCTCGTTGGGTGCAGAGAATATTGAGTTGGGTGCTATTTCGGTAAGTGTCGGTTTGGGGTTGGTGCTTATCTTTATGTTGGCCTATTACCGGGTGTTTGGGCTGGCGGCGAATATCGCTCTCGCGACGAATCTTGTACTGCTGGTGGCGGTCATGTCGTCACTGGGTGCAACGCTCACCCTNCCGGGTATTGCCGGTATAGTGCTGACCGTCGGTATGGCGGTGGATGCAAATGTGCTTATCTTTTCTCGAATACGTGAGGAGTTGAAAAANAACATGTCACCCCAGGCTGCGATCAACGCCGGGTTCGAGCGTGCCTTTGTGACCATTATGGATGCAAACATCACGACGTTAATTGTTGCGGTGATTCTTTACAGCATCGGCACNGGCCCGGTAAAAGGGTTTGCGATCACTTTGTCTATCGGTATTTTGACCTCTATGTTTACCGCAATTATGGGTACCCGCGCGTTGGTAAATTTCATGTATGGCGGACGCAACTTGCAGAAGCTGCTAATTTGATGAAAGGCTGATGGATATCTCTAACTTCAACTTTAATTTCATGCGTTACCGAAAAATCGCGGGAGGTATCTCTGCTGGTGTGGTGGCTCTTTCTNTTGTTTCGCTATTGGTCTTTCAGNTGGAGTGGGGTCTCGACTTTACCGGAGGCTCTCTGGTCGAGGTTGCTTACGAGGTGCCGGCCGACCCGGAGCGTATTCGTGCTCAGCTTGATGCTGCTGGTTACGATGGGCACGTGGTGCAGTATTTTGGTTCCGATCAGGACATTCTGGTGCGTATGCCACCGCAGAAGGAATTATCACCAAGAGAGAACGCAAGGCTAGGCGATAGGATAATTGCTTCACTGCAGAAGGTTTCAGATTCCGGAGTAACGCTGCGCCGTTCCGAGTTCGTCGGTCCTGCGGTGGGCGAGGAACTAACTAACCAGGGTGGTATGGGCCTGCTGGCAGCGCTCGGTATGGTGCTAATTTATGTGGCATTTCGCTTCCAGTACAAATTCGCCGTTGGTGCTGTCGTAGCGTTGTTCCACGATGTGACGATCACGCTNGGCATATTTTCGATCGTGCGTTGGAACTTCGATTTAACAGTATTAGCGGCGCTGCTCGCCGTCATTGGTTACTCGCTTAACGATACTATCGTGGTGTCAGACAGGATTCGGGAAAACTTCAGGAAGATTCGTCGGGGTAATCCTGAAGATATTATTAATACCTCTCTCAATCAGACTCTGGGTCGNACGTTGGTCACATCATTTACCACTTTGCTGGTGCTGTTTGCGCTTCTCATCCTGGGTGGAGAACTGATTCGTGGCTTTGCCATTGGGCTGATTATTGGTGTGCTCATTGGTACCTACTCTTCGATCTACATTGCAGCCAACATATTGATGTTGCTGAAAATCACCAAGGATGATCTGGCTGTGCCGGTGAAGGAGGGGGTTGATGAGGATGTGCCACAAAACTTTTAAACCGGTTTCGTCTTGNAGAGGGGTAAGCTTTTTTCGTAACGCTTCAAGTACTTCCATGTGCGCTCTGCTTTGACATAGATTTTGAAAATGAACTCNGAAGGTTTACCTGTCCCCTTCGAGCCCAAGCCAAAGCGCNGTCCACCCTCAGCGTGGNCTTAATCCTCATCGACTAAATGACGCTTTACGAGCGGTGCGAGGAGCTTGAAGCACTTCGGATTGCCGGCAACGACGTTGCCTGTTTTCATAAAGTTGGCGCTGCCATCAAAGTCACCGATGAGACCACCTGATTCCGTGATCATCAATACGCCTGCTGCCATATCCCAGGGTTTGAGATTGTGTAGCCAGAGCCCATCAAGCCGACCAGCAGCAACGTAGGCGAGGTCAAGGCAGGCACTGCCCAAATTGCGGACCTTGGTGTATTCGTTAATCATGTGCCCGTAAAACGTGCCTTGCCGCTCCCTCAAACTTTTAAANGGGCCACCGGTGCTGATCAGCGCCCCGTCCAAGTCTTCTTTTGCGCTTACCCGAACGCTNTGTCCGTTAAGCTGGCATCCCTGGCCGCGACTGGCCACGAATTCTTCGTTTCGCATGGGNTCAACGATCACGCCATGTTGGAGCTTACCGTTTTTGTGGCACGCGATTGATATACAAAAATGGGGTACCTGGCGCAGGAAGTTAAGGGTGCCGTCGATCGGGTCAATAATCCATTCATACTCGGCATCCTCGGTAACATGATCGTTGTAAGACTCCTCGCCGGTAATAGTGTGATCAGGGTAAGCCGCTTTAAGCGCTTCAACGATGATGTACTCTGACTCCTTGTCGACGTTAGTAACGAAATCGTTGTGACCTTTCTCGGATATCTTCACAAGATCAGGGCGGTCAAAGCTGCGGGCGATATGGGTACTGGCGTTGCGTGCTGCTCGCAATGCGATCGTTGCCATCGGTTCCATATCGTTAACTCACCTTTCTTGATTCAGAGGGCCGCGATCATATCATGGCTTATGTATGAACCTGCGCTGAAACGGTTTGAGTCTTTGGTATAACCATGATTATACTGTTGCTATGAAAACTGCCATTTCAATTCCAGATAAGGTTTTTGTTCTCGCCGAGAAGATGGCGAAACGCCTCGGCGTTTCGCGCAGTCAGCTGTACTCCACTGCAGTGAGAGAGTATGTTGATGCTCATAAAACAGATCGAGTTTCTGAGAGACTCGATGCAGTTTATGGAGATCAGGAATTAATTTTGGATATTGCGCTTGTAACGATGCAAACCCAGTCCTTTGGAACAAAAGACTGGTAATGAAGCGTGGAGAAGTTTGGTGGGCGAATCTCCCTGACCCTGCTGGATCTGAGCTAGGGCTTGGAAGGCCAGTATTAATTCTACAGGTTGACGAGTTCAACAAGAGTAGGATCAGGACGATAGTTGTTGCGGCAATAACTTCTAATATGAGGCTTTCAGCGGCCCCTGGTAATGTTCCGCTGTCGAAGAGAAGCGTCGGACTTGATAGAGAGTCTGTAGTCAACATCTCCCAAATTGTTACTTTGGATAAGTCATTTCTTAATGAAAAAGTCGGCAGAGTTTCTCAAAGTAAAATGAATGACGTCGACGAAGGCGTGCGGTTAGTTTTGTCGTTGTGATTTTCCCTAATGTTCGTATTGTTCTGGTTGAAACCTCTCACCCTGGCAATATAGGTGCGTCTGCCCGTGCTATGAAAAATATGGCGATTACTAATCTCGTTTTGGTGAGTCCACAGAGATTCCCCGATGAGCAGGCATTATTTCGTGCTGTCTCTGCGCTGGATGTTGTAAATGAAGCGAAAGTGGTAGATAGCGTCGAGGAGGCCATCGTTGATTGTCAGCTGGTAATCGGTACCTCCGCAAGAGGTCGTCGTATTCCCTGGCCCATGCTGGACCCTAAAGGCTGCGGCGAAAAAGTGGTGGCAGAGTCCGGTGAGGGACATGAGGTAGCGATTTTGTTTGGTCGAGAAGATCGGGGTCTTTCCAACCAGGAACTGCAGCAGTGTCATTTTCACGTGAATATCCCAACCGGAGAAGCCTATAGTTCGCTGAATCTGGCCATGGCTGTGCAGGTAATCTGTTATGAGGTGTTGCAGGCGAAACTAGCAGGCGCGCCGGAACAAAGCTGGGATATGGACTATGCCAGCTCCGCTGACATGGAGCGTTTATACGAGCACCTAGAAGAAACGCTGATACAGGTAGGTTTTCATGATCCGGATAACCCGCGGCAGCTAATGACCCGGCTTCGGCGTCTATTTAATCGTATTCGGCCGGATCAGATGGAAATTAGCATCCTCAGGGGTATTTTGTCCTCGATAAACAGGCTTGATAATTAGGCCATAGGCGCAATTAACTAATAACCAATCAATCTAAAAGCGCCTTGCTATCGTAAAGTACTTGACTAAAATAGTAAGGTATATAGTTGATTGGATTAGTCAGGTATTGCATACTGAGGTCACTCTGGATTTAACGCTTTATGTAGGTAAAGCGCGGAGTGTAGCCAGGCTAGTTAGAGGAAAAACAATGAGACTTACAGCTAAAGGCAGATACGCAGTGACNGCAATGTTGGACCTTGCCGTGCACCAGAATGAAGGCCCGATCAGTCTCGCTGATATCTCACAGCGTCAGGGTATTAGCCTTCCTTATTTGGAGCAGCTTTTTTCCAAGCTACGACGCCGTGATTTGGTGGCAAGTGTGCGTGGCCCCGGTGGCGGCTATAATTTGAATCATCAGCCGGAAGCCATTTCCGTAGCGTCTATAGTCGATTCTGTCGACGAAAACGTGGATGCAACACGATGTTCCGGTCGTGCGGACTGTCAGCATGGCGAGACCTGCCTAACCCATGATCTGTGGGCCGATCTTTCCGACGAGATCCATCATTTTTTAAGCAAGATTAATCTCGCTAGTATTATTGAGAAGCGTGAGGTGCAGATGATTGCGGCACGTCAGGACGCGTTGGTTGAAAACCCGCTGCGTTTGCCAGCCGAAGAGTTAGTTTGAATGAGGCAGAAAGCGCAAGAGGCGCGGAGAAGTAAATGAAGCAACCAATATATTTTGATTATGCGGCGACCACACCTGTTGATCCGCGTGTCGCCCAGAAGATGAGCGAGTGCCTGCTAGCGGAGGGTAAGTTTGGAAATCCGGCCAGTCGTTCGCACAAGTTTGGCTGGGAAGCAGACGAGGCAGTTGAACTTGCCCGGCGTCAGGTGGCCGATATGGTGAATGCCGATCCACGAGAAATTGTTTGGACGTCTGGTGCGACAGAGTCAAACAACCTCGCGCTTAAGGGCGTTGCCCATTTCTATAATAAAAAGGGTAATCACATTGTTACCTCCAAGATTGAGCACAAAGCCGTGCTTGATTCCTGTCGACATCTGGAGCGTGAAGGCTATGAAGTTACCTATCTTGATCCAGGCGAAGATGGACTGATTACACCGGAAAGTGTCACTAAGGCGATTCGGGAAGACACGTTACTGGTTTCCATCATGCATGTGAACAATGAAATTGGTGTGATAAACGATATTGCTGCTATCGGAGAAGTTACTCGGGCCAAAAAGGTGTTATTTCACGTCGATGCGGCGCAGAGTGCCGGTAAGATCGAAATTGATCTGGAGACGATGAAGGTCGATCTCATGTCATTCTCGGCGCACAAGATTTATGGCCCCAAAGGCGTGGGTGCTCTGTATGTTCGCCGTAAGCCGCGGGTAAGACTCGAAGCGCAAACACATGGCGGGGGCCATGAACGTGGTATGCGTTCTGGTACGCTGGCAACACATCAGATCGTCGGTATGGGGGAGGCTTTTCGGATTGCCAAGCAGGAAATGGCTGAGGAAAGCGAACGTATTTTTTCGTATCGGCAGCGATTGTGGAATGGCCTGAAAGATATGGAAGAAGTCTATGCCAATGGTGATCTCGATAGTCACGTGCCAGGCATCATCAATGTCAGTTTCAACTTTGTGGAAGGCGAGTCGCTCATTATGTCGCTACCGCAGCTGGCGGTGTCTTCCGGTTCAGCCTGTACGTCTGCAAGCCTAGAGCCTTCCTATGTGTTGCGGGCACTAGGTATGAACGATGAACTGGCTCACAGCTCACTACGTTTCTCAATAGGTCGTTTTACCAGCGAGGAAGATGTTGATGAAGCGATTTCTCAGGTAAGAAACGCGGTAGAAAAACTGCGTGAACTGTCACCACTTTGGGATATGTATAAAGACGGTGTTGACATGGATAAGATTGAATGGGCGGAGCACTAAGGCCATTAACGGAGAGCCCTCAGCATAAGCGGGGTTAAAGGAGAGCAAAATGCCATACAGCGATAAAGTATTGGATCACTACGAAAATCCGAGGAACGTCGGCAAGATGGACTCGGATAGTGAAGATGTGGGGACCGGTATGGTTGGTGCGCCAGCCTGCGGGGATGTGATGCGCCTGCAGATCAAGGTGGGTGATGATGGTGTAATTAAAGATGCCAAATTCAAAACTTACGGTTGTGGTTCTGCCATTGCTTCAAGCTCGCTACTTACCGAGTGGGTGAAGGGACGAACCCTGGATGAGGCAGGAGTCATCAAAAATACACAGATCGCTGAAGAGCTGGCGCTGCCACCCGTTAAAATCCATTGCAGTGTGCTGGCGGAAGATGCGATCAAGGCGGCGATCGATGATTATCGGCACAAGCATGGTGAAGTTGAAGCCGGAGCCAGTGGTCAGGACTGAGTAGTCAGTCCCAGGTGAGTAGTAACAGGTAGAGAGAATATGGGCGTAAGTCTTACAGAAAATGCAGTAAATCACGTATCGAGTTATCTCGAAGATCGCGGTAAGGGCGTAGGTATACGCCTTGCGGTAAAAACCACCGGGTGTTCGGGATTAATGTATGTCCTTGAGCCGGTGGATGAACCTCAGTCAGAAGATCTTAAATTCGACTGCAACGGCATTGAAGTGTATGTTGACCCGAAGAGCCTCGTGTATATTGATGGTACCGAGATGGACTACGTCAAACAGGGCCTTAACGAAGGCTTTGAATTCAAAAACCCTAATGAGTCTNGCCAGTGCGGGTGCGGCGAATCGTTTACCGTATAACCGATTGATGTGGACTTTAATCAGAACTTTTTCGAGATATTTCAGCTGCCAGTTGCGTTCGATCTAGATCTAGAAGATCTTGCATCTCGTTATCGTCAACTGCAGTCTGGCGTGCACCCTGATAAATTTGTTATTGCAACTGAATATGAAAAGCGTTTGTCCCTGCAGTGGGCAACCCAGATCAATTCAGCTTACGACACCTTACGCTCAGATCTTGCAAGAGCCATCTACCTTTTAGAATTAAATGAACTGCACATTGAAGAAAATCCCCAGCTTGCGCCGGACTTTCTGATGGCGCAGATCGAACTGCGTGAAGAGCTTGACGAAATTGGTAAGGGTGACGGTTCCCTTTCCAAACTTGAGGCCTTCAGGAAAGAAGTGGATCAGCACCTCGATGAGTATCGTTCCGAGTTTGCGTCTGCTTATCCGGACGACATGCCGGCCGCAGAGATAGCGGTTTATAAGTTGCAGTTTCTGGGTAAGCTCCGCGACAACGCGGATAAGCTTGAAGAAAAGTTACTGGATTACTGATGGCATTGTTACAGATTACAGAACCGGGGCAGGCACAAGACCCGCATCAGCGTAAGCGAGCTGCGGGTATTGATCTTGGTACAACCAATTCGCTGATTGCTAGTGTGCGCGGTAGTGTTACTGAGACGCTGCCAGATGAAATGGGCGAGTATCTTTTGCCATCTGTCGTGCGTTTTACTGAAGGTGGCACTGTGGTCGGTTCGGGTGCTGTGGAAGCTGCAAAAGAAGATCCCCTTAATACCATTGTTTCTGTTAAACGCATGATGGGGCGTGGTGTTGAAGACATCAAAGGTCTGGGTGAGCGACTGCTCTATGAGTTTGTGGCAACCGATGGAGGCATGGTGAAAATTAAGACCAACGCGGGCAAGGTAAGTCCCGTTGAGGTATCTGCNGAAATACTAAAAGCACTAGTGGAACGTTGTAGCAAGACCCTGGCTGGCGAGCTGGATGGTGTCGTGATTACGGTTCCGGCACACTTTGATGATGCCCAGCGTCAGGCAACNCGAGATGCAGCGCGTATAGCTGGGCTTCAGGTGTTGCGATTATTAAATGAGCCTACGGCAGCGGCTGTGGCCTATGGGCTTGATACCGGCCATGAGGGCTTGGTGGCAGTTTACGATCTGGGTGGCGGCACTTTTGATATTTCGCTGCTTCGATTATACAAGGGTGTGTTCGAGGTTGTGGCGACGGGCGGAGATTCGGCGCTTGGTGGTGATGATTTTGATCGCCGTATTGCTGAATGGATCATTAATGAGTCGGGATACAAAGATGAAGTGAATCCTCGTCAGCAGCGAGCTCTAATGATGCAGGCACGTGCTATCAAGGAAGCCTTGAGTGATGCGGAAAGCGCACAAGCGATTGTGTCAGTCGACGGCCTTCAATTTAGGGGGCAGCTGACTCGCCTTGAGATGAACGAGCTGATCGCTGATCTCATCGAGGAGTCTATAAAGGCGTGTGCTCGTTCCCTGCGTGATGCAGGAGACGGTGTTGGGAAAGAAAACGTTAATAATGTTGTCCTGGTAGGGGGATCAACTCGGGTGCCGGCAGTACGCCAGGCAGTAGCCGAGTTTTTTGGTATTGAACCCCTTTCTAATATCGACCCAGAACGGGTCGTCGCGATTGGTGCCGCGGTGCAGGCTAATATTCTGGTGGGCAATAAACCGGAAGATGAAATGCTGTTGCTGGATGTACTGCCACTGTCTCTTGGTCTTGAAACTGTTGGTGGACTTGCCGAGAAAGTTATTCAGCGCAATACGGCGATTCCCATTGCGCGATCACAGGAGTTCACGACCTACAAAGATGGTCAGACAGCCATGTTGATCCATGTGGTGCAGGGAGAAAGGGAACTGGTATCAGACTGTCGGTCTCTTGCGCGTTTCGAGCTAAGAGGTATCCCGCCCATGGTGGCAGGGGCAGCGCGCATCGAGGTTAATTTCCAGGTAGATGCGGACGGGCTGTTATCGGTAACGGCAGCCGAAGTTACGACCGGTGTGAACGCCAGCGTCGAGGTGAAACCTTCGTACGGCCTTAGTGAAGCGGAAATAACCGATATGCTTAAAGCGTCCTTCGATCACGCGAAAGACGATATTGTGGCAAGGTCTTTGACCGAGGTTCGGGTGGAAGCAACCAGGATGATAGAGGCTTTGCAGAATGCGATTGCCGAGGACGGAGAGCGATTGTTGCAACCCTTTGACATTGATTTGCTACAGCAGGCTATCAGTAACCTGCAGGAAGTAAGCGAAAGTACCGACGCTGAGGCCATTAATCAAGGTGTTGAGATGCTGGGAAAAGCCAGCGAAGATTTTGCTGCTTTGCGTATGGATGCCGCAGTCCGTAAGGCGTTTGCAGGACATAAACTTGATGAGCTGGAAGAGTCCAACTAATGCCACAGATTATTTTTTTGCCCCACGAAGAGCGATGTCCTGAAGGCGCTGTGATTGAAGCCGAGATCGGTGACAAACTGATTGAAGCTGCTCTCGAAAATGGCATCGATATAGAGCACGCCTGCGAGATGGCCTGCGCCTGTACTACTTGTCATGTGATTTTACGCGAAGGTTTTGATTCGCTGGAAGACTCTGATGAAACAGAGGACGATTTGCTGGATAAGGCTTGGGGATTGGAACCTGAGTCCCGACTCAGTTGCCAAGTGGTGGTTGGCGATGAAGATCTGGTGGTAGAGATTCCGCGCTATACCATTAACCAGGTATCGGAAAATAACTAGCAGGCGATAAGGAGGAAATCACCATGAAATGGACGGACACCATCGACATTACCATTGAGCTGAGTGAAACTCATCCGGATGTTGATCCCATGACGATTCGTTTCACCGATTTGAAGCAGTGGGTGATGGCACTACCTGAATTCGATGACGACCCGGATCGCTGCGGTGAACGTATACTAGAGGCCATCCAGATGGCCTGGCTAGATGAGCTGGATTAATCACCATAATGTTTGAGCGGTAGGTATTTCGAAAATACGGATTGGTATTCATCCAGTAAACGCTACCGGAAAACAAGTTGCACTCATCCCCAGCCATGCAGCATCGTTTAGGAAGCGCGAATCGTTACCTGTTTTTCCTGCCATAGAGAACCATTATGTACCTTTGTACGCTGAATGAACGTGATCGGAAATACTGCCCAATCGAGCTTACCGTGTGGTGTATAGCAAACGACCCTACTGTCTCAAAGACGGGCAGCACGCTGCTGGAAACCTAGGATATTTTATTATCGGTTAGTTCTCTTAAAGTCGATGTTTGATTCATTTTTCTGCACTTCTGGTTGAATTGTGTGAGTTTGTTACCAAACACAATGATATTGGCAGTCAATTAAACAGACACTAATCGGAGATTGATTAAACTCTTGTAGGAATGTTGCTAGCATTAGATATTTCGAACCCGGCTTGGAGCAGACCTTGATAGATTTTGAAAAACGCCACCATCCTTTTGAGGGATGTTTTAACTTTCGTGACATTGGTGGCTATCCCACCAAGGATGGTCGAAAAATTCGTTGGGGCCGATATTTTCGTGCGGGACGGCAGGACCGTATGACGCTTGCTGATCTTGACCGCTTTGCGGAACTAGGCATTCGCACGCAGATCGACCTAAGAAGACCGGATGAACTCGAGGACCAAGGTCGCGGGCCACTCGAGGCCTTAGGGACGCGNTACGAATGGCATTCGGTGATTCCGCCAGGTGGATCAGCGATANTGGACAAGANAGCGGGCCATGGTATATCCGGCGAGCGNTACTTGCGTTACCTGGATTTTGATCCGACTCCCTGGCAGAACGTATTCGNTATATTGGCNGACGCAGAGCACCATCCACTGCTGGTGCACTGCACAGCNGGCAAAGACCGTACTGGTGTGACAACAGCCTTCCTGCTGACTATCCTTGGGGTTGAACGAGCGCTGATTGAAGAAGATTTCTTGCTCACCAACCGTGATCAACCGCGTCATATTGAATTCCTGGAGAGCAAGGGACTCTCAACGGGCTCGGCGTCTGCTATGGGACATGGTGTGCCGGAAGATGCGATGACGGTTTTTCTCGAGGGTATGGAACAGGAACACGGTGGCGTGCTCTAGTACCTGCGCATGATTGGCGTTGATGAAAAGCAACAAGAGGCTATGCGCGAGGCTCTCTTAGAGGACTAGCTGGAATGTAGGCTGAACGAAGGCTTCAGGGTATGTACTCTTCCGGAAAGTATCGGGTATATATTTTTACTCACTGCTGCAAAAACATTCCTACGCTCTTATACTTTGGCGTCCATGCCGAAAACGTGCTTCGAAATACATATCCGATACCTTCCTCGATTTCGAATTGAAGATTACAGCTAAAGCTTAAGTGGGTGCTTGCTTGCGAAGGCTTACGTCGGCCTGGGGGAGTGAGACTATAGACTCGCGGAGGAGGCAAAGGTAGTCGGGAGGGTCGTGGTGAGGCTGGAGCGAGTGTGTACCCGAAATCCTCGCTACTCCGGACGCGGGAAGGTTGGGTGTCCGAATTTCAAAACTGGCCCCGCCCCCCTATAATAGCGTCCTTAATTATCCCAGTTGGAGGAGTCAAATGGCACAGGAAAGAACACTTTCCATTATTAAGCCTGACGCAGTCGGTAAGAACGCGATAGGTGATATCGTAGCGCGCTTTGAAAAAGCGGGCTTGCAGGTGGTTGCAATGCAAATGGAGCACCTGTCGGAAGACAGAGCCAAAGGCTTTTACGCGGAGCATGACGGCAAGCCGTTTTTTGCCGATCTAGTCACCTTTATGACCTCAGGTCCTGTTGTTTTGCAGGTGCTCGAGGGTGAGAACGCCATTGCTCTAAATCGTGAACTGATGGGCGCAACCAATCCTAAGGAAGCAGATCCGGGTACCATCCGCGCTGATTTTGCCGAATCCATTGATGCTAACGCAGTTCACGGTTCCGATTCGCCAACATCGGCGACTCGCGAAATCGACTATTTCTTTAGTGGGAATCAAATCTGCAGCAGATGACCGAAACACCGAAACTCGATCTGCTGGGTTATACCAGGTCTGAACTTGCAGCATTGCTCGAAGAGCTGGGTGAGAAACCCTATCGCGCCGAGCAAGTTCTTAAGTGGTTACATCATCGGTTTGTATCTAGTTTTGACGAGATGACGGATATCAGCAAGGCATTGCGCGCTTACTTTACGGAATTCGCGGAAATCCACGAGCCGGAAGTGTTGCATGAAAAACATTCAAATGATGGCACTCATAAGTGGGTGCTGAAGGCGAGGTCTGGCAGTGCCATCGAAATGGTTTTTATCCCGGAGGATGGACGCGGTACATTGTGCGTTTCTTCTCAGGTGGGTTGTGCATTGGACTGCAGTTTTTGTAGTACCGGAAAGCAGGGCTTCAACAGCAATCTTACTGCGGGCGAGATTATCGGTCAGCTGCGTGTTGCGGTGCAGATGCTAACCAGCAAGTACCCGGACCGGACTCGAGTGGTAACCAATGTTGTGTTTATGGGCATGGGAGAGCCGCTTCTCAATATGGATGCGGTGCTGCCAGCCATCGAACTCATGATGGATGATCTTGGTTACGGTATTTCGAAACGTAAGGTGACAATCTCTACTGCTGGCGTTGTGCCAGGTATTCGCAGGCTAGCTGAACATTCTGATGCGTCGCTGGCTATTTCCTTGCATGCGCCAAATGATGCGATTCGCAGTAATCTAGTGCCAATCAATCGAAAGTATCCTATTGCAGAGCTGCTTGAGGCGTGCCAGCAATATGCGGACAGTCTCGGTGATAAGCGTACAGTAACCATCGAATACACCTTGCTTAAGGACGTCAACGATCAGCCGGAACATGCGATGGAACTAGCGACCCTACTGCAGGGATTTCCGTGTAAAATCAATCTTATACCGTTTAATCCGTTTCGGCACTCGGACTACCGTAGACCAAGTGCAATTGCGGTGCGTGCGTTTCAGGATAGACTCATCGCTGCAGGATTCTCGACTATGGTGCGCACCACCCGAGGTGAGGATATTGATGCAGCCTGTGGACAATTGGTTGGAAACGTCGAAGATAAGACCCAACGTCAGGCTCATTACCAAAAAATTGTACGAGGATAGCTAGATGATCAGGAGTTTGCGCAGTATAAGCTTAGGTATGACCTATGAGTGACCGGGACACTAAAGAGTGTCCATTTCAAACCGCATCCGAAATGCTGGTTAGTGCCAGAGAGCAACTGAATCTAACTCAGGAAGATATTGCTAGTCAGCTATATCTGACGCCTTCGTTTATTCGCTATATCGACGACGGGCTATTTAACAAGATCCCCAAGCGGGCTTTTATCAAGGGTTACCTGAGGTCCTATGCAAGGGTCGTTGGTTTAAGCGAGGATGAGGTTGTAGCGCGATACGAAGAAGGGATGGAGTCTGACCATCGCGTCGATATTCACGAGGTCACGCAAGAGCGGTTTGGCAGTGCTGCGCTGACGGGACCCGTATTGCAGACAGGGCTGATCGGTCTCAGTGGTATTGTCATTGTCGTGGCCTTGGTT
>PASO01000041.1 GCA_002712135.1 Gammaproteobacteria bacterium
ACAACCGAGATCCATCAGTGCCCCACCACCAAGCTCACCTCGCAGACGCCAGTTTGCTGGATTTGCCGTGCCTGTAGAAAAACTCCCTCGCATAAAACGAACTTCACCAATTTGGCCCGCCAATAGTCTTTCTTTCACCGCCTGTAGCTGGGGATGGTAGCGAGACATGAATCCTTCCATTAAGAGGACGTTCGCTGACTTAGCTGCTTCAGCCATGTTAGCTGCCTGAATGGCATCAAGCGCCAGTGGCTTTTCGCAGAAGATCGCGCGGACCCCAGCGTTAATGCCATCGAGTACATTTTGAAGATGTGACGCTGGCCAAGATGCAACAATAAGGATGTCAGGTCTTTGTTCGTCTAACATCGTAGCCAAGTCTGAATAGGTGTTCTCTATACCGATATCATCTGCAAAGTCGGCTAGATTTGCCGGTATCTCATCGCAGGCAGCGACCGGTTCTATCTGTGGTATGTCTTTCCACAAGGGCGCCAGAGTGAATCTTGCGTGTCTGCCACAACCTACAATCGCTAGCTTAAAGTTTTCACTCACATGGTGCTCCTATCCCCCAGGAAAGCCCAGAATAACCCGTCTCGGACTGCGTATTCAATTGCATCGAATTAACGTTTAGCCCAGTTTTGTATGTTTTAATTGCAGCATGATTAATTTTTCGTTCAATCGTCTGGATCTGACCGGCGTTATGGAATTCGCCGAGAGTGCAGCACGTGCTGAGGATCTGGGCTGGGATATGGGGCTCATTCCGTGCAACCCATTGTCACTTAGAGATCCTTATGTAAGTCTTGCGTTTGCGGCAAAAGCGACAAGTACGATGCATCTCGGCTCGTTGCTTGATACACCAATGTTGCGCCATGCATCGGTGCTTGCTGGTTCCATCGGAACAGTCGCGTCGCTTGCCCCTGGTCGAGTTCATATGGGCATTGGTATCGGTGATACTGCAGTGAGATTCAACGGGCTGCGTCCATCAACAGCAAGGGAACTGGAAGTGGCGACCATGATGATGAAGCAGCTTTTGTCAGGCCAGGAATTAGAGGTTGGCGCTATGCGACCGGCAAAATTACGCCGCGCCAACCACGCCCCTGTGTGGATTGCGGCCCAGGGCCCCAAAACGCTGCGTATGGCCGGACGGGTTGCGGACGGTGTCTGGATCCGTCTCGGACGCCATCCTGATAATTTGAACATGGCGTGGGATGCGGTATGCGAAGGTGCTAAAGAAGCGGGGAGGAATCCAAATGACCTCATGTTGGGGCTAATTTTTCACACCGTCTATTCCACAGACCCAAGAAAGGCCAAACTCATGGCGAAATCCATGGCGGCGGGGTATTACGAATACTCGCCCTTTTTATTCGACCGGCCTGGGTTCGAATGGTGCGGTGAGGACGTTCACCTGTTACGCGATAAAGCCTGGCCTGACTTCCATCATCACATAGATCCTGTTTATTCCGGGTCGCTGGTGGATTTCCTCGACGATGCGGTAGCAGATGCTTTTGCCTTCTATGGCGATTGGGAACAAATTGCTGAGCAACTACAATTAGTCCTGGATATTGGGCTGCCGGTCACCCATGTGCTTCCTCATCCAATTCTGGCAAAAAATCATGATTACGATTTTCTTGGCGAGTGCGCGATACAATTGATGCCGCATTTCAGATAGCCCTGGCGACACATTGGATTTAACGAATATTTTCCGTATGCTGCAAAGTTAATACCAATGCCAACCTGTTTAGGGGGAGGAAGGAAATTGAGTATGATGCAAAATATATGGCATCCCAATGAGATAAGAGATCTCAATTTGGAACAGCATGCCTTTGAGCTCGACAATGATGGCTTGACCATTGTCCCGCCCGAGAAAACTGGTGTCTCGATGGAGAAAATTGATCGAGCGATAGATGCAATACTTGCTCGCTTTACTGAGGTTACCGGGGGATGTCCGATATCTATAAAAGACGGGCCCATGGGAGAACTGGACTTTGGTGAGGGAAGAAAAAGCCGTTTCCCTGGTGTAGCAGATGCCGTCAAACAGGATCAGCCGAAACAGACTCAGACAACACTTGGACAACTAATAAAGCTCGATCGAAGTCTTCGTGANNTGGCAGTGAACCAAGTAGCCAACGCACTGATTGACTATATTGTGGGGCCTGAAGGAAATAANGCGCCGCAGGAGCAGGGAGAACTGCCTCCGAAAGCCCGCAGACTATCGAATGGCGGTAGTGCATTCGTCAAGTGGCAGGGTGATTATGGCTATGGTCCAAANCTAGGTTTACATTGCGACCAGAATGGTTCGGCCATGCCNTGGGGTAGAAACTCACTGGCTTGTAACGGAATGTGGACTCTTACTGAGTACAGTAAGGAAGGAGGTGCTTTATGTTATGTGCCTGGTTCACACAAATCTATGAAGGTGCCATCTGGTAATGGTGAGGCGCATTTGGCTGTGCCCGTTGAGGCGCCAAAGGGTTCGCTGGTTGTCTGGCATGGTGGGACTTGGCACGGTGCATTTCCAAAATTGACTCCTGGGTTAAGGCTCAATGCGACGATTTATTATCGTCACATGATGGTCATGTCGCAGGAAAATTTGAGGGTTACTATGGAAAATGAACCTTGGGATGACTGCGAAAATCCAGACCTTATGAGAGAGCTAATTGGGTTTGATGATCGATTCCCTTCCTTAGGAAATAAACGAAAATATCCAAAGTTTATTGGTAGTAACGTTAAATAAACGCAAATCGATGAGGATTACCTTAGGGACAGTTCTATTAGTTGCTGATTGAACGGCGTTTATTCGGAATCAGTAGAATCATGATGGCGCTGACTAGGTTTGCGATTCCGACGGTAATGATTGCGCCATCATAATTACCTACTATGTCGTAGTAATAGGATGTAGCGATTGGCGCGATTGATCCNAGAGCGATCATGAATGGCATGGCCGCACCTCTGACTGCGCCCATATAGCGTCGGCCAAAAAAAGACGCCCAAATTACTTCNTGTAATGGAATCATGCCTCCCCATCCTAGACCTAGTAGGAAGAAACCTGACACAATCAAACTGAGTATGCCGGTGTGAGCTGCGTAAACGATAATGAAGAGTGCACANGCTGTTGTAGTGGCACTCAATGCGGCGAGGCGTCTTGGCTGGCNNAGGCCGTCAATTAACCAACCCCAGATTGGTTTCGCCAGCATGGCGGGTACGGAAATNANAGTGATCATCAAGGCAGCGGTGGTCCGGTCGTATCCGGCATCCGTCATAAATGGNACCGTCTGAAGCAGCATCACGTGGATTGTTATGGTGAAGAGCGTGAAGGTAAGAACCAGCCAGTAGAAAGTCGCGCTAGTCAACGCTTCACGTCTCGTTAAAGACTGATTGAAGTCATCTATGGCGTTTTGCGTTAGCCCCTGCTGGTCATCTTCAAGGGTTCGCCCATCGGGGCGCTGACCATAGTCTTCCGGTGCGCGTCGCATGCTAAACGCTGCTGGTAACATCAGAACCAGGGTGATCAATGAGAGCAACTGCCATGCGAAACGCCAANTGTAGGTGTCAATCACCCACGAGGTAAATGGCGTTAGTAAGACGCCAGCGAANGAGACGCCCATAGCCGCGAAGGCAACGGCTCGACCCCGGTAATCAACGAACNACTTTATCAGNGTTACATTCACGACCAGNTTACCAATCAGTGCNGCGCCGAGGGTNAGGATCACACCGTTTAACAATACCCAGTGCCATAACTCAGTGATGGTCGANAGNAGGTAGAGTGCAACGGCCAGGATTAGCGTTCCTGCNAGCATGAATCCTTTTGGTCCCCACTTGTCGACATAGGCGCCGATAGTAAATCCGGTAATTGCTGTGACAANCCCGCCAATGGTTCGAGGTATTGTAAATTCGGCTCGGGTCCACTCGAGTTCCGTTGTCATTGGAATCATGAACGGGCCAATGACATAGTTTTGTACGCCTGCAGAGATAAACTCGGCGAAAAATGCACCGAGAATCAACCAGTAGCCGTAGTAGATATGGCGCAAGGATTTTCCAACAGAACTGCAATCGAACGAGATAATAGCAGTGCATGACGGGAAATGNCGTATGTCTCAAGATCCGTTNGTACTTTGAGGAGANAACTAGCTNGTTTATGCTTGGGCTAGTTCACTTTGAAGGAGTAAACATGCCTCAGGCTTTTGATGGCATTCGGATTATCGACTTTGCACAAGTGTTGGCAGGCCCTTTCGCCGCGATGCAGTTAGCTTCACTCGGCGCAGAAGTCATCAAGATAGANCAACCAGNTGTGGGCGACATTACACGCCAATTGGTGAATGGNAATGATGGTCATGGTATGACGGCTTCCTTTATGGGGATGAACGTTAACAAGCGCAGCCTCACTCTAAATCTTAGATCACCTGAAGCTGTTGGGATTGTGAAGAAACTGGTCAATGAGGCAGACGTATTGCTCGAGAATTTTAAAGCAGGGACCATGGAGAGAAGAGGCCTTGGTTACGAGGTGCTGAAAGAGATTCAACCAGATCTTATTTATTGTTCTGTAACTGGATACGGTCAAACCGGACCCAAGGCAGGTGAGGCAGCTTATGATGGTGCGATTCAGGCCTCNTCAGGCATGATGTCCCAAACAGGTCACGAGTCGACAGGGCCAACCAGAACCGGTTATCAGCCGGTGGATATGGGCACGGGGCTGAACACGGCCTTTGCGATAGCTGCAGCCTTGCATAGAAGAGAAAGAACCGGTTTGGGGCAGCGAATTGACGTNGCAATGATTGATACGGCGGTTGTGCTGCAAGCGAGTCAATACAGTGGATANCTAAATGAGGGAAAGCTGATCGGTTTGTTAGGCAATATGTCGCATACCAAGCAGCCCACTGCCAATGTATTCCCAACAGCTGATGGTCAGATTCAGATCACTGCGCTTACCCAGATTCAGGTAGAGAAGCTATTTAGAATTATAGGATTGGAAGAGAAACTGAGTGATCCATTATTTAACACNACGACAAGCNGGGTAGACAACCATGACACGGTCCGAAACTCTGTTGTGCTAGCGCTCGCAAAAAATTCAACTACGTTCTGGTTAGAAAACCTGGCAAACGGTGGAGTACCGGTCGCGGAGGTCAGAGAAGTATCAGACGTCGTTAATGACCCTCAGTTTGAATATCGTGGCGTGTTTGAGCCTATTGAATCCCCGCTTCCTGNTAACACACCTGTCACTGTAGTAAAAGCAGGATTCATTGCAGATAGTGATGGGCCCAGCATTCGATCCAGGCCACCGCACTTGGGTGAGCATTCCGATGAGGTTCTCTCGGAACTGGGGTTTACACCTGAAGAGATTGAAGGGTTTCGCGAGCGGGGTGTGGTTTAGNGTTTCGTANCNCGATTAGCCAACTCGNCCGCCCGGGGCNTCAATCAGAAACTTGTGGATGTCTTCGGCGAAGGTGATTTCTGAATCATCTTCCGGCTNGTAGTCAAGCGCNGTTCTTGCATTGGACAGCGACCAGAACGCTCGGGTGTTGTTGCTAATNCCGTACACGACCTGCCAGGGAATACCGTGNTCNTTGTCAATGTTGGGTNTTTCTATTGCCTTNGTAAANAGTTGTACCAGGTCGCGCTGGCTGATATACGCGCCAAGGTCGCGTTTGTATGAAGCTGGGTCCTCGTAGGCGTTTAGCTGCAATTCTCTGGGCGCGCCGATTCTTACCATGACTACTCCTAGGCCGCTGGTTGTTTCGCCGGTTTTTTGATGGGCCATTGAATCACCCATGCCATCAGTACCGTTCGCAAACATAAAGCCAAGATGTTCGTAAGTGGCTTTTGCCCATCCATAGAAATTGTCTGACAACGGCAACGTATATGGGTCTAACGATTCCAGTTTGTGGGTATGTATCAGATGATGTTCGTACCAGTCTGCCGCATGGTTGGAGCTGGCGATGACCACCCGAGGTACGCCAGCTTCGTGGGCAGTCCGGAGTACGTTGTAGGCCATATCGACATTCTGTTTTTCATCCAAATAATGATCTAGTGGGTCGCCGCTTCTTCTTTTGTAGCCAAGGTGTACAACTGCATCGATACATTCGAAGTGGCTGGCATATTGGCTGCGCTCATGATCGATTAGATTGGTGATTTGAACACCATCAATTGTATCTCCATTTCGGTTGGTATCGGTCACATCGAGCAGCGAAAGTTCGTAACGTTTTCTGAAAGATGGCAATAGTTGATTGGCGATATAGCCGCATGCGCCTGTCAGCAGTACCTTAAGCATTCTCTCTCCTTAGGTTTGTTGGCGGTTCACTGAGCTTCTAGCTCAGCCAGTCCAGCGTCTACCCGCGCTGCTTTTTCCTTATCAAACCACCATAGATATGGTAAGCCTGTCCAGTTCGTGTGAGGGACACCGAGTGGTGGATGTCCCAGACGGTCCCAATACACCAGATGCCTGCCAACCGGATTTCCATCGGGAATCAGGTAATAGCTGTGCAAAAGCACTCGGTCCAGGGCGCGCCCGGCAGTGTTCATTTCGGCTTCGGTTTTCGCAGCAGCGACTTGCTCTACAAGAAAGTCGATTGCGGGATCTTTCATCCCGGCGTAATTCGTCATATTGGCTGCGTCAGCATATGGTGAAGTAAACTTACTTCTCATACCCACAGGAAAGGGCACCTTCCAGGTATAGTACTTACGTATGGTTCCGTCGAAGTCGTAGTTTCGCATTCGGTTTACCAGTAGGTTGGGTTCGACTTTGCGTAAAACCGCGTTAATGCCAAGGCGTTTGAGATTGTCCACGAAGGGTGTGAGCATCCGTTCATGGGCGCCATAGTTGTAAACAAGCTCAAAGTTGAACGGTTCGCCTGTGTCTTCATGTACACGAGCAAAATCCTTTAATACCCAACCTGACTCCGTAAGTAGGTTATCGGCTCGTTTTAGTGTCGCTCTGTTTCGGCCATAGGGTTCGTTCTCGGGAAGTTCCACAGGACGTAAGAACACACTATCTGGGATCTGGCCACGAAACGGCTCCAGCAACTTAAGCTCTGCTTGTGTAGGTAGCCCCTTAGATTGCATTCCTGTACGAGCGAAATAAGTATTATTTCTATCCATACCGCCGTGCCAAAAGACGCGGTTCGCCCACTCAAAGTTGTAGGTTAAAGTCAGTGCTTCGCGGACGCGAATGTCATCCAGTGGCGGCCGGCGGGTATTCAATACAACGCCAAAATGCATGCCATAAGAATAACCCATTCGATAGGTTTCTTTCTTGAAAAGTCCCTTGTGATATCCGGCGAAATCGTAAGCTGTGGCGAAATTATGTTCGTTTTCTTCCAGGAAGAAGTCTATTAGCCCGGCCCGCATAGCTTGCAACATGACGTTTCTATCAAAAAAGTAGACGAAGAAAATGCGATCGAAGTTGAATTGTCCCTTTACGACATTGAGATCCCATCCCCAGTAATCTTTGACTCGTTCAAACATGATTCTGTTCGGCTCAGCGGAAGCGATGCGATAGGGCCCATTTCCGAGAGGAGGCGTCATGGTGGTCTCGTATATATCCTTGTCTGCCCAATAGTGTTTGGGTAGCGGTGCAAATTTCCCTACCTGCACAACAAGTTGGGGAATCTTTTCCGCGTCGTCACGGAAATGAAACGTGAACGTCCGATCATCAACCTGCTCAAGACGTTCTACATCTCGGAAATAAGAGCGCCATGATATGGATGCATTTTGAATGACCTCCCAGGTCCACAGTATGTCGTCCATCGTGACTGGCACACCATCATGCCAGTAGGCGTTTTCTCTTAGCTTGAAGGTCACCGAACTATAGTCATCAGCGACCTTGACAGATTCGGTTAGGTAGCAGTAGTAGGACGCGAGTTCATCCTCTGAGTACCGCATTAACGGGTCATATATCCATGAGCCGAGNCTCNGGATAGGGCTGATGTCTCGNGTCAGNAGNCCTTTGTCTACATANGGGTTCAGGTTGTTTGTAGATCCTATGATCGAAAGTCTNAGCACTCCCCCTTTTGGGGCGTTTGGATTNACGTAGTCGAAATGAGCCATGTCAGGGGGATACTTTAGGTCGCCAAAATGGGCGAAGCCGTGCTTTGGTGGGGCCGCGCAGGTCCAATCTGCTAAGAGTAACAACGCGCAGATCGCACCTACTATATAAACTTGAAAAGTCATTCTTATTGTTGTCCCCCCAGACCTAATGCGAATAATTGTACACGGTTAACTATAGCAAACGTCTGAGTGNCTGATGTTCTTCGGTTTTCGGGTCATATATAGNAGGTTGCGGAATTCNCGCAGAAGANATATATATAGNANCTGTANTNAGNTTTCTTGTTATTANTTTACNCGTTCACTATGATGTNATCGAGGNTGATNNCCTCCTAGNTGAGAGTAAGAGTANTANGGGNNCTGACGCACATTAAGTCGACGGCATTAAGGTATGTTGTTNCNNCAGTATATCTAATGCTAAATAAACGAGGGGGTTTACCGATGTCGAGAAAGAATTCATTTGCAAGAAAACTGCTTGGCTGTACGTTTGTGGCTGCAGCAATGATGATTGTTGCACCNGCATGGGCCGATGANCACGAGGCCGATGAGGTNCTTGAAGAAATCGTGGTAACGGCTACTTACCGTGATACGGATATGATGGACACGCCGATTACTATTACTGCGTTGACGGATGTCGAAATTGACCAGAAAGGGGTTGAGGACATNAAAAGTCTGTATATATCGATTCCTGGTNTGAATTACGGTAACGCGACTAATACCTGGCACAACATTGTTGCGCGTGGTGTGCCGCAGTTTCGGTCACCAACGGGGCCCATTGCGATCTATATCGACAATACGCCCGTATCGGGCGCGGGNAACCGCCAACCACTTTTNCCGAATTTCGACCTGCAGCGCATCGAAGTGCTAAAAGGTCCGCAAGGCTCGCTTTATGGTGAAGGCAGCATGGTNGGTGCGGTTCGTTACATCACCAAACGACCTGATCCATCGAACTTCGAGTTTGCGTTCAAGTCAAGGATTGAGGACCAAACTCAGTCTAGTGATCTGGGACACAAAATTGATGCCTTGGTCAATATTCCGCTTGGCGATAATCTTGCGTTTCGTGGAACGCTCTACCAACGACATAAGCCAGGGCTTATCGATCAGTATGGACCCACCATTACCAAAGATGTGGATGATATTGATGAGGAAGGCTATCGGGCGCAAATTTCNTGGTATCCCGTTGATGGATTGACAGTTAATTTGGTTAGTTACAGTGTTGATTCCGAAATTGGTGGCCCGGGAATTGCGTTTCACTGCTATAAGGATGACCGCCCGGCAGATTCCAATGTTAATCCAAGCGACCGCGCCGCATCGGTACCGAACTTTCCGGTCGTTGGTGGTTGCGAAACTGGTCCAAATGGTGCNTATGACGGAGAGACTGCTCGCTTCAAGCGCGGTCCAGATCATGTCTACGTGACTCACATGGCAGCGCCTGGCTTTAAGGATGGCGGCAATTCTACTTCGGAGATCATGAACTTCAATATCGAGTGGGATCTTGAGTTACCACTTCTGGGTGAGGTGCAAATGGTGGCTGCTACGTCAACCTATGAGCACTCCATCTTCTTTTCGGAAGAACAGAGAACTGGGTCTCGTAACGGCACGGTAAACCCGAATTACACTAATGATCCGAGCAAATATGCGGAAGTCACTCGATTTGAGAATATTTGCAACGGTATAGAAGGTTGTCGGGAACTTATTCCAGCGGGCGAGACTGTCTTCTGGGCGCGCAGTAGTGTTCGGGCTCACGCAGATGTTAATGAGCGTAATGCCCACGAGTTCCGAATTGTCTCTAACTCAGACAGTCGGCTTCAATGGACCATCGGTGTCTTTGACCAGGACCTTCAGAGTGGATCAGACGCGGGTGTTTGGGATTATTGCGGCGCATCACACAGTCAAGCCTCGACAGCGTACTCCGGANCTCAATACAAAGATGTGAAGTGTCGACTCGGGGGGGTTGTTTTGAACCCTGCGATACCGCTCGACATGCAACGCCAGATCCATATTGGCCGGTATGGAACGAACATGTATAACAACTCCTACACNNTGCGGGATGAGACGGCGTGGTTCGGCGAGGTGAGCTATCGCATCAGCGACCAATTTGAGGTCTTAGTAGGTGCACGTCGCGCNGAAATGTCGGTGGAGAGTAGAACCGGTAGCGGTTTCGTGTTTACTCCGCTTAGTCAAACAACGAGGAGTGGCGAGNTACAGGAGCAGACTAAGAGNGCACCGAAGCTCACCTTGACCTGGAGGCCCAATGAGGATTGGATGGTCTTTCGNNACGGTNGCAGAAGCGTTTCGCTCCGGGGGTGTAGATAGCGGGCTANNGGGTCAAAAGAATCAGTATGACGCCTCNTGTGCTANTGGTGTTGCTGCAGCCTGTGCAGCGGCTGATCTTGCNGCTGGCTANATAAACTTCGATGGCGACGATGTGGAGTCTACCGAAGTAGGATTCAAGGGGACGGTATTAGATGGTCGTCTCGACCTGTTGTTTAGCGCATATAAGACGTCAGTCTCTAATGCGGTAGTCAACACCGCATTAACATTTGCGCCTATCACAGACCCTAACAACCCAAATTTGGGAAGCTCATACAGCAGNAACGTCAGAGCTAACGTCGGTAAAGCTGAATCCAACGGCTTTGAATTCGAGTTCCGGGGTCAACTGACCGACTCGCTGCGCGTTAGCGGCGGCGGNGCGTATGTTCCGGATGCGGAAGTGTTAACGCAAACNCAGGGTGGGGCAATTGGCAATAGCGGTAATTNCAGTATCAACATTCAGGTAGGTAACCGTATTGCTTATACACCGGTGCACAGCTACTTTGCATCGGCAATGTATGATTTCGACCTGATGGGCTGGGATTCTACATTGCGTGCGGATTGGTACTACCGNGGNAAGGAGGTNTTNAGGACTGAGAACAATGAGCGTCCATCGCCGACTTACTTCTTCATCAATACCAAGCTCATAATGCGCAAGGACAATTACGAGTTCGGCGCATATATGAAGAATATCACCGATGAAATTGCACCATTTTCAATCGGTGACAGTGGCTATCACGGGTTCCATCCGCCACGCTCATTCGGCTTGGAGTTCACGTGGAGGTATGAGTANATACTCACCTTGCTGAGTTAATATTTAACTTTCCGTAATAAAANAAAGGCCCACNCCGAAAGGTGTGGGCCTTTTTTTGTCATCCTGAAAGCTCTGTCGTGATCCTGAACNTAGTGAAGGATCTCATTCTACTCAAGCACNTTCTTTCCCTGNCCACTTGAAAGTTCATAGGTCTCACCCGCTTTGAAATCTCCAAATNNTTCCTGTTCACCACCAGGCCAGGTCACAANAACGTTCTTGATCTGTGTTNGTTCNGCTANNCCAAAGTGTACCCGNGGATCGCTCGACGCCAGATAGCTTGCAGATGGCTGAACGTCACGGCGNATACTAGTAGTCCCAACCAGTGCTGAGACGCTTGCACCATAGGCATCACGACCTACGGATGTCAGTACCCGGAATCGCACCCATTGACCTCTTGTTGCNTGGTTCATTAAAAGNNANGGANCAGAATCTTTGTTGATNATAAGTAGATCCAGACCACCATCGTNGTTCACGTCACCTACCGCAAGTCCGCGACTGGTATGAATCAGCGGTGTAGATACGCCTCCCACAGGCAAGACCTGTTGAAAACGAAATCTCTCAGCGTCACCNGTGCCTCGCAATAGTAGGTTGGGCTCGTTGAAATTTGCTGCGGTCGGGTTCGACGACTCGATGCGACCATTCGCTTCGTAGAGGTCAAGGCGACCATCATTGTTAAAATCAGCCAGTGCTACACCGAAACGGGTATGTCTTACNCTGGGCGCAGCGAGTCCAACTTCTCGGGTGACGTCTACAAAGTAGTCGCCTTCATTGCGGAAGAATGAATCNGTTTGCTCCATCAGGTTTACAACCAGNAAATCGGTATCATCATCATCATCGTAATCCGCTGCTGCGACGCCCATCCCGGCCTTGGCAACGCCGTGTTCGTCCAGAGCNACGCCCCAGAGGAACGACTCGTCCTTGAAACGGAGATTGCCCTGGTTTAACCATAGCTGATTNACCATCATGTCNTTTGCTACGAACAGGTCAGTCATTCCGTCGCCATTAAAGTCCGCGCCTACGGTCCCCAGCCCGTTGCCGAACGCAACATTGATACCTGCCTTAAAAGTGATGTCCGTAAAAGTCCCATCACCGTTATTCCTATACAGCCGATCCATAGCAGGTACGTTGTAAACCGTAGGCCCACAGTATGTAGCTACACCGCGTACAAAGCAGTCCTGCTCTATGCTGGGGGTCCAGTTCATATAGTTAACGACGAACAGGTCCAGGTCGCCGTCCGCGTCCAGGTCAAGGAACGTAGCTGCGGCACTCCAGCGGGGGTCATCAACGCCTGCAGCTTTTGATACGTCATCAAATTGCCCGGTCCCGTCGTTGCGCAGCAGTACGTTTGGCCCATAGTTCGTGATGTAAAGATCGACATCGCCATCGTTATCGTAGTCGCCAGCCGCGATACCCATGCCATAACCGCGATCCTCCGTACCCGAATCTGCTGGCGCTTCGTTGAAGTAGCCGTTTCCCTGGTTCAGATATAGGCGGTTGCCGACGTTATTGTTATGGGAGTCAATTTGACCACTCTGAACCAGATAGGCATCTAGGTCACCATCACCGTCCACGTCGGCCAGTGCAGCACCCCCGCTGACGATCTGCGGTACCAGGTGACGGCCTGTGAACCCGGATTGATGGGTGAAATTGATTCCACGCGCGCTAGCTTCTTCGCGAAACCAAGCACTATCTTCTGTTCGCGAGCATGCTGCCATTGTCAAGATCGCCGACGTTAGTACGGCCATCTCCGCGAGGGTTTGGCAATGTTTTGGGGTAGTCATTTAGCGTTCTGCCTCCAATTCTTTCAGGCGTAGCTTGTTTGTCCGTAGTTCATAGTCTGGCGCGCCGTTTTGCTCAGCTGTTTGCATTGCTTCCAAAGCCTCATTTATTCTTCCGACTTCACCGAGACTACGCGCGAGATATACATATCCGAGTGCAAAATGCGGGTCCAGACGAATTGCACGTTCGAGGTACTCGATCGCCTGCGGCCAGTGTTCGAGTTGCCCTTCCGCCATGCCCAGGTAGAGTAGTGTCAACGGTCGTTCAGGTTCCAGTTGTATAGCCGTCTCGAGCGCCTTTGTTGCATCGGCATGTCTACTCATGCCAATCAATAGTCTGCCACGTTGAATATGAGCATCCCCGATCGATGGATTTAAAGCGATCGCACGATCAATATGATGAAGTGCGGTATCTAATTCGCGACGCTGACGGTAATGGCCTGCGATATTGATATGAAAGGGATAGAACTCAGGATTTATTGATAGTCCCCTTTCCACAAGCGTGTATGCTTTGTCTTCTCGTCCGTAGCGGCTATATGCAAGGCTAAGGCTGTTTAATACTGCACAGGTATGCTGAACGTACGCACAAGTTTCATCGGATTGTTCTCGCCGCATGGTTTCAAGTATTTCAAGTGCTTCATTCAACCTGCCCGCACCAAGCAGATTTTCAGCGAACGATTGACGGCCAATACCACGCACGAACGATGCTTTTTCAGCCGCGCGCGGATCCTGCCAGGCAATAGGTTGTGCGTCGCGGCCCCGCGCAAGGGCGGCGCGGGCTTCATCTACGCGACCAAGGGCCCGTAACGCGTATCCCAGTGTGCGATAGATATAGGGATGCGCAGAGTCACGCGCCAGAGGTTCTAGTAGGGGTAGTGCCTTGGCGTATTGTTGTTTCACCATTAGTACACGGGCTCTACCAAAGGTAGCCTCGCTATAGGCACCTAGTGCCCGCGCTTTTTCAAATGCTGTGCTGGCTTCATCCGGACGATTCATATCCAGAAGCCAGGTACCACGCCACAACCAGGCCGGAGCGTAGTTGGCATCGATCTGTAGTGCGCGTGCGAGATCATCAAGCGCTGCCTGATGTAGCTCACGTCTTGCTTTAAGATGGGCGGAAAGGTACGGCCATCGAAAATCTTTCGGGTCCAGCGCTGCCGCTTGCCCGTAGCTAATTATTGCCTCATCCTGGAAGCCGTTCGCCTCGTAAGCCATGGCTAATCGACCACGCATCAGTCCTGAGTTGGGCATGGCACGTACACTTTGGATCATATCCTCAAAGAACTTTCCCAGATCCTTGTCTGGTGAGTCTGTGCCGGCGATTACTAGTTCATCAGTTTCGGTATGCGTGCCGCTGCACCCATTTAGGGTGAATCCTGAAATCAACACAAGCAAACAAGTGGATGAGATCTGGAAGAGGGTGGGTTTTTTCCAGCATGAAATAAGACTTTGCATCGATTGGACGGATGGAGGCATATGGCTAGAATTATACTCTAGCTAGGTGCTTATATGCGGCTCACNCATCGTTAATGCCGTTCATGTTTTTNNCAGCTAATNTAATTAGNAAAAGTAGACATNCATCAGTTGAGNAAATGCNAGCTCACGGNGAATCNATCCCAAATAAGGTGAGAGTATNAGCGTGATTAGTGNGACGCTGGATATTCCGTATTATACTCCTGAATCGATATGGTAGACGGTCCAAGGGGCGTATATGAGTGACCTACCGGCGTTCGTGGATGTTCGCGATGACACAATGCGAGAGGGTCTTCAGATTGAGAGTCGGGAGATACCGGTTGATGAAAAGCTGCGTCTATTGGATGCACTTGGTGACACAGGGCTAAAGACAATCTCTATCGGTTCTTTTGCTAGCCCAAAGTGGACGCCGCAAATGGCCTGCATAGACGAGATAGCCGAACGTTTTTCTCCAAAGCCAGGAATAAAATACACTGCAGCAGTGTTTAATCGTCAGGGTTTTCTGCGCGCAGACAAGTACCATCCNAAAATCGACGTTCGCTCCAAGGATTTTGTCACCCACGTGGAAGTGGGCCGCATATTTGCGATGCGTAACTACAATCGTACACCAGAGCAGATGATGNCATCGGCAGAAGGCACCGTGGCCAGAGCAAAGGAGTCAGGTGCTACCTCTGGTGCGATTGCTATCGGTAATCCTTTCGGTTCTAACTTCGAAGGNGACGTCTCGCTTGAAAAAGCGATATCCGTGATCGAAATGGTCATGGATAAGTGGCATGCGCAGGNTTTGTCAGTAAGCGCTTGCAGGATTATNGATGATATGGGCGCTGCGATGCCACATACNNTNGCCGAGATTCTCAACGTACTACAACAGCGCTGGCCAGAAATAGTTGACTATGGATTGCATCTGCATAANCAGCGCGGGATGGCGAGCATCTGCTACTACGAAGCATTGCGGATGGGCGTGACGCATTTTGATACATCGCTAGGTGGGCTTGGGGGTTGTCCCTACTGTGGCAATGGACGAAGCGCTGGCCATGTTCCTACGGAAGACTTTGTCTACTTGTGCCATGAACTTGGCATAAAAACTGGACTTAACCTGGAAAAGCTAATCGAAGCTGCGGCTATTGCTGAAGATGTCGTAGGTCATTCNCTTTGGGGGCACGTATCAAAGGCTGGGCCTCGTCCTCGAGGAGGTTCATTGTATCCNCGAGACCTGCCATTTGTAGAAACTTTAGAAGAGGCTTCCCACTTCAGGAATGGTCCTTCTGTCTATGAACACCAGGTAAAACCATGGAAAGCTGACAGCGCACTGATGACTGACGCNTCTAAATGAAGATGATATGCTAAACCCATGAATATTGGTATTTTCAATTTTATCACTGACTATTCGATGCCGATTACCGAGCTTGCACCGGCCGTTGAAGAACGTGGTTTTGATTCTCTCTGGTTGCCTGAGCACACCCATATTCCTACTTCGCGGAAGTCTCCCTACCCGGAGGCCGACGAGTTGCCCAACGAATATCTGCACACGCTTGACCCTTTCGTTACGCTTGCTGCNGCAGCCACCGTGACCAATACATTGAAACTTGGAACTGGTATCACGCTCATCATTGAGCGGGATACGATCACGACTGCGAAGTCAGCTGCCACGCTTGATTTCCTTTCCGGCGGGCGCCTGCAGTTTGGCCTGGGGGGTGGTTGGAACCAAGAGGAAGCTGAGCATCATGGAACCGAATGGGGAAGCCGTTTTAAGCGCCTGGAAGAACAGATGCAGGCCCTGAAAATGATCTTTACAGAGGATGAGGCCGAGTTTCATGGCAAGTACGTTGACTTTGATCCGATCTGGGCATGGCCGAAACCAGCGCAGNACCCACATCCTCCGATTTACCTCGGTGGGGAAACTATTCACACGTTACGGCGAGTCGTTAAGTATGGTGATGGCTGGTTACCCCGTGCAGGTTGGCCTGAAAAGGTGCTTGAGGGTATAGGAACGCTCCGACAACTCGCGAATGAAGCAGGTAGAGATCCATCTTCAATCAACATTTCGGTTTTTGCGATGCCTGAAGACCGGGATTGGATATCAAAATTTTCTGACGCAGGCGTTGATCGCCTTATCTTTTTTCTGGCGCCCGAAGATAACGACACGACCTTAAGGAATCTGGACCGACTTAGAGGCTTTATCGACTAGGTAGTTATTGTAAAAGTTACAGGAACAAGCGTGATGATAAACAGGGGGGTAATTACGCGAGGTTGTGCGTCGTGACTGATCCACTTCGTGTCTTAGAACTAGGTAGCGGTATTTCTGCTGCGTATGCTGCAAAGCTTCTAGGTGATCATGGCGCAGACGTGGTTAAGGTTGAGGGTCTTGAGGGAGATATCTCGAGGCGACGGGGTCCCTTTCCCGATGGCGAGGCTGACCCGGAGAAAAGCGGAACTTTCCTCGCTTACAATCTTAACAAACGAGGTATTTGTCTGGACCTCGATTCTGAAGAGGGCTTGGAGTCTCTCCTTAGTCTTCTATCCTGGGCTGATATTCTCGTACACAACTATTCGAGATTGCGTGCGCTGGAACTTGGTATCGATCCTGAAACTATAAAAGATGCGCACCCTAGTCTTATCGTTGTATCAATAACTCCATTTGGAATAACTGGTCCGCATCGAGACTACTATGGGGAAGATATAACGATCGCGAACGCTGGTGGTTGGGCTAANCTTTGTCCTAAAACCCATAACGACCCCGATTTGCCGCCGCTAAAGGTATTCGGGCAGCAGTGCGGACTTTTGGCTGGTATCAACGGTGCACTGACCGCGCTTGCTATGTGTCGCGATGTTCGGCGATCTGGAGTAGGTGAGTACATAGATTTTTCCGCGCAAGAGTACGTTGCGTCTGCTTTAGAAGGTGGGATTCCAACATATACTTATCTGGGAAACGTACCTTCACGCTACGCGAAAAGAGCTTCTGCTCCTTGGCGTATTTACAAAACAAAGAACAGCCACATATTTTTGGTTGTCATTGAGCAAGACCAATGGGANCGANTGGTAACGTTGATGGGTAACCCTGACTGGGCGGACCTTGAAGTCTTCGCTGACAAAGCCAGTAGAGGAGACAATGCTGACATGGTCAACATGTTCGTGGAGGAGTTCACCAGCGAGTGGGATACCAATGAGTTATTTCATACAGGACAAAAGCGACGTATTTGTTTTGCTCCTGTGGCCGGGTTCGAACAGCTCAGATCTAATGAGCATGCGCAAGCTCGTGGTTTTTTCGTACCTGTGGACCATCCAGTTGCGGGTACCATTGAGTACTTTTGCCCTACAGTCTTGACGAAGAGTGGTCGAGCAGCGTACAAACGACCGGCTCCGCTTCTAGGAGAACATACGCAAGAGGTGCTGGAACAGGCGAGTGACCATATTGAGACAACCCTGACTGCTTCTGGTGAACCGAGGCTTCCCTTGACAGGTGTCCGTGTCGTTGATCTTTCCTGGGTGTGGGCAGGTCCATTCTGTGCAATGAATCTGGCTTTTCTGGGTGCAGAGGTTATCCGTGTGGAATCCGAGGCAAGACCCGATCTCTATCGCCGNGGAAAGTCAGTCCCTCCAGGGATGGAGCCAGGACTTAACCGGAGTGGGATGTTCAATCAGTGGAANCAGAGTAAATNTAGCGTTGCCGTTGATCTCAGTAAGCCTGAGGGCAAAGAGATTACCAAAGCGCTTATAGCCGAGGCCGACGTTGTGGTTCAGAATTTCGCGACGGGGGTTTTAGAGAGGCTTGGTCTTGGTTATGAGGTGCTCAAGGAACTCAATCCTGGGATTATTCTTGCAAGCATAAGTGGATTCGGACAGACCGGACCATACAGTAATTATCTTGCGTACGGACCGGCTTTCGCTGCGCTTAGCGGGCTGTCAGCTATGAGCGGTTTTCGTGGTAGTGTCGGTGGTGAAGAGTTAGGTGTGTCTGTACCCGATCCAACTGCAGGTGTCACAACTGCTCTGGCAATTGTTTCCGCGCTGGAGAAGCGTGAACAAACAGGTGCTGGTGAACACCTAGATATAGGCCTATGGGAGTGCACACAAGCCTTAACTGCCGAAGGCTGGATGGAGTACGCATTTAATAGAAGGCAGCCTGAGCCCAACGGTAACAGAGATCGCTGGATGGCTCCTCACGGATGTTTTCCCAGTAAAGGGGATGATAAGTGGGTTTCTATTGTTTGCGCGGGCGATACTCAGTGGCGGGCACTGTGCATGATTATTGATCCGTCATTAGTGGACGATGACAGATTCAGTTCGTTAGAGAATCGAAAAGCAAATGAGGACGCGCTTGAAGAACTCGTTATATCCTGGACTTGCGAGCGAGATAGGTGGGATATTACACGACAGCTTCAGGCTGCCGGGATCGCGACATTNCCCAGTTTCAGTTGNAAAGACATCATCGAAGANGAGCATATGAATGAACGCGGATACGTCGAACGACTGAATCATCCTGAGGTAGGCCGAATGGCACATTGCGGTATACCATGGAGGCTGCAGCGTCGCAGTAATGGCGTAGGTCAACCTGCACCGTGCCTTGGTGCAGATACTGACCGATTGCTATCTGACCTGCTAGGTTACGACAGTTCAAAGATTGAGCAGCTACATCAAGATAAAGTGCTTAGATAGCCGGGAGCAATCGATGGCAGTAGTAAACAATGTGGCTAAGCAGCGAATGCTGGATGGGGGTCTTGCGGTCGGGCTTGGGCTGCGCCAGTTCAGAACGGTTGATGCAGGGTTGATTGCCGCAGCATGTGGCTTTGACTGGCTGTTCATTGACTGCGAACACAATGCCATGGATCTCTCAACTGCCTGTGATATTGCAACCGCCGCCCTTGGTCAGGAAATAACGCCGATCGTTAGAGTGGCAGGCAAAGAAACCCATCATGCCACAAGGGTACTGGACAATGGAGCGATGGGGATTGTTGTGCCTCATGTTGATACGGCGCAAGAGGCTAGGTTAATTACAGAGCAATGTCTATATCCTCCCTTGGGACATCGTTCTATTGCTCGTGCCAANCCGATCGCTGGCTTCGAAGATACTCCAATGGATCAGTTCTGCCGTGACATCAATGAGCAAATCATGTTGGTGGTTATGCTCGAGAGCCCCNAGGCTATTGAAAACGCAGATGCCATTGCGCAGATTGACGGTATAGATGCGTTATTGATTGGTACTAACGATCTCTGCGCGGAAATGGGCATCCCGGGCCAGTTTGGCCACGAACGTGTGACCCAGGCTTACCAGATCACGATCGAGGCCTGTCTTCGACACGGGAAATTCCCAGGGATGGCAGGTGTTACCGATGAGGCGCTGCAAGAGCGCTACGTCGATATGGGGGCGCAACTACTCCTCGCTGATCAGGACCTTAGACTCATGATGAGAGCGGGAAAGCACTGTACGGAACACCTGAGAGGTCTCAATAGCAAATAGTTTCAGACGACCTGATGTAAGTAAACGTCTGTCGCGCGACTTAGCTCTTTGAATAACCAGGGGCCGATGAGAAAAGTTGCTAGTGCCAGCAAGAGTCCTGGACCGTGTTGCATTGCCAGGTCTGTTGCGAGTTGTGTGTATTCGTTAATCTTTTCTTCGGTGTATTAATATCCCGAAAAAATAATGCAATGAAGCTACCGTACCTGATCTTGGCTAAGACCCGGTATGGGGGTTTTAGATCCCGGCCTATATCACAATGCATATAGACCGGGGTGCTAAATTACACTCTGGAAGGAAGTGCCACGGTTGCCGTGGTAAACGCACTGGCTTCGCCGGATTGATTCTCCACAGCCATATCAAGATCGACAAGAAACTCGCCGTTTTCTTCATACTTTCTGCTAACAGTGCCCTTGATTGTATTAGTATCTCCGACAAGATTNGGATGCCGAACCTGAGTAACAAGCTTCTTCAATGTGCCGTCGTCACCCATCCAGTCTGTAGCATTCTGGATCAACCAGCACACGCGCTGAGGTCCATAATCGAATTGGCCAGGCATACTTCTCTGGCTCTTAACTGCCTCAGTATCAAAACGCTGCAGAGATTCTATTCGATCTCCTAGTGCTGCGCGCGAGCTGCGCCTGGTACCACAAACACCATAAGAAAAAAGAAACAGTTCTGTGACTGTATAGGTACCCTTATTAAGTGGTGGGAGTTCTTCGCCTTCGGCGACGTCCTCCCAATAACGGGTGTCAGCACTGCGTCGTTCCCGTTCCCAAACCAGTGGNTCCGGTGCTTCCTGTTGAACGTCAGTTTTGTTTTCACGGTCATATTCGATGGTCTGNGAACCACCACCCAGCACCATATANCGCGCCATATTAGTTCGTTTCGTCGCGACGACTTCTTTGCGCTGATTGATGTAAGTAACNAGACCAGTACAGATGCAGAATGGACCAATTCGGCGACTTTCTTTGCGTATAACCGGCCCCACCTGTTCGATGCATGAGATGGTATCGTCGAGCCAAATTGGGCGGTGGACAACAAACTCTCCACCCATGTAGTTCATGGCGAAATCTTTTACTCGTGCTGGATTGATTGCTCCATTGATAGCAGCACCGACGCCAAGACTCACTGCGTAGCAGAAATTCGGGCTTGCGGTNGTCATACCAAAACGGCTATTGGCTGCATGCTCCGGGTCGCGCCACAATGGATTGTAATCACCGATGCCATCAGTGGCACGAATGATGTTATCTCTGTTTGCCTGCTTTGAGGCGATATTGGGTAACACCGTGCCTTCACCGGACCGGTATTCTTCTTCGTACTCATCTAATGATGTAATTGGCGCGTCGTTTGCCATGTGTTTTCTCCCTTAGCTTTTATATTTTTTGTGTATCTATAAAGCCACGATAATGGCCGGATTGCAATCAGAGCGTGGCCAGGTCAATGGCTTTGCCGGTACGAGCTGACTCGAAGATACCAAAGAGTACTTTCATAGTTTCAATATTGTCATGACCAGAGCTAACCGGTTCCTTACCTTCCCTGATGCATTCCTCGAAATGAAGTATTTCATTAACGAAAAAGCTGGTGCTAGGCAGGTTGACGTCACTCGTATTAAGCGGTTCGAATGGCTGTTCTTTTCGCTCCTCACGAGGAACATCTTCTTTAAAGCCATACATTACCAAACCAAAGTGGCGCACCGGGGCACCATCATTAGCCGTTGACGCTGGTGTTGAGTGAATAGATCCTTTGCTGCCGAGGATCATGTAGGAAGGGTTCACCGGCGATAGGTAGGTNGTCCAACTGGCAAANAAATCACCGATAGCACCGTTCTCGAATTCAAGTGTCGCNGCTGCTAGATCTTCTCCACCGTTAGCCATCTGCGGCTGNACACTTTTGCANANCCCCGTTACGCGCTTGACGTTGCCGATAAAGAAACGNAGTAGATCTATATGGTGAACCGAGTTGGTCTGAAGTACACCTCCACCTGCTTTTGCNTCGTTCATCCAGGACTTTTGTGGCCCACTCATGATGACATGAGTTCGCGCCGCATGAATATCGCCAAGGTTCCCAGCGTCAATAAAGCGTTTCGCTGCAATGGCTTCGGGCGAGTGGCGTAAATGCTGGGCGATCATTAGGGTGACGCCTGCTTTGTCTGTAGCCGCAATCATATTCCGACAGTCTTGCAACGTGTTTGACATCGCTTTTTCTACGATGACGTGTTTTCCTGCCTCTGCAGCTGCAATGGTCTGAGGTGCGTGAAGATTGTGGCCAGTGCAGATGTCAACGGCGTCTATATCTGCCTCTTTGAGCATCTGATCGTAATCCAGATAGACGTTCTTCACGCCAGTTCTCTTTGCATACTCCTGAGCGAGCGGCTCGACTACGTCACAGACAGCGGTAAGCTGCANTCGGTCAGAATNTTCCTGGTAGGCAGCCATNTGTCTTTTGGATATACCGCCAGTTCCTACAAGGCCNACCTTTAGTGGCATAGACATGTTTCCCCCCTAATAACGGTCNTCATGTAAGCTACGTCATAATACTCTTTGCTTAGGCTTTTGTAAGGTNGGCCTATTAATGGTATTTGNATTGATANTAATGGTTGAATTGAGAGCCNACATATGAANATGGGCGCTATATTGAGTCCGCTGGTAAATGCGAGCAATGCTGATGCTTTGGCTGAGCAGGCTCGTTCCTATGAACAAGCGGGATTCAGCAGTCTATGGGTAGTCCAGGCTGTCGGTAGAGGCTTTATTTTCACTGACCCTCTTATCGCCCTATCCGTTGCCGCGACGGTGACTGGGTGTGTGTCACTTGGGACTGCAGTTCTGCAAGTGCCCTTGTACAGGCCTATGGATCTTGCACATCGCATCTTTTCACTNCAGCAGCTCACCGGTGACCGACTCATACTCGGTGTTGGTGCCGGTTCAACAAAGCAGGACTTTATCGCCTATGGTCGTAAATATGAGGATCGTTTTAAGGTTTTTAATTCTGCACTTGCAGATCTTCGCCAGATATTCGCAACCGGAGGCTTGGGGGAGTCGGATTTAACCCCATGGGATGNAGTGATCGGCGGGCCGCCAATTTATTTAGGCTCCTGGGGTGCTGGTGTCAAACGTGCGGCGAGAGAATTTGATGGTTGGATTGCGTCCGCGAACTATCGGACCGTGGAAGAGGTGACTATCGCGGCAGNGGAATACAGGGGCGCAGGGGGTGGGCCCTCCGTTATTTCAACTATTCAGGTATCCCGTAAGACTGATCTTGGAGAATTAAAGGAGAACCTTACGCGCTTTTCTGAAGCAGGCTTTAATGAGGCTGTTGTAATGATCCATGCTGGCGGTCCTAGCCCTGAGAAAATATTAGGGTTGCTTTAACAACCCACCCACCAAACCAATGTAGTATATTACATACATACTATAAGCTGTTGTTTAATATAGACTTATTATTTTTTCGGTGACCAATTATAGATTCTTTCCAGGTTCCCACCCATAAGTTTTAATCGTTCNTCATCCGATAGATGATCCGAAATGCGAAATGCCTCCACGCCCTGCTCGTAATTGAGCAAATTGATAGCGCGGGTCCAATCAGTACCCCACAGGCAACGTTCGAGACCAAACGCCTCAAAAACCTCATTTAGTGATGGCCAGATATCATGGTAGGGGAATTCNTCATGTGACAGTGTGCAGGCACCGGATATCTTGATTGCAACATTATCGAAGGCTGCTAGCGCGAGGACATCTTGCAGATCCTGAAAGGGTTGTTCCGGCGCTGGTGGTTCGAACGGTTGCTGCAATCCGAGGTGGTCGACAACAATTTGGGGATCAGGGTTCCGCCGGACAAGCTCCGAGAGCACATCGAGTCTTCCCCAGGCGAGAATGTTAATCGGCAATCCTTCTTTTGCGCAGGCCTGAAGGATACGGTTTATCCCAGGGTCTTCTGCATCTGCTTCTACTCTGGCGAGCATTAGACGGGCACCAACAACTCCAGAGGTATCAGCCCACCTGGCAATGTCATCCTCAATGGTCTTGGATGTTGGATCAAACGGCTTGATTAAGCCGAAGCGAGTAGGGTGTTTTTCATATACCTCNAGGGCGTAGCTGGCATCAAACCTGTACATTGCATAGGGAGANACCAAAAGCGCTCCGTCAACGCCAACTTTATCCATAGCCGCTACCATGTCATCGCCGGTCACTTCTTTAGGGCCATGAAGAAATCCGGCCCAGGGTCGGTCGGGATGGTCGCGTTCATAGGTGTGTACTTGAGAGTCTATCGTTGCCATAACTAATCAATCTCGTTTATTGGAGGGTTCAGCATTCGAAGTTACTGGACTCGTTTCATGTTTTGACTTGAAATTTGCATAATTGTAAGGTGCATAGNTTGTTTTTTTCCACCCTGAGAACGCCATGGATACCCAACCCCGGATAATTCGTCTACATACCAACGACAACGTCGTGGTTGCACGCAGTGAGTTCGATGCAGGTAAGACATTCGAGAGTGAGCTAGTAACGAATGAGGCTATACCAGCTGGACATAAGATTGCTNCTGCTAAAATTGATAAAAACCAGCCGGTTCGTAAGTACGATCAGATTATTGGATTTGCGAGTTGTGATATTGCGCCGGGTGAGCACGTGCATGAACACAATATGACTTATGCCGATTTCGAACGTGACTATCAATTTGGTGTTGGTCGTAACGACGCNACCATTGTTCCAGATGCAGAACGTAGGACCTTTCAGGGGTTCAGGAGAGCAAACGGAGCGTCAGCAACACGCAACTACATTGGTGTTATCTCTACAGTAAATTGTTCTGCGACGGTGGCAAAAAAGGTTGCTGATTTTTTTAATGGTGAAACACTTTCCGAATACCCAAATGTTGACGGTGTCGTAGCATTGACCCACGGATGGGGTTGTGGGACAGGTACCCGGGAAGGACAGCTNATGGTCCAGCGTTGTGTTGGCGGCTTTGCTCGACATCCTAATTTTGCTGGTGTGGTGCTGATAGGCCTCGGCTGTGAGGTGCTGCAAATGAAGTTGCTGACTGATCGTGAAAACTTGGTCGTCTCCGATACGCTGCAGACCTATATTATTCAGGATGCTGGAGCGAGAGCTGCTCTGGAACAGGGGATCGACTCAGTTAAGCAGATGCTGCCGATCGCTAATCAAGCCGCTCGCGAAGCGATCCCCGCAAGTGAGTTGACGCTGGCATTGGAGTGCGGGGGTTCGGACGCTTACTCAGGTATCTCGGCGAACCCGGGTTTAGGTGCAGCTGCCGATCTTTTAATCAAGCAGGGCGGTACTGCCTGTTTGGCGGAGACACCAGAAATATATGGTGCGGAACATTTGTTGACTCGCCGCGCTGTGAGCAAGGAAGTCGGTGAGAAACTGGTTGAGCGTGTCCGCTGGTGGGAAGAATACACGCGTAAAAACGATACCGTGCTAAATAATAATCCTGCACCGGGAAATAAGGCCGGAGGGTTGACCACGATATTGGAGAAATCGCTGGGCGCCGTTGCCAAGGGCGGGACAACGACCCTTATGGATGTATATGAGTACGCAATGCCCATTACCAGCAAAGGATTCGTTTTTATGGATACGCCAGGCTATGACCCTGTTTCAGTAACCGGCATGGTGGCGGGCGGTGCGAATATTGCCTGCTTCTCCACAGGTCGCGGTTCTGTATTTGGGAGCAAGCCGACGCCTTGTATCAAACTCGCAACCAATTCGGAAATGTATAACCGGATGTCTGAGGATATGGATGTTAATTGTGGCGTCGTGGTTGACGGTGATGCTTCCATTGACGAGTTAGGTGAGATTATTTTCGAGAAGATACTGGTAACAGCATCTGGTGAACTCAGCCAATCAGAACTATTTGGATTGGGTGATCTCGAATTTTTACCCTGGGCAGCCGGGGCGACGCTATAGTAATCATTGAAATCTGTTAAAGCCCAAGGCTGCATAAGATTACCTGCTTCCTTTTAAGTTAAAATAGTTCGGTCATTAAGTTAATCTCGATTTTTTCTACTGGTACCTGTGATGCGTATTGGCGTTGTATCTGACACTCACAACAATCTTGAGAACTGCAGGCAGATTGTCAACCTTTTCAACAAAGCCAATGTTGAAGCTGTAGTGCACACCGGCGACATCACGCAATCGAAGACGTTAGAAGTTTTCTCGGCGCTGGAGATGCCCATGGTGGGTGTCTTTGGAAACAATGACGTTGAAATAGAGTCCCTTAGTGAGACGATTGCTCAACATGGTTTTGATTTCGTNGAGCCACCGTTGACACTGAATTGGTTCNGTAGACGGCTTGTTGTGGTTCACGATCCTTTGCAGTTACAGGATCTNGAAGTGTCGGAGTACGACGTAGTCCTNCACGGACACACGCATAGACAAACGATTGAGTGCAGAGAGGAGCGACTAACGTTTAACCCTGGAGAATGCGCCGGGATCATGAAAGGGTTTAATGCCATCGGAATAGTCGATTTAAACGATCTGTCACCGCAAATCCTAACTTTCTGATGGCATCGCTGTACTCGTCGCTCGGAGGGCTTGAGCAGGTTCGTCACAAGGACAAGCCGCCCTTACATCTATGGAATCCGGATAACGTATCTGATATTGATATAACCATCGAAGCCGATGGTTCCTGGACCTACCTGGGGACACCTATTACGCGAGATCGTCTGGCTCATCTATTCTCGACAGTTTTGCGACGTGAAAAGGATGGTGAGTATTACCTGGTAACTCCTGTTGAGAAATGTCGNATCAAAGTTGTCGACGCGCCNTTCGTTGTGNTACTGCTAAAGGAGTCCGGTGCTGNTTGTGAGCAATCGTTAACNTTTACGACCAATATGGCTGATGAGGTNACGGTAGATTATGAACATCCGCTTAGGGTGGNGGAAGNCGCTGATGAAACTATGATTTACGCCATGATTCGCGATGGTCTGGAAGCGAAGCTTTCCAGAAACGTCTATTACCAGCTTGCTGAGTTGCTGGTTGAGGNAAACGGGGAAATGGGCGTATGGAGTGAGGGTCTATTTTTTCCATTGATGAAGGACTGAATGTTATTAGTTAAACCTCCCGACCGGGATACCATGCTCGAGGTNATCGCTGGCTTACAGTCGGGGGAGTTATCGAGGACCGAAGTTGTGAGTTGGCAGATGGCAGTCCTCAATCGGTTTGGCAACGATCTACCGCTATCAGTCGAAGATGGACTCTGGTACTTCNATTCTTTCGGGTTTCTGGATGTGCCNCTAGTGCAAGGAGATAGTTCGACATTTTTTCTTCGTGACATGGACTTTTTCGAATATCAGATGGATATTGAACAGGTGCCGGCCAATGAGATTTATGAAGGGGTCCGCCGCATGAGGAGCCATGAAGNAAATANTTCATCTGTACACTGGCCATTAACTACTTATCGATATACCGAAGCTNCCGCACTTGATCGACTAGGACTGCCAACTGTTAGGGGNANNTTTGAAGCACGGGGGGATATGGTTGAGCATTTACATCTTGCGTTTGAAGGTGCCATNTTCCTGCTAATAAGNCAGTTCGATGAGTATTCGGAACAGGCAATGATACTGGGGACGNATAGAGACNCCCACCGATTGGAGGCCTTTATGAANATACTTNGATTGGAGACNTANCTNTATTAGCNATTCGNATACCACTTTGTNTCCGTTTAACTTCANAGGAAAGACGAGACAAANCCNCNACCCATAGTNCTANTTGCCCGNNTTNGTNTTTTTGTTCCTTGCATCCTCGTTNGGNAATCNCTCGNGGGCGCTCATATAGCTTAATCAGAAAAATTCATAGAAAGAAGAAAGTGGCAAAGAGGCANAGGATGTAGGCCAGAATACATGGNTTTTTGTAGGTTTAGAAAAACACGGTNNAACNNAGAATACTNCACCATAGAATCCGGGACCTATATTCGTTAATGACCTTTCTGATATTCATCAAGAGGTTAGTCCTGCTTGCATGAGCACACAATTCTCAAAACTAGGTCTGACAATGTAGTGGATATATAGTTTAGTGTACGGAGTAATTTTGCCATTGGACTCCGAAAGTTACATATTTCCGTAGTTCGGGCCGCCGGCCCCTTCGGGTACTACCCAGTTAATGTTTTGGGCGGGGTCTTTGATATCGCAGGTTTTGCAGTGGATACAGTTCTGGGCGTTTATTTGAAAACGCCTACTACCATTTTCTTCTTCGAGAACTTCATACACTCCGGCGGGACAATAGCGTTGGGCGGGTTCGTCGAAAAGGGGGAGGTTGCTGTTGATCGGTANATCCGCATCGGCGAGTTGAAGATGACATGGTTGGTCTTCTTCGTGTGACGTNTTCGTAATGAAAACAGAAGATAACTTGTCAAAACTGATAACCCCATCCGGTCTTGGGTAATCGGGTTTATCCATTTNGNTGGCTGGCTTTAGCTGAGCATGGTCCGGTTTGGAGTCNGTCATCGTGAAAGGTANGTTTCCGCGGAAAATATACTGGTCGATCCACACACAGGCACTACCCAGAAATAAGCCCAACTTATGCAAAAGCGGCATCGTATTTCTAGCACGGTGTAACTCTTCGTATACCCAGGAATCCTTGTATCGCTGGGTGTAACCAGTTAACTCTGCTCCACCGGTCGACCCACTCTTAACAGCCTCGAATACCGCTTCTGCCGCCAACATGCCGGTCTTCATTGCGGTGTGGGTACCTTTTTGCTTCAAATTATTGAGAAATCCAGCATCATCACCTACCAGAAGACCACCAGGGACGGTCAGTTTGGGGATAGCTTGCAGCCCACCTTTGATGACAGCTCGTGCGCCGTAGGAAACTCGTTTTCCCCCTTCGAGTGTTTGTTTGATGAGCTTGTGTTGTTTAAAGCGCTGGAACTCGTCAAACGGACTCAGGTGGGGATTTTTGTAGCTTAGGTCGATGATAAGTCCAACGGCTATTTGATTGTTATCGAGATGGTACAGATAGGATCCACCGCCTGTTCCACCGGGGAAGTGGTTGAGAGGCCAACCCACGGTATGCATNACCTTGCCTGGCACATGCTTTTCAGGGTCGATATCCCAGACCTCTTTGAACCCAATACCATAGTGCTGAGTATCCGAGTCCAACTGTAGATCAAACTTCGCTATCAGCTGCTTGCCGAGATGACCACGACAACCCTCTGCGAATACTGTGTACTTCGCGTGTAATTCATATCCGGGTTCAAATGTAGGTTTCTGTTGTCCATCCGCGCCAATTCCCATGTCGCCGGTAGCAACCCCTTTGATTGCTCCATCCTCGTTGTAAAGAATTTCACTCGCAGCAAAACCGGGGAAGATATTGATGCCAAGCTCTTCTGCGTACTCGCCAAGCCAGCGACAGAGATTTCCGAGGCTTGTTGCGTAGTTTCCGCCGTTATGGAGTTCTGTGGGCACGAGTAAAGAGGGTAGTCGCATCCCCTGATGGTCATTGACCAGATAATAGAAATCGTCTTCAGTTACCGGATTCGTGAGTGGCGCGCCACTGACCTGCCAGTCCGGAATAAGCTCATTAAGGGCTCTGGGTTCTACGACTGCTCCTGAAAGAATATGTGCGCCGATTTCGGAACCTTTTTCTACCAGGCAAACGGAGAACTCGTCACCGGATTCAGCTGCCAACTGTGCAAATTTGATTGCTGTGGAGAGCCCTGAAGGTCCACCACCCACGACAACAAGATCGAATTCCATTGACTCACGTTCCATTAACACACAACTCCGTTGCTTCTGAATATTTGGCTATTGTATGAAACCTGGATTCCTAAAGGAATTGATTCTCTACCCATAAAACGTCAGAATACGCGACTTTCCGGCGGTCGGCGTTCCGACGCCTCGAGCTACGATCCAGCCCATCGCCTTCTCCTTTACATACTTTCGAAAAGAGCAGAGGAATACATGAAAGTTCTGGTAACAGCTAAGCGTGTTGTTGACTATAACGTGAATATTCGCGTGTTGAGCGATAATACAGGCGTTGATCTCAACAACGTAAAAATGTCGGTGAATCCGTTTGACGAAATAGCAATTGAGGAAGCCGTAAGACTTAAAGAAGCAGGCAAAGTAGAAGAGGTAATTGTGGCTTCTATTGGCGCAACTGCGTGTCAGGAGCAAATTAGAACGGCGCTCGCGCTTGGTGCTGATCGCGGCATTCTGGTCGAAACGGAAGAGGACATGCAGCCGTTGGCTGTCGCGAAAGTGCTTAACGCGGTCATCGAGAAAGAGGAGCCTGGGCTCATTATTCTCGGTAAGCAAGCTATTGATGGTGATAATAGTCAGACTGGTCAAATGCTTGCAGCGATTGGTGGCATGGCTCAAGCGACATTTGCATCCGTGATTGAGCTGGGCGANGACTCTGCGACAGTAACCCGGGAGGTTGATGGCGGTTTGGAGACGATTACGGTGAAATTACCGGCCGTTGTTACGACAGACCTTCGTCTGAATGAGCCGCGTTATGCCTCCTTACCTAACATTATGAAGGCAAAGAAAAAACCTATCGATACTTATACACCTGAGGAACTAGGCGTTGATGTAGCGCCACGGGTTACTACGTTGAAGGTTGAGCCACCTCCAGAGCGTCTGGCGGGTATAATCGTTGAGACGGTGGAAGATCTGGTGGATAAATTAAGAAATGAAGCGAAGGTGATCTCATGAGTATTCTGGTTGTAGCAGAACATGACAATGACGCCATAAAGGCGCCAACGCTGGTCGCAGTAGCCGCNGCAGAAAAAATTGGTGGNGACATCGAGGTGCTTGTAGCGGGTTCTGCCTGTTCAGGCGCAGGAGAAGCGGCCGCCAATATTGCTGGNGTGGCTAAGGTTCTGGTTGCGGACAATGAAGCCTATGGGCATCAGTTAGCAGAGAATATTGGTGACCTGGTTGCTGAGGTCGGGAAAGGGTATAGCCACATATTGACCCCAACGACCACCTCCGGAAAGAATTTTATGCCCCGCGTGGCGGCACTGTTGGATGTAGCCCAAATATCTGATATCAGCGGGGTCGTGAGCGAGGACACGTTTGAAAGACCAATCTATGCAGGTAATGCAATTGCGACGGTCCAGTCCTCTGATGCGATTAAGGTGTTGACCGTTCGTGGTACTGCTTTTGATGGTGTTGCCAGTGAGGGAGGAAGCGCGTCCGTGGAGTCCATTGACGTTGTAAAGGATTCTGGTCTTTCCTCTTGGGACAAGGATGAAATAGCCAAATTGGAGCGTCCGGAGCTAACTTCTGCCAGCATTATCATATCTGGTGGCCGGGGCATGCAGAACGGCGAGAATTTTTCGCTGCTGGAATCAGTTGCCGATAAGTTAGGTGCGGCGATGGGTGCTTCTCGTGCGGCAGTGGACGCTGGGTTTGTACCCAATGACATGCAGGTTGGACAGACAGGAAAAATCGTCGCGCCTGATCTCTATATTGCTGTGGGAATCAGCGGTGCTATCCAGCATCTTGCGGGAATGAAAGACAGTAAGGTCATCGTTGCGATCAACAAAGACCAGGACGCACCAATATTCCAGGTGGCGGACTACGGTTTGGTTGCTGACCTCTTCAACGCGGTGCCGGAATTTGACGCACTGCTGGATGGCTGACTAGAGAGTTTCTAGCCAGTCATCATCGGAGTCGGTTGAAATATTCTCGAACAGTGGGGTCGAAAGATACCGTTCCCCGGTATCAGGCAACATGACACAAAATGTGCTACCAGGAGGTGCATCCTTCGCTATAGTGAGTGCAGCACACATTGTTGCTCCTGATGATATACCGCAAAAGATACCTTCCTGTTGTGCCAGACTCTGTGCCGTCGCGATAGCGTCGTCGTCGCTGATGTTTACCAGCTGATCCATTACGTCCTTGTTTAGTACCCCGGGGATAAAATCCGGTGTCCACCCCTGAATTTTATGGGGAGACCACTCACCCCCGGAGAGTAACATCGCGTTTTCAGGCTCTGCTCCAATGACCTTTACGTTCGGACGTGCAAGCTTGATCATCTGACCAGCACCCGTAACTGTGCCGCCTGTTCCCCATCCACTTACAAAATAATCAAGATCCATACCCGTAAAATCGCGGAGGACTTCAGGGCCAGTGGTGTTGCGGTGATAAGCAGGGTTAGCCTCGTTTTCAAATTGTCGAGCAAGGAACCAACCATGTTGCGTGGCTAATTCTTCTGCACGCTTCACCATGCCGGAACCGCGCTCAGCGGCAGGGGTAAGAATAACTTTTGCGCCGAGTGCCTTCATGATCTTCCTGCGTTCCACAGAAAAGGACTCTGCCATAGTGGCGACAAAAGGGTAGCCTTTTACAGCGCAAACCATCGCAAGGGCAATTCCGGTATTACCAGATGTTGCTTCAACGACAGTTTGTCCTAGCTTGATTGCACCTTTCTTCTCAGCATCTTCAATAATACCAATGGCCAGCCGGTCCTTGACGGAAGCGAGCGGGTTGAACGCCTCTAGTTTAGCGTAAATATTCTGAATGTCCGGTCCGATATTGTTGATTCTCACGATAGGCGTGTTGCCTATTGTTTGCAGCACATTGTCGTATAGCATTGGTAAATCCTCCGTGGTACGTTCCTGATTGCTATGTGTAGCTAAGCAGGCTTTCTATAGCAAGATTGCTAATGGCTTCGCCATTCGCGCTAATGGCGACTCTAGCATTTTTTGGTTTCGGTGGGTGTAAGCCTTCGTCGGACACCATTCCTCGAAGGTCGCAGACAGTTTGACCTCGAGTAAGTTCACCCTGACATTCGACGTTAACATGCATTGCCTGATATTGAATCAGATCCGGGTGGGTATAGGGTATTACCGCACAAACGTCGTGAATGGGTGCATGTGTACGATTGTAGATCGTGCTTTGTCGAGTAAGGTAGTAATCCAATGCACCGCCAATCTCGCGAGGGAGCAATGATGGAGAAGCTTTAAGTGCAGCCACCTGGAAAGCAGTAACACCGAATGTGGAAGTGACGTTGAGGCCTGCCATGCGTATTGGAACACCACTAGAGAAAACAATCGNTGCNGCTTCCGGGTCCGCGAATATATTGAACTCTGCCACCGGAGTAACATTACCGATCCCGGTAGACCCTCCCATCACTGAGATTTCNTGAATCCTTTGTGCAATATCTGGCGCCTNTTTGAGCGCGAGCGCNAGATTAGTTAATGGCGCGATCGCGATAATGACTAGGTCATTTTCATTACGAGCTGCGGTAATCAGGAACTCAGCTGCAGACTGCGTTAATGCATGTTGGTACCCATTTGGAAGATTGGCGCCATCCAGGCCGCTTTTGCCGTGAACTGATTCAGCGCTTTCTATCTTTCCAGATAACGGAGCAGCTGCACCTTTTGCGATAGGTATGTCGAGCTCTGCTGCGCTGACCAGCGCTAGCGCGTTATTGGTGGTGTTGTTGACATTCGTATTGCCGAAAACGGTGGTGATTCCCGACAGCGATAGGTATTTTGCCGCGACAAGCAACGCAACAGCATCATCATGCCCTGGGTCGCAGTCTAAAATATAGTGTGGCATTGGCGTTAGAAGCGCTTGGCGGTATACCAGCTTACATCGCGCGCGGTGGCCTCGATCTTGTCGGCAACATCCAGTATCAGCGCGAACAACGCCATGCGTATCAGAACGCCATTGTCAGTTTGCCGGAAGATTGCGAGATTCGGGTTCTCATTTAAATCATTATCAAGTTCATTCGCGTCNCCACGGGAATCACGAGGCAACGGATGCATGATTACCGTATTGGGTTCGCAGTATTCAGTGTAGATAGATTGGTTGAGTCGGAATAGGCCTTTGTATCGCTCAGCTTCTNCCTGTGTTGGAAAGCGTTCTTCCTGAGTACGCGTAACGTAAAGGATATCTGCGTGACTGATGCNGCCGTGCAGGTCAGTTGACTCAACCACCTCGTGACCNCCAGNGCGCATTTCTTCGATGTATTNATCACCGAGGCTAAGCTCAGGCGGTGAGATCAAACTAAAGTGAACGTTGTTATACAGTGTNANAAGTCTGCACAATGAGTGCACTGCACGTCCATAGCGAAGGTCGCCGATGAGCGCGATGCGCAGATTATCGACACTTTTGCCGCGGTCGCCTACTTCTTTACGGATGGTNTAGAGATCAAGTAGCGCNTGGCTTGGGTGCTCGTTNGAGCCGTCACCACCATTGATGACTGGGACACGGCTAGCGCTGGCAAATTCCTCTACGGAACNTTCAATTTTGTGACGCATGACGATGACATCGCTATATCCGCTAAGGACACGCGCAGTATCGTAGAACGATTCTCCTTTGGCGATTGCAGATGTCTTGATCTCGGCGGTTTCCCGCACCTCACCACCTAGCAGATTCCAGGCGCAGCCAAAGCTGACTCTCGTTCTGGTACTGGGTTCGAAAAACATGTTGCCCAGTATGGCTCCCTCAAGAACACGACTGACTCGCTGTCGGTTCGCAAACGGAACCATGCTATCTGCGGCGGCAAATACCTGGTCAATAGCGTGTCGGTCGAACTGCGACACGGAGAGGATATGTGAACCTACAAAGTCTATTTTAGAAAAGCCCGTACGATTGAGTGCGTCTGGTCTGATTGTTCTAATCATAAGACAAAACCGTTGAGCATGCAGTCACAATGTTATGCCAGAGACCTATTTGATGATGGATATCGGGCTAGAGGTGCATTTGCTTGACCTGCAGGTACAATGCTATGTGTTCGCTTTTAATAAATCCTTAGCCCGATTTAGCGACTTGTCCATTTACTTTACGAACAGTGGTACATAAAGAAATAATAAAGTCATTTATTCATTAAAAACAATGTTATAGAGATTATTTCTAGAAAATATATTACGATAGGCTTATGTCAGCGATAAGACTTCCCTTTGGATTTGCCAAACGCAATGGCGTGTTACTCACTGAAGCCGCGGATGCGGTTTTGTACAAGGATGGCATGACTCCCCTAGTATTTGCAGAGGTTCAGCGGTTTGCCGGTAGACACCTGGAATTTCGATTGGTCGATGAGTCGACCTTTGATCAGCAACTGTCACTGAGCTACCAGAACGATTCCGATGAAGCGATGGAGATGATTGAAGGTCTTGGGGACGATATGGACCTCAGCAGTATCATGGATGCGCTTCCGGAAACCGGTGACCTGCTCGAGCAGGAGGATGATGCACCAATCATCAAGCTCATTAACAGCCTGTTGACCGAGGCGGTGAAGGTTGGCGCATCAGACATTCATGTAGAGACTTACCAGACCCGACTAGTGGTTAGGTTCAGGGTCGATGGCATCTTGCGTGAGGTAGTAAGTCCGAAAAGAGCGCTAGCACCGTTGTTGGTTTCAAGAATCAAGGTGATGGCCAAACTGGATATCGCGGAAAAAAGATTGCCACAGGACGGACGCATATCAGTAGTGATTGGTGGTAAGGAAGTCGATGTTCGTGTATCGACAATTCCCGCGAGTAAGGGCGAGCGAGTGGTGATGCGTCTTCTCGATAAGCAGGAAGGCCTTGACCAATACGAAGGAAGTGGCGCGGCTCAAGTCAAAGAAGCAAATCAACAA
>PASO01000042.1 GCA_002712135.1 Gammaproteobacteria bacterium
GCTAATTGAAGGTCTTTACTCTCTTCTTGAATCCCATAAATACAGAGTCTTATGACCTCTCGCCAATCAGATTTTTTTAACGGTGTTTCCCAAACCCCTTGCGGTAGAGAGCTATCGTCACCCCTCCGTGCCTCTTTAATATCATCATATATCTTATCATATTGAATCGAAGCGCCTGAACCAGCCTGTTGAGAAATTGGGCCAAAAAATTTCTCCGCATCGATATCTAGTAGCTCAAAGCTATCGACCAGTCTTAATGCATCCATTTCTGTCACCAAATGTTAAAATATTATAATCGTATTAGTTTTTTTNAAAAAATTTATGAATATTTAAGCTTAAAGCTTGTCTATTTGGAAAATTTACCCGGATATTTTGCTNAGCTTTATANTNGGGGTCGGCGGGGCACTGGTCGGAAAGTTTGGTAAAATCAGTTTCTTTCCAACGGGCTTATTACCCTCTTTCAATTGTTTTAGTGATATTCCAATGAAGANCCTNGTATAATCTAAGGAATCCAATTTTTCCATATCCTTTGGATCAACAATAACTAATCTTCTGACCGGCACACGAAATTCCAAAACATTTGTAGGCGCGTTTGCCATTTCTTTATTTTGGTTACTTTTTATTAATCTTAAGGCCGACCATGAACCCAAATACTGATATCTTACCGTTAGCTCATCCGTTAGTTCAAAATTTATATCAGATTTTCCGAGATCTATTGGCCTAGTTACAGCACCATCAGCCCATTGCAGCTCTAGGGCAATAGGGTCACCGTATGCCCAACTTAAGCCNGCATTTTTATCTAGAAGTCCTANAGTAACCTCACGGCTTTTGAGACGCCAGTCAATAATCTCTTTCCCGCCCACTTCAAAAGTCNGTTTCAATCGNAATTTAGGTGTTAACAGNAAACGGGGCCGNGGTTGATTTGTAATATTTCCTTTTCCTAAAATTTTAGAAAAAAACCTGTCTACTGAATTAAGGTCCTTAAGAAACTGCNTAACATTAACAATACCAGTATCGTTGGTTTTTATCTCACCAAATCGTTTNCTAAGAANTTTTAATTCATTNCGATTTGATTGAAAAAATTGCTTTACGGTTCTNGGGGATAAGTCCGACACCCCTTTTGCNCTTNCGGCAAATGGAAATAATCCNGCTAAATTGTTATTAAAAATTGAAGCTAATTTCTTATATCTGTCTGATANGTCNTGTATTTCCAAACCCGAGCAGCGCGCAACTATATTCTTTTCTATTTTATATCTGANTGNGGTGAAATAATCATTTTTCTTAGAAAACCTANCNTTAGAAAAATTTAAACTGTTACAATTTTTNAAGGTTAACTTTCTTAAATCAAATCTGAGGAAGCGTTCAAGGCTGGCTATTGAGCTATCCGGTCTTCGACTTTTGTATTTTGATATTTCTTCAATAATTCTATCCCATCTTGTTACCAAACNTATATTTTTAGAGTTCAAAAACTCTTTTCGTTTGCGTAGATAAATAACAGGNCCACTGGCTAAGTTTTCTGCTAATATTTGCAGCCGGTTCCTTTGAAAATCCAGATAAAGGCGTGCTTCAATATCGTCTTCTAATCCATATAANGCCACCGCAGCTGAGGTATTTCCTGACCAGTTAGATACCTTTAGTATNGGAAGGTAGGGNCCATTTTTTTGCAATATGCCATCAANTTGGACNAGAAGTTGACCAGCCTGCATGGCGCCGATCGNACCCAAATTATTTTTCTCATTTATGTAGCCAAATGTTCCCAAAATTGTAAGTAGTCGATCGAGTTTTGGTGCTTGTTTAATGAACTCTCGAGCATCTTGCGATATCACTTCCTCAGAGGAAACCTTCCATTGCAANTTTCTANAGGTTTCAAAGCNCGCTGCAGATGAAATAGACTTAACAATGTTTGCGCCCACACGTCTCTTTATTANACCCGTTATACGGTTCCGAAACTGTTTTGGAAATTGGTTTAANTCTTCTGAAATATANAGGTCATAATCGCGGTAAATATTAATTGCTTCGTCTAGATATGTTTTTTTCCACTTTAATTTTTTACCTGTGGGNANTGATGAAGGTATAGGCCTGTCATCTACAACAGTCATNAANGATTTGTTAAATAATTTATCCAAGTTAATTTTAAATTTGCTTAAAGAGTTTGAAAGTTTAGGGATAACAATACCGTTCTTGTTATCCAATATTGGACCAAATTGTTTGGTATGATAGTAACCCAATCGAGATTTATATCTCAGAAAAGATCTTTGGCCGTTCTTTCTAAGTTGGATCGCAAAATCGTCATTGGTTCCAAAAAACTCTGAGCCGGAGATAAAACTTAAGATTTTATTGAATTCTTCGCCGAGTTCCAAATCTCGCTTTTCTAAAAATGCGGCTCCCTTTGAACCTAATATTTTATCCAACACTGTGACGTTTCTTTTAATCACTAGCAAATTTTGTGTGTCGATCTGTTTGTTGGGTTTGGTATTTTCAAAATCACGTAGAGATTTTGTAACATTTTTCATAGCAACATCAAGACTTCCTCGATGAAGCACGCGATCATACTTTTTTTGAAAAAACTCTCTGAATCGAGTTTGCGTTAATTCTTTAAACTCTGGAAAAGAATAACGATATTGCTTCGGTATTTGGGCTAGCGCATTTCTGTAAAGCCTAGAATTCTCGAAGAAACCCGGTGGAAGAGTTTTGCCAAACAAACCCTCTATTAGGTCGGAGAGGTCTCTTAAGCTCTGGGTCTTAGCTAACCCATTGTATTTTTTTGCGAAAACCTCAAGGCGTTTTAAATTTTTTACTAATTTCTTTAGATTTAGATGCTCAGGCGATTGTTCTATTGAAACTATAGTCTGATTGATTGGCGCTGGCTCATTATTAATGGGTAAAGGTGCCAGTACCGTCAGAGTATCATTTCTCAATTTGTTTTGTATGGCTCTAAGTATAACTTTGTCGATTGCGCGAGATAAAAACTGTTCTATTTTAGAATCTAGTCCGGAGAAAACGCTGGGAATAATCGCGTAAGATTGAAATGTATCAGCATCAATCCGACCTAAAGCCTTAGTAATATCGTCGACACTTTTATTAACCAGATAAGTTAAAGCGGTATCAGAACCCATTCCAACTATGGGGCTTGATTGACTTTGCCTTTTATCAAGGGCCTTCATTGTTTCAGATATTTGTCGAAGGGTGGGAACAGTTTCTCCAGATATCTTTGATAAACTTCTTGTTTCTATGATTAGCGCAGATCCCAGAACTGTTATAAGAAGTACGGCAGCTACTTGGCTTAAACGAACAGATCTTCTTCTGGATAAAATTGCATCCTGCAAGGGAGACCCCAAGCCAGACTCCCGAAGAATTTTTTCACCGAAAAGTTGGTTTAGCAGAATTGGTCGCGACGTATCCGATTGAAAATCAACTTCTTGGCGTCCGTCATTATTTATTTGCGATACCGGGCTGATGATCTCGGGCGCGGGTAGGGGTATACCATCTGCGTCTGTCAATTCTGGAAATGATAAACTATCAGCGTTTATAGTATTTGAGGACTGTGGGGAATCAACAAATTCAAATTCTGCAGGGCTCGCCAATCCGCTGAAATAAACACCCCTCAAAACAAAATTGTCATATGATGACCCCATATGAAAGATCTGGGATACGCATAGGGAAAGTGATTCTTCTATTTTACCAAATTCGCGCGGAAAGAAAAACAAGTCATCGCAATCAGCACTATTTCCATCCACACTCAAAGCTAATTCTAGTTGCAGTTTGGAAAGGGAGTTATTAATTTTTTGAAAAGCGTCGGCAGTCCATTCATTAGAAAACCTGGAAGTGGGGGAATTCGGATTAGACCAACCAAATATTTCCTTTTGTCGGTGAGTAGGAACCAGGCTCCAGAACTGTTTAAAACCGCGGACATGGTCTAGTTTAGTTACAATCACATACACAGGTACTATCATGCCCAATTTATTTTGCAGGTATCTAAGTCGGGTATTAAATTCCCTGTACTTTTCTACGAGTTTTTCGGGAGTTAATTTTTCTATTCCTACGAAGTCTGTTGCCGGTATAGATAAAATTATTCCATCGATGGGTTTTTTTGGCCTATGCCAAATTAGCAGACTGATTAAGTCTCGAAATTTGCTTGTCTTTATTTCTTTTTCTAAAAATACCTCTCCTGAGACGTCTAATATAACTCCGTGATCAAACAGCCACCACAAACAACTTTTATTGCCCATTCTGGTTCTGGTAATGGGGTCTCCAGCGGGTAAGTTTAAGCCGCTATTTCTGAGAGCATCTGTTTTGCCAGAGCCGCTTTCCCCTAACATTAAAAACCACGGAAGACGATAACGGTAATCTCTCCTGCTGATGTGGTTTTTTAATAGCTTGAGGCCGTCGGAAAAACTTATTGCTAAAGCTGTATTTTTAGTGGGTGCAAAAAATAACCCTAAAATTCGCCTCCAGAAACCTATTTTTTTTTGCTCGCTCCCGTCTTTTGATCCCGAACTGTCTGCAGTCGCGTTTGCTTTTTGTTTCCTATTGGATGCCCTTTTCAACAAAACAATTAATAATACGATGACCAATAGAAAGGAAAGAAAGAGCATCGTTGCTGCAATAATTAAAATTGTCTCTAAGTCGATACCAAGGTTTGTCATTTTAAGAGGCCGTTTATATTTTAATGGTCATAAAACACAGAAATAAGGGTAATTCTGTAACAATTAAATGATTCAAAATCTCAAATGTATTTAGCCTAAAGTTTAAGAGCAGGTATTTTAACACTATGGATATAGTTCTACTAAACTGCTAAATGGTTATTTTCAAATAAAAAAAATGCGGCTGGTCATGAAAAATTGTTAATTTGTAACAAAAATTTTATTGTTTTCATGTCTCATTATGATATCTAAATACATTCGTTGGGCAGAACGATTTTTTTTGGGGGATATAGAGGATAATTAAGATGTCTGAAAGTACACAACACAAACTGGACAGAGTACGTCCGCCACGTGTCCAAATAACCTATGATGTTGAGATCGGTGATGCCTTTCAAGTTAAGGAATTACCAATGGTTGTTGGAGTGATGTCTGATTTGACTGGCAAAAGTGAAGAGCCTTTACCAGCAATGAAGGACAGAAAATTTGTCGAAATTGATCGCGATAACTTCAACGACGTTCTAAATAGCTGCAAGCCGGGTATGGCGTTTCAAGTTGATAACAAACTATCCGATGATGACACGAAAATGAATGTCAAACTTTCTTTTAAAGATATGGAGGACTTTGAACCTGTAAACGTTATTAAGCAGGTAGAACCTCTTGCTAAATTATTTGAAGCCAGAAATCGTTTGCGTGANTTGCTTACAAAGCTTGATGGCAATGACGAGTTGGATGGTTTGTTAGGCCAGGTNATCTCTAGCACGGAAGATGCAGNGAAACTAAAAGCTGAAGTCGCTAAGTTAGCAAAAGAAACTGATGCTGATGCAGGTGCAGATGATAAAGCTGGCAAGAAAAAAGGCAAATAATAGCATTTATNGNATAATTTAATNTCCATATATGCATATGCAAATGATAAAGTTTGAATAGGAGACAAAAATGGCTGACGAAGAAAAACAAGAAGCTGGGCCAGCGAATATATTAGAGGAAATAATACAAGATGGAAAAATGGCGCTTGATAAAGAACAAGTGCCGTATGCTGAGGACCTTATTAGTGAGTTTGTTGAACAGGTTTTGGCAGAAGGTGATACGGTTAGTGCTGACGCAGTAAGCGCTATCAATGANAGAATTGCGGAAATCGATGATTTATTGAGTGCCCAATTAAATGAAATCATGCATCATTCAGAATTTCAGGAATTAGAAGCATCTTGGCGAGGACTTTCTCATCTTGTTTTTAATACTGAAACAGGAGAGATGATGAAGATACGTGTCCTAAATGCATCTAGAGCAGATTTGCAAAAGGACCTAGAAAAGGCCGTCGAATTTGACCAGAGCCAACTATTTAAAAAACTATATGAAGAAGAGTATGNGACTTTTGGTGGTGCACCGTACGGTCTTCTGGTAGGTGATTTTTACTTCGGTCGTCATGCGCAAGATATTGCATTTCTTGAAAAAATTTCAAATGTTGCAGCTGCCGCGCATGCACCATTTATTGCGGGAACCTCTCCCAAGATGTTTGATATGGAGAGCTTTACTGAGCTNAGCACCCCACGGGACCTTTCTAAAATCTTTGAGAGTGCCGAGATGATTAAATGGAGAGCGTTCAGGGATACAGAAGACAGTCGTTATGTTGCTCTTGCGATGCCAAGAATGCTTATGCGACTTCCATATGGGCCAGATACAAAACCGGTTGAAGAGGTGAATTTCGTTGAGAGTACAGATGGCTATGATCATTCATCCTATGCTTGGGGAAATGCTGCCTACGGGTTGGCCCAGCGAATTACAAACAGCTTTTCACTTCATAAGTGGTGTACCGCAATCCGCGGTGTCGAAAATGGAGGCGTTGTCCAAGGGTTACCTGCGCATACATTCAGTACTGACGAAGGTGATATTGCACTCAAATGTCCAACGGAAATCGCTATAACCGATAGAAGAGAAAAAGAACTTGATTCAATGGGCTTCATCTCTTTGGTGCATTGCAAGGGCACGGATTATGCCGCTTTCTTTGGTGGGCAAACAGCGAACAAGCCAAAGCTGTATAACACTGATTCGGCTAATGCAAATGCAAGGNTGTCCGGCATGNTACCGTACATAATGGCATCTTCTAGGTTTGCGCATTATTTAAAAGTTATGATGCGTGATAAAGTAGGTTCATTTGCCTCTCGGGAAAATGTAGAGACATTCTTGAATAGATGGATTATGGGTTATGTTGTTGACAAAGACGATGTNGGTCAGGACCTCAAGGCCCAATATCCATTGAGAGATGCNCGNGTGGATGTGGTAGAAGTGCCAGGGAAACCAGGTTCTTACAAAGCCACGGTATTTCTTAGGCCACATTTTATGTTGGAGGAATTATCAACCTCGCTAAGGCTGGTTGCTGAATTACCTGCTCCTGCTGGTGGTTAAAGTTCCAAAGCTTATTTTTTAACATTAAGTTTAAATATAATTATTTACTCTAAACATGTGGAGATAATCCAAAATGGCTGTAAATGTTTTTTTAGAATTCAAGGAACCGACTATTAAGGGAGAGTGCACGGACTCTAATCATAAAGATGANGTAGAGCTTCTTGCTTGGTCCCATTCCTTTTCTCAACCTACATCAGGCACTCGTAGCAGTGCCGGTGGGGGTACAGTAGAAATGGCTACACANGGAGATATGAGNTGTACTAAGTACATTGATAGNTCTTCAGATGATCTNATAAAAATGTGCTGGTCGGGTAAACATATTGGAAAAGCAACGATGCATTGTTACCGATCCGACGGTGATAATAAACCAGTCAAATATTTAGAAATTGAAATGGAAGATGTTATTATTTCGAGTTTTGGAATTGGTGGTAGTAGTGGTGACGTGCCAACAGAACAGTTTTCAATGAACTATGGNATTGTAACCTATAAATANACCCCAACGTCTGCAGANGGAAAGGCATCTGGTGTGCANCCTATAAAGCATGATTTAGTTAAGCGTNCCGTATCNTAAAGGCTTCTAAACTATGNATTTAAAGAGGTCTTTACCCATTGGTTGAACATGGGGGCCCCGTGCCGCTTTTCGATCGTCTGGTTGACAGACCAGATTTGACATCCGACGAAGAAAAAGCGACGCGGGTTCTGGACCGCGAGGGTGTNTTGNAATCTGTCCGCAAGGAATTAGAAAACCTACTTAATACCCGGGCGCCGGTGGAGGCGACAAAACTTGGTGTCCGGAGCACGCTTAATTATGGTATACCTGATTTAGCTTACTTCTCTAACAAGGATATTAATGATTGGGCAGATCTATCGGAAGTTATGACCAGCACCATAGANTTTTTTGAGCCTCGTATNAAAGATGTCGANGTTTCCATAAAGGAAGTATCTGCGGAACAAAGAAAACTTGTGGCTTCCGTGCAAGGCCGGTTATCCNTTGGAAGTATTGATGANCCTGTTGTTTTTCCAATCTCAATTTCGTCTGGCTCAGATACGTCCAGTAACGGAAAGGGTTAGCCATTATGAGTGGCCTAAACCCGAAATTATTAGAGAGTTTTCAGCGAGAGTTATCATACCTCCGTCAAGCTGGTGCAGCGTTTGCTAGGCGGTATCCAAAAGTAGCTGAACGTTTAGATTTCTCTGGTCATGAATCTGCTGATCCCCACGTTGAACGTTTGTTGGAGTCCTTTGCGTTTTTGACAGGTCGAATTCAATCTACACTCGACAATGACTTTCCAGAGGTGCCAGCCGCTGTATTAGAAACGCTATATCCACATTTTGTGCAACCGATACCATCAATGGTTATAGCAAAAATAGAACCAGATGTCGAAGAAGGAAATCTTGAGACGGGGTACCATATACCCAGGGAAACCGAGTTATACACTCAAGCAGATGACGGAACCTTATGTTATTTTCGAACAGCATTTCCATTAGATTTATGGCCAATTGAGATACAAAACATATCCNTAGAGCCGGCAATAAATTTTACNTATTTGGATCAATTAAGTANCGTTGCAACTGTCCTAAAAGTTTGTCTTNATTTGACNATTGAAGGAGATTTNAGCGAGTCTAAATTAGAGAAATTGCGTTTTCANATANCCGGCGATCANGCTTTAGCTTGTCAGCTTTATGAATTGATATTTTCTTCTATTTCAGGTGTTGCGATTAAAGTGGAAGGNAGAGAACCCGTNTTTCTTCCGNCTGATGTCCTTATGCCTTCTGGATTTTCCGAAGAAGAGGCTATATTNCCGTTTAGTCAATCTGCTCACCATGGGTACCGTCTTTTGCAGGAATATTTTGTATTTCCAGAAAAATTTNTATTTTTTGACGTCGGCGGTTTAGCGCAAACTCTTANTGGTGAATCAGTTGAGTTATTATTATTATTAAAAGATATACCTNAACAATCGATTTCAATTAATAAAGANTCGNTGTCTCTCAACTGCTTGCCTCTGGTAAACTTGTTTCGAAGGACGACGGAGCCCATTAGGATCACAGAGACTACTCATGAATATCGGTTAAATCCCGATATTCGTAATGAAAAAACGACTGAAATTCATTCAATTTCAAGAGTTTCTGCCTCGGCAGACAATGAAAATGACGGAGGAACTGTTGCACCTTATTTTTCATATAATCATGCTGAGGAATATAATAATACCGAGTGCTTTTGGTTAACGAAAAGAGAGTATTCTGAAAGAGAGAATATAACTGGAACAGATGTTAAATTGTCTTTTTTGGACCTTAATTTTGATCCNTCACAACCACCGACCACNGTATTATTTGCACAAACGTTATGCACAAATAGAAATTTATGTTTTCAATTGTCGGCCGGTGCATTATTAAATCTGGAACAAGATGCTCCGGTGCAAAACATCAAACTATTAGCCAAACCAACTAGCCAAATCAGTCCCCCCCTCGATGGAGCTCTTTATTGGCGTTTGGTTTCNCACCTTTCGATTAACCATTTACCTTTAGTTGAAAATTCTAGAGGTTTAACGGCTCTAAAAGAGGTAATTGGTCTATATGCTTACAAAGATAAACAATCTGTAAACCAGCAGATCAATGGGCTAAAAAATATAGTTTGTCGTAAGGTGGTGCGGCGTGTTGGNAGAGATGCTTGGCGAGGTTTTTGTGATGGTATAGAAATAAAACTTTTAATAGATCAATCAATGTATGTGGGAGCGAGCGCTTTAATGCTCGGTTCCGTTTTAAACCGTTATTTCGGTCTTTACGCTGCGTGTAACTCCTTTACAGAATTAGTTATGGAGCGAGAAGGCTTACAGGGCGAGTGGAAAAGATGGCCCGCTTTGGCTGGCGAACAACAGCTTCTATAATCGATTGGCTCAAGACCGAGCCTTTCAAGTTTGAATTTTTTCAGGCTGTGCGGATTCTTGAAAAGACCCAGNCTAAGACACCTGGCGTGGGTAGCAATAGTGCNCCTGATTCTGAACCCGTCTATTTTTCAAGTAATATCTCCCNNAATTTTCCCGCATCTGAAAACACTGAGGTTATATTAGGCGCTGATATTANGGGCGATATAAAAACCCATTTTAGCAGTGATAAAAATAATCTCAAATCTAAAATGGGCNGAGNTAATCAACCACGTTTGACGGTAAATATATTAGGCTTGTCCGGCAATCAAAACCCTCTTCCCACNCCTGTNACAGAGGAAATAATAAATAGAATAANAAAAAGAGATTACGCACTTAAAGACTTCTTNGATATNTTCAATAACCGANTNGTAGCGCTAATCTTTAAAGCGAAACGTCTACATCACTCCTCACTNAGTAATTCTGNGCCTTGGAGTACTCCAATNGGAAAATATTTGAGGTCGATAAGTGGTTTNTCCACNTCAGGCTTTGAAAATCGATTAGATATAAAAGACAGAAGTTTATTAAAATATTCTTCTNTATTTTCTTTNTCTTCGCGAAGCGCGCATGGTCTTGAACGTTTACTGACGGATTTTTTGGGNNCCGNTGTCGTTGTTCNTCAATTTCGTGGTGGNTGGATATATTTCGATGATAATCAAACCACNAAATTAGGACCAGGTGGNCAAAATTNTAGCTTAGGAGTTAACACCGTTTTAGGTACTCGTTTGTGGGATCAAAAAANCAGCATAGAGATAGAGGTGGGACCTTTAAAATTAGATCAATTTAGNCTNTTGTTGCCCGGNGGTGCTCTGTTCAAAAAAGTTCGGTCTTTAGCNTCTTTCTATCTAAGAGACNGATATAAAATGCGTTTAAGACTAATCCTGTTAAATTCGGAAATCCCTACCAGCGATTTAAACAATGCGANAGAGAATCTNCTAGGTCAAACAAGCTGGCTTGTCACACAGAAAACTAACTATAANGATAAACAGGTCGTTTTTGAAATTGATTCATCNATAAAGCACTAAGATGAAGNCATAATAATTATTGAGGGTGCATAAAAATATGAGCGAAATTGGTAGCCTTATTGAGAAATTAAACCCACAATGTAAGGAAGTGCTTGAAAAAGCGGCGCAGAATTGTGTCAGACAGACCCATTTTAATGTTGAATTAGAGCACTTTGTTTTAGAGCTATTAGAGGCAGAGGACTCTGATATCATCCCAATTTTTAGACAGTTTGATCTTGACCATAGTGATACGGTATTGGCTGTCAGAAATGTTATTGAAGGGTTTAAAAGAGGTAATGGGCGAACTCCTTCNTTGTCCCCTCATCTAATCCAAGTCCTTCAAAATGCTTACGTCACTGCGACGTTAAGGTTGGATGAAAACCTTATTTCTTCTGGGGCAATTCTTGCAGCAATTATTGAGGAAGATACTTTTAGGGCAATGATGGTAGAGGCTAGCCCAGAATTTTCAAAGATAAATCGTGATGTNCTCTCCGNAAACCTTCATACATTGATAGCTAAAGGTATAGAACATNAGNCGGAAGATGATGCTAAAAGTCANTCGGTTTCTCGCAANAAGNANGTGGAAACAAATCGCCGNAAGGGTCGGGGTCAAACAAAAACCGCTGGTAGGCCTTCGGCNCTGGAGTTATATACCAATGACTTAACAGCCGAGGCTAGAAANGGATCAATTGACCCAATAATAGGNCGCGATNCAGAAATTCGTCAGATNATTGATATTCTTCTGCGTCGTCGNCAAAATAATCCTATAATTACTGGTGAGCCNGGGGTTGGNAAAACCGCCGTTGTTGANGGCCTCGCTCAAAAGGTAGCGATGAAAGAAGTTCCCCCTTCACTNCAAAATATTTCCATCAATGTTTTAGATTTGGGGCTGCTTCAGGCGGGTGCAGGCGTAAAAGGTGAATTTGAAGAACGACTTAAGAATATTATTTCTGAAGTAACAGCATCACCGCAACCGATCATTTTATTTATTGATGAAGCCCACACCCTTATCGGCGCAGGAGGTGCAGCAGGACAGGGTGATGCTGCAAACTTACTCAAGCCTGCTTTGGCAAGAGGTGAGTTGAGAACTATCGCTGCCACTACTTGGTCGGAGTATAAAAAGTATTTTGAGAAAGATCCCGCTTTAACCCGCAGGTTTCAGGTGATATCTGTGGAAGAACCTAATGAAGAGACCGCTGTTCAAATGTTGAGAGCACTAGTACCAAAATTAGAGAAACATCATGAAATAAGAATTCTCGACGAAGCCCTAGTAAATTCGGTTAAACTATCCAATAAATACATAACTAGCCGTCAACTGCCCGATAAAGCGATAAGCGTGTTAGATACCGCGTGTGCTAGGGTTGCAGCCGCTCAGTCTGCGATTCCACAGGAATTACAGGAATCTATTGATCGCTTACGCATCATCTCAGATGAGATCAGTATTCTTGCTCGTGAGGAGTCCTCCGGTATTGATCATAAGCAGCGTTTCGAAGAACTAGAGGATGAAAAGTGGCAGATTG
>PASO01000043.1 GCA_002712135.1 Gammaproteobacteria bacterium
TAAGCCGCAGTTTTTCTTTGAGACGACGGATGTTACGGGCACGGTTGAGTTGCCGGAGGGCACTGAGATGGTGATGCCGGGCGATAACATTACGATGAATGTTGAGTTGATTGCGCCGATTGCGATGGAAGAAGGCCAGCGTTTTGCTATCCGAGAAGGNGGTAGGACGGTAGGTGCCGGCGTCGTTACCAAGATTAGTAACTAGAGCAGGAACCCTACGTCTAAAGTAGGGGNNCTCACAACCGGGGTGAAATTAGGCAGGTTAAGGCCAGTAGCTCAATTGGCAGAGCGGCGGTCTCCAAAACCGCAGGTTGGGGGTTCGATTCCCTCCTGGCCTGCCAGGTGCTAGAAAGTATAGGTAGATCCTATGAATGTTAAGATTGAAGGCTCAGAGTTTCGTTTAGATGCGCTGAANTGGGCGATCATCTTTGGTTTGGTTTTTGGGAGTGTATACGTTAACTCGATGTATGCTGCCGAGTCACCTCTGTTGAGGGCGTTGGCAGGGGTTGTTGTTGGTATTGTAATTGTCATCATTTCTCTGCAGACGGCAAAGGGTAATGCGGTTTGGGAGTTGGCTAAGGAAGCTAAGGTCGAAATTCGTAAAGTAGTTTGGCCAACGACTCAAGAGTTGACGCAGACCACTTTGATTGTTGTGGCTGTAGTGATATTTGTTGGGTTTATCCTTTGGGGCCTGGACTCGGGTTTGAGTTGGGGCATCAAGAGTATTATTGGTTAACCNGGAGAATAGGTTGAGTAAACGCTGGTACGTAGTGCATGCCTATTCAGGTTACGAGAAGCAAGTAATGCGCGCTATTAAAGAGCGTATTGAATTGTCCGATTTTGCAGACAGNTTTGGTGAGGTGATCGTTCCTGCTGAAGAAGTTGTTGAGATGCGAGGTGGTAGAAANCGGCGTAGCGAAAGGAAGTTTTTCCCTGGTTATGTGCTGGTCGAAATGGACCTGGANGATGAAACTTGGCATCTGATTAAAGANATCCCAAGAGTNATGGGTTTTATAGGTGGCAAGGCTGATCATCCGGCGCCGATACCGGATCAGGATGCTGAGAAAATCCTGCAAAGAATNCANGCGGGCACCGAACATGCAACACCGAAGACNATGTTTGAGCCCGGAGAGTTGGTGCGGGTCATTGATGGACCCTTTAACGATTTCAATGGTGTTGTTGAAGAAGTTAACTATGAAAAAAACAAACTGCACGTAGCTGTCACGATTTTCGGGAGNTCTACGCCGGTTGAATTAGATTTCGGTCAAGTTGAAAAAGGCTGAATAGAAAATAATCTAGCGCTTTCGAGTGCTATTTATGGGGACCTAGTTGCGGCTCGCCGTAAGNCAAGCGTAACACTCACGGCTTGTCGAAAACCGATTGGCGGTGATAGGGCTTGAACCCACTAAGAGGTAAGAAAATGGCTAAGAAGATTGATGCCTACATTAAGCTGCAGGTCCCTGCAGGTCAGGCAAACCCGAGTCCGCCAGTTGGTCCTGCGCTGGGTCAGCATGGTGTTAATATTATGGACTTCTGTAAGGCGTTTAATGCCGAGACGCAGTCCTTGGAGCCTGGTATACCCATACCCGTGATTATCACGGTGTACAGTGACAAAAGCTTCACATTCATAAAGAAAACTCCTCCTGCATCTATCTTGTTAAGGAAGGCAGCAGGAATCGGTAAGGGAAGTGGCGAGCCGCACATCAATAAGGTGGGACGCGTTACACGCGTGCAGCTTGAAGAAATCGCTACCACGAAGATGCCTGATTTAACGGCCCGGGATATGGATGCCGCGGTGCGGACAATAGCGGGCAGCGCAAGAAGTGCTGGCATTGAAACGGAGGACGTCTAAGTGGCTAAACTAAGTAAGCGAACTCGTGCGTTTAAGGAAAAAGTAGAGCCGGGCAAGCTATACCTCATTGATGAGGCGGTTTCACTATTGGGAGAACTGTCGTCGGTGAAATTTACTGAATCTATAGATGTCAGTATCAATCTCGGGGTTGATCCTAAGAAATCGGACCAAGTAGTACGTGGATCAACTGTTTTGCCAAACGGTACTGGTAAAGATGTGCGCGTTGCTGTGTTTGCTCAAGGAGATAAGGCTGATGAGGCAAGAAACGCTGGCGCTGATGTTGTAGGAATGGATGAGCTGGCGGCCAGTGTTAAAGAAGGCAAACTAGATTTTGACGTTGTGATCGCTACACCTGATGCAATGCGAGTGGTTGGTCAGCTTGGTCAGGTTTTGGGACCNAGAGGATTGATGCCTAATCCGCGCCTTGGCACGGTAACGCCNGATGTCACTGAAGCGGTCAATAATGCGAANTCTGGTCAGGTTAGATTTCGAACTGACCGTAACGGAATTATTCACGGTGGGGTCGGTAAGGTCGGGTTTGAGCCTGCTCAGATTAAAGAAAATCTCGAGGCTTTGCTCGCAGACCTTAGAAAAGCTAAACCGGCATCTGCCAAGGGAACCTACTTAAAGAAGATTGTGTTGTCGACGACCATGGGTGCGGGTATCCCCATCGATCAATCGTCACTAGAAGAAGTATAGAAGACTTTGGGGTTTCCGTATTGGCCTAGCCAACGCGCTAGTGCTGTTGCGAAGCTCGTCAAAGACCGTAGGTCTATGTTAGGACTAGTTTCTGGCATGGTTAAGTTTCATAAGGAAGCCTACGCAGACGGTGAACCCGATTCAAGAAGTTGAATCCTATCGCCGTAGGAGCCGCCAAATGTTGGCGGGTAAGCGAAAAGTCAGGAGTACGAAATTGTGCCAATAGGACTTAAAGAGAAACAGGCTATTGTTGCTGAGGTGAACGAGACTGCCAATAAGGCCCTGTCTGCTGTGATGGCTGATTATCGTGGTGTATCCGTTGATGAAATGACATCGTTAAGACAACAGGCAAGGGACGCTGGTGTTCATGTGAAGGTAATTCGAAATACGCTCGCCAAGCGAGCATTCGAAGGCACTGAATTTGAATGTCTGAATGAAGCGTTATTGGGACCCAACATCCTTGCATTTTCCATAGAAGATCCGGGCGCCNGTGCCAGGGTTTTCAAGGATTTTGCAAAGGATAATGAATCCTTTGAGATCAAGGCGCTTAGTGTTGGAGGTAAGATGTTGCCTCCAGAGCAGATCGATGTATTAGCCAAGCTACCCAGCAGGGAGCAGGCGCTTGCGATGTTGTTGTCTGTCATGCAGGCNCCAATTACTAAGCTAGCCCGAACGCTCAATGATGTACCTGGGCGAGTAACTAGGGTTGTGGCAGCGGTGCGAGACCAAAAGCAATAAGAAGGCGAATAATTTACTAAGGAGATAGGACTCATGTCATTATCGAAAGATGAGATTTTAGATGCAATTGCAGAAATGAGCGTGATGGATGTTGTTGAGCTTGTTGATGCAATGGAAGAAAAATTTGGTGTTTCTGCTGCTGCTGCGTTTGCAGCAGCACCGGCAGCAGGAGGTGCTGGTGGCGACGAAGGTGGCGTTGCTGAAGAGAAGAGCGAGTTTGACGTTGTAATCACTTCTGCGGGGGAAAAGAAGGTCAACGCCATTAAGGTTGTAAGGTCTGTTACTGGTCTTGGGCTTAAAGAGGCCAAGGCGCTTGTTGATGAGGCACCTTCAACCGTTAAAGAAGGCGTAGCGAAGGATGAAGCTGAGGATGTCGTCAAACAGCTTGAAGAAGCTGGGGCAAGTGCAGAACTCAAGTAACCGACTTGTACGATTTGGGTAGAAACGTTGCAAACGGATTTATCTAGTGTTTTTGTTGCGCACGATTCTTGGCTTCGATACAAATAGACGTATCGGGCAGTTCAACCTACTTTGGAGGCATTGATGGCCTATTCATACACAGAGAAAAAGCGAATTCGTAAAGACTTTGGCAAGTTGCCTGAGGTTATGGATATTCCGTACTTGTTAGCGATTCAGACTGACTCTTATAAGCAGTTTCTGCAGGATGATATCAGTGAAAAAGAACGAATAGACAAGGGCTTACACGCTGCGTTTAAGTCCGTCTTTCCGATTGTCAGCTACTCGGGCAACGCTGCGCTAGAGTATGTTGGATACCGGCTCGGTAATCCAGTATTTGACGTTAAAGAGTGCCAACTTCGGAGCGCTTACTATGCTGTTCCTTTGCGTGTGAAGGTTAGACTGATCATCTATGACAAGGATTCCAATAACAAGGCGATCAAGGATATAAAAGAGCAGGAAGTCTACATGGGTGAGATTCCGCTGATGACAAACAATGGTACGTTCGTCATCAACGGTATTGAGCGAGTTGTGGTTTCACAGCTTCATCGATCTCCTGGTGTGTTCTTTGATCACGATAAGGGAAAAACTCACTCCTCGGGTAAGCTTCTGTATTCCGCACGCGTGATCCCTATGCGTGGATCGTGGCTGGATTTTGAGTTCGATCCCAAGGATTGTGTCTTTGTGCGAATTGATCGCCGTCGAAAGCTACCGGCAACGGTGCTTCTAAGAGCGCTGGGTTACAGTGCTGAAGAGATTCTGGATATCTTTTTCGATACTGACACGTTCTATATACAGGAGGATGGTTATTCCCTTGAGTTGATTGCTAATCGTCTGCGTGGAGAGACCGCTAGATTTGATATTAAAGCTGGCAGGAAGGTCATTGTAGAGGAGGGGACACGAATTACTCCCCGTCATATCAGAGAGCTCGAGAAAGCTGGACTAACTGAGCTAAGCGTGCCGACGGAGTATGTCGAAGGTCATGTTCTGGCCCATGATGCAATGGACGCTGAAACCGGTGAGATTGTTATTCCCTGTAATACAGAAATCACTGAAGAAACTTTAGAGCAGCTGAAAGAGCTGGGGTTGGCGTCATTCAAAACTATTTATACGAATGATTTGGAGTGTGGCCCATTTATTTCCGACACACTTAATATAGATCCTACTCAGAATCGACTTGAGGCGCTGGTTGAGATCTACCGTATGATGCGCCCCGGTGAGCCCCCGACCAAGGAGGCAGCCGAAAACCTATTTAACAATCTGTTTTTTGCGCCAGAGCGCTACGATTTGACCGCTGTAGGTCGTATGAAATTCAATCGTCGTCTTGGTCGGTCGGAAGAGATGGGTGAAGGTACGTTGAGTAGTGTGGATATTATCGATGTGCTCAGATGTTTGATTAGCATTCGTGACGGGAAAGACATTGTCGACGACATCGATCACTTGGGTAATCGAAGGGTACGTTCCGTTGGTGAAATGGCCGAGAATGCCTTTCGTCTTGGTTTGATTCGAGTTGAGCGAGCAGTGAAGGAAAGATTGAGCCTAGCAGAATCTGAAGGGCTTATGCCTCAGGATCTCATTAATGCTAAGCCTGTTGGTGCAGCCGTTAAGGAGTTTTTTGGCTCGGCGCAGCTATCTCAGTTTATGGATCAGAACAATCCATTATCCGAAGTTACTCACAAACGAAGGGTGTCAGCTCTTGGGCCTGGTGGCCTGACCCGAGAGCGTGCTGGATTTGAAGTACGTGATGTTCATCCCACCCACTATGGACGAGTTTGTCCCATTGAGACGCCGGAAGGCCCGAATATCGGTCTCATTAACTCACTGGCGAGCTACGCGAGAACTAACGAGCATGGCTTTTTGGAGAGTCCTTACCGGAGGGTCGAAGAAGGTCGTGTAACGAATGAGATCGAGTATCTTTCGGCCATTGTTGAAAGTGACTATGTTATCGCGCAGGCCAGTGTGCCTCTGACTGATGACGGTCAGATCATTGATGACTTGGTGGACGTTCGTCATCTTGGTGAATTCACTAAGATGCCTCGTGGAAGTGTGAATTTTATGGATGTTTCACCACAACAGGTTGTTAGTATTGCCGCATCGCTGATTCCGTTTCTGGAGCACGATGATGCCAACCGTGCGCTGATGGGATCTAATATGCAGCGTCAGGCGGTGCCAACGCTGCGCAGCGAGACTCCACTTGTAGGAACCGGTATGGAGCGAACCGTTGCACGAGACTCAGGTGTATGTGTTGTAGCGGAACGAGGTGGCGTGGTTGAAACGGTGGATGCAGCTCGAATTGTTGTTCGAGTTAATGACAAAGAAACAGAGAGCGGTGAGGCCGGCGTAGATATTTACAATCTGACNAAATACACCCGCTCTAATCAAAATACCTGTATCAATCAGAAACCCCTNGTTAAAGAAGGAGACGTCATCGCGAATAACGATATTCTGGCAGACGGCCCATCGATCGATATGGGTGAGTTGGCGTTGGGACAGAATATCCGCATCGCTTTCATGACGTGGAATGGCTACAACTTTGAGGATTCTATTTTAGTCTCTGAAAAAGTTGTGAAGGAAGACCGATTTACCACTATCCATATTCAGGAGCTCACCTGTTATGCGCGGGATACGAAACTGGGCAGTGAGGAAATTACCTGCGATATCCCGAATGTGGGCGAAGGCGCNCTAGGGAAGCTGGACGAATCTGGCATCGTGTACATCGGGGCCGAAGTCGAAGCAGGTGACATTCTGGTAGGTAAAGTGACGCCGAAAGGNGAAACGCAGCTTACTCCAGAAGAGAAACTGCTTCGAGCAATCTTCGGTGAGAAAGCGTCCGATGTAAAAGACACGTCACTCCGGGTTCCCAGCAGCTATAACGGAACTGTGATTGATGTGCGGGTATTTACTCGTGACGGCATCGATAAGGATCAGCGTGCTCTAGATATTGAGCACGCAGAACTTGATGCAGTTCGAAAGAATATTGACGAAGAGTTTCGTATTATCGAAACAGCGACGTTTGAGAGATTGTCAGCTTCCCTCGCGAATAAGAAGGTCATTGCAGGTCCTAATCTTAAAAAAGGCGATAAGGTGACCCGTGACTACCTTGCGGAGTTGCCCGCTAGTGACTGGTTCAAGCTGAGGATGGAGATAGATTCGCTGAACGAACTGTTAGAGCAAGCTGAGCTAAGACTTGAAGAACGTCGTAAGGCTCTTGACGAGCAGTTTGAAGAGAGCAAACAGAAGTTACAGAGCGGTGATGATTTGCCTCCCGGCGTTTTGAAAATCGTGAAGGTATATCTAGCGATTAAAAGGCGCATCCAACCTGGTGATAAGATGGCTGGCCGCCATGGAAATAAGGGGGTTATATCCGTCATCAAACCTGTTGAGGATATGCCCTTCGATGAGAATGGTGAGCCGATCGATATTGTGTTGAACCCACTTGGTGTGCCTAAGCGCATGAACGTGGGACAAATACTTGAAACTCATTTGGGATGGGCGGCGCATGGTATTGGTCAAAAGATTAATGAAATGCTCGAAGTGAAACGAGAGGCTGCTGAGATTCGTAATTTCCTGCAGGAAGTTTATAACCGCAGTGGACGTGAAGAGGATCTAAATGAATTCAGTGACGCTGAGGTAATTGATTTAGCGAGCAACCTTACGAGCGGTGTTCCAATGGCTACTGGTGTCTTTGATGGAGCGACGGAGCAAGAGATCAAAGGCATGTTGGAGCTTGCGGGGCTTCCGAATGATGGACAAACCACGTTATACGATGGTCGAACTGGTGACCAGTTTGATCGACCNGTAACTGTTGGTTACATGTATATGTTGAAGCTGAATCATTTAGTAGACGATAAGATGCACGCTAGGTCTACAGGTTCGTACTCATTGGTTACTCAGCAGCCACTGGGCGGAAAAGCTCAATTCGGTGGTCAGCGTTTTGGAGAAATGGAGGTTTGGGCATTGGAGGCCTACGGTGCAGCTTATACGTTGCAGGAAATGCTTACGGTTAAATCTGACGACGTCCATGGGAGAACCAAGATGTACAAGAATATCGTGGATGGAGACCATAGGATGGAACCGGGCATGCCGGAATCATTTAATGTACTGGTTAAGGAGATTCGTTCATTGGGTATCGATATCGAGTTGGAAAAGGATTAACCAAATGTACANCCGACGGATTCAATTAAAGTTTGGGTGTGACACCCAAAGTGGAGGAAAGCTTTGAAAGATCTTCTGAACATATTAAAAGNGCAGGGACAGTCTGAAGAATTTGATTCATTACGAATTGGTCTAGCATCTCCGGAAATGATCAGGTCCTGGTCTTTTGGTGAAGTTAAGAAACCTGAGACGATTAATTACCGCACATTTAAACCAGAAAGAGATGGACTTTTTTGCGCAAAGATTTTTGGCCCAAATAAGGACTACGAGTGCCTATGCGGTAAATATAAAAGGCTTAAGCATCGAGGGGTAATCTGTGAAAAATGTGGTGTTGAGGTTGCNCTAGCAAAAGTTCGACGTGAACGCATGGGCCACATCGAGTTGGCGAGTCCTGTCGCCCATATATGGTTTTTGAAGTCGTTGCCATCACGGATTGGATTGTTGATGGACATGACACTGCGTGACATTGAGCGTGTGCTCTATTTCGAATCGTTTGTTGTTACTGATCCCGGTCTAACAACACTGGAGAAACGTCAGCTGTTAACTGATGAACAATACTACGAGGCGCTTGAAGAATTTGGTGATGAGTTTGAGGCTAAGATGGGTGCTGAAGCGATTCAGGACTTAATGTCAAGCATGGACCTTGCAGAGGACGTCGCCGATATTCGTGAGCAATTGCCCCAGACGAACTCTGAAACCAAAATCAAAAAGCTTACTAAGCGATTAAAACTGATGGAGGCCTTTGAGAAATCCGGNAACAAGCCTGAATGGATGATATTTACTGTGTTGCCGGTACTCCCGCCAGACTTGAGGCCGCTTGTTCCTCTTGAAGGTGGACGTTTNGCAACGTCGGATCTCAATGATCTATACCGGCGCGTNATAAACCGAAATAACCGCCTCAAGCGACTGCTGGATCTGAGTGCTCCGGACATTATCGTGCGCAACGAGAAGCGTATGTTACAGGAAGCCGTAGATGCGTTGTTAGACAATGGTCGACGTGGACGCGCGATCACCGGCACTAATAAGCGACCATTGAAATCTTTGGCAGATATGATCAAAGGTAAGCAGGGACGATTTCGTCAAAACCTGCTAGGTAAACGCGTTGACTATTCGGGCCGTTCGGTGATTGTGGTTGGTCCGTCGCTTCGCCTTCATCAATGTGGTTTGCCAAAGAAAATGGCATTGGAGCTTTTTAAGCCCTTCATATTNGGCAAACTTGAGGCGCGNGGTCTTGCTACGACGATTAAAGCGGCGAAGAAGATGGTTGAACGGGAGACCGCAGAGGTATGGGATATTCTAGCTGAGGTTATTCGCGAGCACCCCGTGCTGCTCAATCGAGCTCCGACGCTTCATAGGCTGGGTATTCAGGCATTTGAGCCGGTGTTAATCGAAGGTAAGGCAATCCAACTGCATCCTCTTGTATGTACAGCGTATAACGCAGACTTTGACGGTGACCAGATGGCGGTCCACGTTCCGTTAACATTAGANGCACAGCTTGAAGCCCGTGCCCTGATGATGTCGACGAACAACGTTCTTCTTCCTGCAGACGGCGAGCCGATTATTGTTCCNTCTCAGGACGTGGTGCTTGGTGTTTATTGGATGACACGTGAGCGAATCAATGATGTCGGTGAAGGTATGGCNTTTGCNGACGTAGAGGAGGTCAACAGGGCATTTACAAATAAGAAGGTCGGTCTTCAGGCCCGCATTAAAGTGCGCGTTGAACAGATAATCAAGAACGAAGATGGAGGGTTAGAAACGCGAAGTGAAGTGCAGGATACGACCGCAGGTCGCGCTCTCCTTTACGAGATTGTACCTGATGGCATCCCATTTTCTGTAATCAACCAGATGATGGGTAACAAGGATATTTCGAAGTTAATTAACCTTTGTTACCGTACCGTCGGGCTTAAGGAAACTGTGATATTCGCTGATCAGTTGATGTANATGGGCTATGAGTATTCCACACGTTCTGGATCTTCCATTGGCGTTGACGACTTTGTTATTCCTCAGGAAAAGGCAGCCATCATATCCGAGGCCGAAGCTGAGATACGCGAGATCGAATCTCAGTTTGCTTCAGGCCTGGTAACTCAGGGTGAGAAATACAATAAGGTGATTGATATTTGGACGCGTGCCAATGACCTCGTTGGTAAGGCCATGATGGACACTCTCAGTAAAGAGCGTGTTTTGAATCGNGCCGGTGAGGAGGAAGAGCAAGGCTCCTTTAACAGTGTTTGGATGTATTCNGATTCAGGTGCTNGAGGTTCCCCCACACAGATTCGGCAGCTGTCCGGTATGCGTGGNTTAATGACCAAGCCTGATGGATCGATTATCGAAACACCGATTACTGCGAACTTCCGTGAGGGTTTGTCGGTAATGCAGTATTTTATTTCGACCCATGGTGCTCGTAAGGGTCTCGCGGACACTGCNCTNAAGACTGCAAACTCGGGTTACCTGACTCGNCGACTGGTTGATGTCGCCCAGGATCTNGTTGTAACTGAGGTGGATTGTGGAACAGAAAAAGGTCTGCTTATGACTGCGGTCATCGAAGGCGGCGACGTGGTAGAACCGTTGGGTAANAGGGTGCTCGGACGTACGGTAGCAAAAGATGTCATGAATGCGGACGAGGACGAAGTACTGATTCCACGGGGCACAATGATTGACGAGAATTGGGTCGCGCAACTGGAAGATCTTGGGGTTGATGAAATCCTGGTTCGGAGCGCGATTTCCTGCGATACGCGCTATGGGGTCTGTTCCTATTGTTATGGGCGCGATCTTGGTCGTGGTCATCTGGTTAATATTGGTGAGGCTATCGGCGTTATTGCCGCACAGTCCATCGGTGAGCCAGGAACACAGCTGACGATGCGTACTTTCCATATTGGTGGAGCGGCGTCGAGAGCTGCTGCGATAGACAGTGTGCAGATCAAGCANACTGGTGCGGTTCGTGTCCATAACCTGAAGACGACAGAGAAAGAGAATGGAGATTTGGTTGCAATATCGCGTTCTGGCGAGATTGCAATNGCTGATGAATCTGGTCGTGAGCGCGAACGTTACAAGTTGCCCTATGGCGCCATCCTGAAGAAAGGCGATGGTGCTTCTGTTGAGGCGGGAGAAATAGTCGCTAACTGGGATCCGCATACACACCCCATAGTGACAGAGGTGGAGGGGCAGGTTGTATTTGAAACCATGGAAGAAGGGATCACTGTTCGGCGTCAGACTGATGAATTAACAGGGTTGTCAAGCATCTCCGTGATTGATCCGAAAGATAGACCAACAGCAGGTAAGGATGTGCGTCCTGCGGTTCGTTTGGTTGACAAGGCAGGTAATGATTTGATGTTGCCGGATACAGATGTACCAGCACATTATTTCCTTGAGCCGAACGCTATCCTGTCGTTGGAAGATGGAGATCATGTTGCAGTTGGTGACGTTATTGCGCGAATTCCTCAAGAAGGAACTAAGACAAGGGATATTACAGGTGGTCTCCCTCGGGTNGCTGATCTCTTCGAAGCGAGAAAACCGAAAGAAGCTGCAATACTAGCGGAAATCACCGGTACGGTTAGTTTTGGTAAGGAAACAAAAGGTAAGCGACGCCTGTTAATTACGCCATCGGAGGCGGAGAGNGAGTTGCCGGAAGGTACGGATCACTATGAGGTGCTNATTCACAAATGGCGCCACATGACTGTATTTGAGGGTGAGCATGTAGAGAAGGGTGAGGTCGTGTCTGATGGCCCCGAAAATCCTCATGATATCTTGCGTCTAAAAGGGGTGAGCGAATTAGCGAAATACATCGTTAAGGAGATCCAGGACGTATATAGACTGCAGGGNGTAACGATNAACGATAAACATATCGAAGTGATCGTGTGTCAGATGCTACGTAAGATNGAAATTGTTGAGTCTGGCGATACGGGCTTCATCAAAGGTGAGCAGGTTGAATACANCCAATTCCTAGAACGTAACGAGCAGATGGTCGAGGAAGNNAACGAATCTGCAANGGGTGAACGCGTTTTGCTTGGTATTACCAAAGCGGCGCTTGCTACTGAGTCATTTATTTCTGCGGCCTCTTTCCAGGAAACGACCCGGGTGCTAACTGAAGCAGCAGTGACTGGAAAACGCGATTATCTGCGCGGACTTAAAGAGAATGTCATTGTTGGTAGGCTGATTCCGGCGGGCACGGGCCTTAAATACCATGAGGATCGTAAACGTAAGCGAGAGGCTGGCGACGAAGAGTATTCGACCGTGAGTACCAGTGAGATTGAGCAGGCGCTCAGTGAGGCGCTTAATTCACCCGGTACTGGAAGCTAAGGGGTCGAAACTTAAGTTGACTCAGTNATNCGGGGTCATTAGAATTCGCCCTCGCTTNAGACAGGGNTGACGCATANTTACCTGGAGTGCNTCGCTTTCCNTGTATTTTTATTGGTTTTATGGAGTATCTATGGCAAGAATCAACCAACTGGTTCGTAAGCCCAGAAANCGCAAAGTTGCAAAGAGCAACGTNCCTGCGTTGCAGGCCTGTCCACAGAGGCGCGGGGTTTGCCTTAGNGTTTATACAACGACACCGAAAAAACCTAATTCNGCANTGCGTAAGGTCTGCCGCGTGAGGTTAACGAATGGTGCCGAAGTAAACTCATATATTGGTGGTGAGGGTCATAATCTCCAGGAGCATAGCGTTGTTCTTATTCGCGGCGGTCGTGTCAAAGACTTGCCTGGTGTACGCTATCACACTGTACGAGGAACGCTCGATACTACCGGCGTAAGCGATCGGATGCAGGGGCGCTCCAAATACGGAACCAAAAAACCTAAGACATAACCGTTTTACCAACTGACGAATCAACGTCAGAGTAAGGCCGAGTTGATCTCGAATAACCTGAAGGAAGGATAGACAAATGCCAAGAAGAAGAGTTCCCGAGAAGCGGACGATTCTGCCGGACCCAAAATTCCACAATAAGACGCTAGCCAAGTTCATGAACCACGTTATGTTCAGCGGCAAGAAGGCTGTCGCCGAGAAAATTGTGTACGGGGCTCTGGATCGAATTCAGGAACGTACCAGCTCTGATCCTTTGGAAGTTTTTGATGCAGCACTTGAGGCTGTGGCACCTTCCGTAGAGGTAAAATCCAGACGTGTTGGTGGTGCCACCTACCAGGTGCCTGTGGAGGTGAGACCTAGTAGAAGAACAGCATTGGCGATGCGATGGCTGGTTGACTCAGCTAGAAGTCGTGGAGAGAAATCAATGCACTTGCGTCTTGCAGGTGAATTGATGGATGCGGCCGAAGGCCGTGGTGCGGCTGTGCGTCGCAGAGAAGATACACACCGTATGGCGGATGCCAACAAGGCGTTTGCTCACTACCGATTCTAATAGAGCCTTTGAGGACATAAAAGTGCCTAGGTCAACCCCAATTAAACGATATCGAAACATTGGCATTGTTGCCCATGTTGACGCAGGTAAGACAACGACTACAGAGCGGGTCCTGTTCTACACCGGTATTTCGCACAAGATCGGCGAAGTGCATGATGGTGCAGCGGTAATGGATTGGATGGAACAGGAACAGGAGCGTGGCATCACTATCACCTCTGCAGCTACCACGACGTTTTGGAGCGGTTCAGAACAGCAGTTTGACGAACACCGTATAAATATTATTGATACTCCGGGACATGTTGATTTCACCATTGAGGTTGAGCGTTCTCTGCGTGTACTCGATGGCGCCGTCGTTGTGTTTTGCGGTAGTTCAGGCGTCGAGCCACAATCTGAAACAGTATGGCGTCAGGCAAATCGATATGAAGTCCCGCGTATGGTATTCGTCAACAAGATGGATCGCGCTGGCGCGGACTTCCTTCGTGTAGTTAACCAAATTGAAGATCGCCTAGGTTCAACCCCAGTACCTCTGCAGTTGGCTATTGGTGCTGAGGATAACTTTCAAGGCGTCGTTGATCTTATCAAGATGAAAGCCATCTACTGGAGCGAGGAAGACAAGGGTCTAAGTTTTGAGGAAAAAGATATCCCCGAAGACTTACAGGATCTGGCTGATGAGTATCGCGAAAAACTAGTCGAAGCCGCCGCAGAAGCTGACGATGACCTGATGGAGAAATATCTCGATGGGAATGAATTGACCACGGAAGAGATTAAGAAAGGTATCCGTGTTCGAACGCTTGCCAATGAAATTGTCCCAGCGCTATGTGGTTCTGCTTTTAAGAATAAAGGCGTGCAGCCAATGCTGGATGCAGTGATTGAGTATCTACCCGCACCTGATGAGGTTAAGGCTATCAAAGGTTTTCTTGATGATGCGAATGAAACAGAGGCAGTACGAAATGCTGATGATGAAGAGCCGTTCGCTGCTCTCGCATTCAAAATTGCTACTGATAAACACGTTGGTGCGCTTACTTTCTTCCGTGTGTATTCCGGTGTTCTGAGTACTGGCGACTCGGTCTATAACCCGATAAAGGACAAGAAGGAACGTATTGGCCGGATGGTCCAGATGCACTCTAATGACAGGCAGGAAATTAAAGAGGTCCGCGCGGGTGATATTGCGGCTGCTATTGGTCTGAAACAGGCGACAACGGGCGACACACTATGCGATCAGAAGGAAATCATCACGCTTGAGCGTATGGAATTCCCTGATCCTGTGATCCATGTGGCGGTAGAGCCGAAATCCAAGGCGGACCAGGAAAAGATGGGCGTCGCGCTGGGCAAGCTGGCAGCGGAAGACCCGTCATTCACAGTTAGAACAGATGACGAATCGGGACAGACTATTATCGGCGGTATGGGTGAACTTCACCTGGATATCATTGTAGATAGAATGAAGCGCGAGTTTAGCGTTGAAGCTAACATCGGCCAGCCACAAGTTGCATATCGCGAGACGATTCGCAGCACAGTAGAATCGGAAGGTAAATTTGTTCGTCAAACTGGTGGTCGTGGTCAATACGGACATGTTTGGCTCAAGATCGAACCACTGAAAGAAGGCGATTATGAATTTGTAGACGAAATTGTTGGTGGTGTAGTGCCGAGAGAATATATCGGCGCGGTTGATAAGGGTATTCAGGAGCAGTTAGCTAACGGTGTTATAGCGGGCTACCCCTTGCAGGGCGTTAAGGCAATATTGTATGACGGCTCATATCATGACGTCGACTCAAGCGAGGTTGCGTTTAAAGTCGCAGGTTCCATGGCGATGCGTCAGGGCGCCCTTGACGCGAATCCAGTTCTACTTGAGCCGGTAATGAAAGTCGAAGTAGTCACGCCAGAGGATTACTACGGTGATATCGTGGGTGATCTCAATCGTCGTCGAGGGATAGTCTTGGGTATGGAAGATGTTCCAGCAGGTAAGGCTGTTCGCGCAGAGGTTCCACTATCTGAAATGTTCGGTTATGCAACTGATATGCGGTCTGCCACCCAGGGACGGGCGACGTTCTCGATGGAGTTTCATAGCTACAAAGAAGTACCGGATAGTATTGCGGAGGCAGTAGTTAAGAAGGAAGGCTGAGTTTTGTTTTTTTACCGAAAAAGTTCGGATTATCCGCTGCGGTGTAACAACTTTTTCAATATAAAAAAGAGGTGAGAAGTGTCCAAAGAGAAGTTTGAGCGAACAAAACCACACGTAAATGTAGGGACGATAGGTCATGTTGACCATGGAAAGACGACACTGACGGCTGC
>PASO01000044.1 GCA_002712135.1 Gammaproteobacteria bacterium
GGTTCATGCGCGTTTTCCCCATTCTATGGGTAAACAAGTGGCCATTCACAATCGGTATAACGATGACTGTGATAACCATGCTTATTGGTGTGACTCTCCCGGCCCTCACCGGAAAAATCATTGATGAACTGCCGACGGCGATAACCACAAACACCGCCGACGATTTCCTTTTTCTTGTAGTTATTATGGTTGTCTTGTCCGCACTGCGGTTCGTTGTAGGATTTCTGGGAAGCTATCAGATGAGCAGAGTGTCGAATCAACTAGAGGCAGACCTGCGCTCAGTTATTTACAACCATCTGGTTACCCTGTCCTTTTCCTTTTACGACAATATACAAACCGGTCAGGTGATCTCGCGCGCTAATAGCGATATCAAAGCCATACAGATGTTCCTGATGATGTCGCCAATGCTACTAACAACGTTGTTAAGCTTCATCTTCGCTGCCGCCTATATGCTTTCGGTAAGTCTTCCACTGACCCTCGCTGCACTGGTCACAACACCGATCGTTTACGTCATCAGCATGAAGCTCAGAGCCATTATGTTTCCTCTGTCCTGGCTTACCCAGGCACATCAGGCGGATGTNGCGGTNATTGTTGATGAAAACATCAACGGTCAGCGAATCGTTAAATCTTTCGCACAGGAAAACAACCAACTGAATCTTCTGGCCAGGGCGGCCAAGAAGTTACAGTGGATACAGGTACGCTCCATTGATATCTCGTCCATATACAACCCCGTGATAGAGAACCTGACCGTCGTTGGACAGGTCCTTGTCTGGGTTTACGGTGGATGGCTNGTCATTGAAGGCGAAGTCCAGCTAGGGGCTCTGGTCGCATTCAACATGTACCTACTGATGATTCAGATGCCATTTCGTATGCTTGGCATGTTATTGCAGATGGAACAACGAGCCAAAGCTTCTGCGGGNAGGATCTTTGAGATNCTCGATGAGCAACCGGAGATCGTCGACCGNGAACAAACCATCGTCCTGCAAAACCCTAAGGGACANCTCAGATTCTCTGACGTNCATTTTTCATACAAAGATGAGCCGATCTTGAGTGGGCTTAGTTTTGAAGTAGAACCTNGCGAGACCGTCGCTATTGTCGGGCGCACCGGTTCGGGCAAATCCACTATCGTGCGATTGCTGTCACGCTTCTATGAATCATCAAACGGTACCATCTCCATCGATAACACTGATATTCGTGATCTGTCAATCAAGAGCTTGCACTACCATGTTGGTCAGGTGTTGGACGAACCATTTCTATTCTCAATCAGTATTCGAGACAACATTGCCTACGGCAGACCCGACGCATCGATGGATGAAGTAATCAAAGCAGCAAAAGCCGCCCAAGCCCATGACTTCATCTCCCAGATGGACAAGGGGTACGACACTGTTGTCGGCGAGCGNGGATATACACTTTCCGGCGGTCAAAGACAACGACTCGGTATAGCCCGAGCACTAATCGTCAATCCCCCAATCCTCGTACTTGATGACGCAACCAGCGCTATTGACGTCAAGGTTGAATCAGACATTCACGATGCGTTGCTGGGATTGATGGCGCATCGAACCACCATCCTTATTGCTCATCGTCTATCTACAATCAGCCTTGCCGATAGGGTAATTCTTCTCGACGAAGGCAGGGTAATCGCTACCGGCACACACCAGGAACTCATCGCCTCGGTCTCTCGATACAGCGAGATTCTATCCCAGCAGGGACAGGCTATGGAGAAGACTGAAGAGGAAGAACAGGATCAGGATGAGTCCGACCAGGAACACCGGAAGCGAATCGCGTCTATGTTGCGTAAACAACCGGATGACCAGGGGGATGCATCATGATGATGGGAAAAGGATTCCATGCCCATGGCGGAAAACACGCTTCCGCGGCTGGCCTGCCCTTCGCCGGTATCCCTCCGGAAATGGTTGACAAAACCGATGCGGTNATCAAAGAAGAGCCCGACTTCAATGACCTCACGGTTGAGTTCAGCCATAGGCCAGACAAGGACGGCAGGTTTTCACTGTTAAGCTTTCTCGCGCCCTATAAGTACCGCATGCTTGGCGCGCTGGGACTGGTAGGACTGACCGAGGCACTACTGCTCATGGGTCCTTACCTCATTAAGGTAGCTATCGACGACGCCATAATCCCCGAAGACTTTAGCGTACTGCTTTGGGTTGCCGCAATCTGGATCGCGTCTCTTGTTGTCGCCAGTTTTGTCAGCGGCTTTCGCCAGCGTTATGTTGGCAGGCTCGGTCAACTCCTCATGTACGAGTTGCGCATCAAAGTGTTTGCACATCTACAACGACTGTCACTGGACTTCTTTACCGAGGAAAAAGCCGGTCGCCTGATGTCTCGTATGACCAGCGACATTGAGGCTCTGTCTCACCTCTTGCAGAATGGCCTGGTTAATCTTGTCGCCCAGACCCTGTCACTGATATTTATCATTGGCATTCTTTTGTCATTTAACGTCGAATTAACACTGATTCTGCTGCTTATCGCCGCTCCGATTATGTTGGCTATGACTGCCTGGTTCAGATCGGTATCAGCCAAAGGCTATGAGAATGTACGTAATCGAATTGCCGATGTGCTCTCAGACCTGCAGGAGAGTCTCTCTGGTATGCGCCTGGTAATTTCGTTCAACAGAATGAAACACAACGTCATCAATCATCGGAACCGCGTCGGCGACTATCGTAACGCGAACAACTACACCGCCAGAGCATCCGCCATCTATTCGTCAGCAACCACTTTTGTCGATTCCGCAACGACGATCATTATTCTCGCTGCTGGGTACTTTATATTGTTGGAAGTTAACCCATCCCTTGATCCTGAAGGAGCTTTTACCGTTGGAGCACTGATTGCTTTCGCCAATATGGTTTCTCGATTTTTTAAACCCGTCAACCAACTGGTTGGGCTCTACAATGAGTTTCAATCCGGAAACGCAGCGGTCATCAAGCTTCGCGATCTGTTGGACACACCACCATCGGTAGAAGAAAAGATTGATCCAATTGAAATCAAGGATATGCAGGGTGATATTCAGCTACGCAATGTGACCTTTGGCTACGACGAGATGAATCCCGTGCTGAAAGATGTATCGCTGCATATTGAAGCGGGACACAGCATTTCCTTCGTGGGGCCAACCGGTGCAGGGAAGTCGACCCTGGCAAAACTGATCGCTCGTTTCTATGATCCTGACGAGGGAGAAATCCTGATCGATGACCAGAACCTTAGAGAAGTCAGTATTGAATCACTGCATAGCCAGCTCGGTGTAGTGCCTCAGGAACCATTCCTCTTCCATGGTTCCATCAAGGAAAACATTCGCTTCTCTCACCAGGATGCAACGGATGAAGAAATTCTTGCTGCCTGCCAAGCAGTTGGCATTGAAGATATGATTAATCGACTTCCACAGGGGCTTGATACGCCCTGCCACGAACGCGGCGCCTCACTTTCTTCAGGGGAACGCCAGCTACTGGCTCTGGCCCGCGCGTTCCTGAGCAGACCAAGAGTGCTCATTCTCGACGAGGCAACCTCAAATGTAGATCAGCAAAGCGAGTCCAAGATAGAGCACGCNCTGGANAATCTCCTTGAAGGACGNACGGCAATCATCATCGCCCACCGCCTTGCGACCGCAANGCGCGCAGATATTATCGCCGTGGTAAAAGACCAGGGCATCATTGAATTAGGTACTCACGCAGAACTCATTGAGAAAAATGGCTATTACGCCGGCATGTACGAGACATGGATAAGCCAGAACGAAGGAACTGTTCTGGTCTAATCGGTTCTAANGGTAGCGACNGATGAAGTCACGTAGATCGTATAGACAGTNTAAATGNGGGTACCTATCCTAAATGCTTAAAAATATCGTAATTCTCGCGCTACTTGTCGTTAATGCGACGCTCGTCTACGCCTTCGTCACGCGCAACCCTGCACCACCACATTCCCTCGCGCCTGAGATCATTACTGAGGTCCAGGAAATTACCCCGGAGTTCGTTGAGAAATCCGAAACCCTAGAACTTATTGCCCCGCGAGAAAACTACGGCACGCTTACCGAACAACTTCGGGAAAGGGGTGTCTCAAAAGACTTGATCCGGCAGATGGTGCTGGCCACCATAAACCGAGACTTTCTTTTCGATCAGCAAGCACAGCGCATCGACACTCCGTATTGGAAACGACCACCACTAGACAATTATGAAACGGTTCTGGCGAATCTTGAGCTGGAAGACAGCAAACGGAACCTCTTACTTGAAATCTTCGGTGATGAGATCATCGACGACCAGTTGTTTGATAATCTTTTTAAACCACTAAACGAAACGCTGGCATTTCTTTCGTCTGATAAGCAGATTGCTCTGGATGCCTTGATTCGTTCAAATCAGGCTGCGAATACTCCTCGCGGGAGTGGCTTCTTAAGGGAAAACTGGGTGGATCGAAAAACCAGCCAGCAGGACCTGAAGCGAGCGGTACAAGAGTTGTTGTCACAGGACGAATACATGGAATATCAGTTAAGAGAATCGACACTTGCGAGCACAATGCGACGAAGCATGGACGGAATGGACTATAGCGAACAAGAGTACCGGGATATCTATGCAATACGAGATGCTCTGGAAACCAATGCAACCTCAAAATCTGGTCGAGAAGGCCGTGAGGAACTGCTTGCAGCCCGAGCTGAAGCCAACCAGCAAATTGAGGACTACTTAGGGCCCTCGCGGTTTGAAGAGTACCAGCGTTTACAAGATCCGATTTATCGTTCTCTTCAGTCAGTGGGAGAACGTTACGGAGCATCGGACGCAAATGTTTTAGCAGTCTATGACGTAACCAATGACGCAACTAGTAGACTTCAGGAAGTAACAGAAAATAGAAATCTTTCCAGATCAGAACGCAGGCAAAAGATGGAGGAAATTCAAACGGAGATTAACGTTCAGGTTATAGATATTCTAGGTGAAGAAGCAGCGCGATCCGTGCAACAGAATACCTCGAGGTTTATTTTTCGCCGGGCGGGTCGCTGGGGCGGAAGGTAGGCAACTTCATTTAAAAAGCGGATGTTCTTCTGGTAGCTGTTTTGCTGCCCATAGCGCAAGTTTATGTGCCATTGCCTTTTGTGAAACATCGAGCTTTGCTAGCGGCTGAATCAATTTATCATGTACCAATAATCGGTAAATATACTCGATCTTCTCATGCATTGAATCGGTTGGTTCAAACTCTACTACGCCTCGTTTTTCTCCGTATTGCACACCGAGTCGAACAGCTTCCTTTAACAGCTCGCCTTCATTCTTGAGTCTCTTATTTTTCGTCATCGCCGCATTTCCTTCGGAGAAGTATAATCATTGTTAATCGGTCGCCAGAACAAAACCTATACGAAATTGGGGTTCCATCTGTACGACAACATGATTCGGAAAAGTCTGCGCATCCTTGTAATCGATTTCGAGCAACGCTATACCCAAAGTACCACTGAGTATGTCATTGAACCGATACTCTATCGCCACATCGACACTGGTAATGTCCGCGGTAGATGCACCATGAATCGGTAAAAAAGTAGCAATATTTAGAGAAAGGTCACTCGCAAACTCGTATCGACCAGTCGCTCCAATACGATAACCCCCTTTGTTGTATGCCCTATCAACCATTTCAACACCGTTAGAAAGTTCGTAGTGGAAAGAAAACAGGGTGGCGTCAACACCCAAGGCATAACTGAGTTGATCATACTTAGGTGACTGAAAATGACGCAGGTAGCCAACCCTATGCCAATCGAGTTGAACCTGCACACTGGTTTCATCTCCTGCCCTGAACTGTTGCCACTGTGAAAGCAGATCACTTTGCAATTGCGTATTTTGGACATCACGCAGTACATTAGCACCAATAAAAAAACGATTCCGATCTAAGCGAAAACCGAATTCAACGGAATAACTGGTTAGTTTTTCAACACCCAACTCCTGGAAAGTTGGCCGTGTAACATCGGACCGGTTTGGCAAGCCCCCAGCAGGGGTCTGCATAAAACCGTCAATACCACCGGATAACGCGGCAGCAGAGAAATCTAACTGCAACGAGTCAGCGATCGCCGAATGGGCCAACAAAACCGCAAAGACCAGTATTATTTTCATAGGCACCTCCGAAGTATGCTACCCAATCCACTACCCCATAACCATCAAAAAGCTAAAGATAACGTGCCTGAGGTATTCATTTATAGGACTTTCTTATCCCCACAAAATACCGGCAACTAGTAGTCCAATCAGGGTAACCAAGACAACAAAATGGAAATAAAAAACGTCCAAAGAATACCGCTATTAATACTGTCTTCCATACTTGTCGCTGGAGCCCCTTCTATAGCTATACCTCTTGTTTGTTTAACAAGCAAAATACTATGGCAAGACTACTTTATATAGGAGATTAAGGCTATTGGCGCCTGCCCATGCCGGTACCCCTTAGCAGCCGCAAATTTGCTAACATACTAGTCTACTTATTAAAAAGTTAAATCAACGAGAATTTATGTCCCACGATCTGGTTATACGAAATGCCAACGTTGTAGACGGCACAGGAGCTGCACCATTTGCCGCAGATATCGCTATCGATAACGACACGATTTCAGCTATCGGAAAGATCAATTACTCCGGAAAAGAAGAAATCAATGCGCGAGGTAATGCTGTGACGCCTGGCTTCATAGATCTGCACACGCATCTCGATGCACAGATCGGTTGGGATCCAATGCTCACTTCTGTTACCTGGCATGGTATTACTACAGCACTTCTGGGTAACTGCGGTGTAACCTTCGCGCCCTGCAAGCCGTCGGATAAAGAATTCCTTGCTAGCATGATGGAAACTGTCGAAGACATTCCCAAAAACGCCATCTTGTCTGGCTTGCCCTGGGACTGGGAATCCTATGGCGGATATCTAGACTCGATCCAAAGGTCAGGGCCAATGATCAATGTCGCTGGGTTGGTGGGACATTGCGCAACACGTTTTTATGTCATGGGCGAACGGGCTATTGAAGAACCAGCCACCGAGGATGAAATTAAACAGATCGCGGAAATAGCTGGCCAATCAGTAAAAGATGGCGCTTTCGGTTTTTCGACCAATCGACATATAGGGCACCTCCTGCCGGATGGTCGCCCTATACCTGGAACCTTTGCAGAACACCATGAAATTCATGAAATCGCGAAATCAATCGGAAAGTATGACGGCATAATGCAAACCGTAATGAACTTCACTAAATTTGAAGAAGAAATGGATCTGATTGGCGAAGAGGCAGCTCTGTGCCGTGGTGCCCTATTCAGCGCAGTGGCAGGAGAAAAGCCTGAGATGGTTAAACGCATAGATCAAAAAGTCATGGCGTTTCGTAACGCTGGTCATAACGTCACCGGTGTCACGGTGCCACGAAGTGGTGGCGGTGTCGGTGGTCTAGCGACCAATAATTTCTTCTACTCAGGCGCATGGAAAGAACTGCATAAAATGGATTTCGGTGGCCGTTTAGCAGCATTAAGAGATGAAAGCATGCGCCGCAAACTAGTGCAGGATGTAAAAGACTCAGCAGATGCCAAAAGTGTTTTTCAGCACACCTCAAATTGGTACCCCATGGGAGTCGAAGATCGCCCTAGGTACACAGGCTCCCCTGATGAAAGTCTTAATGCCATCGCCGAGGCTGCAGGTGAGCACCCGGTCGAAACATGGATCCGCCTGACTCTGGAGTCGAATGGCAAGATGCTATTCCATCATCGATCATTCAACGTAAACCTAGATACCCTTGCAGAAATGATAGGTACTGAATGGGCCATGCCTGGCCTCGGTGATGCCGGCGCCCATGTCAGCCAGATGATTGACTCCGGCTGGTCAACCTTTGTGCTTTCACACTGGCACCGTGATATGGGTCTCTATTCCCTCGAAGAAGCCGTGCGTCGAATCTCCGGCGTACCTGCAGAGGTACTAGGGTTAAACGATCGAGGCACACTGGCAGTTGGTAAACGCGCCGATATCAACGTAATCGATATAGATACGGTTGAAGAGCGGCAACCCCATATCGTTAACGACTTCCCCGATGGCGCACCTCGTTTCATCCAGCGTGGCACGGGTTATCAGGCAACGATTTGCAATGGCCAGATTGTGCTCAGGGACGATGAGCACACCGGCTTACGTTCAGGTAAAGTGCTGAAGAACTCAGCAAGGTAACCGATAGCCGTCTCAAAAGGCGTTCACGTAACAAAGCACCGGCAACTTCTGGGTATGGGATAAATGATCGATTGGGATGCGTTAAGTCAGTAGACCCCGATTTGGCAGTTGGTAACCCAGTGTTGCCGAGTCGTGGTTAGAACTGCTTTGATTATGGCCTCGATAACAAACTCGTTCTAAAATCCCCAAAAAACTGTTGTATTAGGCCATGGTCAACCAGCAACATGCTTAGCATGTTGTGAGATTGATTTTGTCATACCGCGACACGCGTCTTGATACTCGAAACTGAAATCCCTCGTGTCACTTCCCAACAACTTTGGACCCTCGAATATACTCATGAATAATTAGCGTAATGCCGGCGCAATCGATTTTGTTAACGTCACTGTTGGTGATTCCCACTCGGTACCACAAGCACTCTGGGACAGCTTACGTGCCTCATTCGAATCGATGTTTGACTACTCATAATCAACTATTTCAGATACCCAACCTGGTTTTGGCACGCACAACACCATGCTACAATGCGCGCCTTTCAAATTTGGGTATCTAAGTAACATGGCTGACTCAAAAGATCGGCGGCGATATTCCTCCTTGGTCGTAGATGGAGTAGAAAAGGCTGCTGCGCGATCAATGTTGTATGCGGTTGGTTTTACCGAGGAAGACTTCAGTAAACCGCAGATCGGTATTGCTTCCCTTGGTAGTAATCTCACGCCCTGCAACATGCATATCAATGATCTTGCAGTATCTGCAGTTATGGGTGCAAACGACGCTGGTGGTAAACCGATGACCTTCAACACCATTACGGTATCCGATGGGATCTCCATGGGGTCGCCAGGTATGCGCTTTTCCCTTGTCTCCCGAGAAGTCATTGCCGATTCAATTGAAACGGTTGTCGGTGCTGAGGGCTTCGATGGCTTTGTAGCAATTGGCGGCTGCGATAAGAACATGCCGGGTTGTGCAATGGCAATCGCAAGACTAGACCGTCCTGCGGTATTCGTCTATGGCGGTACCATTCAGATGGGTAAGGAAAGACGAGACATCATTTCCGTATTCGAAGCAGTGGGGCAACACGCTTCCGGAACCATTGATGACGCCCAATTAAAAGAAATCGAGTCAACTGCAATCCCAGGGCCTGGCTCCTGCGGTGGCATGTACACTGCGAATACGATGGCATCTGCCATTGAGGCGATGGGCTTATCGCTACCCAACTCCTCTGCCCAGGAAGCCGTGTCAAACAACAAGCGTGCAGATAGTTACGCTGCAGGCGAAGCCGTTGTTAGGCTGGTTGAAGCAGGCATCAAACCTTCCGACATTCTATCTCGCGAAGCTTTTGAGAATGCGATTACCGTCGTTATTGCCCTTGAGGGCTCAACAAATGCAGTACTGCACCTGTTGGCGATTGCACATGCTGCCAAAGTCCCACTAACGATTGATGACTTTATGACAATCGGGAAGCGCGTACCCGTCCTCGCCGACATGCGGCCTGCCGGACAGTACGCAATGAGTGAACTGATCGAAATTGGCGGGATACAGCCATTGATGAAAACGCTGTTGGATGAAGGCCTTTTGCATGGCGATTGCCTCACCGTAACGGGCAAAACCTTGGCAGAAAACCTCGCTGATGTCGCCCCCTATCCAGATGGTCAGCAGGTGATTCGTGCTATATCAAATCCTATCAAAAAGGATAGCCATCTAGTCATCCTTCGAGGCAATCTTGCACCAGAAGGTGCAGTCGCTAAGATCACCGGTCATGAAGGCCTTACCTTTACCGGTACCGCACGCTGCTTTGCGGGTGAAGAAGCGGCCCTTGCTGCGATATTGGACGGCACCATTATGGCAGGTGACGTCGTCGTCGTACGCTATGAAGGACCTCGCGGTGGTCCCGGTATGCGCGAGATGCTTTCACCAACTAGTGCTATTATGGGTCGTGGTCTCTCTCAAGATGTTGCGCTAATTACGGATGGTCGTTTTTCAGGTGGCTCACACGGGTTTGTGATTGGTCATATCACGCCCGAAGCATTTGACGGTGGTCCTATCGCTTTGCTCGAGGATGGTGATGAAATTACCATCGACGCTGAGGGTAATACAATTTCGGTGGAATTGTCTGACGATGAGCTAAAGACGCGACAAGCCAGGTGGGAAAAACCAGCGCCTTATACCAATAGAGGGATATTGGCGAAGTACGCACGACTAGTGAGTTCAGCCTCGCAAGGTGCTGTCACTGACAGCGACTAGTGGCGCTGCATTCGCCAGAGACGGAGTAAATCGACGACAATCCTTACGGTGTCAGAAAGTTTGAGTTTGGATCCACCAACGTCAATCCATCGATGTAGTGGTTCTTCGTAAAAGTCATCGTTCCCATAGCCGTATTTTTTTAAACGCCCAAGTAATTCCACATCAAACGCCCAACGCGATATAAAAGGTACAATAAGACTATGTGAAAGAACCTCCGAGGTAGCAAACACCTTGGCGCCACACTGCGTGTCGTATAACGGCATACGCAAGATCATTGATGCAAAGATCGCAAACACACGGCCGAGATAATGTCTAACCACATTTCTTTTAATCTCAGCCCCTAGATGTAACCACCTTGAACCGAGTAATACATTCACATCCTGCTCCGAAAACCGTCTAATAAGTCGAATCATCTCGTCCGCCGACGTCGCAAAGTCTGCATCGAGATACCCTACAGGGGATGAACCAGATTCAATTGCCCTAATCAGGCCGTGGCGAACCGCTTCTCCCTTACCAAGGTTTTCGACAAAGCTAATAACAGATACCTTGTCAGAAAAAGACTCTTTCAGTTCATGCAGAAGGTTAAGAGTATCGTCCGTGGACCCGTCGTCTACTAGATAGACATCAACATTAGCCTCAACCAGCATCCGGACCTCAGACTCATCGAGCCTATGCCCTTCGTTATAGCAGGGAATTACGACTCCAGTCGACATTAAAGAAGACCGCCAAACTCCGGTGCAGGCCGAGCACGCTGGTTGTAAAGCATCTTGATCAGACTCTCCTTCTCTTCTTCGCTAACACTTGGGGACGCCTGCGGTAAATCGCTACCTACTTCCATACCACGTTTCACCGCCGGGCGATCGCCCACTTCTTCGAACCAACGCTTGAAGTATTTAAAGTCATCAATATTTTGGCCCTGTCCTTCCCAACCGATGGTCCATGGATAACAAATCATATCTGCAATGGTATATTCATCACCGCAGATATAGGGCTGGTCATACAACTGATTGTTGAGTACACCATAAAATCGATTCACTTCGTCCGTAAATCGGGTAATCGCATAAGGTAAATTATCTTTATCTTCCGCTCGACGAAAGTGTCCACATTCCCCAGTTTTAGGTCCCTGATTAGCCATTTGCCAAATCACCCACTGGATGACGTTAAACTTCCCCCGTGGGTCCTCTGGCATAAACTGGCCGGACTTCTCCGCTAGATATATCATAATGGCGCCGGATTCAAATACCGACAGTGATCCTCCCCCATCTGCAGGATCATGATCCACCAGCGCAGGCATTCGGTTGTTGGGACAAATGCTCAGAAACTCTTCGGTAAACTGATCACCCCTACCAATGTTGCAAGGCACTAGGTTGTAATCGAGTCCACACTCCTCTAACTGGATTGTGACTTTCTTGCCATTAGGTGTCGGCCAGAAATGTAGGTCTAACATCTTCTTTTCCTTATTAATTGTTCATACCAATCCGTTCACATAAGTTTGCCAGAAACTAACGTGTCATTGTTGAAATAAGTCTTGACGTATGGAGTTATATTTTCATTATTATGGAAATATAACTTTGGGGCTTGGCGATTTATGCGTAAGCTTTATTTCGAAAATGGTATTCTGAAATACATTAAATCGTTGAATTAAGGGTAGTTAATTGGCTAAATCACCCAGCAGATAGTCAATAACATCCTTCCACCTGCTGCGAGGAATAAATAACCGTAACTTATCAATAAGTTATGCGTTGACATAGATATGGTTGTATAAATATCTGAATTCTGCAAGTCAATGTGAGTCTCTGATGATTGATCTGATACTACATTTCCTGTTATTGGGTGCCGTTATCTTAGTGCTGGCGGGAATGTTGCCAGGACTCCGCGTAGAAGGATACGGAACTGCCTTAATGGTTGCGGTCCTCTACGTCCTGATCAATTTAACGCTGGGCGCGGTACTTATGTTCGTAGCGCTGCCCTTCATGATTCTCACCGTGGGACTATTCAAGCTGGTCATCAATACCTTTTTGCTGTGGATTACCGATCAACTGATTGAAAACTTCGAAATCGAGGACATTGGCACGACATTCATCGCCGCAATACTTATTACCTTGTCAGATACAGTGCTCACCTGGATGTTCTAAGACGCTGCCATCCAAGTGTGCTAGGTCTCGGGAAAACGGATTACTGCCCCACGTCGGCTAAGTTTCGAAGTACATGATATTTGCATACCAAGCTTGTAGCTCGAGACACCTTATTCTAGCCTCGAGTCCCACCAACGTCATACATAGATACATAAGAAATCCGTAGCCAAACCAAACATACTGATTGTTCGCAGGGATAATCTCGAGCTTATCGAAATAGCACGAATCCCAATTAGCCAATGGAAAAAAGCCCAACAACTATCAGACGCATATTCTTGTTAACGACTACCTGAAATCGATATTAAACTATCCACAAAGTCGCAAGGGTCTCCTATGAAAAAAATTATCCCATGGACAGCAATTACGGTACTAGGCATCCTGTTGGGACTTTTAGGTCTGCATATGCTTGCCTCTGAACGTGTTGAGATTATTGAGTTACACACTATCGCTGAAGACGGCGAAACCTACACCACAAGATTGTGGATAGTCGAACACGAGGGTGTACCTTATCTGCAAGCAGAAACCGAAGAATCCGAGTGGCTGATCCGCGGTCAGCAAAATGGATCTGTCAGCGTGACTCGCGGCAGGGTCACTAAGGTCTACGTCATGGAACCCAGAGTCGCGATGCGCAGCACGGTCAATTCACTACTAGCGGAAAAATATACCTGGGGCTACGACATCATTAACTTTATGTTTCGTAACGAAGACTCTGCCATCCCCGTTGCGCTAATCGAGCAATAGGTAAATCAATCGTGATATACCGCTGCCATGGTGCGCCGCGGGTCCAGCGCGTCGCGAACCGCTTCACCAATAAATATCAGCAGAGTTAGCATCAAACCCAGAGTGAAAAAACCCGTAAGCCCGAGCCAGGGAGAGTGAATATTCGCCTTGCCTTGAGCAAGCAGCTCACCTAAAGACGGCGATCCTGCCGGAAGCCCGAAACCGAGGAAATCGAGTGCCGTTAACATCGTCACTGCACCACTCAAGATAAATGGTAGAAATGTCAGAGTCGCCACCATGGCATTTGGCAGAACATGACGCACGATGATGCCAAGATCAGAAATGCCCATCGACTTAGCTGCACGCACATATTCGAAGTTACGGGTACGCAGCACTTCAGCTCTGACCACACTAACGAGCGGCATCCAGCTGAATAACGTCAGAATACCGAGCAACCAAAACACATTGGGCTTCACTAGGCTTGCCAGAATGATTAGCAACAAGAGAATCGGCAGGCCAGACCAGATCTCCACAAGACGCTGCCCAACAAGGTCCACACGACCGCCAAAGTATCCCTGCACAGCACCCACACAAACACCAATCATGGAGCTAATAATAGTCAGTGTAATGCCGAACAATACAGAAAGACGAAAACCGTAGATCAATCGAGCCAGAGTATCTTTCCCGGAGTCGTCGGTACCAAGCCAATGTCTTGCCGACGGTGGTGCCGGTGCGGAAGTTTCTATATATCGGTCTGCATTTTTGTAACTAAATGGTATAGGTGGCATAAGCATCCAACCACCATTATCCCGAACCAGCGCCTGCATATACGGTTCAGTATACATCGGCTCAATAGGTAACTCGCCGCCCAGTTCCTGTTCCGAGTAGGTAAAGAGTACCGGCATATACAACTCACCCTGATGGTACATAAGGATGGGCTTATCGTTGGCAACGAATTCCGCGAACAAAGAAATCACAAACAGTCCCAGAAACAAAAATAGAGAATAGTACCCGCGCCTATTGCCTCGGAACTGTGCCAGTCTTCTTTCGTTAAGCGGTGACACAGCTAGTCTCTCGTTTCAAAATCAATGCGTGGATCAACAAGGACATAAACTATATCTCCTACGAGATGCATAACGAGGGCTATCAGGGTCAGGCAAAACATCGTACCGAATAGAATCGGATAGTCTCGTTTTACTACCGCGTCATAACTTAAAAGACCCATACCGTCGAGTGAAAAGATCACCTCTATAAGCAGTGAACCGGTAAAGAAAATTCCGATAAATGCTGTCGGGAACCCCGCGATGACAATCAACATAGCATTGCGAAAGACGTGGCCATACAGTAGACGCTTTTCGGTCGCGCCCTTAGCTCGCGCGGTCAATACAAACTGCTTGCTGATCTCTTCCAGGAACGAGTTTTTGGTCAGCATGGTTAGTGTCGCAAAACCACCTATAGTGAGTGCCGATACAGGCAATGCCAGGTGCCAAAAATAATCAAGAACCTTGTCTACCAATCCTAGTTGATCCCAGTTATCAGACACCAGCCCACGCAGCGGAAACAGATCAAAATAATTACCACCTGCGAACAACACTATCAACAGAATCGCGAACAGAAATCCAGGGATGGCATAGCCAACAAAGATAATACTCGAGGTCCATATATCGAATCTGGAACCGTCGCGCACTGCTTTGGCGACGCCCAGCGGAATCGAAATGCTATAGATAATCAGCAACGACCATAGCCCTAGGGAGATCGATACAGGCATACGTTCGACGATCAGTTCAATGACTGGTCGATCCTGAAAATAGCTAACGCCAAAGTCGAGCTGCAGATAGTTCACAATCATGATAAAGAATCGTTCGTGTGCAGGTTTATCAAAACCGAACTGCCGCTCCAAGTCCGCCACTAATTCTGGATCCAGACCATAGCTCGCCAGTGTATCACCACCGCTACCCGCCTTAGTGGCGATCCCACTATCTCCCCCGCCAGAAATACCCGCGGTTGTCGACGCGGTGCCCGTGGTGGCCTGTGCAATAATTTGTTCCACCGGGCCGCCTGGTGCGAACTGCACCACGATGAAATTAATGAGAATAATTCCGAGGAGGGTCGGAAGAATCAGTAACAGCCTTTTAAGGATGTAGACACCCATAGCTACTGACTCTCACCAAGCCCTAATGACCGCATCATTCGACCTTCAATCGTATAGTTAACCCAGCGCCAGGACAAGACTCCAACCAGCACGGTAGTTACCACTGTGCCAAAGTAGATGCCCATATAGCCCCAGAAGTAGTTGCCGATTAACACCAGCGGGATATTAATCACGATCATTCTGAGAAGGGAAATTATCAGGGGTGGCATTGGCTTGCCCAGCGCGTTGAAACAGTGTGTGGCATTATATACTACTCCCATCGCTCCTACTGCCAGAGGACCGATCAGAAGGTAATCATAGGCCGCCTCCTGAACCAGTGGATCATCATTAATCAGACTCACAAAGATGTCGCCAAAAGCAACCAGAACCAAGTAGGAGAACACGCCCCAGATCACTACATAGGCATCCGCCGTTCGCATCGCAGACTTAACTCGGTCATAAAGTCTCGCACCCCAATTTTGACCCACCAGTGGTGACAAACTGATCGAGACCGCAAATATCACCATGATGGCCATGAACTCGATGCGCATCGCGACACCAAAACCAGCGACAACAGCAGTGCCATGCCCTGCCAGTAAACGCGTGATCACGCCCATGGATACCGGCATAATCAGATTAGCAGCCATCGCGGGCAGCCCCACATGGAGCATCTCCCGAACCGATTGATTAAACCCGGTAACTTCAAACAGTACCATCTTGTCTCGCACCGCAAAGAAATAGAAAAAAACTAATATCTCGAGAAATCGTGCGGTTACAAAACTAAGCGCCGCACCCTGAAGACCTAGCTCAGGGAAAGGTCCGATACCAAATATAAGAAACGGCGCAATACCAACGTGCAGAATTGCACCAAGTGAAGACAGATAACCCGGCGTCACAGCATCACCAGTTGCTCTCATTAGCGTTATACCCACATTCGTCAAGGCAAACACTGGCATTCCGATTAGCCAGATCGCCATATAAGACACGACAAGGAGCAACACTTCGTCACTTGCTCCTAAAAAACTGAATATAGGGGTAAGAAAGAAGTAGGCAACGCCACCAATCACAACTGATAGCGCTATCACCAGACCCAAACAGTGTGTACTCAATAGGCGTACCCTTTCCATATCGCCACTACCAACATTTCGGGCCGCAACCGAGCCCGCACCTACCGCAAGCCCCATAGCAACTGACTGCAATGTCATGACCACGGGAAAGGTAAAACTAATAGCCGCCAGTTCATTGGTACCCACCATACCAACGAAAATGGTCTCCATAAGACTCGCAACGTTGTACGAGATCATGGACAACATTAGGAACCCGCTGAGACGCAACATGTGCCTTGGAATGGGCCCGACGGTTAGGTCACGATCACTGGGACGACCATCAGTTGCATCATGAACAGGGTTTGTCATGGAAAAATACTAAAGAGAAAACAATCTATTCTACCGAAAAGCGTGCCAACACACCCTAAACACCACCTCGAACCATATTGAAGTTCTCGGCTTATCAGCCCATAGCTCTGCCGTAAGATTTGTTGAAGACGAATCTCAGCCCAAGGCCAGTAACTAGCGAAGCGAATTACTTCCGCAGAGTGGATAGAGCGCTCTAAACATAACCCCGATCTATGTTAAAATCCGCATCCCGTCCGCCCATAGCTCAGCTGGATAGAGCACCAGGCTTCGAACCTGGGTGTCGGGAGTTCGAATCTCTCTGGGCGGGCCAAAAATTAAAAAAGACGACCTTGTATCAGGTTTTTTAAGCGGCGAATCGGTCGTTGCTCATGCATGTGCAAGAACAATCTCTCTAGGTTAGAATTTTAAGAATTAATCGTCATTTTGATGAAACCTAAGATAGGCCATTTCCGAATGAACCAACCAAATATTCTCCTTATTATGAATGACGATATGGGTTATTCCGATATTGGCTGCTTCGGCGGCGAAGTGCGGACGCCGAACCTTGATCAACTCGCCGATAACGGGGTGCGTTTGACCCAGTTCTACAATACCGCCCGCTGCTGCCCAACCCGGGCGTCGATTCTTACCGGGCTGCATCCACATCAAACTG
>PASO01000045.1 GCA_002712135.1 Gammaproteobacteria bacterium
TCCGACAGCCGTTTCAAGCGAAATGGAAGAGTTAGGATACCCATACTTTCCTTGAAACTAATTTTAGATTTCATCTATAAATATTTTATATATTACGTAAGCCCTTACGTAGTATATTACTTTAATTTGAGATTGTTAAGGACTCGATCGCCATGTATGACTCTAAATTACGCCGCATGCCGATGATTATTCACCTCCTATTTACATTTACGAAGGCCGCTTATACCATCCGCGTATGAACGCCAGCCCCACTTGCCACCTAGTAGTTAGAATTGTTTAAGCATCCTGCCGACCGACTTCCTGTCTTTCTAATATTTTCGTTTACACTTCTCGATTTTTTTGTGTATTTCCTAGTGGAAAATATTTGGATATTGTTGGCTTATTTTCTGGCTGTCATCCTTCCAAAAGGTTGCTTCTGTGCTTGGAATCATCATCACCAGCATCGGTCCACTTTCTACTCAGTATTCTTGAACCGATTAATAGAGTTGAGTTATGCGCTACACACTGGCGTAACCACTAACCTTTGGTTACTGCACCACGTATTGGGTCACCATCATAATTACCTAGACCAAACGCTCGATGAAAGTCGCTGGAAAAAAGAAGACGGAACAAAAATGAGCGTACTCGAATATACTTGGAGTGTCTCAAGCACCTCTTACTACCGCGGGTACCAGGTGGGAAAAAGTTACCCCGATCTGTATCGAACGCATCTTGCGTATACCTTGCTCACGGTGGCCATAGTAGTTGGCCTAACTGTATATCTGCCGGCACAGGCGCTGTTCGTGTTCATCCTTCCAATGGTAGTCGGGTTACTGATAACAGCCTGGGCTACCTATGACCACCACGCCGGGCTTGAAAGTCAGGATGATTTTCTCGCCTCATATAACAACATGAATCCAATCTTTAACTTCCTGTGTGGCAACCTTGGATATCACACAGCACACCACTACAAGCAAGGCGTCCATTGGTCGGAGTTACCGCAACTACACGAAGAGATAAAAGATAAGATACCCAAGGCGCTATTCCGCAGGTCCCTTTGGGATATGTGGACACTGAACCCCGTCTTTCGATTCATAACGAGACTTTTTAGCATCCCAACCTAACCATAATTCACAAAAAGGATCCCCGAAATGAGCCTACGGTCCAATGCCAATCATTGTTTTGTCTGCGGCCCCGGCAATCCTATTGGGCTGAAACTTTCATTTCACCTCAATAACGACATATGCAGGAGTAAATTTACACCTCAGGATAACCACTGCGGTTACGACGACGTAACTCATGGCGGGATCATTTATAGCGNACTCGACGACGTCATGGCTAACTGGTTATTTCTNAAGGGTGTAAGAGCCTATACAGCGAAGTGTAATATTCGCTACAAAAGNCCTCTTCCTGTGGGCACAACTGTCACACTGGAAGGCATTTGCATAAAAGAGAAAACTCGCCTCGCGATACTGCAGGGNAAAATGATCAGACAGGACAACGGAGATGTGGTAGCAGAGACTGAAGCCAGCTTCATAAAGATGCTATAAGCTCAGCAAGNAATCCTACCAAAACGGCATATTTATTCACCGCCGTCGCAACTCNGAATCGATCTAAAATTACCACCAGCAAGGTAGGTGATAGAGTCTACCGNTTGAGGTTTAATTAACGAATAGAGTGAGTTCTTTTTCTTTTCATTCACTAAAATATCGACGCTATTAGATGTCGACTTCAAAAGCTTGAGTTTCTCGAAGTAATCTCTGAGAGATCTAAAGCCCGGGGTCAAACCCGAGGGCTATGGAAATATTGTTGGTATAGCCGCAGTAAGCCCCTAATTCACACGCGTCGTACTTGTTACTACAAATAGTTAACAACGGATATCCAGAAATCTAGCTTTTTGGACCAGATACCCTTTCGATCATTTCCATCATAATCAAATATAAAATTATTAAATGTGTATCGCGGAAACTTATTCTGACCCATGGCACCAGCCCACCTAGCTAGAAATGCCCCAAGAATCACACGCTTCTCATCAAGGACCTTTTTTTTGCTGCATACAACTCCTGTGTAAAAAATACATAAGGACTTGCATCATGCCCAAGTGTCGCAAGAGATCAAATGACATCATATTTTCCCTGAACGCGACCAAAGCTAGACTCGCTATCCAAAAAGCGATCAAACATCCTAGGTCAACATAGTAGTAATCAACAATCTCAATCCGCACTTTACGATTTCCTACGAAATATCTCTTGACCAACTCAACCAGGTGTCGCTGACTCTAGCCTGACGGTATCGTTCAAAGGTCTGGACGAGTTAAGATTGATGCCTATCATATCGGGTCACACTAGGGCCGCGTCCCAAATCGCTGAATGCGCATCAAACGTCGCTGCTCGAATCCCTAGAGACAGGGCCTAGGTTCGCACTTCAACCTGGTATCGATGAAAACTCTCGGATCAATTTCTTGCTCAGAAACTTGGGAAAAAGAACACAAAAATAATGAAGAACAGCACGCTAATTGGTATCAATGTTTGCTCCACAGAATCTATATTTGGTTTTTTAGTAGAATAGTCACTGGTCCAATAAAGTACATTGATGTCAAATAATTTACCCAACGCCAGCTTGATTCGTCGATTCGCTGCTATGCTTTACGATGGGTTTCTAATTGTCGCGCTTTGGATGATTAGCACCACACTCATAGTTGCTATCGTTATGGATGGCGCAGAAGCTAGTGGCGCACCTTATCAAATCTTCTTATACGTGGAAGTCGCAGCATTCTATATTTACTTCTGGCACTTCAAAGGACAAACGCTTGGCATGCAGGTTTGGAAGATTCGCGCGGTCACTGAACGCAACGAACTATTGACAATTGATGAATGCATCATCCGCTTCCTCTGTGCAACACTCTCCGTAATTTCAATGGGCCTCGGTTTCTTATGGATATTTTTCAACCAAGAACGTCTCGCCTGGCATGATCTCGCTTCCAAAACCCGTATTGTCTACCTTGGTAAAAATCCTTACCGCTCCGAACAACATCCTCCTTGAGCCCGCCTCAGCCTGCTCTTTTAAAAAGATAGATCCCCACCGCAAAGCAAATGGCAATCGGAGCGAGCGTCGCGATTATAGGCGAGAATCCAAACACTAGGCTCGCTGGTGACAATAGATTCTGGAAGAATCGGAACGCAAATCCAATAATTATTCCCATGACTACCCGGGTACCCATCGCCGATTCACGTAACGGGCCAAAAATAAAAGAAATACCCAGTAATACTAGCCCAACGGTCGCCAAAGGCTGGAATACTTTGCCCCANAAACCTAGTTCGAATTTGCTACTATTCAAACCCTGATTACGCATGTAGTCGATCTTGGTATCCAGCTCTCTGATAGACATCTTGTCTGGTTGGACGACGATCTCAGCGCTTATAAGGTTTGGTGTTAGCGAGGTAATCCATTGAAAGCTGATCAGTTCCTGCACATCAACTTTAGGTCCACCTAGGTCAGTATAGGTAACCTTCTCTAACAACCAATAGTTCTTACTCTCTCCGATGTCGTGATACACCCCACTATCCGCGTAAAGGGAACGCGTCATTTTTTCTTCATCAAAGTAATAGAGAGAGACACCCTGCAAGACGCCACTTTGTCCCACAACGTCAAAATGCATATAAACGTTATCTTCCCGATACCAGAAACCACCTCTTGGAGTAATCCCTACCAAGTCCGTCTTNGCCTGAACACGGTCAACGCGCGCCTTTCTCTCGAAATCCGGGAGCAATGTTTCACCGACCAAAATACCTACAAACGCAAGGATAAGTGCCGGCTTTAACGCACTCCAGGCAATTGACCATGTTGATATACCCGCCGCTCGAATTACCACTAGTTCGCTACCGCTTGCGAGCAGTCCTAACCCTGCAAGGCAACCAATCAGCGCAGAATAAGGTATTACTTCGTAGAACATCCGGGGCATGCTGTAAAGGACAAAACGAAATACGTGAAAGATGGTGTAGTCGTTCACAACATCCTTCATCTGTTCNAGGAACGTTAGGATAATATCCAAGCCNAGCAATCCNGCCACTGCNAGNCCCATGGTCATTNCGACGGTATTAAAAATATAACTATCCAGTCGATTCATATTTCACCACCTGCCGTAGTCGATGCAACATTGCCGGTGTCTTAAAAATTGCCAATGCTATAAACAAAAAGATGCCGTGAATCCACCACAAGCCCAAAGCTAGTGGAATATTCCCGCGTTCAATACCCGTCTTGGCAGCTGCTAATGAACCAACATACAAAAAGCACAGGAACATGCCAGGCATAAGCTTACTAAGCCTTCCCTGGCGCGGATTGACTCGACTTAACGGCACGGCTATCAGCGCCAAGATTGGAATCATTACTACCATCGCAATACGCCAGTGCAACTCGGACAAGTTCCGAGGGTCGTTCGCATCCAGCAACTTGGCCGTCGGTATGCCCGCAAGGCGCTCAATTCGTTGCCGCGCCTGCTCCTGTTCAATCATTTGGCCATACTCCCGATAGCCAATAATCTGAAAATCTTGTGATCCCGGTTTCCCTGTATATCGCGTGCCTTCCGTCAGGACCAGAAAACGATTTCCGAATTCATCAACCCTAGTCTCACCAGATTGCGCTACCATGGTGGTTACTTCCTGNAGTCCAACCATCTCAGCACTTTCATATTCATTCATGAACACCTTCTTGAGATTGCTTTCACCAGTCAGTTCTTCAGTGTAGGTCACTCGTTTGCCTGATCTCACGGTTTGGAATCGACCTGGAGCCAACGTGTCAAATTCGGTCATGTTGCGCTGCCCCGCCATTAAGAGCTCAGTACGGTGTTCTCCTTCCGGCTTCAGCCATAGCGATATGACAGCGGTTGCGAGCATTACCACAAGCGAAAGTAGAAGCGTCATCAGGNCCAGTCGATCTGGACCAATCCCGCAGGATTGCATCACAATCATTTCACTGTCGACATACATTCGCCCGTAAACCAACATCAGCGACAAAAAGAAACTCACCGGCACAATGAGCTCAAGGAAACCCGGCAAACGGTAACCCATCAGCAAGAACAGNACATCACTCGACAATGTGCCACCTGCTGCCTGGTTTAGATAGCCGCTAAAGCGCCAGCCCATAGATATCACAAGCACGATAAGCGCTACCATGACCATCGTCAAAANCACATCTCTGGCAAAGTACTTATATAGCGTCACATATCCTCCATCACGTGCCAGACGTCCAGTAAACCGCTATATTACCCTTTCATCAGTTGGCTTGTTGGAGTCGTTATATGGAATATGCAGTCCGTTCTGGGAATCTTGCCAAAAGCAGAGCACAGTGCATTATCGTTCCCATTTACGAGCCGCTTGAAATGTCAGCNCCAGCCCAGGCTCTGAACCAGGCAAGCGGTGGTCAGATCAATAAGATTCTAAAGCGAGGCGACCTCAAGCCAAAGGCGGGCCAGACATTGCTGCTGCACGATGTAGCCAACATCAACGCTCAGCGCGTACTTCTAGTCAATATGGGCCCAAGGGAAGGACTGGATAGCGCGAACCATATCACTGCTATAGGAAAACTTATCGGTGCTATCAAATCGCTTGCCGTAAAAAATGTTCTTATTTGTCTTGCAGATATCCCCTGCAAAGACCGGACACTCCAGTGGCATATTGAGCGCTTGATCGAGCACCTTGAAGCTGGCATTTACCAATACCAGGACATGAAGAGTAAACCCGACGCCACGCCCCAAACACTGACTCAGGTAAACTTCTATATAGACAGGACCTCAGGAGATTCAGTTAAGGCAGGCATTGGTCGAGGTACCGCACTCGCAGACGGAATGCGTTTCGCGAAGGATATCGCAAATACTCCCGGCAATATATGTACACCAACCTACCTTGCAGAAAAAGCAACGAAACTGTGCAAAGGTAACAAAGCACTTTCAGTCTCTATCCTAGAAGAAGAAGACATGCAGAAGATGAGCATGGGTGCTTTCCTAGCGGTCTGCCAGGGAAGTGAACAGCCGGGTAAGTTGATCACCATTCACTATCGAGGTACAGATGTATCTTCCAGACCCCATGTTCTTGTTGGTAAAGGAATAACCTTTGACACTGGTGGTATCAGCCTAAAATCGCCTCCCGCAATGCATGAAATGATTTACGACATGTGCGGCGCCGCAAGCGTTTTAGGAACCNTNAGCACTATCGCAGANCANAAACTGCCGNTTAACGTAATCGGAGTGCTCGCAGCCGCAGAGAACATGCCTTCAGGCAAGGCAACTCGTCCCGGCGATATTGTAAAAACCATGTCAGGACAAACTGTTGAAATTCTCAACACNGACGCAGAAGGTAGATTGGTGTTGTGTGATGCGCTTACCTACATCGGACAGTTCAAACCAGCCAGTGTTATTGATATCGCGACACTTACCGGCGCAATCGTAACTGCACTGGGCTCAGTCGCCACGGGACTATTCTCAAACGACGACGATTTGGCACGGCAGATCTCGGATGCCGGCGAACACGTTTTCGACCGAGTCTGGCGCCTCCCGATCTGGGAAGAATACCAACCGCGACTGGCGAGTGCATTTGCGGACATGGCCAATGTCGGTGGCAGAGAGGCCGGCAGTATTACCGCTGCCTGTTACCTGGCACGTTTCGTGACAGAATACCGATGGGCTCATTTGGATATCGCAGGTACTGCCTACCAGGGTTCTGGTCCCAACAAGGGATACTCCGGACGCCCAATCGCCTTATTGTCCCAGTACCTGTACAACCAAATATGACCCGTATCGACTTCTATCAAATAGGCGCTGTCGAGACCACGCTCGAGTTTGNCTGTCGTCTGATTGACATGATTTATCGTCGAGGACATCAGATACATGTGCACACTGGCGATGAATNTGCCGCTGAGGAACTAGACAAACTGCTTTGGTCGTGGGGTGAAGATCGTTTTATTCCGCATGAACTTTATGAGGAAGCAGGAATTGCTAAAATCAAGATCAGTGCAAATGTAGAACCCGAAGANCATCAAGACGTTCTGATAAACCTGTCTGGAAAAGTACCCGATTTCTTTTCTCGATTCGAACGAGTTGCGGAGATAGTACCTGTGGACCAAAGTAGCCGCGACAACGCCAGGGAAAATTATCGTTTCTACAAAGATCGCGGCTATCAACTTGAATANCATCAGATAACGGCCAAACAACATGGGTGAAAAAGACAAACCGGATCCTACGCAAATCCATGACATGGTTTTCGATCCGAATTTACCTCTCAAGCCACCAAGAGATTTGCCAATGAAGAGTCCCNATCACGGNCCGAACTANGATCCGGATACGATCGACTTGTTTGANCCTATCGCAAATGCCGGGGAATCTCTGGGACTTGAAGCAGAGCAGGTTATTGATGACCTTGTCAGTCAATTCTCCACAGAAATCACGCACCGACTGCGCGAAGAACTAACTGACCAACTCAAATCTATCCTCGATGACCTTGAACATCCCACCAACTATCATCCTAACAACAAGACCTAGCAGCTTGCTAACGGGCGACCTGAAAATGCCGGTCAATTCCCGCAGCCCNTATAAAATGGAGGGCACAGGTCGGCCTGGGATTTATTCAGAAACCTGACAAGGTTTAGGTATAATCGCGCCTTTGTCGCAACACCCATAGAGTATGGATAAGTATCAACCACANGATTNCGAAGGCACCTGGTACAAAAGNTGGGAGGAGAATAACTACTTCGCCCCCAGCGGAAATGGCGTGCCGTTTTCTATCGCGATTCCACCACCAAATGTTACCGGTACGCTACATATGGGTCATGCATTCCAGCACAGTCTGGTCGACTCGCTAGTACGCTTTCGTCGCATGAAAGGCAACAACACCCTNTGGCAGATGGGAACCGATCACGCTGGAATTGCCACTCAACTGATTGTTACAGAACAATTGAGAGCTAAAGACATTAAACCCAGTGACCTCGGTCGCGAAGAATTTCTCAACAAAGTATGGCAATGGAAGGAACAATCCGGCGGNACTATATCAAAACAGTTGCGACGCCTCGGCGCCTCACTNCACTGGGAAACTGAACGCTTCACTCTTGACGANGGACTCTCACGCGCCGTGCTTGAAGTGTTCGTCCGGCTACACGAAGAGGGACTGATCTATCGCGGCAAGCGTTTGGTTAACTGGGACCCTGTACTAAAGACCTCTATCTCAGATCTTGAAGTTGAGTCGGAAGAGGAGCAAGGCCATCTCTGGCACCTCCGTTATCCAATCGCAGATAATCCTGAGCAGATCTTGGTCGTTGCCACCACAAGACCTGAAACAATGCTTGGCGATACTGCTGTTGCCGTACATCCAGACGATGAGCGATACAAATCACTGGTTAGTAAGGAGGTGTTATTACCACTTACCGATCGCCGCATACCAATTATTGCGGATCATTATGTGGATCCGGAATTTGGCAGCGGCTGCGTAAAAATTACTCCGGCCCATGACTTCAACGATTACGACATGGGGATGCGACACGACCTGCCTCGCATTAATATCTTTAACGATGATGCCTCGGTCAATGAAAACGCACCCGCCAGGTATCACGGTATGGACCGCTATGAAGCTCGAAATGCGGTAATCAGTGACCTGCAGGAGTTGAGCCTTATCGAAAAGATTGAGGACCACAAGCTGGCGGTACCGCGTGGCGAGAAATCCGGTGTGGTCATTGAACCCTACCTAAGTGATCAATGGTTCGTTAGAACAGGACCACTCGCTGAACCAGCAATCAAGGTCGTAGAAGATGGAGAGATAGAATTTATTCCAAAAAACTACGAGAACACTTATTTCGTGTGGATGAGGAATATCCAGGATTGGTGCATCTCCAGGCAACAGTGGTGGGGTCATAGAATCCCCGCATGGTATGACAATGCAGGAGAAGTTTACGTAGGACGAAGTGAAGCGGAAGTAAGAGAAAAACACGGACTAAACAACGATACAATGCTCACACAAGATGAGGACGTTCTTGATACCTGGTTTTCATCCGCACTATGGACATTCTCTACCCTCGGCTGGCCTGACAAAACCCCAGATCTGGAAACCTTTCATTCCACCGACGTGATGGTAACTGGACACGACATCATAACGTTCTGGGTGTCACGAATGATCATGATGACGCTCAAGTTTGTCGGTGAGGTGCCATTTAAAAAGGTCTATGTTACCGGTATGGTGACGGATGCGGATGGACAAAAGCAGTCCAAATCCAAGGGTAACGGTCTAGATCCCCTGGACATCATGGATGGGATATCTCTGGACGACCTCGTCACTAAGCGCACCGAAAGCCTATTGCAACCCAAGATGGCTGAACGTATCGAGAAAAACACACGCAAAGAGTTTCCCGACGGGATCAGAGCCTACGGCACAGACGCACTAAGGTTCACTTTCTACTCTATCGCTACTCGTTCACGCACAATTCGATTTGATATGAATCGAGTTGAAGGTTACCGAAACTTCTGCAATAAGTTATGGAATGCGGCCAATTTTGTCTTCATCAATACAGAGGATTACGACCTTTCAGACAAAACAGTCGTACCTGATGTCGTAGATCGATGGATCGTGACCGAATTGAACGAAACCGTAGATGTTGTCTGTGAAGCGATGGACACCTTCCGTTTTGACATCGCTGCCAAAGCAATATACGAGTTCATATGGGACGAGTTTTGCGACTGGTACGTTGAGCTAACCAAACCGATACTAAATGTAAAAGACATCGAAGATGACATCATCAACGCGAAACGGTTCACACTGCTTAGCGTCCTAGAGCAGACCTTACGCTTAGCTCATCCCTTTTTACCGTTCATGACTGAAGAAATATGGCAGCGGATCCCCGAAAACATTCGCGGTTCCGGACAAACTATTATGAGAGAAAACTATCCTGTCTCAGATCCGTCATTAATCGACTTGGCAGCGAAAGCAGATGTAGCATGGATAAAAGATGTGGTCACCGGGACTCGCAACATCCGTGGGGAAATGGATATTTCCCAAGGAAAACCAATCCCGATAATATTTTTTAACGGTAGTGATAAAGACGAAACTCGGTTGGAGCAGTACCAAACACTGCTTGAGTTTCTCATTAGGCCAAAGAGCATAGAGTGGCGAGTCTCCGGTGATGACAAGCCGCCTTCAGCGACCCACCTGGTTGGCGAAATGGAACTACTGGTTCCGCTGAGCGATCTAATCGATAAGGAAGCAGAGATCTCCAGACTCGATAAAGAGATCGAGCGCAAGGAAAAAGAGAAAACTCGCGCACAAGAAAAGCTCGGTAATACAAACTTTATCGACAAAGCTCCTAATGAGGTTGTGCAAAAGGAACGTAACAAGTTAGCAGAAATTGATTCCGCACTTGAGAAACTAAAACGTCAGAAAATTGAAATCTCTTCGTTGTAATCCAAAAAGCACTTTCAGGATTGGACAGCATTCCAACATTATGTCTTAATGCGGTTTCGTCATATGCTGAGTGGCGGATAATAAAAAGAGGTATTGGCTATGTCTGAGAGACAGTCAGGGATCGTGAAGTGGTTCAATGATGCCAAAGGATTTGGATTTATAGAGCGGGAAGGAGGAGAGGATGTCTTTGTTCACTTCCGTTCGCTTCGCGGCGAAGGTTACCGTACCCTAAAGCAGGGAGCACGAGTGGAATTTGCGCTATCCAAAACTGAAAAAGGCTTTCAGGCCGAGGATGTTGCAGAAATTTAGCANAACAACGTCCAGATAAGCAGTTTTAGAGTTAAAACCCAGGATNTCTCCTGANTTNACATCGTAAGNNAGTTCGGTGNNNGCCNACTGTNTNTGAAGGANCCTGTGAGAAGCGCTTGCAAGANAGCCCCAAGGAAAAGAAAGNAANCNAGTAGNAGCTTAATAGTGAGGGGGNGGTGGCTCCGGAGNNTCNAGTAGCTCTCGCTGANGTACCTTCAGTTGCTCNAGCATTAACTCGATTTGACACTGCATGGACAGCAATTGCTGCTGCTGACTGGCAAGCGCCTCGTCAAGCTTATTCAAAAAATCTTCTTGGAAGGTAATACGCGTTTCCAGTTCCTGCAGTCGCGACTCCATTAGTAACGCAACCTCACCTTCACACCTCGATTATTAAGGTACTGTTTGAGTTCGCTCACCTTATATTCATTGTAGTGAACCATTGATGCCACTAGGGCAGCATCAGCCTGGCCTTCTGTCAGCACTTCATACAAGTGCTCAGGTTTTCCCGCACCGCCTGAAGCAATAACGGGAATGGATACTGCTTCAGCNATCATTCTAGTAAGCTTAATCTCATACCCATCGCGAGTACCGTCCGCATCAATNGAATTGACAACCAACTCTCCCGCACCTAACTCCTCTCCTCTAAGAGCCCACGTTAGCGCATCTATTCCNATGCGCGTTCGACCACCATTTATAACGACCTCATATCCGCTAGGGAAATCTCGACTAGTATCTACCTTCAGAATATCCATAGACAACACCGTATTCTGATTACCTATAGCATGCGCACATTCGGTAATCAGTTCCGGACGTTTAACCGCTGCCGAATTAACGTTTATCTTCTCGGCCCCGGACCAAAGTAACTTATTTGCATCCTCTACCGAACGTATACCACCGCCGACAGATAGTGGAATGTATACCTGACACGCAACCTTATCTACAACATCTAACATAATGTTTCTCTTATCGCTCGAAGCGGTAATGTCATAGAAGACCAACTCATCTAAACCGTCGTCGTAATACTCTTTTGCCTTGGAAACCGGATCACCAATATCTTTCGTGTCGACAAACTTTACGCTTTTGGCTAGGTTTCCATCACGCACGTCAAGGCAAGCAATAATTCTCTTACTAAGCATTTCCTAGTCTCCCTCCCAGGTCGAAAACTCTGCCAGCAATCGCAAGCCGATTTCTCCACTCTTCTCCAGATGGAACTGGGTTGCAAAGAAATTATCTTTACATATCACGCTGGCAAAATTTGTTTCACCATAGGTTGTTCGTCCTAGAACGTAGTCAGCGGTCACTGGATGCGCGAAATAACTATGTACGAAATAAAACTCGTCACCGTCATCAATTGACTTCAGCATCGAGTGCTCACTAACAATTTCTAATTCATTCCAACCAATGTGAGGTACTTTCAATGATTTTTCTGCAAACGAAAATCTTTCACACACACCAGGCACGATCCCCAGACAGTTTTTATTTCCCTCCTCGGTAAACTCAAGTGCAATCTGAAGCCCGAGACAGATCCCAAGGATGGGTTTTCCCGAATCAAAAAATTCGACAATCGCCTGATCGAGACCGCGAGTTTTGAGNGTCGAAATAGCACTTTCCGCTGATCCAACTCCCGGGAATATAACTTTGTCTGCCTTAGCAACGACATCCGGATCGGCAGTGATTTCAACCTCTAATCCAACTCGATGGCAGGCGCGTTGCACACTCCGCAGATTACCGGCGTCATAATCAACAATTGCTAACATGGGAACTCCGTTGCGAGAGCGCGCATTATAGGGCTGTAATCATTAGGTGCAAACTTCTGATTCATCTGTACTATACTTATAATACANCTATCGTCTTGATAGCATANAGATGAGGCAAACATGCAACTCGAGCTAGATAAAGAAGCTACTGTACCGGTATTCCAACAAATCGTTAATCAAATACATTTNGCCATNAATACAGGCTCCCTAAAACCAGGCGAAAAACTACCCAGCATTCGCACGCTTTCAGCTAACCATAGCATCGCTACCAACACAGTAGCTAAAGCTTTCAGGCAACTAGAGTTTCGTGGTGTTATNGAGGCAAAAGATCGTTCCTGTTATCTNGTCAAACAGCCGAATACCAGTCGTTACAAGGCTCGCGGTGTAAGCGCCGACAAAACTGAAGTGCATGCTGCTGTAGATAAACTCGACGCAGGTGCCGTGCCCANTGCCTTCTGCAAGGTTACAGAAGATTATCTCGGTGGTGATCCGGAAAAGTGTAATGTTATCCATTCAGATGGCAGTGGAACNAAGTCGATTATTGCCTACCTGTATTACAAAGAGACTGGTGATGCTTCAGTTTTCCACGGAATTGCACAAGACAGCATCGTTATGAACCTCGACGATCTCATGTGCGTTGGGATCAATGGCCGCGTGCTTTTCTCTANTACCATAAACCGCAATGCACTCAACTGCCCAGGAGAGGTNGTCGATGCGTTAATCAACGGCAGTGAAACTTTNATGGCCACAATGCGAGATCACGGANTTGAGATTTATTCNGGCGGAGGAGAAACCGCTGATGTGGGTGATCTGACTGGCACGATTGTCGTCGATTCTTGCGCCGTCGCTACGATGAAAAAATCCGATGTCATAGCCAACGCNATCACACAGGATCTAGCGATCATCGGTCTNTCTTCGACCGGAATCGCTAGNTATGANGAAANTGAGAATAGTGGCATTGGGAGCAATGGCCTGACCAGCGCCCGGCACGACATGTTGTGTCACGACTATATTGAACGTTATCCCGAAACCTTCGACAGAAATGTACAGCAGGACTTGATTTACTGTGGCCCATATCACCTTGAAGATGCTCTACCTGAATCACCCCTATCCGTTGGACAAGCATTACTTAGTCCTACCCGTAGTTATGCGCCGGTGATCCTTAATCTTTTAAAGGAACTGGGAAAAGAAGTGAAGGGCCTGATCCATTGCTCGGGCGGTGCCCAAAGCAAGTGTCTCAATTTCGGTGCCCATACCCATTTCATCAAAAACAATCTGTTTCCCCTTCCACCAGTTTTCCAAGCTATACAGACTGCTTCCGATACCACTTGGAAAGAGATGTATAATGTATTCAATATGGGTCATCGGATGGAAGTCTATGTGCGCGCTAGGCACGTCGATACTGTGATCGATGTTGCCTCGAGCTTCAATATCGACGCGAGGCAGGTCGGGGTAACTGAACCCGCTGAAACCAATAAACTTTCACTTACCGATTGTAATGGGGACTTACAAGAATACCCTTAGCTACTGACTACCAACTGCCAACTCATTACGACAGGCGCGAAACTATCTAAGCGCGGCCCCATGCTAGCGATTAGCTTGATGCGGTATTATGCGTAAANCTTTAGGCTCAAGGATTCATTATGCCACGAACTGAATTCGAAGACTGCCCGAAAACCCTGTTCAACAAAAAAGGATCCGACCTTTATTACGCTACCGCCAACCAGCCCAATGAAAAACTCTATGGCATACTGAACCAATTGTCTGATGTGCCCATAGCGCTGCGTGAAAACAAAGTGGTAGCTAACATTGTTATCACTGATGAGCAATAAAAAGACTTCGCTGAAAATCAGGGAATTGACCTCGCGATTGCACGCGACGGACCTGCGCGATTCCGGGTAAATATTATGTGGCAGTGCAACGAAATTTCTATGGTTATCCGCCATTTAGATGACAACCTTCCCGACTAGGCAGCAGGACTTCTGGGACGGAAACTAGCTAGGCTGTAATTGCCTTCTGAGGGACTGGTAGAAATTAGCGACTAAAGGTATGGAGTATGTCGACTTTCGAGCCACAAAACGCACAGGACGCCTCAGGCCTTTATTTCCCAGATTAATAAGGCAGGACTCCGGGACCTTTAAGGTTCGTGCAACCCCAATGGGCACCATCCCATGACCGAACCCAGCGATCGCCATTTGCGCAACGCTGAAGAAAGATTCCAGACTCACCACCCGGCGAATTCGTAACTTTGTCACTTCGTCCCGGAATGATCGCCAAGCTCCAGAGTAATCCTCTATGGTTATTACCTGCAGTTCACCCCGTTTGGGGAAAGTTATCTGCTCACAGGCGGAGGGAATAATTACCATAGGCTCATGGGTCAGGACTTCTGATTGAAGGTCTGTATCCAGNGAATCTGACCCGGTACANACGCCCACCATGAATTCTCCCGAGCGTATTCGATCTAGCACNACCGGCGTTCGGTGCGTGTGAAAGACAAACGAAACATCCGGCATTTCGTCTTTCGTACGATGAAACACTTCAGGACCCCAAGAGGACAAGATTGCATCGGAGACACCAATAACCAGTTCTCCACTACCAGTACCTTCCTCGATAAACATATCTCTGAGTTCAGAGAGAATCGGAGAAATTTTGTGTACAAGACGCTTACCATGCTGAGTCAGCTCTACCCTACGACCTTTCTTTTGAATCAGGTGCTTATCGTAATAATTCTCGAGCGCTGCAATACGCTTACTAACCGCTGACTGAGAAATCCTTAGCTCGGTACTGGCTTCCATCATGGTTCCTGTCCTCGATAAAACCAGCAGAGTTTCCATGTTTTCGATCATTGCTATACCTATTCCACGATCGCAACTATTCTATTCCTTCTATTCGCTATATTCACTTATTGTAATCCGCAAGAATGGATCTATGGTTTACNTGTTAATAACGCTGGCAACATTTCTGACCGCCATCATTTCGGGTTTGTTTAGCATGGCCGGCGGATTAATTCTGATCGGTGTCATGGCCCTCTTTCTATCGGTTCCAGCCACGATGGTCCTGCATGGAGTCGCGCAAACGTTTTCCAATGGTTCACGGGTCTGGATATACCGACACCACATCAAATGGTCTGTTCTGCTGCCCTACGCCATCGGCGCAGCANTCGTCCTGACTACCTTCATATTGATATCATATGTACCGTCAACAGGACTTATATTCCTAATGATAGGCACCTTTCCATTTATCGCTCTGAAGATACCNCAATCAATAAACCTGGACATGCAAAGAAAACCGGTCGCATTCATCTGCGGCGTCATCGTCACATCTGCGCANATGCTGGCAGGCGTTGCTGGCGCANTACTCGACGTGTTCTATATAAAAAGCAATCTAACCAGACAAGAAATCCTGGGGACTAAAGCGGTCACCCAAACTCTCGGTCACATCATAAAGCTAGGCTACTACGCTGCATTCGTGCGCTCCTCAGATCTCACTATATGGNTTGTAACCGCAGTCGTTGTTGCTGCGTTACTCGGGAATTACTTCGCTAGCACATTAGTCATGAGAATGACNGATCATCAATTTAAAGCAGCAGGAAAATATCTAATCTGTGTCTTCGGCTTAATGTTTCTGGGAAAGGGACTATACGAACTATGGGGTTGAAGTAACTACCGGCTTAATCACAAACAAGAGATCACCTTCATTAACCTGCTGACCCGAATCGAGATTTATCCTTGTAATCTGGTACTTGTTATCAGAGGAATAAACTTCCCCTGCCTCTCCCGCAAAGCCGTTTAGAGTCACTGGCGTAAACATTTTCATCGCTTCAAGCTGACACAGCACATCATCCGTCGATACAACATCACCCACACTAACGTANTCAGGNTCCGAAGGTGATGGCGTTCGATAGAAGACACCCGTCGAGGGAGACAACACCTTAATCTCATCGCTTCCCTCAATCTTCAGCATTTCTAAATCAAGAGCCAAACTCGTGCTGCCACTGGCTTCCTCAATTTCATTAATTAGTTCTGATGCATCAATGCGGCTCAAGAATTCCGGGAGATAAGTTGTGTCATACTCACCTTTAATAAACGTTTCGTCTCTAAGAATTCTTTTTATTAGGCTTATATTCGTGCAAATCCCATGGATAGTTACCGAGCTCAGGTAGTCGTGCATCTTATTCATCGTGTCGGTTCGGTTCTTCCCATAACAAATGATCTGAATGATCAAACTGTCATAGAACGGAGATACAACCTTGCCAGGAGCCGCCATTGATATGAGATCAATATCCTTAGCGTCCGGCAGGACGCACTCAGTGATTTCCCCTGGGGTTGGAACAAAAGATACGATGCCATCAGCGTCCTGAACTGCCTTCTCGGCGTTGACTCTAACCTCTAGTCCATAGCCATTCTCTTTTACCTTGAGATCAGATATCGCTTCGCCTGAGGCTATGGCAAACTGCTTGCTAACGATATCGATACCCGTTACAGCCTCAGTGACCGGGTGTTCTACCTGTAGCCGCGTATTCATTTCCATGAAGTACACAGCATCACTCGGCACGTCATAGATAAACTCCACTGTGCCGGCGCCATGGTAATCGACTGCGTTCGCTATCTGCTCCGCATAGCCAAAAACAGACTTCTTGAGTTTTTCTGGCAGCATCGTAGAACTAGACTCCTCCATGAGTTTCTGATTGTTACGTTGAACGCTACAATCACGCAGACCCAAAACTCTGGTATTTCCCTGCGTATCACGCAGGACCTGAACCTCAATATGACGAAGTGAAGTGACGAATTTCTCGATATACACATCACCATTGCCGAAGGCATTCTTAGCCTCTGTCGTAACCTGATGGAACAATCCATGTACCTGCTCGGGGCGCTCAACCACCTGAATTCCTTTTCCTCCCCCTCCGTGGACGGCTTTAAGCAATACCGGGTATCCAATGTTCTCTGAAATCTCGGCTGCTCGCTCCGCATTTTCAACAATACCGTGACTACCCGGAACCACCGGCACGTCGATACTGATCGTGGTATTTATCGCATTGGATTTATTACCCATGGTCTCCATACTGTCAACCTTAGGCCCTATAAAATTGACGCCACGCTGTCTCACAATGCGCGCAAAATTTGGATCCTCCGAGAGAAAACCAATTCCAGGATGAAGGGAATCAACACCCTGTGCTTCACCAATACTCAGCACACTAAGAGCATTCAGGTAACTTTCATCGGAGGTATTGCCACCAATACATACCAAGGAATGGCCTTCCTCATCACGCACCATATCCGCCGCAACCGATTCCATATCCGGGTCGGATTGCACCAGTACAACATTGAGGCCATATTCTTTAGCCTTACGCACCAGTTTGACTGCAGTACAGCCTCGCGCGTGAATAAGCATTTTCTCGACTGGTCGAATCAGATCGGATTCAGAAGTTTCAGCCCGAACGACTATAGGCTGAGCTGCAGTCAGAACTCCTGACATAATACGATCAACCACTTCTTCTACCGTTTCAGTAGGCAGTGGAATCTCTTTGTCAACACCACGCAATTCATCATCCAACTTATCCGCGAAGGGATGCTTAACAAGCCCTTTCATGGATCCTGGGGTTACCGACAGGTAATTGCTCAGCAAGCAAGTAAAGGGAAGATTAGACTCAACTACGGCTTGTCCAGCGAATGGCATACTGGTACCCGTAAAGTAGTATGTCTGTACCAACGGGTGAGTTACAAAACTGGCTTGGGCACCTCCCGTGCAATCACCGAAACCGAACATAATAATTGGTAGGTCATTGTCTCGAACAAATCGAGTGATACGGTCATTCACGACCGCCATTGTAAAGAGTGCTGCTGCGCCCTCTTTGGTTTGCATACCTCCCGAAGAAACGAAACAGATTACCGGCAATTGCTGGATCGCACACTCCACCAGCAATTTGCAGAACCGCGTACAGTCTGAGTTATCGATACACCCGACTTGGAATTCGATATTGGAAACAACGATGCCCGCCCTATAGCAACCTTTTTCTGCTTCAAAGTCACCAATACCTGTAACCAATCCACAGGGTTGTAAATTTTTATTAAGCGCTGACTCAATAGTCGGTCTGAATGTAGGGAAATTAACCGGATTTGCCGACATCAGCGTGCCATTCAACTCGGTGAAATTGGTAACGTACTTTTCTATAAGGGTATCTTTTGTTGTTTTCTTTGTCCTTTTCTCTCGAGTTAGTACCTCATGAAACAACTGGTCTCTGTAAGCAATCGTTAGACGATTCCAAAAATCTTTGCGGCGTCCAATCCTAACCGGTTCTATCTTTCCCTCATAACGCTTTTCTGATCGACGGCTGCCGTAGTATTCAGGTAACAACTTCTCAAAAAAGAAACTGATGACAACGAACAAGGTGTCGGATTTATCCTTATGCACAATCCTCATCCATTCTTCCACGGATTTCAGAAACACTGAACTACGAGAATGTCCTGACAGCTGCTCCATCCAGTCTGCAAAGTCATCCTGAATCTGTGGTGCACTGAGACCTGAAAAAATCTCGCTAGCCTGGGCCTCTGCTACAGACCCATCGAGCAACTTCTCAATAAACGCACCGGGTAATGTCCGTGATTCATGAGCCTGCCTGGCAACAGATACCAAGTCACCTATAAGATTGTTGTAAACATTGGAAAAAATTATCAGATTGCGACACTCAAGAATAAAATCTTCTCGAATATCTTCGTCTAGTATCACATCAAGAACTGTCAAATCCTGATCATCTCTTTGACGATCAATCTCCTGTTTGTTGCCGAGGAACGTCCAAAGTGTGTCTTCAAGCACGCGCCGGTTCAGCTTCAACGGACTTGGGTCTTCGCGAACAAGGAGTCCTTTCGTATGGATAGAAATTTCCACGTCTTTGAGCAAAGCCTCGTCATATAACGAATCACCTTCAACAATTAGATTCAGTTCGGAAACCAACTGACTAGACAGCTGCGCATCACTTTTCGATTCGATGTATTCAAGGTCGAATAACTTTTTGCCCTCAAAAGTAAAAAGCGACTTCAAGTGACTAATAAAGTGGGTACTGGAATCAGACATTTTCTTTAATAGCTTTTTAACGTCGCTGATCTCATCAGTCGATAATAAAAAGGAATTAGTTTCAGGGTCCTTTAGATGATCAATCAACGCAGATAAATTGTCGGCAGAACTTGCCTTCCAACGATTGTACAAGTGCAGGCCAGTCAGCATACACAAGTCTCTCTTGGCATTGGCGTAGTTTTCCTTCGGTTCGCCAAAAAAGAGCTGAGCAATCCGGCCGCGCTCGTCCCCTACGACGGATCTTTTTTCAACGTAGTTCTTCCACGCCTTGTTTAGCACGTCTTCATAGAGGACTTTGTCTGGATCCTGAAACCAGCTCAGAAAGGCTGAACGACGCTCTCGATGTATTCTTTGCGCAAGCTCGCCCTCTGGAATTTCGCTATCAGCAAGGCGGCCGTAGAGCGTCGTGGTAGTACTCTTAATTCGATTCCGCAGACCTAGATACCGCATGAAACGAAAAGCGACCCCGAATACGTTTGGATATTCTGTCGGCAAAGTTCGTAGTTTCAAAGTCGAACTGGCATGCACAGCCGCCAGCGACTCGGACAAATCAAGATAACGGTTAATATTGCGGCGATAGTGTTCAAGAATTTCGGGATGTTCCGCAACAAACGAGCGAGCACCTTCCTCTATAGAAGTTATACCGGAAACGATTACGTTGCGCAGATTATAAATCTTATCATCTTCACCGGGGTCGTAATCCACGATACCGTCGATATTGCCCTGCTTATAAAGTTCGAAGGGAGAAACTCCCACAAACTTTGCACACTCCTGCCAGGATAGATTATATCGCGTGACAAGATTCGCGAGTCCTTTTGGATGGATAGTATTGAATACACCAGTACGCAAGCTAAGTAAAACATTACTCGAAGCAAGAGGTATCGCCCCACCTGAATATCCCTGCCCGATGATTATGCCAAGGGTCGGCACGTCAACATTGCAAAGTTCAACTATTAGACGAGAAATCGAATGTGCCTGATTGTTCGCATTAGCCTGTTCATTACCGTCAGCTCCCGGCGTATCCATCAATGTAACAATGGGAATTGAGCGAATAGCAAAGTCGCGCGCTGCCTGCGCTGCGGCCTCGTGGTGCTCTGGCTCCCAAACTCCAGAAGCATGACTCCTTTCCTGCGCGATAATACCAATGACCCTCTGGGCACCGGCAAAATTAAACTCGCACTCGGCTGAATAAAATGGTCCGCTGATCGTTTCTTTCAGTATTGGAACATCAAGTGCCTGAACGATTTTCCGCGCGCCATCTCGAGAGGCCTCCTCGCAAGGCGCCACGGTAGCGGCAATGTATGTATCCACATCCATATTGCGCAACCGATCGAGCTGAATCTCAATCTGCCGGTCAGTTAACACTCCCTGAATGACGGATGAAGGTTCCTTGCGAGGGAATAACGAAAAGTCTTGTGCAAGGCGCTCTGCATTCAAATACAGCTGGTCCACTGACTCTGGTTGGTGTCCCATCTAACTATTACCCCAAGAATGCAACATTTGCAGCCAATCCATCACAATTAACCTACTGTAAATATCTGTAAAATACAATGAAATCGCATCTTTAACCAGTTGATTTAAATGACTTTTATTATTAGCTACAGCTGCTGAAGTGGGATTTTACCAATCTTTGCCTGCCACTCGCGAGGTCCATTAACGTGGACTGACTCACCTCGACTATCGACGGCAACCGTAACCGGCATATCTTCCACCTCAAACTCATGGATCGCTTCCATGCCAAGATCCTCGAATGCGACTATACGAGATTTTCGTATCGCTTTGGAGACCAGAAATGCAGCTCCGCCAACTGCCATCAGGTAAACCGCTCGATGATTCCTGATAGCATCTATCGCGATGGGACCTCGTTCAGCTTTACCGATCATGCCTAAAATTCCTGTTTGCTCCAGCATCATACCGGTGAAATCATCCATTCGAGTGGCGGTGGTAGGACCTGCTGGGCCAACTACCTCATCACCTACTGGATCGACTGGACCAACGTAGTAAATAAACTTACTCTGAAGATCAACCCCCTGAGGCAATGATTCGCCGTCGGACAGAAGATCACGAATACGTTTATGTGCAGCATCTCGCCCAGTCAACATTTTGCCGGACAATAACAATCTCTCTCCTGGCTGCCATTCCGAGATATCTTTTGCTGTCACCGTATCGAGGTTTACCCGCCTTGAATCCGAGCCAGCTTGCCACACTATATCCGGCCATACGTCAGGGGCAGGTATCTCCAGTTCCGCAGGACCCAAACCGTCAAGGGTAAAATGCGCATGTCTGGTCGCCGCGCAATTCGGAATCATGGCAACAGGCAGATTTGCCGCATGTGTCGGATAGTCAAGAACCTTGACATCAAGCACTGTTGTCAACCCGCCCAATCCCTGCGCGCCTACCCCGAGGTCATTAACCTTCTCAAAAATCTCCAGGCGAAGCTCTTCCGATCTTGTCTTGGGACCTCTTGCCTGCAACTCATGAATATCGATTGGCTCCATCAACGATCGCTTGGCAAGTAACATCGCTTTTTCGGATGTGCCACCAATGCCAATGCCCAGCATCCCCGGCGGACACCATCCTGCACCCATAGTTGGCACAGTTTTAACAACCCACTCAACAATATCGTCAGAAGGATTCAACATAGCAAATTTTGATTTCGCTTCGGAGCCGCCACCTTTAGCGGCAACGAGAACCTCGAAAGTATTACCGGGGACAATCTCAGTGTGGATGACCGCAGGAGTGTTGTCTTTCGTATTCACTCGAGCTCCGGCAGGGTCAGCGAGCACTGACGCTCGCAGCACGTTATCTGGTTGCTGATAAGCGCGCCTGACACCCTCATTAACCATATCTTCAAGGGACATGTCCGAATCGAAATGAACATCCATACCGACCGATAGAAAAACGTTAACTATCCCGGTGTCCTGACATACCGGTCGATGTCCTTCTGCACACATTCGAGAATTGAGTAAAATTTGCTCCATTGCGTCCTTCGCAGCAGGAGACTCTTCCCTTTCATAGGCTTCAGTCATCGCTCGAATAAAGTCCGGTGGATGATAGTAAGAAATATATTGGAGTGAGTCCTCAATACTCTGTATCAAGTCGTCCTTAGTAATATCAGTCATCCGCGTATCGCTATTCTCAGATAGCATGCAGGATACCATAGGCACTTGTCGGATATAATGAAGCTATCCACGCGGAATCTCGTCATATGCGCCAAATCCAACTTAGAATGCTAGTCATAATCGTGGGAGCTTGCCTCACCGTAACAAGTTGGATCGTCAACAATGACCATCCTAAAACACCAAGATTCTCGGTAGTAAAACCGTTTCATGACTCGCCAGAGCCCTACTATTTTGAAACCTTCGCATCCTCGCAAGAAGCTCCCGAAGTGCACGCGGCCCAGGCCCATCCTACTAATTCAGGTATAGCTGCTTACTGGTTCGGCGGAACTCGTGAGGGTGCGCTCGATGTAAAGATATATAGAGCCAACTTTAAAAACGAGTTATGGCAACCAGCACAGGTTATTGCAACGCGCGAATCGCTCTCGATAGACCTCGGTAGATACATTAAAAAACTGGGTAATCCGGTCGGTTTTCGATTCGAAGATGGAACAACCTGGGTTTTTTTCGTTTCTGTTTCTATCGGCGGATGGGCGGGGAGTTCCATTAACTTAATTGAGTCGCTCGACGACGGGAAGACCTGGTCAAAAGCACGTCGGCTAGTCACCACACCATTCTTCAACATAAGCACCTTAGTGAGAACACACCCAATTACTTATCAGGACGGAACTATCGGATTACCTGTATACCATGAGTTTATTGGAAAATTTGCGGAATTACTTCGCCTCAGCCGCTCCGGTGAAATTCTTGGCAAAAAACGGCTGACAAACGGTACTACAACGCTCCAACCCAGCATCGTTTCCCACGGTCCGACCAACGCAACTGCACTGTTGCGCAATGCTGGAGACTTACCAAGAAAAATAATAAAAGTTCAAACGACCGATGGTGGAATTACGTGGCAAGCCCCCATCCCTCTAAGTTTGCCAAACCCGGACGCTGCTATCGCGACTATCGCATTCGATGATCAAACGCTATTGGCATTCAATAATTCCGAGCGAGGTCGAAGTGATCTAAGTCTTGCTATCTCTACACCTGACGACTGGCGAGTATTTCACCGCTTCGATTACGCCAATCCAGAGACACTATCAGAGTTTTCTTATCCTGCACTCACTATAGACAAACACGGAGTTATGCACTTGCTATACACATGGAATCGAAAACTTATCAAACACGTATCTTTTAACTCTGCCTGGGTAAATCAACAACTCAAATGAACCTTCTTCCGATTCTTTCATCGGCATTACTGCTTGCCGCAGGCATACTCTTGGTGCTGAATGCACAAACTAGACCGATCCAGGCCGCAGGTTTTGTAATCGCCTTCATCTTTTTTCTTTTACCCGTCACAGATATGAGCGTCGCAAACTATGCAAGCGTGCTAATGGGCGATCTAAGTCCTGTATCGCTAGCGCTGCTGGCCATTTTCGTACACGGACGTTTGACTGGCCAAAAGCCCCGAGATGGATACACTCAGGATATTCATCGTTTGCAGATGCTTATCAGCCTCGTTGTTATCTTCCTATACCCCACTGCACTTGGTTTNTCACCTGTCGACATATACAGCTTTGGATATCATCCCGTAGTACTGACACCATTACTATTAGCCTTGTTTTGCCTCAGCGTATACCGTGGGTGGTATTACCTGGCAACGTTAATCGCACTGGCATGGATCAGCTTCCAGTTAGGCATCCTCGACTCTAATAATCTCTGGGACTATCTACTGGATCCTTTCTTAGCCATCTGGTGTCTCCTGCATCTNAAACGGGCCTGGCGTCTGCCAAGTTCTGTCGCTATCCAGGAAGGATTATTATTTGTTGTGGCCACATTCCTAACGTTCGCAGTCATACATTCCAGAGTAAATCCAGATGCATTTAGTAAATCCTTCATCATCGAAGATGGATTTCTCGAATACGCCACGGTTGGCATTATCTTAGCTGGTCTTGTCCTCTGTATTCAAAGGGTTGTGACACTACGACACGTTCGCCATATTCGCTTCCTCACCGTTACAACAATGCTCGCCCTAGTGTGTCTGTTCGGTGCTGGCGAAGAGGTTTCTTGGGGACAACGAATATTTGGNATCCAGTCACCAGAGTATTTTCTAAATCATAACCTGCAACAAGAAACGGGACTCCACAATCTTGCGTTCGAGGTAAACGGCCGAAGTATCAGTGTCAACAAACTAGTGTTCGGCACAGGGCTAGCACTAGGTCTAATCATATATCTCTTTATCATGACACCGTTCTATCGCACCAGACCGCGCATTGCGTATTGGCTGGACTGTATGGCAGTGCCAATGCCCCGTAACTATCACATAATTGGGTATCTATTGATCATACTTACTGTGGAACTACTGGTAGACTCAACCCGGCGAGGTGAGGTAACTGAATTTACCGGCGTAATCATCTTCTTGCTTAACCTCTGGTTTCCCTACAACAAACATATATATAACAAAGATGACCTTCTCGACCGGGACTCTCCCCGATACAACTCAACCCAGTAAAACTGACCCGTTAAAGGTCGACCGATTCTTGATTTAACTAAGAGCCGGCATTAGGATGCAGGCTCTTACTGACCGCCAACAATCCGGAACCAAAACATGAATAACTTAGATGCCGTATATATCGCCTCTGGTGCGAGAACTCCAATGGGCGGGTTGCAGGGATCACTAGCTGATCTAACCGCCGTAGACCTAGGCGCATCCGCTATTCGCGATGCCATCTCAAGAGCAGGTCTCGACGGAGATGATATAGAAGAAACTATTATGGGCTGTGTTTTGTCGAGCGGTCTTCGGCAGGCCCCTGCTCGCCAGGCTGCTATGGACGCAGGGATACCTGCAGTTTCAGGTGCAACCACAATCAATAAGCTCTGTGGGTCCGGCATGAAAGCTGCCATGCTAGCCCACGATCTGATCAAAGCGGGTACAAATGATGTCATGATCGCCGGCGGCATGGAAAGTATGACTAATTCACCATACCTACTCACTAAAGCCAGAGCAGGGATGCGAATGGGACATGGTGAAGTTCAGGACTCCATGTTCACCGATGGGCTTGAAGACGCAAAATCTGGCAGATCAATGGGATCCTTCGCGCAGGAAGTTGCAGATCAGTATCAGTTGACTCGGGAAGATATGGACGCATTCGCGATCCATTCGCTTAAAAAAGCACAGTCCGCTATAGAAAGCGGCGCGCTCAAGAACGAGACGGTACCCGTCACTATATCAACAAGAAAAGGAGACGTCACCGTGGTTGATGATGAGCAACCCCACAAGGCCGACATTTCCCGTATACCGACTCTACGACCAGCATTCAAGCAAGACGGCACAGTCACCGCTGCAAATTCAAGCTCTATCTCTGACGGTGCATCAGCACTGGTCTTGGCCAGCGGCAAAGTGGTTGAAGAAAAGAACCTTATGCCGATGGCAAAAATCGTTGCTCACGCAACGAATTCACGGGAACCAGCAGAATTCACCCTGGCTCCCATCGGCGCAATTGAAAAAGTACTGGCAAAAACAGGCTGGGATAAAGACGACGTAGACCTTTTTGAAATCAACGAAGCGTTCGCCATGGTAACTATGCTTGCCACACGCGAATTGGGACTTGATCCAGAAAAAGTAAATGTTCACGGTGGCGCGTGTGCCCAAGGCCATCCTATCGGTTCTTCTGGCTCAAGAATCATCGTTACCCTAATGTACGCCCTTCAAAAGGTAGGTAAAAAGCGTGGTATAGCTTCACTTTGCATTGGCGGCGGCGAAGCAAATGCGATCGCCATCGAGATGGTTTAAGACTTCGGTGGATTTTGCCAACTGCAAACACGTACATGATTTAAAATCTACTAGTCGGAGAANCAGTTGTCACGCCTGCCCGTTATCGTAGGCTTCGGTGGGGTGAATTCTGCCGGTCGTAGCTCAGCACACCATGGTTACCGTCGTCTGGTTCTAGACCAACTTGACTCAACAAAAGCGGAGCGCACGTTCGCTGCTCTCGGCGCCCTCATGCAGCGTGACAAGCCTACCAACGAAAGTGAAAGGCAATTCATTCTAGACCATACACTGATTAGAAAACTCGATACCAATCTTTTCGATCCTGAGTCTATTTTGTTACACAAGTCCGCACAGCTTAACGCTTCTCCCAGACACCCTATATCCTTCACCGTAAAAAGAAACCATCTCCCTTCTCAAATCCCACAGGCATGGCAAGTCGAGGAAATTGAAGGACCAGAAGTGAAAGTTACTGTAACGGGNAATCTGGAAGTTCTGTTCCCAGACTCACGTGTTTCAAAGGTCCATGCGGCAGGCCAACTCCCGACTGGTTTTGATCCNGAAGCAATGTACCAGAGCAGGAATCACCCCCGAGGCCTACAGCTCACCATATACGGCGCATCCGACGCCATCAACTCGCTCGGAATTGACTGGCAAACTATCCAAAGCAAAGTGCCCGGTGATCAGATCTCTGTCTACGCCAGCAGTGCAATGGGCCAGCTCGATACAAACGGCAATGGTGGCCTGCTGCAATCTGGCCTGGTCGGCAAGCGAGTAAGCTCAAAGAACGTTGCATTGGGCCTTGCTGAGATGACCGCCGATTTCGTCAACGCATATATTCTAGGTAACGTTGGTACGACCGGCGCAAATATCGGTGCCTGTGCAACCTTCCTATACAATCTACGCCAGGGTGTTCAGGATATTCGATCCGGAAAATACCGCATTTCTGTGGTCGGCTCCAGCGAAGCACCATTAACGCCTGATGTCATTGAAGGTTATCGGACTATGGGAGCATTGGCTGAAGATGACGCGCTTCGGAAGATCGAGGGCATCGATGCAGGGGAACCAGATTTTCGTCGCGCATGCAGACCTTTTGGCGAAAATTGCGGTTTCACGCTTGCGGAAGCTTCACAGTTCATTGTGTTGTTCGACGATGAACTTGCCGTAGAGTTAGGCGCTAACATTTATGGTAGCGTTGCCGATGTCTTTATTAATGCCGACGGCTTTAAGAAATCTATTCCGGGCCCTGGAATCGGAAACTATGTCACTGTCGGAAAAGCGATGGGTGTTATTCGTTCAATACTTGGCGAAGATGCATTGAGAAATCGATCCTATATCTCAGCTCATGGTACTGGAACACCACAAAACCGAACTACCGAATCACACATATTCAGCGAACTGGCCAAAACATTCGGAATCGANAACTGGCCAGTTGCTGCNATCAAAGCGNANATAGGACATTCTCTCGCCTGCGCGTCGGGNGATCAGATTATCAACGCTCTAGGTACNTGGGTNGACGNTATTATCCCGGGGATTACTACANTAGACGAACTCGCTTCNGACGTATTCACTGAGAACGTTGATTATTTGCTTAAACATCGAGAGATCGCACGCNACTCGATGGANGCTNCGNTAGTCAATTCAAAGGGNTTTGGTGGTAACAACGCCACAGCAGTACTTCTNTCACCTGAAGTCACGAGAAAAATGATNGAGAAAAAGCANGGTTCAAAAANGTTAACAAAGCATGCAANGCATAACGAATCTGTAATGCAAGCCAGCCATGAATATGACGAGGCCATGCTTGCCGGCAAAAACTCAGTTATTTACAAATTTGGGGAAGGCGTCATAGAAGGTAGCGAGCTAAAGCTATCCCAACACAAGATCGAGATTCCAGGACACAAACGCGAAGTAAATCTGCAGGTATCAAACCCATATGACGATATGGATCTGGTTGACGACTAATCAGGTAATCTCTCTNGTCGCACGAAACTCCATATCAGACCATTTCTCTTTAGCCAGCGTCAGATTGACCATTGTAGGAGCCAGATACGTCAAGTGGCCACCACCATCAATAGCAAGATTAACTTCCGCTCGACTCTTGAATTCTGAAAGTTTCTTCATCTCCGCGCACTCTATCCAGCGAGCAGTCACCACGTTGACCGGCTCGTATGAACATTCGACTTTGTATTCGTCGCGTAATCGGAATACAACTACATCAAACTGAAGCACGCCAACCGCACCAAGAATGAGGTCATTGTTAGTAAGCGGCATAAAAACCTGCATAGCCCCCTCTTCGGATAACTGGGTTAATCCCTGCCGTAGTTGTTTACTCTTCAAAGGATCATTGAGTCGAACACGACGAAACAACTCCGGTGCAAAATGAGGGATACCCACATAACGGAAGTCTTTGCCTGCCGTGAACGTATCACCAATCTGGATAGTTCCATGATTATGCAAACCGATAATGTCGCCTGGAAAAGCTTCTGCAGCTTGGGTTCGTTCGCCCGCCAAAAAGGTAACCGCATCGCTCACACGAACTTCCTTTCCCAACCTCACATGCCTTATTTTCATACCCTGCTGATATCGACCCGAACAAACTCGCATAAAGGCAATTCGATCTCTATGTTTAGGATCCATGTTTGCTTGAATCTTGAACACAAAACCTGAGAATTCTTCTTGGGTGGCCTCAATAGTACCATCACTGGTTTCCCGCGGGATCGGACTAGGCGCGTATTCGACAAAGTCATCAAGCATCTGAATCACACCGAAATTTCTAAGTGCCGTGCCAAAATAAACGGGTGTCAACNTTCCCTCTTGATACTCCTGTATATCGAACTCGTGACTCGCGCCCCGGACAAGTTCAATTTCATCAACCAAATCCACGAGATGGTCNCCAAGAAGCAACGACGCTTCCTCACTATTGAGACCTTTGATGATATTGGCATCCTCGATAGTTTCACCCTTGCTNTGGGAAAAAACATGAATCTCGTCCCGCTGAAGGTGATAGACACCTTTAAACTGTGAACCCATCCCAATGGGCCAGGTCACGGGCGCGCACTTTATGTTCAGTATGTTTTCTATTTCATCTAGGACTTCTATCGGATCGCGAACCTCCCTGTCGAGTTTGTTAATAAAAGTCAGAATGGGTGTATTCCTGAGCCGACAAACTTCCATCAGCTTGACGGTCCTATCTTCCACTCCCTTAGAGCCATCGATCACCATAAGTACGGAATCAACTGCCGTGAGNGTACGATAGGTGTCTTCTGAGAAATCTTCGTGACCAGGTGTGTCCAGCAAATTGACAGTTCGCCCCTGATATGGGAATTGCATAACCGAAGTGGTAACGGAGATACCCCGCTGTTTCTCCATCTCCATCCAATCAGACGTCGCATGCCTGTCAGACTTGCGGGCTTTAACTGTTCCCGCAAGCTGAATCGCTCTCCCATACAGCAAAAGTTTTTCAGTGATCGTAGTTTTGCCAGCATCCGGATGAGAAATGATGGCAAAAGTACGGCGTTTATCGACTTCTTCAATGTTCAACTTTGAGTCTTCAACTTTGGGTCTTTGGGCAACTAACTTTGGATATCTAACTAAAGCAACTCTTTACCTAGCACCAGAGCGTCTTCTCTTCCGAGATAGGATGGGTAGTAATTTTCACGAANCCCTATCTCGTTAAATCCGATGGATTCGTAAAGTTTGTAAGCGACAAGATTAGAGGCCCGAACCTCGAGAAATACCCGCTGCGCATTCTTTAACCGAGCNCAATCAATCATAAACTCCACCAATTGTCGCCCAAATCCGTTGCCCTGATGATCAGGATGTATGCAGACGTTCAGGAGGTGCGCCTCACCCACCGCCACAGACAAAATACCATGCCCCACGAGTNTACTTAAATATTCAACTACCCAGCACTCATAATTGGAANGTATACAATCCCGAAAAGTCCCCTCGCTCCATGGGTGATTGTATCCTCTACGTTCATTGACTAGAACCTGATCGAGATCGGAAGCCTCCATCGGTCTGAATTCATGATCAAGTGCGACTATTGCCATCGATCAGATCTGCCTCTTTGATATTTGTCCAAAGGGATTTCTTCACACTGGCGTTCCCTATATAGGAAGAAACGTCATCGACCACAAAAATCCGCTGCGCGCGTTGCNGGTATATTCCTCCACCGGCGACATCTTCCACATCAAGNAAGTACTTCGCAAATTTCTCGCCAAAAACAATGATGGTTTCCGGTAANCCTTGCACAAGCTCTCTAACAACAACATGTCCACTTTCTCTTACATCGGGATTAGGCCAGCGCAGTTCGCCAACTGTCAGCAACCCCCGGTAATGCGACATGGCATAAGCAACATCATCACAGAACCGTCTGATATCAGGCGGTACTGCTTGCTCCTGGGGACTGATCGAGCAACAGATACCGACTGACTCATATTTGAGAAATAGAAAATAGAANGGAGATTCAANCGGCATTGGTGANGGCACAGTCGAGCNAGATACCCAGACATCGATGCCCATTCGCCGCAGATATTGAGCCGGATTCAACAGAACCACCCTTAACGATCTAAAGTATGATCATAATCGCAAAAAAATGACCACAACAAAACAGTGCCTACACATTCACTACTGGACGCTCAGGTGGTGTCGCGAAAACAAAGGCAAAAGACCCGAGAAATGCTCCCGCGGCCAAAATCGTGAATCCTATCTGATAATTCCCCTGAACGTCAGCTAGGTAGCCGGCAAGAATCGGCCCTGTTGACATACCCAGCATCGCAACCAAGGACGAAAAGCCCATAATCGTTCCATAGGACTTCGTCCCAAAATAGTCCGCTCGCATACCCACCAGATTCGGTCCTCGAGTTCCCCAGCTAACCCCNTAGACCAAAGCAAATGCGATTACCATAAAAAGAGAATTTGCAAAGGTAACTAGGAGAATACCCATCGCATGAGCAACCATACACGCAGCACATATCAGCCGTTTGCTAAACCTATCACCCAGATAACCGCCACCCATCTGACCAAGCAGCACACTACCAGCCAACAATGCAACTACATAGCCAGCTTGCTTCAAAGTGTAGTCAAGCCCCTCCGTAAGGTGTGGTACCAAGTGAACCATGACCGCTGATACCGTAAGTAATGAACAAGCATGGCCGATAGCTATCAACCAAAACGCNCGGGATGCCATGGCCTGGCGAGCGGTGAAGTCGATGCGCTCAACAATCTCCTTACCTTCCTCTGCTTCATCCTTCTCCGCTATTCCATCTGGAACTTCACCATNGGACTCTGGTTTGTGCCGCACTANNTGTGCGAGCGGTAAACCAACAAGCAAAACNACCACTCCAGAAATAATTGCGGTAGCTCTCCAACCAAATACCTCAAGACAAGCGAAGACAANCGGCACGGAAAGACTNCCGATNGAGCCACCTAACAANGAGCCAGCAACAGCTTTCGAGCGNTGTCGGTCAAACCAACTAACAATCGCAACCATCACNGTAGCGAAACCCCCAAGACTAGCGCCTAACGCGATTAGCGCAAAGGTTAGATAGAAAGTGAGCAGACTCTCGACCTGGCTGAACAAGAGGAACCCGACACCAAAGATNACAATACCTATCTTCAANATAGCTCGCGGCCCATACTGGTCCGTCAACCAGCCCTGNAACGGTCCAAGTATCCCGCTTTCGACTCTTGTCAAAGCGAAGGCNCCGGCAATCCAAGCCTTGCCCCAGCCAAACTCATCTTGCAGCAGCACGACATACGCGCCGTATGACTGCATCCACAAAAGCATGGACATNCCCTGCAGGCCGCCAGCGGCACAAACAATGTACCAACCATAAAATACCCTGCCCTGGGGACGGACTATCTGGTCAATTTTTTGTAACAATTCCATGGCAGGAACCTTATAGGCGCTTCGCCTTCTTTAACCAGCGATGCATCGATTTCTGCATACGCCAGACGCGAGCCTCGACATACAGCGTCTCAGCCATGTAAGAAGGGGGTTCAATAAGGTTACGAATCCGTAAACTGCAGTCCAANTCCTTGCANAGGACCTTACCAATAAGGTATCTACCCTCTGTCCCTTTTACTGAAAGNGTAAACATCGCGGTGCCGTTGTTACGGTGTACATGATGACACCAAGAGCACATCTCGTAGCTTGGTCTTTTCGAGATCCTCTGACTACGCTGCAACACGCTACCAGTCAGCTTTCCCGATTCAGGCGACACCAAAACTAGATATGCTAGGTGACCTGAAGGATGTACCCAACCTAGATAATCCAAATTGTCCCATTCGACCGCCGACACATCAGGCAGGATCACCTGATCCTCATCGAACGCGTGAGAAATTTCGTTCTGACTAATCGGATCCATNTCCTCAACAATACCACAATCCTAAGTAGCAGGCCGCGCAACCAAAAATGTGAGACCAATCTTCAATGGTAAGAAAATGCAAGTGATCAAACCCTTAATCAAAATATTGGTTCTGTTGTGTATCTCCACACTAAGTTTTCCGAGACTATAAANTTCGTTCAAATTTTGCGCACGTAATACGTTAACCGATACGCAGGACCGATTGATGAAGTCGAACAATAGGGGGGAAGCTGAGTATATTTTTACAGTAGTTGTAGTCGCTTTACTTAATCAATCAGAAGACTGGGGCCAGATACAAGCATTCTTTGAGAGCCTTAACGTCCCTAAATTCTTCACTCGAGAATCATAATCTTTCGGATTCGATATCGTTGAAGGATTAACCTACCGAACTGTTAACCGTCATGGCTATNTTAGGNAATTACCTCTACTCTTTTCGGATGNATGTACNGTCGNAATGAAATATTGTGATGACCTCAGTGAAATCATTCCACAAATTAGTACCGCAGTATCATATGGAGTTTCTCGCAATTCAAAATATAGACACAGGATACATCTATTGACCAGCATCCGGGTTCTTTGACATCAAAGTGAATTTTGCACAGAAGAAAAAGACTCTAAGCCAAGTTCCTCCCAAACCTGCTTCCTGTTCTGATCATTTACATCATCCACAGGTATACCGATGGCGTCAGCGATGCGCACCATTCTCTGAAAGTTAGCAGCTACGCCGGCTGCATCAACCAGAACTGCTTCGCCAGCTTCTTCAAGTAGTCTTTCTCTCGCTATGGCAAGCGTTTCCTCGTCATCCAAAGCTAAAGATTCAGCAAATTTCATCAATTCAACGCCAAACTCGACACCTAATCCGGCCGCCTCTTCATTGCCGTTCACTCCCTGGATGTCGACTTTGACCTCATTGTTCTTAGCACTCACAAGGAGCATCAGAGCATGTGCACTGGTTCAGTAAAAGCATAGATTAATTGCGGACACCCTACCGGCGACCAATTCCATCTGCATTCTATCGATTGATCTGTCGGCAGACTTGCCAAAGTTCGCCATCGCTTCCAGCGAAAGATACTGGGCTGAAGCTAATGCTCGCCAGTGTCGCAAAGCATCAGGAACCAACGTCAACGCCCTTAAAACGTTTGCAGTACGACCATTTGACCAAAGGTCCGCCTCGTTTCCCGTCGCGCCGTCGTGTCGCAGCGTTGGAACAAATCCAATATCTTTTACGGCCTGTGCAGGTCGATAGTAATCAGGCTCTCCTTTGACGGGTGCTGGAAGCTTCTCTAACGGCAATCCTAACGCCCGATGAAACTCATCGATACTCAACACAGCTACCACCACACCGACAAGCTCCACATATTCAGCATCAGAAATACCTTGCTGTGCGATGTCATCTACGAACCTTTGGGTGATGCGTTCTTGATCAGTAACGACTCTATGTACCGCGTCCACGGTGACTTCATTCAAGCTGCCCGCCTCGCCATGGGTCCCCTTCAGAGTATATGGCGACAACTCCTGCTTACGTTCTCGACAAAATTCACAGCTTCGAGCGTTTCGGAACTCCTGCGCGATATTAATGCGCTCCTCGTCTGTCCACCAACTGCCAGGTGCAGCAAGATGTTCCCAATATTCCCTATGCTTTATGCCAATATCGCTCCGAATCACGTAGGGCGAGTTTGTATAGTCAAAGACAGGCATGTGAATCAACGGTTAGCTAGAGCATTTGTCCGACTATGCCGAGCCGCTGTCTTTACCACAAAGAATTTACCCCCGAGCCAATTCATGCGACGATCATTTCCCAACTTTTTGAAGGAGAGAACGATGGGATTCGCGCTATCTACTATGCAGCTCACTAGTACAGCATTCGAAAACGGTGGCAGCATTCCGCAACCACATACGGGTGAAGGCGTTGATGTTTCACCTTCGCTTTCGTGGTCCAATGCCCCAGAAGGCACCAAATCGTTTGCGGTAATCTGTCACGACCCTGATGCACCCCTGGTTTCACCTGGGACCTATGGCTACGTGCACTGGGTGCTCTACAACATTCCCAGAGATACCAACNCCCTTAATGANGGTATGAATCAATATACATCTGGCATNAACGATTTTGGTAATACGGGCTACGGCGGCCCGATGCCTCCGAGCGGACATGGCACACACCACTATTTTTTCTGGCTACTGGCACTCGACGTCGACCCCGATTTGCCGACTGGACTCAACATGTGGGAACTACTTTCCCAGATCGAGCCCAACGCTATTGGCATGAATCGACTGGTTGGCACCTACCAGCGGGATTAAGTAGACTGTTAGAGTTTAGGGTACGACCTGAATTTAGTATTCNGCACAGATCTAAAAGACAGCAGCCCAANGTGGTTCGCTGGACTGCTGCCGAAGATCAGTTTACCTAGTCAAAGNGCGTACGNAAGGTAATGCCGTAAGTGCGAGGCTGATTGGGATAACCGCTGAAGCTACCAGCCTGGGCCACACTCGGAAATGAGCTCTGCAAATAATTGTCATCATTGAGATTTCGACCCCAGAGCATGACCTCATATCGTTCACTAAACATAAGCGACAAGCTAGCGTTCAATGTATTAACTTTACGTGTCGCCACCTGACTCGCAACATTCTCATTCACCCGTACGGCATCCTCGGCCAGGAAATCAGCACGAAAGAAACCATTTACGCTATCGCTCAGATCGAAGAAATAGGTTGCNGCAATACTCGCGCTACGCTGGTGTACTCCCGCCGGTCTCGTTCCTGACAAATCCTCGATTCCATTGACACCCGCCCCCTGGAGAAATGAATCGTAAATAGGATCCATAAATGTCGCCGAGATGTTNAGCTCTAAAGAATCGGTAACCATCACACGACCTTCAATCTCAAGTCCATCCGTTGACTGCTTGCCAGCGTTGGCAAAATTGAAAGCGGCACCCGTGAACACGTTTGACTGAAAGTTGTCGATGTCCTGACTAAACAGAGCAATGTTAAGGTAGTTAGCGCCCCAGGCACCTTTCAAACCGACCTCCAGAACTCTCGACTCCTCAGGCGCAGCAAAGCGGGTACCGGCGGTAATATTCGGTGGGAGCAATCCCGCAGCGGCCAGTGACGGCATATCCGCTGCGAATGGTCGCGAATCACGACTCAGATTCCANGACGTCGCCTTAAACCCAGTGCTTGCGCTGCCATAGATATTGATATTGTCCGTCAGATCATACGCTAAACGCGCGGTCCACGTTGTCTTTGACGCGGAGGACTGCCCTGATTCCACTGAGTTGGGATAATTAAGGTACGGTGGCAAAAACTGCAACGCCCTAAANCCCAGCAGTTGATTGCAGAATGGCGGTGGTGCGGCTGCAGAACATGGAGTCACGCTGATCGCGGCTGCCGCCGCTGCTGCCTGTGGCGCCAGCCCTATGTTTTGGGGGGTCGGAGGCAACATCGTCAACCCCTGAAACACCAAAGCAAAACCNATCTGCTCAAAATCNAANGCGGAGAACAAGTCGGTGTTCNCCTGNCTTAGGGCTCCGTTCTTGTCTACATCCGTATAGTTCGCTCCCAGTGTAATCGTGAGTTTGTCGGTTAAAAGGAAATCAGCCTGGGCAAAAATAGAAAGGGTTTGGTCATCCTGACTGGCAGTTTCCCTTACGCCCTGCCCTGATGCAAACAAAGTCCCAGCNGGTAANCCGAGTGCCGTCTCGACTGACGTTACGCCAAATCCAGAAAGGAGATCGCCGTACAGACGGAACCCTGTTCCATAATCCAAGTCGGTAATCATCGATACATCTTCATCAAAATAAAACNCNCCGACTATCAAATCAACACGCTCACNCGTGTAGCTAAGACGCAGCTCCTGAGTAAAGGTGTCGATTTCAGCGGCCGTAAAATTCTGCGAAACCAGAGGTGCGCTAGTAAAGTCCACATCGGCATTTTCATCTCGATCNAGGGTCCGAGAAGCAGTTATCGAGGTAAGCACAATATCGTTGGGCAAATCGATATCTACTTGCAGTGATACACCACTACTTTCAATCTTNTTAGTGGGGTCGAAATCAAAATACTGTGCCCGACCATAATAGTCTTCTTGAACAATATTCCCTCCCGTTGCCAAGANNGCTGGGACCGTCGGTCCACTAACCAGATTCGCTACGCCACAACACTTCTCGTCAATCTCGTCGANATCTGCCAGAAGCCGAATAGTCACGGTATCGCTGGGATAAAAACTGAGCTCGCCACGCACACCCCAGCGGGAGCGATTATTGATATCAGAACCATTGGCAAGATTCTTAAAGTAGCCATCTCTCTCGTGGCTGTAACCTGATAANCCAAGACCNATAGAGTCTGATAGCGGCGCCATGATATCGCCCTTCACAAGAATCTGNNTGAGATCACCCGCCGTAACNGANACTGACCCAGAAGCACCATCCATCTTTGCGGGATCAGCAACCTTGGTTACCACATTGATAACCCCTGCTGACGCATTCTTTCCGAATAANGTACTTTGCGGNCCCCTCAGCACCTCTACTCGNTCAAGATTCGGTAAATCAGCCAGAGCCGAGGCTGATCGAGAACGAAATACCCCATCAATAAACACACCGACTGATGGTTCAATGCCCGGATTGTTNGCCCCATTCCCGAAACCACGAATCAAGAAGTTCGTGTTGGCTGATGTCTGTAATTGTGTAACCCGGAGCGAAGGTACAACCGACTGCAGATCAATGATGTCGTTTATCTGCGCGCGTTCCATTGTAGTCGAGGTGACTACTGATACAGCAAGCGGGACCTCCTGTAGCGATTGTTCCTTTTTTTGCGCAACAACTATGATCTCCTCAATCTCATCTTGAGCCTGAGCAAATGGTATGGCAGCAAATAACACGCCAGCTAATATTTTTCTTAGCATGTTTCTATCCCCTTTATGTTTGTAAGATCTTTACCTCTGATTTCTTATTGTACAGAACCAGACGCGAAAAACTCGTGAATTAACAACTTCTTAAATTTGAGTTCGCATTGGCTAACGGTTGGTTCAACGGTCTACCCCCTGTATTTAATAGCGACAAATTATTACAATCGTCGCCCCTAATTCACCCATCGAGTCAGCTTTTGGAGTTTATTCTAAATTTTTCCTGTCCTGACAGGGCCGGCTTGGTGCGTACCGTGTCGAACTGGCTATTCGATGAAGGCTGCAACATCATCGATAGTGATCAGTTTCGTGACTCCTCGAGCGGACGTTTTTTCATGCGTGTGCATTTTAATGGCGGCGATAACAGTCGTGGTGGTCTATCGGAATCATTCACTAATATCGCAATAGCCAACGAAATGTCCTGGGAACTGTGGTCAACAGACGAGAAACCCGAAGTGCTGATAATGGTCTCGAAACAGGATCATTGCCTGATCGATCTCCTTTATCGTAACAAGAACAAGGAGTTACCCATTAACATCCCGCTGGTTGTCTCCAACCATCGAGACACATATTCGCTTACCGCTGCAGAAGGTATCGATTTTCTTCACCTATCTACAGATGACAAACCTGCAATGGAACGACAACTTATAGCAGAGATCGAACGACGTAAAATCGATTTCATTGTACTCGCTCGTTACATGCAGATTCTGGGCCCAAACATCTGCAACTTACTGCCAGGTCGAATCATTAACATACATCACTCTTTTCTACCTGGTTTCAAAGGTGCCAGACCTTACCGGCAAGCATTCGATAGAGGAGTGAAACTAATCGGCGCAACTGCGCACTACGTAACCTCAGATCTAGATGAAGGGCCAATCATTGAGCAAGGCATTGAGCGAGTCGACCATCGAATGGATACAAAACAATTATCTGCTGTTGGTAGAGACATCGAGCGAATCGTACTCGCAAAAGCTGTGCGATATCAGGCAGAGCATCGAATTCTGCTCAACGGTAACCGGACCGTCGTTTTTCAATGACACGGCTTGCGTAGCAACGGTGTCAGCCGAGTTCAACATCGAACAAAGTGATTGGGGAAAGGTAGCTTGCGAGCATTCATCCATGAAGCGGGTTCCAGCCCATCCATCACTGACTGGCCGTTCGTCAGGCGACGATCTGCCTGGTAAGGCATCCGGGCTAGCTTAGCGATCCTTCCTTACCCTACTTCACATGGTCCTCATATGAGAGTGGAATAATAGAGATCTGAAATAAAAAACCCCCGCCACAAAGTGGAGGGGGTTTTTTTATTTAATGCCTGACAATGTCCTACTCTCACATGGGAACTCCCACACTACCATCGGCGCTGAGCAGTTTCACTTCTGAGTTCGGTATGGGATCAGGTGGTACCTACTCGCTATTGTTATCAGACAAACCGGTGCTACCAGTCAGCTTTTCGCAAAGCGAAAAATGATCTAGTGAGCTATTCGCGAAACCTAGCTCAAGCAAACGATTGCATCGAGCTAAGATTAAAATTTGTGGAATAGTGATAAGTCGAGACATCCAGATTCACTGGTAATATCAAATGTACTCAAATATATGATCAAGCCTCACGAGCAATTAGTACGGGTTAGCTCAACGCCTCACAGCGCTTACACATCCCGCCTATCAACCTCGTAGTCTTCGAGGGCTCTTCAGGGGACTTAAAGTCCCAGTGAGATCTAATCTTGAGGGGGGCTTCCCGCTTAGATGCTTTCAGCGGTTATCCTTTCCGAACATAGCTACCCGGCAATGCAATTGGCATCACAACCGGAACACCAGAGGTTCGTCCACTCCGGTCCTCTCGTACTA
>PASO01000046.1 GCA_002712135.1 Gammaproteobacteria bacterium
TCGCTTAATGATAGATCGTGTCGCAGTGATTGGACTGGGCCTTATTGGTGGATCGTTTGCGTCTGGATTGAAGCAAAGAAAGCTAGCTAAGCATGTCTCGGCTTTCGATATAGATGCACGAGGTCTCGAATTTGGATTGCGGGAAGGCATCATCGATAGCGCTGCGGGGTCAGTTGCGGATGCTTGCGCGAATGCTGAATTGGTGATGCTTGCCGTGCCAGTACTCTCGGTTCAGACAATACTTCCCGATGTCCCGACGGGCGCGCTAATTACCGATGTAGGAAGCGTAAAGGTACCGATCATTGCGGCCAGCGAAGCGGTCTACGGTGAGATGCTGGAAACTTTGGTTCCTGGACACCCAATAGCAGGTTCTGAGCAACATGGAGTTGCTGCGGCTGACCCAAATCTCTTTGAAAAACATAGGGTTATTCTAACACCGGTAGAAGTGACAGACCCGGTGGCGACGGATCGGGTTCGTCAGTTATGGCGGGATCTCGGTTCAACGGTAATTGAAATGAGCGTTGAACATCATGACAGCGTGCTTGCACAGACTAGTCATCTACCACACCTGCTTGCCTATGCGCTGGTAGACTCGCTGTCTTCACAGGGTGACAGCATGGAGGTCTTTCAGTATGCGGCGGGCGGATTCAGGGACTTTTCGCGAATTGCTGCGTCGGATCCGGTGATGTGGCGCGACATTTTCAAAGCAAACGGACCGTCGGTATTAGCAGTTCTTGATCGCTTTCTAGACGAACTGGACGATTTACGTCGGATGATCGCGGACGGAGACGTAGAAGCCTTGCAACAGGTGTTTCAGCGCGCGAAGGAAGCACGAGACTGCTACTCAGAACAGTATTCCGAGTGACCAAGGCAGTGAGCAAAAATATCCCAGTAATTGCGATCGATGGTCCCAGCGGATCGGGCAAAGGAGTTATCACGCAGCGTCTGGCAAGGGCCTTTGGTTACCATATTCTTGATAGCGGAGCGATCTACCGTCTCATTGGACTAGTAGCCCGGAAACATGGCGTGAGTCTGGAGGATGAGGCTGCCTTGGCTGCTCTTGCTGAGAAACTGGATGTGTCGTTCAAAACCACAGGAGATGCCGAGGACCCCTTAGCCATATGGCTTGAGGGCTATGATGTAACTCGCGATGTCCGTACCGATGAAGCAGGAGTTGATGCATCAAAAGTCGCGCCGCTGGCTGAAGTCCGCGAGGCGATCAGGCTTTTGCAGCGCTCATTTAAGCGGCCACCAGGGCTGATAGCGGATGGTAGAGATATGGGAACGGTGGTATTTGCGGATGCCGATGTCAAGATTTACCTCACGGCCAGTGCCCAAGCGAGGGCGGAAAGGCGTTATAAGCAGTTGAAAGATAAGGATATTAGTGTTAGTCTTCACTCCCTTTTCATGAGCATCAGGGAACGTGACAAGCGGGACATGACCCGTGAGGTCGCGCCGCTTAAACCGGCGTCCCATGCGGCCATTATTGACAGCACGTCGCTTAGTATAGACGAGGTGTTTGATCAGGCACTGGCAATTGTGACGGGAAAACTGGACTGAACCCTGGGCCCAACCGAATTGATGCCCTTGCGTCAGTCCAAATATTAATTTGGATCCATGGCGGTTGGCGCGTGGTTGTGGGGCGATAGCCCGGGAAGAAAAGTTATTTATGAGCGAAAGTTTTGCGGAGTTATTTGAAGAAAGTTTAAAAACAATCGACATGCAGTCCGGTTCCATTATTACAGGGGTCGTTGTAGATATCGATAATGAGTGGGTCACAGTCCATGCTGGCCTTAAGTCTGAAGGGATCATCCCTCTATCCCAGTTCATCAATGAAAGCGGTGAAGTCGAAGTTCACATCGGCGATACGGTTAAAGTGTCCATGGACGCTGTTGACGACGGTTTCGGCGAGACAAGGCTCTCTAGAGAGAAAGCGAAACGTGCTGAGTCCTGGGAACTGCTGGAACATGTCTATGGGGCTCAGGAAGTGATCACTGGTACTATAAGCGGCAGGGTCAAAGGCGGATTTACGGTAGAGATTCGTGATGTGCGAGCCTTCCTTCCGGGATCTCTGGTTGATGTCAGACCGCTGCGTGATAACGAGCAGTTGGAAGGTCGCGAGCTTGAGTTCAAAGTTATTAAGCTGGACCAGAAACGCAATAATGTTGTGGTATCTAGACGTTCAGTGCTCGAAGAAGAAAATAGTGCGGAACGGGAAGCGCTACTCGAAAGTCTTCAGGAAGGTCAAGAGGTTAAAGGTATCGTTAAGAACCTCACCGACTACGGAGCCTTTGTTGATCTGGGTGGTGTTGATGGTTTGTTACATATTACAGATATGGCCTGGAAGCGTATCAAACATCCGGGCGAGATCGTTGCCGTGGGCGATGAAATCTCCGTTAAAGTGCTGAAATTTGATCGCGAACGTAATCGCGTATCCCTTGGCCTTAAGCAATTAGGTGAAGATCCATGGGTAGCTATTACGCAGCGATATCCGGAAAGCACCCGCACCATCGCGCTCGTAACCAACCTTACTGATTACGGTTGTTTCGCTGAGCTGGAAGAAGGTGTTGAGGGATTGGTACACGTCTCGGAAATGGACTGGACCAATCGTAATATTCATCCCTCCAAGGTGGTGCAGGTCGGTGATGAAGTCGAGGTGATGGTGCTTGATATTGATGAAGAGCGTCGCCGAATTTCTCTCGGTATTAAGCAGTGTCAGGGTAATCCCTGGGAGGAATTCGCTGCCCTGCACGCCAAGGGTGACCGAATTAAAGGCTACATTAAGTCGATTACTGATTTTGGAATCTTTATTGGGCTGGATGGCAACATTGATGGTCTGGTGCATTTGTCTGATATTTCATGGAATGAGCCTGGTGAGCAGGCAGTGCGTCGTTTCACCAAAGGAGATGAGATTGAGACAGTGATTCTGTCCATCGATGCCGAGCGCGAACGTATTTCGCTTGGTCTTAAGCATCTCGAGGAAGATCCATTCAACAATTATGTTGCGGTTAATGATCGAGGTGCCATTGTTACCGGTAAGGTGAAAGAAGTCGAGGCTAAACAGGCGACGATTGAACTCGTAGAAGAAGTTGAAGGTGTTTTGAAAGCATCCGAGATTAGCTTGGATCGTATCGAAGATGCGCGCAATGCGTTAAGTATCGATGATGAGGTTGAAGTAAAGATCATTAGCGTCGATCGCAAGAATCGCGTACTTGGTGTTTCAATCAAAGCCAAGGATATGCACGATGAGGAACAGGCGGTTAAAGAGCATCGACAGAAGGAATCTAACGTAAATCCGACGACGTTGGGAGACCTGATCAAGCAGAAGATGCAAGATGGAGATTCGGACGAACCTTCAGGCGACGATTCGCAGGTGGACACCGGGGATTAGAGTGTCCGAACGGCGCAATGACGAAACCTGAACTCATAGAAAAGATTGTGGCTGGTCAAACCCAGCTACCTGCCAAAGATGTGGAACTAGCAGTCAGGATGATGCTAGATCACATGGCTGAAGCGCTTGCCAAAGGTGAGCGTATTGAGATTCGTGGTTTCGGCAGCTTTTCGTTGCGCTATCGAGCGGCTAGGCTAGGCAGAAACCCAAAAACTGGCGAGAAAGTGGAGCTAATGGGCAAGTATGTACCTCAATTCAAACCGGGTAAGGACCTGCGTGAAAGAGTCAACCTTGGTCTTTCTGCTGAAATGGCAACTAATCAGACTATAGATTCTTAATCTATAAAGGCCGTAACGTGCAAGCCGGTATAATTGCGCCATGAATCTAGTAAAAAAGTGCTTTTTCCGTGGGGTGCTGTTCATTATTTTTCTTATCGCTTTGGTTGCGGCATCAGAGAATAGTGCGGATGTGTCTCTTAAATTTTTGGATTATCGTACTCCCGAGTGGCCAGTGTCCTGGTGGGTACTGATAGCGTTCGTGATTGGGCTCGGCCTTGGCAGCCTGCTAAATTTTGTTTCGAATACGCAGTTACGACTAAGATATCGGGAAGCAGAAAAGAAGATTGCAGCGACGAACCGACAAATGGATAATATTAAGGTGGGGGCGTCCGTCGAACACGACACCAGCGGGTAAATTTCAATCAAGTAAATTATGGATTTGTTAAACCTTACACGTCGAATGGGCGACTAAAGAATATTAGTGGAAAAAAATGGACCACATGGATAACTGGTTGTTATACATATTGGTAGTCGTTGCTATAGGCATTGGCTGGTGGCTCAGAGGACGTGAAGGTATTAAGCAGGCCGATACGCTTGGGCCCAACTACTACAATGGCATTAACTATCTCCTTAACGAAGAACCTGATCGTGCCGTTGCTGCATTTATCGAAGAACTCGATGTTAACCAGGACACTCTAGAGACTCATCTAGCCCTTGGTGGCTTGCTGCGTCGTCGTGGCGAGCTTGAAAAAGCAGTTATCGTCCATGAAAATATTCTTGCCCATGCACGTCTCGAGAAAGAAGACATGCTCAATGTGAAGCTAGAACTTGCTCGTGACTATCTGTTGGCAGGTCTACTCGATAGAGCTGAGGAGCTATCAGTAACGCTGTCGCATGAGAAGGGAAAAACTCTACGTGAAAGCCGAAAGATTACCTTGGAAGTCTACGAGTTGGAGAAGGAATGGCACCAAGCGGTTGAGGTTGCGCAGCTTTTGGCGGTGGGTGATGACACGGAGAAATATGAGAAGGCAATTTCTCATTACTACTGTGAGATTGCATCGGATCATTTGAATGGGCGCAACTATGAAGCTGCTCGGGGAGCGATTAGCGAAGCGATTGGCCACGATGCGAGTAATGCTCGGGCTACCTTGATCCATGGGAAAATCGATATTGCAGAGGGTCACTATAAAGATTCCATTAATACGTTAACGCGCATCCGTGATCAGGAACATGTGTATGTGCCAGAATCCCTGGATACCCTCTCTGAGGCATATGAGAAAGCAGCTCTTCCCAAGGAAGATCTATGTGAATACTTGGAGTCCTGCTTACAGATTACACCCTCCATTTCCATTGTCCTTACCCTAGCGACAGTTAAGCGTGAACAGATTGGTGATGAGGCTATGGCGAAATTTATCGCTAATCACCTGAAACGTAATCCAACGATTCGTGGTCTGACCCAACTGATTGACCTTCACGTTGATAACACCAGCGGTGTTGCAAAGCAGAACCTAACTATTCTGCGCAGTTTTGCTGAGGCTCTCGTCGCGGATAAACCAGCTTATCGTTGTCACGCTTGTGGCTTTGAGCTTAAAAAAATGGCGTGGCATTGCCCTAGTTGCAGAGATTGGGCGACGGTTAAGCCTATCTTTGGCCTCGAAGGAGAATAGTCTTACCCCATTGACGGAACATTCTGATATCTCGTTACAGATATCCCTCCATCTTTGTTGGGTGCTCCTTTGTTAACGTTCTCTTCGCTTTAAACGATTAAACCTAAACAAAGTAGATAATCTTGAAAGCAAGTAAACTACCTGTATCGTCCTTAACTGTATTTTTTTGCTGGGGCATCGCCACACTGGTGAACAGCCAGCTGACCGAGGAGGTTATGGTTGAGGTACCCGTCAATATTAAAGAAGTGGACGCTGACACTCCGGCCGAAGTGCTCGATGGCGGTGGTCTGATTCGCACCAGGACGATCGTTCAATACCTAGAGCAAAATAGTCATTTCTACTCGCGAGAGCAACTATCCGTGGTTCGGGGCATCAGCATGGAAACCGTAACCAAGAATGGAAGTAAGGTTAAGTGAAGTTGTAAGTCTTTAGTCGTGAGTTATATGTTGCGAGCCTTGTAACTTGTAGCTCAAGTACTACGCCGGTGTTGACGTCATCGGGTAGGCGCAATTACAATGCGCACCCGCTATGTTCCCCGATAGCTCAGTTGGTAGAGCAAATGACTGTTAATCATTGGGTCCCTGGTTCGAGCCCAGGTCGGGGAGCCATTTCACGGCTTTGCCCCCAGCGCAACGCGACAAAGCCCTTTCGGACACCACAAAGCAATAGCGTATTCGCGTAGTGAATTAGCTGGTCCGTGATGTTGCTTAAGCACTTGCTCTTCGGTGGGTAATCATTGTGTCACCTCGGTGCCTCTCTAGTTCAAGCCCAAGTCAAGAAGCGTGCTCATAACCCTGCTGATATAGCACTAACAGTAATCTGGGAGCCACTAGATATACAACGCTGCATGATCAGGTATTATTCCAAACATGAAATCAGAAGAGCTAAAAGTATTTTCAGACTACCAGCCAGCAGGTGATCAGCCCGAGGCTATTGCCAAACTTGTCGATGGCATCGATTCGGGACTGGCTGCTCAAACCTTGCTTGGTGTCACAGGTTCAGGTAAGACTTATACCATCGCTAATGTCATTGAAAGCGTTCAACGACCCACCCTTGTAATGGCGCCAAATAAGACACTTGCGGCGCAGCTCTACGGTGAGTTTAAGGAGTTTTTTCCGAAAAACGCGGTTGAGTATTTCGTCTCTTATTATGATTACTATCAACCGGAGGCCTATGTCCCATCCTCAGATACCTACATCGAGAAGGATGCGGCAATTAATGAACATATTGAACAGATGCGACTATCAGCGACCAAGGCATTGCTGGAACGCCAGGATGCCATCGTCGTTGCTTCCGTATCTTCTATCTATGGTCTTGGGGATCCAGGCGCATACCTGCAGATGGTTATGCATCTTGACCGTGGGGATAAAGTAGACCAGCGATGGCTCCTGCGTCGTCTTGCGGAACTGCAATATACCCGTAATGAAATGGAACTAAGGCGCGCGACTTACCGTGTCCGTGGCGACGTAATTGATATATTTCCTGCAGAGTCGGACAAAGAAGCAATCCGGATTGAACTGTTTGATGACGAGATCGAAGACTTAGCTTTGTTTGATCCGCTTACAGGCGAAGTTATTCGCCGAATGCCCAGGGTGACCGTGTTCCCCAAGTCGCATTATGTGACCCCACGGGAAACTATAGAGAATGCATTAGATCAGATTCGTGAAGAATTGAATGAACGTTTGAGAATACTTAAAGACACCAACAAGCTGGTGGAGGCACAACGACTCGAACAGCGTACGCGTTTTGATCTGGAAATGATTAAGGAGCTAGGGTACTGCAACGGAATTGAGAATTACTCGCGCTATCTTTCGGGCCGCCAGTCCGGTGAAGCGCCACCGACGCTATATGATTACCTGCCTGATAACGCGCTACTTATTATGGACGAATCTCATGTTGGCGTCCCTCAGTTGGGTGCCATGTACAAGGGGGATCGTTCTCGAAAAGAAACGTTGGTTGAGTTTGGCTTCAGACTGCCGTCAGCACTGGACAACAGACCGCTGCAGTTTGAGGAGTGGGAAAGGCTGGCGCCGCAGATGATCTTCGTGTCGGCGACCCCCGGGCCCTATGAAGCAGAAAAGTCTGGTCAGGTGGTTGACCAGGTTGTGAGGCCAACCGGACTGGTTGATCCGGAGTTAGAAGTACGTCCAGCACAGACTCAGGTTGATGACGTATTGTCAGAGATCAAACTTCGGGTTGCGAAGGATGAGCGTGTATTAATTACCACGCTTACCAAACGCATGGCAGAAGATCTGACCGAGTATCTTGATGAGCATGATGTTCGGGTGCGTTACCTGCATTCTGATATCGATACCGTCGAGCGCATGGAGATTATTCGTGATCTTAGACTGGGTGCGTTTGATGTTCTTGTGGGGATCAATCTGTTACGTGAAGGACTCGATATGCCTGAGGTGTCTCTAGTGGCCATCCTGGATGCAGACAAAGAAGGATTCTTGCGTTCCGAACGTTCACTTATCCAGACAGTTGGTCGTGCTGCGCGTAATCTCAGCGGCAAAGCGATCATGTATGCCGACAAGGTAACCGATTCCATGCAGAGAACGATTGACGAGACAGATCGCCGCCGTGAAAAGCAAATGGAGTACAATCAAACCCATAATATCATTCCGATTGGTATCAAGCGGGAAGTCACGGATATCCTTGAGGGCGCGCGGGATACCCCGGCGCGTGGTAAGAGCCGCGGTCGAGTCGCAGAAGGCAAAGGTAAATATCGCACTAATGTGCTGAACCAGGATGACCTCGAGAAGCAAATCGTCAGTCTCGAAAAAAAAATGTTTGATCACGCGAAGAATCTTGCATTCGAAGAGGCGGCCCAATTGCGTGACCAGATTGAGGATCTGCGACAGCAATTTGTGCGTTCGTGACGCTAAGACATTGGCGAACAACACTTTTTTGGCTAAACTACGCGCCCTGCGCCAGGCTGTTACCCGTTCATTGTGTGAACGACATGGTCAGGTGCGGAAAGTAGTAAGAGCAAGGTAGTAGGAGCGTAGCTCAGCTGGTTAGAGCGCCGCCTCGACAAGGCGGAGGTCCTCGGTTCAATTCCGAGCGTTCCTACCAAGTTCACGGCTCGCGCTTCGCGCGAACGTGAACAGCCGGCAGGTTTTTGCGTGGCAAGATACCGAGAGGCGAGCACTCGGGGTCGTATAACCACTACCGAGAACCAAAACCTAACAAAAGAGAGCAACATCGCGGCTTGCACGCAAGCCTAAAATAGCATGTGGCCCTTGGTACGGGTCACCACTGAAGCGAGGACATTATGCCAACCATCAATCTTCCTGACGGAAGTCAGAAGCAATTCGATTCCCCCGTAACTGTACATCAAGTCGCCGAATCCATTGGCCCTGGGCTTGCCAAGGCTGCATTAGCCGGACGCGTTGACGACAAGCTGGTGGATACATCGCACACCATCGAAAACGATAGTGATCTGGCGATCATTACCGCAAAGGACCACGTTGGTGTTGAGGTATTACGCCATTCCTGTGCGCATCTAATGGCCCAGGCAGTCCAGCAACTCTTTTCCACCGCGCAGGTTACTATCGGGCCCACGGTTGAGGATGGTTTTTACTACGACTTCGCGTACGAGCGACCGTTCACGCCGGAAGATCTGGAAAATATCGAAAATCGCATGACTCAACTGTCTCGTGAAAACCTGACCGTTGAGCGCTCAGTGATGTCCCGGGATGAAGCTATTGCGCTTTTTAAACAGAAGGGCGAGGACTACAAAGTTCAGATTATCGAAGACATTCCCGATGATCAGGGTCTGTCTTTCTATCAGCAGGGCGATTTCATCGACCTGTGTCGGGGTCCACACATACCCAGTACGGGTAAGTTACAGGCCTTTAAGTTGACCAAGGTTGCTGGTGCCTACTGGCGCGGTGACTCCCGCAATGAAATGTTACAGCGTATCTATGGAACTGCCTGGCCTGACAAAAAGTCGCTGAAGCAGTACATCAATCGGCTCGCGGAAGCAGAGAAGCGCGATCATCGTAAGCTCGGTAAGAAGTTTGATTTGTTTCACACCCAGGAAGAAGCCCCAGGTATGGTGTTCTGGCACCCCAANGGGTGGNCNATCTGGCAGATCATNGAGCAATATATCCGGGGCGTNCANCAGGCAAANGGCTATNTGGAGATCAANACACCNCAGGTNGTCGATATGTCGTTATGGGANAAATCNGGNCANGCNGANAAGTTTGGNGACGATATGTTCTCNGTCAAAGCNGACAANCGTATGTANGCGATNAAGCCGATGAACTGTCCCTGTCATGTACAGGTATTTAATCAGGGACTGAAAAGTTATCGAGACTTGCCTATCAGGCTGGCGGAGTTTGGCTCCTGCCACCGTGACGAACCCTCGGGAACGTTGCAAGGCACCATGCGAGTCCGGGCCTTTGTTCAGGACGATGCGCATATCTTTTGCAGCGAAGAGCAGATTCAGGAAGAGGTGATTAACTTTATCGACATCATCACCGATGTGTATCGTGACTTTGGTTTCGATGAGATCATCATCAAGCTGTCGACGCGGCCAGAGAATCGTGTTGGTACAGATGTAGATTGGGACCGGGCAGAAAAAGCGCTGGAAGATGCGATGAATGCAAAGGAACTGAATTTTGACATATTGCCAGGTGAGGGNGCATTTTACGGGCCTAAGATCGAGTTTTCNCTCAANGACTGTCTCGGACGTGTGTGGCAGTGNGGCACGATTCAGGTCGATTTTTCCATGCCAGCGCGGCTGGATGCCCAATATGTTGCTGAAGACGGTGCTAGGCAAACCCCTGTGATGCTGCATCGGGCTATGCTTGGGTCTTTCGAGCGTTTCATTGGGATTCTGATCGAGAACTATGCTGGGGAATTACCGCCCTGGCTGGCACCGGTTCAGGTGGTGGTGCTTAATATCACCGATAGTCAGTCGGACTATACTACCAAGGTNAGTAGCTCATTGATTAAAAAAGGCTTTCGTGCTGAAACTGACCTCAGAAATGAGAAGATCGGTTTCAAAATCCGTGAGCATACAATTCAGAAGGTGCCGTACCTGCTGGTGGTGGGTGATCGAGAGGTTGATAATAAACAGGTNGCCGTGCGTGCAAGAAACGGTGATGACCTNGGATCTATGTCGATAGATGACTTTTCAAGATTGTTGGAAACAGAAGTAGAAAAAAAGGGACGAACGGCATGATTTTGCTATAATCCGCCCTCCTGTATCTCCAAGGNGAGNTGCTAGGACGAATTCGTACCANAGGAGCAAGTGTATTAAAGATTCAAAAAGATCTCGGATAAACGAAGAAATTGAAGCCGAAACAGTGAGATTGATCGCAGCGGATGGCACACAGNTAGGTATCGTGCCTATTGCCCAGGCGCGAGAAGCAGCGGTGGATGCCAGCTTGGATTTGGTTGAAATCGCACCAGATGGAGACCCGGTGGTATGTAAAATTCTGGATTACGGCAAGCAGTTATTCGAGGCAAAAAAAGAAAAGGCAGCGTCGAAAAAGAAACAGAAACGCATGCACGTTAAAGAAATGAAGTTTCGCCCAGGGACGGAAGAAGGAGATTATCAGGTCAAACTACGCAACCTGANACGTTTCCTAAATGATGGGGATAAGGCTAANGTCACCTTGCGTTTTAGAGGTCGTGAAATGGCNCACCAAGAACTAGGGATGGATCTATTGAAGCGTATCGAAGAGGATCTTGCGGAAATAGGCACAGTGGAGGTACATCCAAAGATGGAAGGCCGCCAACTGACCATGGTGCTGGCCCCTAATAGTAAAAAGAAGGGTAAACAGGCAACCGCCTGAACCAATAGNCATACAGTGATGAATAAATGGCATCACGGTGTCGTAGATAACTATCACGTTTAAAAAACTTACAATGCGGAGTTTGAAATGCCAAAAATCAAAACCAGTAGTGGTGCGGCCAAGCGGTTTAAGAAAACTGCAAAAGGCTATAAACATCGNCANTCACACAGAGCTCATATCCTGACGAAGAAGAGTACCAAGCGAAAGCGTCAGCTTCGCAATATGCAGGATGTCGCCAAGAACGACGTTCCTTCAATACGTCGTTTGTTAGGCGATTAAGGTCAGGAGAAGAAAATGCCAAGAGTAAAACGGGGCGTAACCGCCCACCGGCGACACAAAAAAGTNTTAAAGCAGGCTAAAGGATATTACGGCGCCCGTAGCCGCGTTTTTCGCGTTGCCAAGCAGGCCGTAACCAAAGCAGGCCAATACGCTTACCGCGATCGTAAAGTACGTAAGCGCATGTTCCGGGGCCTTTGGATTCAGCGCATCAATGCNGCAGCACGTGAGAACGGTATTTCCTANAGCAGAATGATCAACGGTCTCAAGCAACAGAACATCGAGATCGATCGCCGGGTCTTGGCTGATCTTGCAGTTCATGAAAAGGAGGCTTTTGCAGCNTTAGCCGAAAAAGCCAAGGAAGCTATCGCTGCCTAAACAGNTCCTTGGCTTGGCTCCTCAGTTTGGCAGTCCNATTCAATAACGAATAAGGTNCTGGCATGAGCGAACTCGTCGACATCATNANTTCCGCCGAACAGGCGATCGAAACTACAACAGACATAGCCGCACTGGATGCAGTGCGAGTGCAATATCTCGGAAAGAAAGGTGAGCTTACCATCCTATTAAAGGGGTTGGGCAAGCTACCTGCTGAAGAGCGTCCAGCTGTGGGCGCGGAGATTAATAAGGCAAAAGCTGTTGTCGAAGCTGCTATTCAGGCGCATAAGGATGCGCTAGAGACTGCTGCGCTGGATGAAAAATTAAGCGCTGAGGCTATTGATGTGACGCTTCCGGGCCGAGGCGCGGATATTGGCGGGTTACATCCGATTACCATCGTCCTGGGGCGGATTGAGCACTTCTTCCGTAGCGTGGGCTATGAGGTAGTCGAAGGCCCCGAAATAGAAGACGACTATCACAACTTTGAAGCTCTAAATTTACCCGAGCATCATCCCGCTCGTGCAATGCATGATACTTTCTACTTTAATCCCAATCTGTTGCTGCGGACCCACACTTCACCCGTGCAGGTGCGCACGATGGAATCTCGTGAGCCGCCTATTCGAATTATTTGTCCCGGACGATGCTATCGAGTTGACCCACCAGACCCCTCCCACTTACCTATGTTTCACCAGATCGAAGGGCTGGTAATTGATCACGACGTGAGTTTTTCGGATCTGAAGGGAACCGTAGTGCAGTTCCTTCGGGTCTTTTTCGAGAACGAAGATCTGAATGTGCGCTTTCGACCATCCTATTTCCCTTTTACTGAACCGTCTGCGGAAGTGGATGTGCAGTGTGTGCATTGTCTTGGAAAAGGCTGCCGGGTTTGTGGGCATAATGGATGGATTGAAGTGATGGGTTCCGGAATGGTTCATCCAAAAGTGCTGGAGTATTCAGGTATTGATTCAGAGGAATACGTCGGCTTCGCTTTTGGTATGGGGCCGGACCGGCTAGCGATGTTGCGCTACGGCGTTGACGATCTGCGACACTACCTTGATAACGACCTGCGCTTCCTCGAGCAGTTTAGATAGAGGGCTATTAGTATGAAATGCAGTGAAGCCTGGTTAAGAGAATACGTGGATCCACCGATCTCAACCGAAAAACTATTAGAACAACTAACCATGGCGGGCCTCGAAGTCGACGGCTTCGGTCCGGTGGCGTCCGATTTCAGAAATGTCGTCGTGGGTGAAATACTCAAGATTGATAGCCATCCCGATGCAGAAAAGCTGGTGGTCTGTACAGTCAATAGCGGCGAAGAAGAGTTGCAAGTTGTATGTGGTGCACCCAACGCGTGCGCTGGCATTAAGGTGCCCTTTGCCTTGGTTGGCGCAAAACTGGGAAATGATAAAATAAAGAAGGCCAAGCTTCGTGGCGTGCAGTCTTTTGGCATGCTGTGTTCCGAGCGTGAACTTGGGATCAGCGAGAACCACGAAGGCTTGATGGAGTTACCTGCTGATGCGCCGGTAGGAGAAAATGTTCGCGATTACCTTAAACTTGATGACTCAATTATCGATCTGGACCTCACGCCGAATCGAAGTGATTGTTTAGGTCTAACGGGACTTGCGCGAGAAATAGGGCTTATCAATGAACTAGATGTTTCCTATCCAGAGATTTTGCCAGTCGCACCAACAATCGACGATGCCTTCCCGGTGGAACTGGGTAACCCGGCGACATGTCCGCGTTTTGTTGGTCGAGTAGTACGCAATGTTGATCTCAATGCGCCGACACCGTTATGGATGAAGGAGAAACTCCGTCGTTGCAATATTCGTAGCATTGATCCGATTGTCGATGTGACTAACTACGTAATGCTGGAACTCAATCAACCTATGCATGCGTATGACCTTCAACGCCTTGCCGACAAGATCGTTGTTAGACAATCCACTGCAGGTGAACTAATCACCTTGCTGGATGGGCAGGAAATTACTCTGCATGATGATACGTTGCTCATTACTGACGATTCGGGTCCTATTGGTATGGGTGGTTTAATGGGCGGACTATCCACTTCAGTCACAGCAGAAACTAAGGATATCTTTCTGGAGAGTGCCTGGTTTGCCCCCACGGCGATTGCTGGAAGAGCGCGATCCTATGGTATGAATACTGATGCGGCGCACCGATTTGAGCGGGGTGTTGACTGGCAGGGGCAAGTGGTCGCTATGGAGCGGGCAACGGAACTATTATTGTCCATTGCCGGCGGAGATGCAGGTCCGGTCACAGATACCGTTGAAGAAGAATTTCTGCCCGAAGTCAAGCAAGTCATCTTGCGTGCGCATCGCATAGAAAAACTTTTGGGCGTAGCGATCGATGATTCGACGGTTGATGGGATACTGAGTCGACTGGGTTTCTCTTTTGAGCAGACAACCGTTGAAACGGGTAGTCAAAATGAGACTCATTGGCTCGTTAGTGCTCCATCTCACCGCTTTGACATCGCGATCGAGGTAGATCTGATTGAAGAGATCAGTCGGGTATATGGTTACAACAAGTTGCCGACCAGAACTCCGGTTATCCCTCTAGTAATGCCAAAGTTGTCAGAAAGTGATCTGTCATTATCTCGAATACGCGAGCAACTGGTTGATAGAGGCTATCAGGAATCGATTTCCTACAGTTTCGTTGACCCTAAGATGGAAGCGCTGCTAAACCCTCAGAATCTGCCTATTGGCTTAGCGAATCCGCTTTCTCCGGATATGTCTGTCATGCGCACAACGCTTTGGAGTGGAATACTTAAATCATTGACTTATAACTTGAATCGTCAGCAGGACCGGATTCGTTTGTTTGAAGTCGGTTTGCGTTTCACCGCCCCTTCGAACGTCACTGATCTGACACTAGACGATATTCAACAGGAAAAAACAATTGCTGGCGTAGCTTGTGGTACCAGGCAGTCAGAAAACTGGGCTACTGACCCACAATCTATTGATTTTTACGATATTAAGGGTGACCTTGAGAGTATTTTAGCCCTGACATCGGCGCAGTTCGAATTCAATGCAACAACGCATCCTGCTCTACAACAAGGTCAATCCGCTGAAATTACTAGGGATGGAGAAATCGTCGGATATGTGGGTTTATTAGACCCGAGAGTCCAAAAATTGCTCGCTATTCGTGTACAAAGCTACCTTTTTGAGCTAAAGGTTGGCCTTTTAAGCACTAAGATCGTCCCCGAGTCAGCCTTATTGTCGAGATTTCCTGAAGTTAGGCGCGATATAGCTATCATCGTAGATCGTACGGTAACGGCCGCAAACCTGCGAAAATGTGTCGATTTGGCCAATATTGATGCCTTAACAAACCTAAAGTTGTTTGACGTTTATCAGGGCAAAGGTATTGATCCTAATAGAAAAAGTATCGCTTTGGGGTTGACCTTCCAGCTAGCTTCCCGCACTCTTACAGATGAGGAAATTAACGATTCAATCAAAAAGATTCTCGCTTCCTTGGAAGCGGATTTTGGAGCCAGTTTAAGGAACTGATCATGGCAGCGTTGACCAAAGCTGAAATGGCGGAAAAGTTATTTGACGACCTCGGGTTGAACAAACGTGAGGCAAAGGAAGTCGTTGAATTGTTTTTTGAAGAGGTGCGCGTCTCCCTAGAGGGTAATGAGCAGGTAAAGTTATCCGGTTTCGGCAACTTCGATTTAAGAGATAAGAGTGAACGACCTGGTCGGAATCCAAAGACGGGTGAGGAAATACCGATTAGCGCGCGACGCGTCGTGACATTTAGGCCAGGCCAGAAGTTAAAGGCCAGAGTAGAAGCATATGCTGGACCCCGACAATAACGCAGAGTTACCACCAATACCTGGTAAACGTTACTTTACAATTGGTGAGGTGAGTGGCTTGTGTGCGGTTAAGCCGCACGTCTTGCGCTATTGGGAGCAGGAATTTCCGCAGCTAAAACCGGTGAAACGACGAGGCAATCGTCGTTACTATCAACGTCAGGATGTGCTGACCATTCGTCAAATTCGCTCGCTGCTATACGATCAGGGTTTTACGATTGGTGGTGCCCGTCAACGGCTCTCCGGCGAAGAACAGAAACAAGACAGCACGCAGTATAAGCAGCTCATTCATCAAGTGATTGTTGAGCTGGAAGATGTGTTACAAGGTCTTAAGTCTTAAAAGAAAACTCTTTTCTATTCCCCGACCTATTTGAAAAATAGCACCGGATTCAAAATGTATAAGATTTCAGCAATCGGTTTGCTGGCTTTTAGCGTACTTACCTTGGCAGGATCATTGCAACCTTTTCGGTACCTACTGTAATTATCCAGAGGTGATCGCACGTAAATTAAAAACCAAGTAGCCAATAAAGAGTGTAGTGAATTATTTAAACTGATTTCTTAAGTGCAATGTAAAGGGTGTACAAACAAGTAACACAAAAGACACGCAAAGCTGCGGTACTTAAGAATGCAGCCGCTTGTATAATCGCACTACTTGATTTCACATAGGCGCTATTAGTTTAGAAATGTATATAAGAATAAAAACCACTACGCTTCTCTTTTTCCTCTGGCCGTAGCGGCAAATATTTTTACACCTAATCCTATATAATTGAATTAAGTCATCGGGGGATGACGTTATGTAAAGTTTACTGATAACCCCATTAGTCGTTCTTGCTTTGCCGACGGGGTTATACTCGGGTACTGATTTAGATAAAGGAACGGCTGCATACGAAGCAGAAGGCTATGCAAGGGCATTGCGAGAATTTTAAAAAGCGTCCGCGCAGGTCGATTCAGTTGGAGGTTGCACTTCGATGTGATCGAGGAATATTTTTGATTGCTAGAGCATTGCTGTGGATTCATCATCAAGTCGAATACCGCCCGCCATCCTTAAGAACTCGGTGCTTACCTGACGGTGTTGCGTCGCTGCGTTTATGTCCCGGAAGTACTTTTGTAGTGAGCAGTTTCCCTGCAGCGAAACACCTCCCGCAGCGTGATAGAGATGACCTACCGCCTGTGAACATTGCAACGTACCTTGTACAGCCGCAAGGCGCAGCAGCTTCCGATCCTCTAAGGTGACCAGTTCATCCGTGACGGTCTTGAGCCAGACTTCAGCGACCGTAGCCCATAGCGTTTGCCTTGCGCTTGCCACCAGTGCTTCAGCTTGGCCGAGCTCGAACTGTTTCATCTCTGAAGACTTGGTTTTGCTTCCAGTATTAGTAGTCGTCTTGGCTGTTTCAATTGCAACGAAGTCGTCAATTGCTCGACGGGCTATACCAAGTGGCACTGAAGCAACAGATGCAGCAAAATATCCAAATGCAGGAAATCGATAAAGTGGAGAATCAATAGTTTCTGATGGTGTACCGACAATCATCCAGCGATCGTCGGGCACAAACACATCATTCACTTCGAAATCGTTACTACCGGTTCCTCGAAGACCAGAGGGATTCCAGTTGCTATGCAGGAACACTTCTTCACGCGGAAAATACACAAGGTGCAAAGCAGGCTGACCATTTGGTAGTCTCAACAGATCGCCGTCGTCTTCAATGAATGTACCGCCAGCTATCCAGTCGGCATGGTCTGTGCCAGACCCCCAGGCCCAACGTCCTGTCACTCTGACCCCACCTTCCACTTTCTTACCCTTTCCTGAAGGTGCCGCTGCTCCGGCGGTAATAGGACAGTCAAATCCCTGATCATTTCGGGATACGTTATACACTTCGCGCGCTCTGCGGGATGGCATGGCTGCACCAAGGTGTGCAGTTTTTGAATAGATCATAGCACTCCAGCCAACAGCGCTATCCCAGTATGCAAGTTCTTCGATAACTTTCAGGCTATCGAGTGCATCGCATTCAAGTCCACCATATTCAGCAGGAATAGTCATGGCTAACAATCCGTTTTCACGCATGAGGCTGACCGCTTTTACATTTACGCGACATGTGGTCTCAGCATCATAGTTAGCTGCTTCCAACTCAGGTCCAAGCTTCTGCGCGAGTTCCAGTTCGGTGGGTTGATTGATCATCTTTGCGGCAACATAGGGATTGTCTAATGTGAGTTTAGAGAATAGGAATTATAGAGCATCTTATTCAAAGGATGGACAAATACGATAATTGCGTTCGGATCGCACGAATAGCCGGCTCGAATCATTAGTAACTCTGGCACAAATCCCGATGTCAGCTCTTGGCCGTAGCAGATCGCGAGGGTCTCCGCGTTTTACATCCGCACAAAAGTCCTAATCTTTTCAAACGTCTGGGACAGCTATATCTGAGGTAAGCCTAAGCCTATTTTCTCAGTTGGACATAAGTACTGGATCGCAAAAGGTTTGCACGTAAAGTGGTCCTGTTGCGTCTCTGACAGAGTGGACACGGTGACCGGCCGAGAGTTGTTAGAAACGTTAAATAAATAATTTGAGAAACATAGAGAGGGACTTCTTAATGCAAAATGAGCATCTCGTAAAGATGCACGGGATCCAAAGAACGGTATTCATACCTGTAGTACAAGCCCCCGCCTTCCCTAAAACCAATACAAATGGGACAAAGAGAAGCTAAGTTCTGACTTTTGTGGGACAAAGTTTAGGACAGAAGGTTATGGCGATTACCATAAATTCGCTGTAGACCTTGTCTTTACTGGTCGGGACGGCTGGATTTGAACCAGCGACCACCACACCCCCAGTGTGGTGCGCTACCAGGCTGCGCTACGCCCCGGAGAAACATTTTTATTTAATTCAATAGGTTATTTAGCTCTTTGAATAACGTTTAGAAGCTTATACCTATTTTCAATCTATAGATTTTATTTGGTAGATGAATTCTATTCCATCCGACAATTATTGTCATAGTCGCGATATTGATCGTGTTCAAGCGAATACTTTAATTCATCGGTAGTGTCTACCCATGATAGCCAATTAGGAAAAATATTGGTATTTGGTTACGAGTATGGGCGGACTTAATGCGGGGCGCCATCAAAATAGGCCTTGGCTTCGGCGAAAGCTCTAGGCCCTATTTCCTTGCCAATCAAGCGTCCGGGAATATCATCCGCTGGTGGATGAATACCGCCCCAGATGCGCGACAGACTGCATTGGTCGGAAGCGTCGTAGTATTTTGCCCATGCGAGGGTCATGTCGACAGATGGACCGTCCTCGAACACTAGAAACTCGTTTCGTTCGACGTCAAAGCTGCTCATGCCACCGGGAAAATACTCGTTGCCCGTGATCAGTGTGAGAACCTCTGCTGCGGCACGTGAGTAGGTGGAGTGTCCCGATACATAACCCGCGANAGGCGGAGTCACNAAGGTNGGCCGCTGGTAGGGCCACCAGTTCTCAGCTAGGATCCANTCGACACCGGCGACGTTAGTCTCAGGATTGTCGATGACGTTGGTNCCTCTCCAGGCGAGAAACTTGATCTTTTCGACGTGTTCTCCATCATTCCCCGCGAGTGGATCGCCTGCGTCCACGAGTTCTATGTACCCCGCTTGTAGAGGAATACCATTCATGTGATATGAAGGCAGATCAGAATCGCTGCTTTGTCCAAGATCTGCCATGGCCCTTAGCGAAGAAATTGGTCGCACGTAGTCGTACCAGCCCTTGATTCCCCAGGATGCTATCGCGACGTCATGCATGGCGCCGCCTAATGTGAAATAAAGCTTCACGTCCCACTCTAGCTGCGGCAGTTCATCGCCGGTGCCCTCGAAGCGTCTTTCCAGCAGTGGATGATCGTTGACCTCGTTCGTGATTACGAACCAGTGACCTGGCGGTGTTTCCGAATCAGGTCCGTCTGCCCAGAATTCTGCCAGCACTCGAGCGTAGTCGCCGCGCGGAACGATTTGGGCTTCGTAGGGTTCTCCAGTCACCGGATTGAACTCGTAGCCACTTCCTGGATCGCCGCCCTCGAGCTTGTTGTAGAAATCCGGATAGTCCTCGAAGTTCGTTGGGTAGGAGAGGATATTGCCGACCGATGCAGGAGAGATATCGATCATCACGCCATCTGACGGATCTAGGTGCGACGACCAGATCGCTACCAGCGAGTGGTTCCACTTATAGTTATTCGACAGAGCATCTTCGATAACCGGTGGCGGTCCCGGATCGTGGTATACCCAATATTCGAAATCGTCCCTTTCGTAGATCGTGAGGTCATCTGGCCTCAGTGAGAACGGCACGACGATGCCCCATTCGGGGCTCAGGAATTCCGGCTGCGAACTGACCGGATTCCCTGATTGGTCGATGGAAACCTCAAGGTGCAATGGCTGCCAGCGGTTAAGGTCTACGATGTCGGGATTGCCCGGTTCTTCGGGTGCCAGTGCCGGATTGACTGGTTGGTAGACCAGGTTGGCGTAGTCGTTCTCCTCGTTGGCGCCATCGCCGAGACCGAAGCGGATGTAGCAGTCGGCGATGTAGTTGCCAAGAGCAGCCACGGAACCGGTGGTGTAATCGAGCGAATCGTTGTTCAGGTCGAACCCGAAGGCACCCATCAGTGCGTCTGCATCACGACGGATCCGTGTCCTNCCCGGAGACGGGGAAAATCGATGNCGTACAATACGGTAAGCCGCATACGATAGTGCCTCTTCTTGCGCCCCTGTGATATCGGCAGGTNTTGGCAGTGCGTCGAGGTCGCAGGCTGCGCCAGCACGCGTGCGACCCAGTAGCCATGGTTCGGCGGTGTCGTCGTATGCTGCCCACGCGTCGTAGATGGCGGCCGAAGTGTGAAAAAGATTGCGCGCATGCACTGTGGGTCTCGCAAAGTCGTTGCGGATGGCCTGTAGAATTACCTCGTTCCAGCGTCGGGCAAGGCTCACCTCCTGTTCCATTGCGACGCCCGGTATGAAGTTGGCGACGATGTGCACGGTTTCCGCCGGCATCGTGAAGGTGGTCTCCGGGCTTCTNGNGTCCGCGAAACTGCCGTTTCCAGCACTGCTCCAGTGTGAGAAATAGTAATCGCCGTCCGGTGCCTTGGCCNTAACCGCGATCTCATCACCTTCGTCGTAGGCGCCTGTGCCGGTACCTTGATTGACTACAAGACTTGGCAGTATCACCGTCTGCGTGTAAGTAAGCTGCTGGTCTACATCGGTGCCGGTTACGGTCAGACGGCGGCCATCTGGCCAACGTACGCGGATCTCGACCTCGGTTTCCGCACCCAAGCCGAAGTGAACCTCGGCTGGGTTTTGCGACGTGTAGTTATTGCCTATACGTATTTCGCGCAGCTGGGTGCCGGTCGTCGTGGTCGCTGTGATTCGGGCACCGACAGCGTCCGTGTTGCGCCCGTTGGTTTCGAGGCGCACTGANAGGTAGTGATTGTCATTTTCAGTCGTGTTGCGGTAGTAAACCAGTTGGTTGTCATCACTGGTAGCGATGACGATATCCTGCAGACCGTCGCGGTCGGCATCGAAACAAGCTATACCGCGGCCCTGTCCCATATGGTCGAGGCCAGCATCCTGAGCGATCTCTGAAAATGTGCCGTCACCCTGGTTGTGAAATAATCTTATACGATCCACNGTGTAGTCATTCGCTTCCACCTCATCCAGGCGGTTCCAACCGTTTACCTGCGCTATGTCCAGCCAGCCGTCGTTATCNAAGTCAGCGAAGCACGCCCCCCAGCCCCAGCCGCCATCCGCGACGGCGGCCGTGCCAGTAACGTCCGTGAACGTACCATCGCCTTCATTGCTATACAGGCGATTACCGTAGTTAATAACCTCGTCGGCCGATTCCCCGATCTGATGAATGGACGACACGAACCAGTCCATGTCGCCATCGTTGTCGTAGTCACCCAGGGCTGAACCCCTGCCTCCCTGGTCCTTGATGACGTCACGATCCGTCGCCAGCAGTAAGCGGCCGTCGCCCTGGTTAAAGTACACTTGACTGGTGCCAAAGTCCGATACCATTAGCAGGTCCTGATCGCCGTCGTCGTCGATATCGCTAAATGTCGGCGTAAAGGAATGGTCGGTTCGCGACCGAGGCGTTCGTGACGTCACCTTATTGGGGTCTACTTCTTCGATCAGCGTCGCCGCGACCTGCGACGGCATACTAACGTTTTCGAATGTGCCATCGCGATTATTACTCCACAGTGTCTCTGTATCAGCATTCTGGGGGCTACCCCAGTGACCGAGTGCAAGATCTAGATCGCTGTCCGAATCGTAGTCCCCGAAGCTCGCCGACATGGTGTTGGGAACCGTAAGAGCGATCCCTGAGGATANGGTGACGTCTACGTAGTTACCATCGCGGTTTTCCATCACGTAGAACGCATCGCCTTCTACCGCACCTACGAACAGATCGAGATCGTTGTCGCGATCGATNTCGGCAAAAACCGGGCCGCTGCCCTTGTGCACGAGATTTAGTCCAACTTCGGAAGCCACATTGACGAATGTGCCGTCGCCCTGATTCTGGAATAGCGCGTTTGCCGCTACGTTTCCTCCGACCACGTATAGGTCGATGTCACCGTCGTCGTCGTAATCTGCCGCGGCGATACCGCTTGCTCCGAATTGAGCGTCGCTGTCNGTGGGAANGAGATAGCCCCAGGTTCGGTCGAGCCCGGATATGCTAGCGGGTTGAAGAGTGAAATCGAGGCCTACGGCGGGCGCTGGCGGATCGGGTGGGTTCTGAATAGCGGGNCCGGGCTGAGGATTCGCCGACCCGCCTCCGCCACAGGCAGCGACGGTCAATACGAACAGCAGTNCCGCAAATAGCATTGTAATGGACTGGCCCACTATCGCGTGATTTTTCTCTTTGCCTATATGATTTTCTAATCCTAGAGTAGCTTATTTTTTGCCGAGTAGCGAGGTGACGTATCTCAAGTTAGTAGCTAGTAGCAGCGGAGTTACAAGCAGTGGCGGTTCAACTACTGTGGTTCGNTACTAGATTGCGCTACGCCCTGAGAGGNGCAAATTGTGNGCGGCCCTGNGCATGTCAGGTAATAGAATAACACCTAGATNTTGATTACCTGTTTTTAGAACCTAAACGTAAAGCTTTATTGTTGTTACAGAGGATTACTGGACTTGAAGTATCAATGNTTCCTAATGTTGTTNAGAGATTACCTTGCGTTGTAATCTTTATCTCTTAATCGGTATCCTGTTCTCATGTTTCTTACAATCCTTATCGTACTTTCGGTANTAACTTGGCTAGGTTGCCACGCCTTCAGAAAGGTTGCGCTTCGTTTGCATTTTCTCGATCATCCTAATTCACGCAGTGCGCACGTTGACCCCACGCCCATAGGTGCAGGCATTGTTTTCGTCACGATNTTTTATTTCGCTCTGTGCGCCGCCTGGATGATGCAGNTTGTTTCAACGGATATTTTCCTGGCGGTACTTGGTGGCATTCCTGTGGCTGTCATTGGTGTGGCTGATGATGTTAGAACCTTATCCTGGCCCGTCCGTGCGATTGTCCATACCCTTGCAGCTGCCTGGGCAATCTATTGGGTTGGCTTTCCGGCGATCCCTCTGTTNGGNATGACTCTNGAGCCCGGCTACGTTGGNATGGTTTTTGGCGTAGTTGCGCTGGTGTGGCTCCTTAACCTCTATAACTTTATGGACGGCATTGATGGTATTGCGGCGGCAGAAGCAATCTTTGTTTGTGGTGCGGCGCTATTACTTGCCGGGTTTAGTGGACAACATTGGNCTTTGGTGAACTTATTGCTTGGCACTGTGATGNTGGGGTTTTTAGCCATCAATTGGCCTAATGCAAAGGTTTTTATGGGTGATGNTGGCAGTGGTTTCATTGGCCTCATCCTCGGAGTATTGATATTAGCGTATCACGATCTTTCTGTTTGGACATGGATCATTTTGCTCGCTTATTTTGTTACCGATGCGTGCCTCACNATCGTGATACGCTTGGTACGCAGTGAAAGAGTTTATGAAGCACATAGCCAACACGCGTATCAACATCTGGCGCGTGCGCTTGGCGACGCTAAAGTGCTTTACATAGTACTTGCGATAAATATCCTTTGGCTTCTTCCTCTTGCGGCGTTGTCAGCGGCTTCTCCGGAAAACGGCGCGCTTCTGCTAATATTGGCATCTTTACCACTATTGACAGGGTAATTCGTATGCGGCGCAGGCCAGTTAGAGCCCCGCGTAGCAATTCTTAAGAGTTAATGCAGGAAGAAAACCAACATTCCGACAAGCAAAAACGTTACGTCATGATGATGGCAGATGCACTAATTCTCGCTGGTGCGCTGTGGGCCGCGGTAGCCCTTAGGTATGGAGACATCTATAAGGACGTGATGGCGTTCTGGTGGTTGTTCCCTGTCGCATCGATGGTTGGCGTTTTATCGTTCGCAAAGCTTGGTCTGTACCGCGCAATCGTGCGCTACATTGGCCCAAGCTCTATGTTGCCAGTGATTCAAGGGGTGACCCTAGTCACTGTAGTGGTTTCGATGGTGGCCTATGGTACGGGCGCGGAAAGTTTTCCGCGGTCGGCGCCAATGATTTACTGGTTTATCTCCATCATGATGATCGGTGGGGGTCGGCTGGTTGTTCGCGCGTATTTTTACGGACTATTTAACAACTATTTGCAACGTGAACCTGTTGCTATTTACGGTGCAGGGGAATCTGGAGCACAGCTTGCCATTACATTGTTAAACGGAACTCAATACATGCCCGTTGCTTTTATTGATGATGATCGCTCGTTGCGAGGTAATACGATTCATGGGATCCGGGTCTATAACGCTGGACATTTGGGTCGGTTGGTCAATGAGTTTGGCATTCGCCGAATACTTCTGGCGATTCCGTCGGCGACGCCTGAGCAGCGTGGGCGTATTCTTAACCAGTTGTCGGAATTACCGATTCAGATTAGTACCGTACCTGACATACGGGAATTAATTGCTGGTAAGGCCGATGTTGCTCAGATCGAAGAGATCAACATTAGCGATCTTTTAGGGCGGGATATGGTGCCGCCGGATGAGGAACTGCTTCGCTCGTCTATTGAAGGTAAGAGTGTCCTGGTGACAGGTGCAGGAGGCACCATTGGTAGTGAGCTCTGTCGTAAGATTCTACGAGCGGGGCCACGTCGATTAGTGCTATATGATAACTCGGAGTTCGCACTTTACTCTCTTGAGCAGGAACTTCTAGAAAATGCTTCCGAGATTGAACTCGTATTCCTGTTGGGGACGGTTTTGAATAAGGACCATCTCGCTAAAGTGATGGATGATTTTTCCGTGCAGACCGTCTACCACGCAGCGGCTTACAAACATGTGCCGATGGTTGAACGCAATATTATCGAAGGTGTACGTAACAATGTATTGGGAACCTGGTACGTAGCGCAGGCGGTGCACGATAGTCATGCAGAGAGACTTGTGCTCATTTCTACCGACAAGGCGGTACGTGCCAGCAGTGTCATGGGGGCTAGTAAACGTCTCGCAGAACTCATCATCCAGTCCTTTGCGACCCTCGAAACAGATACCAAGTATTGCATGGTGCGATTCGGTAATGTCCTTGGGTCATCGGGTTCGATTCTACCGCTCTTTACCAGGCAGATAGAGCAGCGGGGTCCAGTCACCGTCACCCACAAGGATGCCGATCGATTCTTTATGACCACGTCAGAGGCAGCTGAGCTTGTCATCCAGGCGGGCTCCATGGCCGCTGGGGGTGAACTCTTTGTGCTTGATATGGGGGAGCCAGTCCGCATCTATGATTTCGCCGAGAAGATGATTCACCTTCATGGCAAGCGGGTTGGCAAGCCCACTGATGCGGAGCAGTTGGACGACTATGTAGAGATTATTTACATAGGTCTTCGGCCAGGGGAGAAACTGCGAGAAGAACTGATCATTGGACAACAGGTGACCGGTACCCAGCACGCGAAGATCATGAAGGCGAAAGAAGACCATCTGGATTTTGCGACGATTGATGCGATCTGTACGAAGCTTAAAGAAGCTTGTGAAGGCGCTGACTACCTAAATGTTAAGCAGATCTTAGAGCAGGTGGTTCCTGAGTATTCCTTAAATGATGAAACTGTCGACCCCATTCTCAAAATCGAGCAAACAAAAAGAGACAACGTCACGCCCTTTAAAAGCTAAACTCGTTTTTCTCGGTCGACAATTAGCGTTATCGCTACCGGTAACCAGAAGACGATCCAGAAATAATCGACCTTCGCCAGGAACCGGTCACCGTCGAAAAACATCACAACCACCGCGTAAATTAATGCCATGGTGGCTAGTCCTCGCTTCTCGTCACCATCTGCTTGGTGCAGGAGTAATCCAAGGTAAACCAAAAACCCTAGGAAGCCTGATAGTCCAATCACTCCGCCGTAGAAAAGCGTTGCCACATACATGCTGTGTGCATGGTGAAACGAAAATGTGCCATGCTCATAGCTGCTATGTGCGACGCTACTGTCCGCAATAATTCCATGCCCTAGCAGCCAGTTAGTTTTTAGCGTGCGATTAATCAATTCTCCCCAAATTTCTGGCCGAAAACTGGTGGATCTCTTAACGAGTTCATCCCAGCCAAAAGAAGCCAGCATGATCGCCACGACTACTGATAGAAACAGGACGGCAGCAGCTACCCTGCGCCATGTAGAGCCTGGAAAATAAAGCGCAATGGCGTACAACGTCGTAACTGAAACACCAATCCACACGCTGCGTGTATAGGTTAACGTGACTCCGACTAGTAAAACTACAATACAAAACCCACTAAAGAATCGATCATTGTTATTGGTGCCGCAAATCAGCAAATGCAAAGCCATAACAATAGCCATCCCATAAGAAAGTGCGCTAATCACTGGGTTATGTAGGCGCCCTAGGGCCACGAGACGATTTTCAAGTAGCGGCTGATATTCTGGAAAGGCATAGTGTAGGTGCACTGAATAACTGGCTGAAACTACTGCTGCTAACACTGTGAACCAAACGAGAAATCGCAGGAATTCCTGGTAGTGCATCTGCAGCAATAGCACGCTGTAAACAAAACTCAGAATCAGGACGCTATAACCAAAATAGAGTAGCATCGCCGCGAGGCCTCCGTTGTCTGCCCAAAGGGCAGATAAACTAAAATATGTTAGCAAACCGGTTATTCCAAGGACTAAGTGTGCATCGAAGTGTCGAACAGCACTTCGATCCAAAAGCATCAGGAGGATAAATAAGATACCGACAACATAGGTGGGAAAGTTGTTAATCTTTCCACTCTCGGCTAGGAAGAAAGCAGCAATAGATAGTAGCACCATAATTCCTAGTGCTGCATAGATTACCTCAATCATTCGTGCGGAATAAATCATCGTCCACTACAATACACAATCAGAATTAATACACCAGGGGTCAGATTTGAAAATCGTACCTGTTATTCTTTGCGGCGGTGCTGGCAAGCGCCTTTGGCCTCTGTCGAGAGAACTTTACCCCAAGCAGTTGCTGCCACTAGTTGATGATAGGTCGTTGTTGCAGAACACGGTGCTGCGTTTAAAAGGCCGCTACGATGTCGGAAACCCTATCCTGGTATGCAATGAAGAACATCGTTTCCTCGTGGCTGAACAATTACGAGAAATCGATACTGCACCTGAAACGATTATTCTGGAACCTGTTGGCCGTAATACTGCGCCTGCGATTGCCTTGGGTGCCCATCAGGCCCTTACGCAAGATGATGCAATATTGGTTGTCTTACCCTCAGACCATTTGATCTCCGATAATTCCGCGTTCCTCAGGGCGCTGGATCGCGCTATTACTTTGGCTGAAGACGGTCACCTAGTGACTTTTGGTGTAACGCCGACACGTGCTGAAACCGGTTACGGCTATATCAAGACAGGCAATTCGCTTAACGGAGGTAACGAGGTTAAAGCTTTCGTTGAAAAACCTGATTCAAAAACCGCAGAACAATATGTCTCTTCTGGTGACTATTATTGGAATAGTGGCATGTTCGTCTTTAAGGCGCGTAATTTTTTGATGGAACTTGCTAAACAACGCCAGGACATTGCCAGTGCTGTTGAAAACGCATTCAAGACAGTTAGTCAAGACGACATTTTCACCCGAGTAGGGGAGCAGGCTTTCAGCGATTGCCCGAAGGAATCCATTGACTATGCCGTGATGGAAGGCGCTCGTAAGGCAGCCATGGTGCCGCTCACTGCGGGCTGGAGTGATATTGGTGGCTGGCAGGCGCTGTGGGAAGTATCGGACAAAGATGGGAATCAAAACTGCATTGCAGGCGATGTTATTACGGAAAACGTTAGTAATAGTTACATTAGAGCTGAGCACAGGTTGGTCTCAGTTTTGGGTGTCGATGATTTGGTGGTCGTAGAAACAGCAGACGCGGTTTTGATTACCATGCAAAGTGAGTCACAGAGTGTCAAAGAAATCGTGACGAACTTACAGAATAGTGACCGCAAAGAACGGATGACCCATCGCAAAGTGTTTAGACCCTGGGGTTACTATGAAAGTATCGATGGTGGCGATCGCCACCAGGTCAAACATATATTGGTTAACCCGGGTGCCAGCCTTTCTTTGCAAAAGCATGAACATCGAGCTGAGCATTGGATCGTGGTTTCGGGAACCGCGATCGCTACCTGTGGTGAGGATGAATTTCAGCTCTCGGAAAACGAATCGACGTACATTCCTATCGGTACCGTGCATCGTCTAGCGAACCCTGGAGAGATTCCGCTGGAAATCATCGAGGTCCAGTCAGGAATTTATCTCGGGGAAGACGACATCGTCAGGTTAGAAGATAACTACGGTAGGTCGTAAACTTCGCGCCTGTTACAATACCGCTAAATTCAAGCTGTGCCGAATATGCTTAACAAAGGTCTCTTCCCAGCCGCAGGCTATGGTACGCGATTCCTTCCCGCGACCAAGGCGATGCCGAAGGAAATGCTACCTATCGTCAACAAGCCGCTTATTCAATACGGCGTAGAGGAGGCAATTGAGGCAGGGCTGACACAGATTGGCTTTGTTTCCGGCCGGGGTAAACGTGCGATCGAAGACCATTTTGATATTTCCTACGAGTTGGAACATCAGATCGCGGGTGGTGATAAAGAAATGCTGCTGCAGGATATTCGTGATGTCATTGATCAGTGTACGTTCTCGTATACCCGCCAGGTGGAAATGAAGGGACTAGGTCATGCCATACTGACGGGTGAAACACTGATCGGAGATGAGCCATTTGCTGTGATCCTAGCAGATGACCTATGCACCAATAGTGATAAAGGCGTACTGAAGCAAATGGTTGGACTCTTTAACGAGTATCAGTGCAGCATCGTTGCTATTGAAGAAGTACCTCCGGACCAAACGGCGAGTTACGGCATCATCGAAGGTAAAGAGATTCAGGACGGCCTCTTTAAAGTGTCAAACATGATTGAGAAACCGGCACCGGAGGATGCCCCCACCAATCTTGCGATTATTGGTCGCTATATTCTGACGCCGGATATTTTTGACATTATTCGCACTGTTAAACCAGGAGCGGATGGTGAAATTCAGATTACAGATGCCATCTGTGAGCAGGCGAGAAAGCGTATGGTGCTGGCATATAAGTTCAAAGGCAGGCGTTTTGATTGTGGTAGCCTCGAAGGCTACGTGGAGGCCACCAATTATGTCTACCAGAAACAGCACCAGATTAGCGTGGAATAAATTTCTAACTGAGGACTTCTGCCAATGAATCTCACCATAGTTGGTACGGGCTATGTTGGTCTTGTGACCGGCACTTGCTTTGCTGAGATGGGCAATAACGTCACTTGCATCGATATCGACGAAGCTAAGCTTGCGCAGTTGCGCGAAGGCATCGTGCCGATTCACGAACCGGGTCTTGAAGCTTTGGTGCACGATAATCTTAAGGCAGGGCGCCTCAATTTTTCCAACGATCTGGGGAATGCCATCAACAACTGCAAGGTAACGTTTATCGCGGTTGGGACGCCACCAAAAGAAGATGGGAGCGCAGATCTTTCCTACGTCGAAGCAGTAGCGCGCAGCATTGGCGAGACAATGGTTAATCCCCTGGTGGTCGTCAACAAATCTACTGTGCCCGTGGGCACGGGGGACAAGGTTCATGCGACTATTGATGCAGCCTTGAAGGCCAGAGGCCTGGACATTGAATTCGACGTGATCAGTAATCCGGAATTCCTGCGTGAAGGTGATGCGATCAAAGACTTTATGTTCCCAGATCGAATCGTTGTTGGAGCTAATAATGAAAAAAGCCAGCGAGTGATGGATGAACTCTATGATGCATTCGCTAAAAAAGAAGATCGCATTCAATACGTCGGTATTCGTGATGCCGAAATGATTAAATACGCGGCGAACGCGATGCTGGCCACAAAGATTTCTTTTATGAACGAAGTCTCCGTCATGTGTGATGAACTTGGTATCGATGTTGAAAATGTGCGCCGCGGGGTTGGTTCCGATGCGCGCATTGGTCCTTCGTTTATGTATCCAGGCTGCGGCTATGGTGGCTCGTGTTTTCCCAAAGACGTCAAAGCTATGATTACTATGGCGCAAGGGGCAGGTATTGACGGTGCGATCTTGCAGGCGGTCGAATCCAGAAATGAGCGACAAAAGCGTGTCATCGTCGATAAGGTCATAAAACTGTTGAGTGATGATTTGAAGGGCAAATGTCTTGCGATCTGGGGCCTTGCCTTCAAACCGGAGACTGATGATATGCGCGAGGCATCGAGTCTCGTAATCATTGACGAACTCAGAAACCGTGGCGCGACGATTCATGCCTATGATCCGGAAGCCATTGATGCTGCTTGGGCAGTACTTGGCGATAACGGCATTACCTATTTTGAGGACCCATACACCGCCGTTGAGGGTGCGGATGCGCTGATCATCGTCACTGAGTGGCGAGAGTTCAGACAACCGGATTTTCGCCGTTTAAGTAAATCGCTTAAGTCCAAACTGATCTTCGACGGCCGCAACATCTATAACCCAGCCCGCGTGGCGAATCACGGTCTCATCTATGAGGGTATCGGTCGCAGTTCCGCGTTGCTCGAAAGCGGGTGAAGGTTCTTGTTACCGGTGCTGCCGGTTTTATAGGCTTTCATGTTTGCAAGCAGTTGCTTGATCGAGGTGATGCCGTTGCGGGGCTTGATAACTTCTCTCCCTATTACGATGTTTGCTTAAAAGAAGCGCGTCTTGCTGAATTAGAAAAACGAGGGGGTGATTTTTCATTTGCTCGCCTGGACATTCTCGACAAAGATGCGTTGGCGACATTTTGTGCCACCCAGAAACCTGCTGCCATTATCCATCTTGCTGCCCAGGCTGGTGTGCGCTATTCGATCGAACATCCGCGAGATGTTATCGATAACAATGTTTCCGGTTTCATGAATGTCTTGGAGCAGGCACGCGAGAATAGTGTGAATCACTTTGTTTATGCTTCATCCAGCTCGGTTTATGGCAGCAATCAGAAAGTCCCGTTCAGCGTTACGGATAGGGTTGATCGTCCGATATCAATGTATGCGGCAAGCAAAAAGGCCAATGAACTGATGGCGCACGTATATAGTCACCTGTATGCGCTCCCAGCGACTGGGCTGCGTTTCTTTACAGTTTATGGTCCGTGGGGTCGACCAGATATGGCAGCCTATCTGTTTACCAATACTATTTATGCAAACCAGACAATCAAGCTCTTCAATTTTGGAAATCATAGCCGCGACTTCACCTTCGTGAATGATATTGTTACGGGCATATTGTCCGTCCTCGAACGTCAACCGAAAGGTGTGCCACCGTATGCTGTATACAATATTGGATACAATAAACCAGAGAAACTCCGCGACTTCATTGATTGTCTGGAGAGTTCGATTGGTATGAAAGCCAAGACGGAGGGTGTGCCTATACAGGCGGGCGATGTTGAAACGACCTATGCGGACATCGACCCGTTGGTTGAGGATTTTGACTACCACCCGGGCACATCTATGCAGGATGGCATCGCGCAGTTTATTGACTGGTACAAGTCGTATCATGGAGTTGAGTAATCCGTGAAGGTCCTTGTCTTTGGTGCTGCTGGACAGGTTGGACGTGCGTTAGCGGATGCGGAACCTGATCGTGTCGCGGTAACCTACGTGAGTAGAAGTGACTGCGACATCACTGATGCACGAGCAGTTACCGAGGTTATCGATAGGTTAGACCCGGACTACATCATTAGTTGCGCGGCCTATACAGCGGTCGATAAAGCAGAAGAGGAGATTGGTCTTTGTTATCAGGTGAATCGTCATGCGGTTCAAACTATAGCAAACTGTTGTAATGATGCTTCATCCAGGCGCCTAATTCATATCTCTACAGATTTCGTCTTCGACGGTGAAAAAACAACACCCTACACACCGGACGACCAGCCCAATCCTCTTGGCGTCTATGGCGCGAGTAAACTCGCGGGCGAGGAGGTGGCATTAAATACTATTCCTGATCAGGCAATGATTATTCGTACTGCCTGGGTTTATTACACGAAGGGTAATAACTTCGTGAACACGATGCTGCGTTTGATGTCTGAACGAGATGANTTGAATGTGGTTAATGATCAACGGGGTGCACCAACCTTTGCGGGTAGTCTCGCAGATGTGATTTGGGACGTTGTTGTTGAGGAAAAATTTATGATTGGCGTCTACCATTGGACAGATGATGGTGAGATTACCTGGTACGAGTTTGCCAAAGCGATTCAAGAAGAGGCTGTGAGAGAAGGGTTGCTTGATAANTCGATCCCCATCTATCCGATTACCACCGACGAATATCCAACTGCTGCAGCGCGCCCACCCTACAGCGTGCTCAACTGTGACAAGTTGGAAACACTAACAGTTAAAAAAAGAAAGCTTTGGCGAGATAACTTAGTTGAGATGTTAACGGACTTATCCAAACAATGAGTAAAAAAGAAATAGACGGTTTTACCATATTCTTTACCGGACTTTCCGGGGCAGGAAAGTCTACGATATCTCAATTAGTGGAGACCAAGCTAAAAGAACTACTACATCGACCGGTCACCGTTCTAGACGGTGATCAGGTAAGGCAGCATCTCTCTGCAGAGTTGGGGTTCTCAAAGCAAGATCGGGACGTCAACATTCGTCGCATTGGTTATGTCGCTAGTCTCATTACCAAACATGGTGGTATAGCTATTTGTGCGCCGATTGCACCTTATAAGGAGGCTCGTCGCGAGGTGCGAGAAATGGTGGAACAATATGGCGACTTTATCGAAATCTANATAGCCACCACNATAGAAGAATGCGAACGAAGGGATGTAAAAGGNCTTTATGCCAAAGCGAAGGCAGGGGAGATAGAACATTTTACCGGCATTAGCGATCCCTATGAAGAGCCGGAGAATCCTGAGTTGAGAATAGAGACGGAAGGTATGACGCCGNATCAGTCTTGCCAGTTNGTCATTGAGNCGCTACAAAAACTGGGACANTGCTAAAAAGAGCCACTCCCCTCCAGTAACACCAGCAATTTTTCCACGCTCTCTTCTACCGAAATCTCATGCGTGGGNAACACTAATTCGGCATCTTCTGGTACGTCATAGGGTAAATTCACCCCNGGAATNGTATCCACGTCATTANCTTGATAGATTCCGTCAGTATCGCGTTCTCGACAGACCTCTAAAGGCGCACTTAAGTGAACCAGCAAAAAATCCTCGCCGATGGTTTTTCGTGCCCGCTTTCTCACTTCATCGCTCGGTGCGACGAATGAGCAGATGGTGATGATACCTGCCTGATTCATGAGCTTCGCAATCTCAGCGCCACGTCGTATGTTCTCTGAGCGGCTATCCTCATCGAACCCTAGATCCTTGCTAGGACCCAATCGCATATTTTGTCCATCTAATACTGTAGCCGCGCGACCCAAATCGAATAGCTTGCGTTCCAGCGCATACGCAATCGTGCTCTTGCCAGCACCGGTCAAACCGGTAAGCAGAACCGTTTTGGGCCGTTGACCAAAACGTTGGTTTCTTTCATCAGTACTAATAAAACTGGAAGTTGCGTGGAGTAGTTCGCTGCGTGATTCCAGCTCCCATACCTGAGCAGTGTCATCGCTGCCAGTACCGACGATCATGCCAGCACCTACTGTTACGTTGGTGAGCCGGTCGANGATAATAAATGCACCTACTTGTCNGTTTCCCTTGTAGGAGTCGAATGCGAATCGTTGCGACAGGTTGATGTCGCANCGACCGATTTCATTTAGCTGCAGTGTTTCAGTTTCGGCTTGTTCCAAGGTGTTAACATCGATTTTATAACGCACATTGGAAAGCGTACCCGTGGACTTCTTAGTGCCTTGTTTAAACAGGTACTGCGTTCTCGGTTTCATTGGTGCATCTGCCATCCACACCACCATGNTATCCATGCGGTCGGAGAGATANGGCANGTTGCTCGGGTGAACCAGCATATCGCCTCGGCTGATGTCGATTTCGTCTTCNATAGTGAGTGTAACCGCGAGTGGTGGGAATGCCTCCTCTAGTTCATCATCGTAGGTCACAATCGAAGCGATCCTGCTGGTCTTTCGTGATGGTAACACCATTACTTCGTCACCTTTTCTGACGATACCCGAAGCAACTGTTCCACAGTAACCTCGGAAATCGAGATTGGGGCGATTGACGTATTGCACCGGGAAACGGAAGTCGATCAGGTTTCGGTCAGAGGATATNTGGATATTCTCCAGCATAGANATGAGCGGTGCGCCCTTGTACCAAGACATATTCTTCGATGAGTTGACCACGTTGTCACCTTCCAATGCTGACAACGGAAGATAACGCAGTTCGCCGATGTCTAATTGAGCCGAAAACGCTTCATAGTCGGATTTTATTTTCTGATAGGTTTCNTCACAGTAATCCACTAGGTCCATCTTGTTGATGGCTACAANGATNTGTTTGATCCCAAGCAGAGTGGCAATAAACGTATGCCGTTTGGTTTGGGTCAACACACCATAGCGCGCGTCAANCAGAATGATTGCNAGATCACAGGTGGAGGCACCNGTTGCCATATTTCGAGTGTATTGTTCGTGTCCTGGGCAATCTGCGATAATGAANTTGCGCTTTTCTGTGGAGAAGTATCGATAGGCCACGTCAATGGTAATACCTTGTTCACGTTCTGCTTGTAGTCCATCGACCAGTAGGGCGAGATCCAAACCTTCGGCAACGGTACCCACTTTGGATGAATCAGAAGCAACAGCCTCGAGTTGGTCTTCGAAAATGAGTTTTGAGTCGTAAAGTAGACGCCCAATGAGCGTACTTTTNCCATCATCCACCGAACCACAGGTAAGAAAACGTAGTAGTTCTTTNTTCTCGTGTTGCTTTAAATAAGCATCGATGTCGGTGGCGATCAAATCGCTGGAATGACTCATNTTTAGAAATATCCTTCTTTCTTTTTCTGNTCCATGGATCCTTCGGAGTCATGGTCGATAGCTCTTCCTTGTCGTTCAGACGTGGTGGTAAGGAGCATCTCTTGGATNACTTCAGGCAGTGTCTCTGCTTCCGATTCGACGGCACCTGTCAGNGGATAGCATCCTAGGGNTCGAAAGCGCACTTTTTTCATCTGNGGNACTTCACCTTNCCCCAAAGGCATACGATCGTCATCAACCATAATTAGCATACCGTCTCGCTCGACTACAGGGCGTTCTTTGGCAAGATATAAGGGGACGATGGGAATATCTTCAAGNTGGATNTATTGCCATACGTCCAACTCTGTCCAGTTGGAGATGGGGAATACGCGAATTTCTTCTCCTTTGTTGTGCTCACTGTTGTAGATGTTCCACAGCTCTGGCCGCTGATTCTTTGGATCCCACACGTGATTCTTGTCCCGGAAGGAATAGACTCTTTCCTTTGCACGGGACTTTTCTTCATCGCGCCGTCCACCTCCAAANACTGCGTCAAACTGGTGCAGATCCAACGCCTGTTTAAGTGCTTGGGTTTTCATGATGTCGGTATGTTTTGCACTACCATGATCGAAAGGATTAATTCCCTGTTTCCGGCCTTCTTCGTTGGTGTATACGATTAGATCAAGGTCATAGCGTTTCGCAATCTCCTCTCGTAATTCGATCATAGCCTTGAACTTCCAGGTGGTATCNACATGCATTAAGGGGAAGGGGAGTTTGCCAGGGTAAAACGCCTTCCTAGCCAGATGCAGCATCGTCGCAGAGTCTTTGCCAATTGAGTACAACATAACTGGGTTATCGAATTCNGCAGCGACTTCCCTAATTATATGGATACTTTCGGCCTCTAAAGCCTTCAGATGTGTGAGATTGTAGNCGGACATTTATGTTGAGCTCCANGAAGCTTCAGAAATATATAGGAATCAGCGACTTACCTCAACGAACTTTAAGTTGTTAGCTTATTCCAATGGGNTTTTTTGTTTATGAATCCTCAGCCACGCTTATCTAATAGTTTGCTCGCAAAAAGGAATGACATTGCGGTTGCGTAATTAATCCCCAGTGGTATCGCAGATTCTAGATTCGATATCATGCGGATATGGAAGGCACTGATTTTGTTGGCAGCCGTCCTGAGCCATTAAGATGATGCTGGCAACAAGTATTTGCTATGGCCTTGTGATGTCAAAAGAAAGCTGGCCCGTCTATACGGCTTTCCACTTCACACTACCTGAAAGCGGAACAAAAACTGTTGAGCGAGGATGTCAGAGTTCGGCGAGGTTTATTAAATCCACAAAGGGAAAGTTCATTACTAACACTCAACGTCTATTAGAAAATTCATATCGGCTGCGTTACGGTATACTGGCGACGTCTCAGTGTGGTTGGCATATTATTTACCTTGGATATGCTGTTATAAGCAGCAGGTAATTAGGTTTCAGTCGTCGTGTTCCTTGACTCCAACCACCTGGGTTGTACAATTCGCTCTCTCTTTCTGGGGTGTCTAATAGGTGCCCCGATTGTGAAATTCGGGTGTTTAGCTCAGTTGGGAGAGCGACGGCCTTACAAGCCGTAGGTCGCAGGTTCGACCCCTGCAACACCCACTAATCTTTCTAATGGACCGGTAGTTCCGCTGGTTAGAATGCCGGCCTGTCACGCCGGAGGTCGCGGGTTC
>PASO01000047.1 GCA_002712135.1 Gammaproteobacteria bacterium
TGATAAAACAGCACTTACCCAACACAGTGCAGGTCTTGTAGCAAAGAATCTACCACTATGTTGCCGTCCACCAATAAACAAGCCACAAACACAGTTGGAACCAAAGCAATAAAACCACAACGGCCACAGCACGACTCTCGGGCAAGGCAAGCGCACCAGGCGAGCCTACGTTCACTCGAAACGGCTTCCCTCTGATAACGGCGACTAGCGCGCGAGCGNNTATCAGACGATAATAGGCCCATGATTGACACCGCCAAAAACCAGGATTACTTCATCTCTGCTCTGTATCACTTTGTGGTACTTGAGGATTATGAAGCGTTGCGCGAACGGCTCCTTGCTATAATGCAGCAGCATAANGTTTGCGGTACNTTGCTACTGGCGCGTGAAGGGATCAACGGCACAATCGCGGGANCGCGNGAGGGTGTTGATAGCGTCCTNCGNTTTCTTAAATCAGACTCACGGTTTGTCNAGTTGCAACATAAAGAATCTGTCGCAAGCAAACCGCCTTTTCATCGNACCAAAGTAAAACTAAAGAATGAAATNNTCACNATGGGCGTGCCNGATATCGATGCTGAGCNCTATGCAGGTACATACGTAAAGCCAAGCGACTGGAACGANCTGATCTCNGANCCAGATGTCACGGTGATCGACACGCGGAACGAATATGAAATTGGGGTCGGCTCTTTCATCGGNGCGATAAANCCGCACACTGACTCATTCAGGGAGTTTCCNGCCTTCGCNCAGACGCTGAATGCGGGGGAAAACAAGAAGGTCGCCATGTATTGCACAGGAGGGATCCGCTGCGAAAAGTCCACCGCCTACCTCAAATCCATCGGTTTCGATGACGTTTATCATCTGGAGGGTGGAATTCTGAAGTATCTTGAGGTGGTACCTGAAGACGAATCNCTGTGGCAGGGTGAGTGTTTCGTCTTTGATGACCGCGTCACGGTGGATCATCAAATGCGCCAGGGCCGCTATGACCAGTGCCACGCCTGTCGTNGGCCTATATCNGAANAAGATAAATCCTCCCCNCGNTATGTGCCAGGCGTAAGCTGCCCAAATTGCTATCAAGGGCTAACCGAAAAACAGCGAGCGCGCTTTACNGAACGGGAAAAGCAGGTACGATTGGCTAAAAAACGTGGGGAATCTCATATCGGTAGTGATGCGGCAGATGCGCATCAANAACATAAAGAAGAAAAATTAAATCACAAAGCAAGGCANCGCGAACAGTCCAGTTGACCGGCGNTAGTAAGCTTGTAATATGNNCNCATGGATCGGGAAGCCAAAGAGCGGTTATCAGAGATAGCAAGCCTCCAGGATGAAGATATTATTCTGGATGAAGCAGCGCTGATTATCGCTGCAGAAATGCAGGACGACGTCGACATTCCATACTACCTATCGCTAATTGCGAATCTTGCCGATAAGTTCGAGCGAACTCGTGACGCAGCGTCAAGCATCTCGGTTAACAGCGTACTGGAGTTCATCCACGGCACTGAAGACTTTGCTGGAAATACCCCTGACTACTACGATCCGGAAAACAGCTATCTAAATCGTGTCATCGACACCAAACAGGGCATCCCAATCAGCCTCGCACTAATACATATCTCTCTCGGTGCGCGCCTCGGCATCCCCGTCCACGGCATAAACTTTCCAAAGCATTTCCTGGTGTCCTACGGTTTGGAGAATCCCATCATAGTCGACCCGTTCGCCGGCCGCATACTAAGTAAGCCTGATTGCGCTAACCTACTCAAACAGATCTTTCGAGGTAAAGTTGCCCTGCAGGAAGAATTCTTCGCTCCGGCAACCAATCGTGATGTCCTAATTCGCCTTCTGAATAATCTTAAAGAGATCTTCTGGCGTAAAAAGTCGTGGCAGGAAACCAAGGCATGTATTGAGCTTCAGCTACTGTTATTACCTAACGATGCCGGATGTAATGTGCAACTCGGAGCGATTTACGAGATGCAAGGCAATGTCCCTCTGGCAAAACATACCTATACACAGGTATTGCATGCATCGGATGACGAAGACATGCGCCAGACAGCCGGTCAGAGATTACTAGCCCTAGAATCGAAAGCCAAGACGCTACATTAAGCTAGCGGTGCTCAAGCAAGGCTAACGCCTGCTCTGCCCGGTATACAACCGATTCAAACTTACCCTCAAGATCAAGCTGCTTCTCTCGCCCCATTGCACCCTCAAGGTAACGCTTGAACACGCCTTGGCCGATCGCTGCCAGACGCCAGTGTGAGAACGCCCGGTAGTAGTCAATCTGGGTTAAATCTCTCCCAGTACGCTCAGTGTAGATAGCTACCAGCTCNTCGCAATCAGGATATCCNCCCACACAAGTCGGGAATATATCTCGCGTCGGNTCACCCTCCACTTCATCAGGCCCCAGCCAATTGTTAAATAGATAACCGACATCCGCCAGCGGATCACCCAGCGTACAAAGCTCCCAATCCAATACGGCCCGAATATCCCCGTCTTTGGCGATCATATTTCCAAGGCGAAAGTCGCCATGCACAATAGTGGCACCCACCTGCTCCGGCATGGTTTCAGTCAGAATTCTGCAGCTCTCTTCCATAGCCGGAATCGGGTCGATCTTCGTCGCTTCCCACTGAGTGGTCCAGCGTTTCAACTGCCTCGCAAGATACGATTCTTTCCGCCCCAAATCCCCCAAACCTACTGCGTCCATATCCGTTGTATGCAAGTCACACAGAATCTCAATCACTCGCAGACCAAGCTGACGGCGCTTATCTTCAGGGACCAACGCTGCCGTCTCGTAATCTCCAAGCACCAGACCATCGACAAATTCCATGACATAGAAGTCGGCNCCGTTTACTGCTGGATCGGTGCACAAACCGTAGTTCGATGCCACGGGCACCTCGCTATCNGCAAGCGCATCAATGATACGATGCTCTCTGCTCATATCGTGAGCGCTCTGCAGTACGTGGCCAAGAGGCGGCCNCCGAAGCACATAACAGTTCTCCGCTTCGTCTTCACACCGGTAAGTCAAGTTGGAGTGCCCGCCCGCAATCAGTGAGTATTGCACTTCGCCAACCAAAGCCGGCACATGATCAGCAAGCCATGCGCTAACATTCTGAGCCTCAATACCTTCTACCATGTCTAAGGCTCTCTCTCTGGTCCCTGCACTACCGCGCCATCTTGAATCAACGCCGAAATTCTGTCAGCGCCAAGTCCAAGCTCCCGCAGGACATCCTCAGAGTGCTGACCCACGTCCGGCGCGGTGGTTGGCGTTCTTTTGCGTTCACCTTCTATATTAATCGGGCTGTTAATAGTCCATTGATATTCCGGCATATCGGAGTCAGTTTTTACGATGACCTCATTTTCGATCAATTGTGCATCACGAATCACATCGGCGACTCTCTCAACCGCAGAATACGGTAAATCGTATTCATCCATGCGTTTGCAGATNTCCACAAGATTGAACTCACGCATTGCCTCGGCAACCANTGGCGTTAACTCGTATTTGTTTTTTTGTAGCTCGGNGAATTCGGCAAACCGGGGATCTTCCAGCCATTCTTCATGATCTAAAGATTTCGCCAAACCGGTGAATTCTTTTCGCGGATTCACAATGATGAGCATCACATGTCGGTCGTCGCGAGTCTGATATAGATTAGAAAATGCNGCGCGCATCCCATTATTTTTCTCAAGCACGGCTTCCCGGTCATGTCCCGCAATTGCAGCCTGTATCGCCATGCCATTGGTGTAGCAACCACTTGCCGCAAGAGAACTTGAAACCATCCTCCCTTGCCCAGTTTTCTCTCGGTCATACAAAGCCATCATAATTCCACTTAACAGTGCCAGTGCAGTCACATGATCACCAGAGCCACCTGCCGGGTGCACCGGAGCACCGCCATAAGGTCGCATCACATCCTGGATACCTGTGCGCGCCCAAAAACCAGCTAAATCAAAACCGCGACGGTTTTTTTCGGGTCCCCTTCGACCATATCCGGACACATGCGCATAAACTAGTCGTAGATTGGTCTTACGAAGTTGCTCGTATTCCAGCTCAAACTGTTTAATCTGGGGCTCCAGAAAGTTGGTNAGCAGCACATCTGCTTCATCAATCAATTGGTGGAGGATCTTGCGTCCCGCTTCCTTGCGTAGATCCAAGCAAATACTTTTCTTNTTTCGTGANGTCAGCAACCAGTTNGAATCAGANAGCAATCGATAACCATCTCCTCCNGGAGCCTCAATCTTGATCACATCCGCACCAAAGTCGCCCAGCATCGTCGCAGTAGCCGGCGCCGCAAGATAAGACGCAGCGTCTATAACCTTCAGTCCTTCCAGCATATAACTCATAGTTAGCACCTCAATTTCNGAAAGACAGAATACNGGATNANATCAGTCTTTGGGCAGTCCCGTATGTTGNGTACGGAACCTNCGCGGACCNCCCAACATCGGCGTNCGACCTGACCTTGGAATNAGATGTACCCTGCCATTACCNATCAAGTCATTACGACCCATTTCTTTAAGTGCTTTACGCAATACCGGCCAATTATCNGGATCGTGATATCGNAAAAAGGCCTTGTGCAGGCGGCGCTGTTTTTCGCCCTTGATAGTAGTAACGTTGCCTGCACCTCTTCGCACCTTGTGCAATGGATCCTTACCGCTGTGATACATTGCGGTCGCGGTCGCCATGGGTGACGGATAGAAATTCTGAACCTGATCTGCACGAAAACGATTTCGCTTTAGCCATAACGCTAGATTCAGCATATCTTTGTCGGTGGTACCGGGGTGCCCGGCAATAAAGTAAGGGATGAGATACTGCTTCTTGCCCGCTTCCGCTGAATACTTGTCGAACATTGCCTTGAACTTATCGTAAGTACCAATGCCCGGCTTCATCATCTTTGAGAGCGGACTCTCTTCAGTGTGCTCGGGGGCAATCTTTAGATAGCCTCCAACATGTTCTTTCACTAGTTCACGCACATATTCCGGGGTTTCATTGGCGAGGTCATAGCGCACGCCTGAGGCGATCAGCACCTTCTTCACACCATCGATATTCCTCGCCTTACGATAAAGCGAGATGAGCGGCGTTTGGTCCGTATTGAGGTTCTTGCAGATAGAGGGATGAACGCAGGACAACCGGCGACAGCTCGCCTCGGTTTCACGGTCTTTGCATGCCAAGCGCCACATATTAGCGGTCGGCCCGCCAAGGTCCGATACCACCCCAGTGAAACCCGGTGTCTTGTCACGGATATCCTCAATCTCCTGGAGTATCGAGTCTTCCGAGCGACTCTGAATAATGCGGCCCTCATGCTCTGTGATGGAACAGAAGGTACAACCGCCGAAACAGCCCCGCATGATATTCACCGAGAAGCGAATCATTTCGTAGGCAGGAATCCTCGCGTCACCATAATCTGAATGTGGCACACGCCTAAAGGGCAAGCCGAACACCCAATCCATCTCTTCAGTTGAGAGTGGTATAGGTGGAGGGTTCAGCCAGACATATCTGTCTCCGTGGGCCTGCGCTAGGGCCCTAGCGTTATGTGGATTGGTCTCTCGATGCAGGATGCGGGACGCATGAGCATAAAGCGCTTTGTCCTCCCGAACCGATTCAAAAGAAGGCAACAGAACTACCTCTTCCTGCGCAACAGATATTAGCTTTACCGTCTGTTCCCTATCCTCCTGCAATTTCGACTCGTTAATCAGCCGATGGCTGTCAGGTAATGACTTAAGTATGAAAGCTGAGCCCCGTATATCTCGGATATCTGCAATCTGTTCGCCTTCCGCCAGGCGATGTGTCAGCTCTACGATTGCTCGTTCGGCATTGCCATAAAGCAGCATATTCGCTCGCGTGTCCGCGATAATTGAACGCCGCACCTTATCGCTCCAGTAATCAAAGTGAGCGATTCGCCGCAAGCTGGCCTCGATGCTACCGATGACAATATTGACGCCCGGGTAGGCTTCTCGACAACGCTGGGAGTAAACAATCACCGACCTGTCAGGACGTTTCCCACCGACATTGCCAGGCGTGTAAGCATCATCATGGCGTATCTTCTTATCAGCCGTGTAACGGTTGATCATGGAGTCCATATTCCCTGCGGCCACACCAAAATACAGGTTGGGTCTGCCCAGCTTTGTGAAAGCCTCGCTGGATTGCCAGTCTGGCTGAGCAATAATGCCGACCCGGAACCCTTGTGCCTCCAATACCCGACCTATCACCGCCATGCCAAAACTGGGATGATCTACATAAGCATCGCCGGTCACGATAATTACATCGCAGCTATCCCAACCCAAGGTGTCCATCTCTTCCCGACTCGTGGGCAAAAAGGGCGCCACGCCAAAGCACTCGGCCCAATATGGCCGATAATCTGTTAGCGTTTTTTGCGGCTGATACATAGGCGAAGACTAGCAAATGGTTGCGATATATGCCCGAAATTACATTAAGTGATCAACATTTACATCGAGTGATCGTTCAGGATATTCATTTATAGCACGTCAATAATGAATACGTTATTCTTTGCGCACCTGCCGAACATATCTGGTCCAAAAAGTGGCTAGGCGACAGTCGTTGATAGAGCACTTACATATATGGTGAAAAATAATAAGTTGGCGGCCTGGCTCGATGAGATGAAAAGCCTGTGCAAACCCGACGAAGTGGTTGTCTGTACCGGCAGTACTGAAGAATACGACCAAATGTGGGAACTACTGATAGCCGCCGGCGCAGCCAAACGCCTAAATCCTGAAAAACGCCCCAATAGTTACCTTGTCCGATCCGATCCTGCAGATGTCGCTCGAGTAGAAAGTCGTACGTTCATCTGCACGCGACAAGAGATTAACGCAGGCCCCAATAACAACTGGATGGCTCCGGATGAGATGAAAGAAACTCTCAATGGATTGTTTAAAGGTTGTATGCATGGTCGGAAGATGTACGTCATTCCGTTTTCTATGGGTCCCATTGGATCACCCATTGCACACATTGGTATTCAGATCACCGACTCGCCATACGTTGTAACCTCGATGCACATCATGACACGCGTCGGCCAGGCTGTCCTGGACGAACTCGGTGATGGTGATTTCGTTCCCTGTGTCCATTCCGTGGGCAAACCGATTATTGATGACGAAGCAGATGTCCCCTGGCCATGTAACCCAGATAACCTTTATGTTGCGCACTTTCCTGGCGACCGCGAAATCTGGTCCTTTGGTTCCGGCTACGGGGGCAATGCGCTGTTAGGAAAGAAATGTTTCGCGCTCCGTATCGCTTCTGCCATGGCGCGGGACGAGGGATGGCTCGCGGAGCATATGCTGATACTGAAGATTACTAATCCAGAAGGTGTGGTTCGATATATCGCTGGTGCATTTCCTAGTGCCTGTGGCAAAACAAACCTGGCAATGTTGATACCCACCATTCCGGGATGGAAAGTCGAGACCGTCGGGGACGACATCTGCTGGATGAAATTTGGTAGCGATCGTCGTCTGTATGCAATCAACCCGGAAGCGGGCTTTTTCGGCGTGGCGCCGGGCACCAGCATGAAGTCGAACGCCAATGCCATGCTCACCCTGAATAAAGACTGTATCTTTACGAACGTTGCTGAAACCGACGACGCAGACGTCTGGTGGGAAGAGATGACCGAGGAGCCACCTGAGCATCTGATCGACTGGAAAGGCAATCACTGGACCCCAGATTCACTCGAACCAGCAGCCCACCCCAATGCAAGATTCACAGTGTCAGCAGCACAATGTCCTGTTATTGCAGATGAGTGGGAGGAACTCGCAGGTGTGCCGATCAGCGCAATTTTATTCGGTGGCCGACGGGCGACCGTCGTCCCACTAGTAAACGAAGCCAATAACTGGAGTCAAGGCGTTTTCTTTGGTTCAATCGTGTCTTCAGAGAAGACCGCAGCGGCTGTAGGGACAATCGGTGAGATACGGCGGGATCCAATGGCCATGCTGCCGTTTTGCGGTTACAACATGGCTGATTACTGGCAGCACTGGGTAAATATTTGCGATAAGCCCAACGCGGAACTGCCCGGAATTTATTACGTGAACTGGTTTCTCAAGGACGATTCTGGCAAGTATCTGTGGCCCGGTTTTGGTGAAAATTCCCGAGTTCTCAAATGGATATTTGAGCGGTGTGAAGGCACGGCCGAGGCGATCGAAACGCCCATTGGCAATCTACCTAGAATTGATGGCATAGACTTTTCTGGTCTCGAGCTAATGCAAGAAGAGATTGAGCAGCTCCTACGAGTCGAAATTAATGGCTGGCTGGCCGAAATTCCACTGATTGAGGCCTATTACGAATCATACGGTGATCGCGTGCCTGTGGAACTTCGTGAAGAATTAGGCAACCTGAAACAACGATTGGAAGATGCCAAAAAAGCTGCAGCATGATTAATACCAAAAAACCGGACCGGCAGACAAAAGAAATTACCAATCTAGTCAACACACACTGCGATAAAAACGCCAAACTCGCTCTTCTTGTTGATTGCCTCCGGAAAGTTACCTTTGCAGACAGTCGGCTGGGTCACTACAAAGAGCAATTTACCACCAGCGTAGCAGGCCACATCGACTTATCCGATGACAAGGTCGCTGCTAGGAAAAATTTTATGGCGCCCTAGTCAATCCCCAATATGTCGGACGAACTTGTTTGTTGGAACTGTGGCGAATCAATCTCAGATATACCGCTTCCAATTTCTCGCCACGCCAACTGCTCACGTTGTTTTGAAGTGCTCTACTGCTGTCGAATGTGTATCAATTTCCGTCCCAATAACCACATTGAGTGTGATGATGAGCGCGCGGATCCACCCAATATCAAAGAAAACGCAAATTTCTGCGAGTTTTTTAAGCCAACTACAGATGCCTACGACAGTGCGTCCAATAACACTAGTTCAGCGAAGTCCAAGCTGAATGCCCTATTTGATGACGACGGAAACGGCGCGGAACCCGAGTCAGATNNGAAAACAAAGCTAGACGATCTGTTTGATGATTAGTCAGGTATTGAGCTAGCCCGAATGCGCTTGCGACGCGCTGAACAATATACGCCGATTTGACCCGCTATGTCTGTGACCCTATGCTCCGCTCAATAATCATTGGCAACGACGAAGGAATCTCCAATTTTCAACATCTGGGTCGATGCCGACGCTTGTCCAAACGTCATCAAGGAAATTCTTTTTCGTGCAGCGACTCGAACGCAGACGCCACTGACGCTAGTTGCCAATAACTTTATCCGTACACCAGCAAGCAAGCTCATCCGGTTCCTTCAAGTGCCTAAGGGATTCGATGTGGCAGACAACGAGATANTGCAACGATCCAACCCCGGCGATTTAGNCATCACTGCTGATATTCCACTGGCGGCAGAGTTACTTGCCAAAGAAGTGCAGGCCCTTAACCCCAGGGGTGAACTTTACTCCAACGAAAACATTGGCCATCGTCTGAACATGCGCGATTTTATGGACACCATGCGGTCTTCGGGTGTTCATACCGGCGGTCCACCTCCCATTAGTAAATCCGAGCGCCAAGCTTTCGCCAATGCCTTAGATAAAATCCTCACCGAACATCGTGGAACCTGACCTATTTCGCCTGGCAAACGACAGGTAAACACGGGCATAATCATGTCTGAAACCGAACGAATAGGTTAGATTAGTGAATACACAAAAGAACGAAAAAATGGGGTCCGCCAATGGTTTTATAGCTGCCCTTGATCAAAGTGGCGGCAGCACACCAAAAGCACTGAAGCTATACGGTATCGAAGAAGACGCTTGGTCAAGCGACGAAGAAATGTTCTCCCTTGTACATCANATGCGAGCGCGCATCATTACCAGTCCTGCATTTAATGGCGAGCGAATACTNGGCGCCATTTTATTCGTCAACACCATGNACGGCGAAATNGAAGGGCATCCTACTGCTGAGTATCTGTGGGAAGAAAAAGGCGTTGTNCCAATTTTAAAAGTCGATAGNGGCCTGGCAGACGAGGCTGANGGGATTCAACTGATGAAACCTATGCNTGGGTTAGATGACCTACTGTCCACTGCAAAAGACAAAGGTATCTTTGGCACGAAGATGCGCTCTGTAATTAAATCAGCCAGCCCTTCTGGTATCAAGGCAATCGTGGATCANCAATTTGANATCGGTCAGANAATTCTCGACGCCGGACTCGTGCCCATTATCGAACCNGAAGTGGATATCAACGCAGAGGAAAAAGCTANTATCGAAGACATGCTAAAGGCAGAGATCATGNGGCACCTCGAACAGGTCCCGGCAGAACAGCAGGTGATGCTTAAGTTAACGTTGCCCGANCAGGACAATCTGTATCTGGATTGTGTCAATCATCCACGAACGCTGCGCGTTGTAGCGCTATCGGGCGGCTACTCGCGTGATGAATCAAACNACCGATTNGCAAAGCAAAACGGTATNGTCGCTAGCTTTTCNCGCGCCCTCACCGAAGGNCTAAGCAAGCANCAATCAAACGAAGAATTTAACAACCAGNTAGACCAGTCGATTCAGAGCATCGTNGATGCTTCCAACACCTAGGCACACTCATCGCTTGCTTTGATAAACATCAAAATGAACGCACGGTGAAACAGTGCGCTTCCATGGTCCGACATTTATAGGCATCTTGTTTTATATATGTTCGAGGCTGCGCGAAAAAGCAATGATACCGCTGTCTTGTTCGGCTATCCCCGGATAAGCGGGCAATGGCATAACAAGTAGATGCTGTTGCTCATAGACATCAACGCCAGTCCACAGCAAAAGTAAATTGNCACGCCAANNTCTAGAAAAATGCCTCGACTATTATTCTGGTTCGCAGTTAATGACCGGACTTTGCACTATTGATTCTATGACTCTTTTTCGACGCAGCACCTCACACAATGCATGTGCGATTACACTGACCATCCTTTTGCCAAACAGTGTTTCTAGGAATACGAAATGCTTTTGGCTATTTACTTCCCTGGGTCTGTCGGGGCTAGCAATCTAGATACAACAGGAAATNGAGGACCTGAGATAACTTGTTTATCAGCAAATTACTGGTCTCGTCTAAAGGGCGAATGCTGTTCGATGTAGTCGATTTCTTTCTGGACCCATTGTCTTTCATCGTCCAGAAAGTTATCTACTGCGTCACGAAANGACGGATTTACAATCCAGTGCGNGCTGTAAGTGTGAGATGGCATATATCCGCGGGCAAGCTTGTGCGGCCCCTGGGCACCGGCTTCAACACGCTTGAGTCCGCGCGCAATCGCAAATTCAATGGCCTGGTAATAACAGACTTCAAAATGCAGGAACNGATGATCCTCGATACAACCCCAGTTGCGCCCAAACAGACACTCNCTACCAATAAAATTGATCGCACCGGCCACGTATTCGCCGCCGCGCGTACACATGACCAAAAGAATGTTCTCGGACATCGCCTCGCCGATGCGAGAGAAAAACTCCCTGGTTAAATACGGCGTGCCCCACTTTCGATTACCTGTATCCACATAGAATCGATAAAAAGCATCCCAGTGATATTCATAAATGTCGGAACCGGTTAACAGCTCGATCGAAATATTATTAGCGAGTGCATCCCGGCGTTCTCGGCGAATGTTCTTCCGCTTCTTCGACGAGAGTCCCTGCAGAAAGTCATCGAAGGATTCGTAATCCTGATTCTGCCAGTGGAACTGTTTGTGAGTCCGAAGCAGGAAACCCAACTCCCCCAGGTGTTCCCACTGAGCTTTCTCGGCAAAGGTAATATGTACCGAAGAAACCTCCATCTGCTCTGCCACCTGCATAACGCCACTGGCAAGATATTTTTCAACCTGATTTCGGTCTTCGTCCCTTCTGGTTAGCAGCCTCCGGCCGGTTGCTGGCGTGAACGGTACAGAAATCTGCAGCTTCGGATAATACTGGCCTCCGGCACGTTGAAAAGCTTCCGCCCAGCTGTAATCAAACACATACTCGCCGGACGAGTGACTCTTCAGATACATTGGAACGACGCCCAGCACATCGTCCACTTCGTCTTCCTGCTGCAGGGATAGGTGATATGGCGCCCAGCCTGTGCTCGGCGCGGCCGATTCACTTTCCTCAAGTGCGTTGAGAAATGCAAACGATAAGAACGGATCAAAGGCGCACCCTTCAGGATTTGCACAGGCATCCCAGGCCTCAGCGCCAATCTCGCCGATGTCACCCACTGACTTAATCGTATAGCTCACGTTCTTCCTCTGTNGGTTCAACAGCTGGAAGTTTATCTAGAAAGAGAAGTTTTGCGCGGTAAACGCCTNATTAGTTTCTGCAACGTGCTCTCGTGATGAGCAGGCAATAATATGTGTGGTNATTCCCATGTCAGCATATTCGCGAATTCGATCATGGCACTCCTCGGCACTACCGATACTTGCAATCTNATCAACCAATTCATCATCCATCGCGCCGGTCGTCTTATTCCTGTCACGCTCCGCCCAGCCTTCAGCAATGGTTTTCGCTTTATCCTCATGGCCTGACCAGGCAAGAAAGTTGTTGTAGACAGGTGTTGCGTAATAGGGGGCGAAATGTGATCGCAAATTGTTTCTTGCTGTCTCCACATCGTCTGTTACGGCTACCTGATGGCGACAGACAATTTCGATATCTTCCAATTTCTTGCCGCCTCGTTCTGCGCCGATACGGATATGTTCCAGCATTGTGGGAAAGAAAGAACGTGGAAATAAATTGACGATGACGCCATCTCCTAACTCTGCGGCCATTTCCAGCATTTTGCCACGCAAGCCCGCAAGATAAATCGGCTGTTTACCCTCAGGCAATGGCGGTTGCCGATAGCCGTGGCTATGTATAGTCACACCGTCGAAATCAGACTTCTCACCGGTCAACATACTTCTTACCAGTTGCGCGGTCTCTTTCACTCGGGTTAACGGTTTTTCAAACACCTGACCGTTCCAATTTTCCATCATGGTCTGACTGGAAGAGCCGAGACCAAGAATAAATCGTCCATCTGAGACTTGATTCAATACGTGAGCTGTCGCCGCAAAGACCGCTGGGGCGCGGGTAAACACAGGGATAATTGCTGTCCCTATTCTCACCTTTTCAGTCTGCACCGCGACCGCCGCCGCCATGGTCAACGAGTCCATTCCTGTATCCGCAAACCAGACATCGTCATAGCCTTCCGCTTCTGCCCAAATGGCGTCGTTAATTGTGGCTAGTGCACCATTACCGTTTGAAAGCGTCAGTGCGATTCTTTGGGGTACTGCCATAAAACATTCCTCATAGCTTGGTTTTACGTCACGTAAAGTGTTTCAGATTATACAATGTCCGAGCCGGTAAACTTATCGTCAAGGTTTTCGTCTTCCAAACCCTTCTCTTCAAAACTTCTATCCTCAAAACCAGGCCGATAAAGCTCTCGCTTTCTCGCGCGGTCTTTTCGTTCATATCTCTTTGCAGAGGCATAGACGGGTTCTACCAGCGTCGCGGCACCAAACGATCTTGCCCGTTGTAGCTCACTAACTTCGCCATAGGTAGTATTTCGTTGCCGTGGTGTTCGACCAATACTCGATATGATCTCCTCCATTTCCTCTGGCGAGGTTTCCTGCCCATGACTTGCCCCTGCAGCCCGGGTAATGGTCTCGTTCATTAGGGTGCCACCCAGATCGTTCACACCAGCCTGCAAACAGGCTCTTACACCATCATGGCCGAGTTTGGTCCATGACGCCTGAATATTTCGAAAATGCGGACTCAATGCCAGGCGCGCAACCGCATGAATCAGCACCGCTTCGCGAAACGTCGCGCCTTTACGGGCCTTACCCTTCAAATACATCGGTGCTTCCATATGAATAAAGGGCAAAATCACAAATTCCGTAAAGCCACGGGTCTTCGCCTGCAAACGTCTTACCCGCAGAAGGTGGCGCGCGACATGCTTATATTCTTCTATATGACCGTACATGATGGTCGCGGTCGTATTGAAACCCACCTCGTGGGCCACCTCCATTACCTCCAGCCACTGCGCCGTATTGATCTTATCGGGGCATAACGTTGCCCGAACTTCATCGTCAAGAATCTCCGCTGCGGTCCCGGGCAATGTGCCTAGACCTGCTTCCTTCAACTGAGCAAGAAATTCCGGTACGCCGATACCCAGCGTATGCGCACCCTGCCAAACTTCCAAAGGAGAGAATGCATGGATGTGCATCTCTGGATTAACCTGCTTAATCGAGTGGCAAATGTCGATATAGGTTTGCCCTGTGTATTCCGGATGAATGCCACCTTGCAGACAAACTTCAGAAGCACCACGTTGCCATGCTTCTGTGGTTCGACGCATGATTTCCTCTGCGGAAAGATCATAGGGTCTGCCACGCAGNTTCTCGCTCATCTTACCTTTTGAAAAAGCGCAGAACTGACACTTGAAATAGCACACATTCGTGTAATTAATATTGCGATTCACACAGTAGGTAACCTCATCCCCTGCCATCGCTTTACGCAACTTGTCTGCTGCCTGACAAACATGTGTAAAGTCGTCTCCACGACTTTTAAGCAGCCGCACAATCTGATCCTCGCGTAATTCTTCGCCTGATAATGCGCGATCAAGAATCTGTGAAAGATCAGAAGAAACTTTGGCTCTTGGCAAGCCTGTCACTCTGCCCAGTTCACTTTCAGGTGGAGGTTCGACCGCGCCTGCTGCCCAATCTTCCATACGGGCAAAACCATCGCCATCGATTGCCTGAAGAACAAAGGGTTCCACCTCCGGATCAACCCAACGCGGTAGATCCATAGCATAGGCCGGATACAGCGCTAGCCGTTCTGTTAAGAACTTACCCGCATTAGCGGTTTCGTTGGCCAGGTCGGTAAGGTGTGGCCAGGGCGCCTCGGGGTTAACAAAGTCCGGTGTCACTGGAGATACACCACCCCAGTCATTGATACCCGAGTCCACAATTTGCGCGAACACGCCAGGGCTCAAATTGGGTGGTGCCTGTATGTTCATCTCGGGGCCAAAAATGACCCTCGCGAGTGCGATAGTCCAGAGCAACTCATTCAGGTCAGGTTCCGCTGCATCCACCATTAGAGTTTCCGGCTTAGCGCGGAAATTCTGCACAATGATTTCTTGGATATGCCCGGCATTGGCATCTCGTAGCGCCAACAGAGATTCAATTCGCTCGAGACGAGTCTCACCGATTCCAATCAGGATACCGCTTGTGAACGGGACCCTGGCTTCCCCGGCAAGACGTATTGTTTCAAGACGCCTGGCGGGCTCCTTATCGGGTGAACCGTGGTGTGGCATGCCTTTTTCCAATAGTCTTTCAGACGCGCTTTCGAGCATGATCCCCATGGAGATAGAAACCTTACGCAGTTCACCTAACTCATCGGCATTCATCAATCCGGGGTTAAGGTGTGGAAACAATCCGGTTTCTGTGAATACCAGATCTGCCATGTCCTTTAGATAAGACAAGGTCGAATCTTGATGTAACTCTTTTAAGCCTTCCCGCGCTGCCTTGTAACGTAGCTCCGGTTTATCTCCCAGTGTAAAAAGAGCTTCCTTGCATCCCGTCTTTGCGCCGTCTTCGGCAATCTTGAGGACTTCCTCAGGCGTTAGATAGGGAGCTTTTAGTTTTCTGGGGACCTGCGCGAATGTGCAGTAATGGCATACATCCCTGCAAAGGTGGGTCAGTGGAATAAATACTTTCTTGGAATAAGACACAGTATTGAGATGTGCCTGGTCACGCAACTTAGCGGCGACCTGCATTAGTGCTGCTGTATCCTCACAGCCCGCCAGCCGGAGTATCTCTTCGTCAGATAGCGCCGCACCATTATCTGCGGCCCGAAGTATTGATCCGTGTTCAGTCAAGCTTCCAGCCTCAGCAAGTCCGGGCACACTCGCTCCAAAATACCACTCTCCAGCAGGTAACTAAACGTCGCCTTCTCCTGCCCCGATTCATAAAGCATCTGCGCAAGTTCGTTTAAGTCTTCCGGTGTATCAACATCCAACCCTATACCAGGTAACCGCGTTACTGTGGGGGCAATGCCCCTCGTCTCCGCAAGCCTTAGATGTCGGCGAAAGCTGTCTTCGCCAAAACCAAACTCGATGCAATCCGGTGGAGAACACACGACGCAGTTCGACCCGCCGAGGTCACTCGCGGGTACGATAGTAAACTCTGCTGCCGGGCTCGAACCAAATCCGTCCAGTACGACTTCAAGGTCTTCCGGCGTTATTAACGGAACATCACCGGGCACGAAAACCAATGTGCTATCAAGGGCTTCCGACAATCGTTTTGCCGCAGCAGTAACCGCGGGAATTAGCCCAGGATTCTCTGGCTCCGACATCACACTCGCGCCGAATCCCCTAGCCAACTCCTGTACGTCATCGTCACTGGTGACAACCAGGATCTCATCAATAAGGGGACACACCTCTACCGCCACAAGAACGTCTTCTACCATCGCACGAAATAATCGCGTACGTTCGTCACTCGTTAGCACCCCACTAAGACGCTGTTTTGCGTCCACTAGTTGCTTGATCGGAATTACCGCTGTGGTGGTCATCGTTCAGTTGCCCTTTGCAAACTTCAGTGACTCATTTGCAAGGTTAATTCGGTCCTGCAACGTTACCATGACTGTGTTTGTGACGATAGTTTCAAGGCCCAGCGCCTCAACTGATGCGCTAAGCGCCCGATCCTGCTCATCGATGATAAAACCCGTCAGGATCTCGCCATACTTCCCCTTGTAGTGCTCCGCAACCGCGGTGGCGGTCTGCGGCATGCCTAATTCCTTCATCATTTTGGCTGCCGGCCCCTTAATAGCCAGACCGCTGACAATTGGGGAAACAGCGACCATCGGCACCTTTCTTTCAGCAATCAGTTCTTTAACGCCCGGAACCAGTAAGATCGGATCCACGCTGACAAAAGGGTTTGATGGACAGATGACGATTAGCTCAAGATTGGGGTCCTCGAGGGCTTGCAGGAAGCCGGGACTCGGCTCCGCATCTTCAATACCTTCAAAGTCAAAACCTGTAACCACTGGTTCACAGCGATCCCGAACAAAATAGTGTTGAAAGGACAGCGTTTCACCTGAGGCCGTATGCACAACTGTACTTATCGTATCGTCGCTCATGGGCACGATGGCGTGATCAATGCTTAAACCGCGACACAGATCTTGCGTCACCTCGCTCAACGTTCGCCCTTGCCCAAGTTTCACCGTTCTTGTGACATGTGTTGCCAGGTCGCGATCACCGAGCTGGAACCAGGTCTCTCCCTCTAATCGCTGCAACGCTTCAAGGAAATGCCAGGTCTCTCCTTCCTGACCCCAGCCAATCTCTTTGTTGCTCACATCAGCAAGGGTGTACATCACGGTATCGAGATCAGGACATATGTGAAAACCCAGATGATTAAAGTCATCACCAGTATTGGCGATCAAAGTCACTTGCTCTGGTGCAAGCACCTTAGACAGACCCAGGGCCAACTTGGCACCACCCACACCGCCTGATAGTCCAAGGCACTGGAAATTGTCGGGAAGTTTAGTCATAGAGGCAATTAACGAAACAAATCCATTTCTTTGGGTCGCAAAAGCGGACCGACGCCACTAAGGGACGCGTCACCTGGTTCCGATGGCTGATAGCCACGCACCAGAACCACCGGCGTTTTTTCGACCGTCTGGCCCATAACCAAAGACGCGCCCGCAGCCATTTCATCTGCAGCAGCAACCTTCGTCACCACTAGTTCCTTGCCGTAGATATCTGACTGCCCAATGTAATCCTCCAGTGCCGTAAATCCGGCAACACCGATAGCAAGCCCCAGCGTTCCCATACGCCAGGCGCGGCCAACGCTATCGTTGATGATGACGCCAACTTCAACATCAAAGCGCTGCTTGATATCGGCACGAACCTTTCTGGCGCTCGCATCAGCATCAATAGGCAGGAGCAGACAAAGATCATCATCTTCCCCATTGTCGTTAGTAATATTTGACTGATCGATCCCTGCATTCGCCTGCACAAAGCCAAGCCGGTGTTCCACAATCAGAACGCCAGGTCGAGAACGAACAACTTCTTTAGACTCATCGAGAATTGCCTGTACTTTCCTTGGGTCTTTATCGACCTCAAGCGCAATACGCCTGGATTCCTCGCCAGGACTCACCGTCGTCAGATCCAGGTAACGATTTTCTGCCTTGGAAATGATCTTCTGGGCGATCACCACCACGTCGTTGTCTTTGAACTCTTGATCCATGCCAGTTAGGCCATTATCGATAAGCGTCACAATGTCATCTCCTGGTTGCACCATGGGGATGCCGTCGACGCCCGAAAAGCTAAGTTTCATGAGTCTGTCGTAGCTTCACCGGTAATTACGATGCCAGATCCATTGATCTTGTGATGACGATTAATAGTAATCAGAACTGAAGTGAGTGCTTCTGCGGCAGCAGCATTGGCGAGAGGTCCCGCATGCCAACCCTTTAGACCCACGGCCTCGACCAGATCGATTACCGTATCTCTCGCCAGTCGTTTGTTCCCGGTAACCAGGACGTCACAGGCAATCTTGTGGTCTTCATTGAGATGTTGCGCACCCACGTTCTGAAATGCAGAAACAACCTGAACTTCATCACCCAGAAAAGCCTGCGCTGCCTGGGCCGCAGATCCCGATTCCGGCAATTGCACCGTACCGACCTTAGGTGGCACCAGAGGAACGGTTACATCGATAAGTATTTTACCGAGAAGCCCCGGCTTTACTGTTTCGAGTGTGCTGATCTGATGCTCAAAGGGCACCGTGAGCACTACGAGATCGGCCTGGGTCGCCGCATCAAGATTCTCGTGCCCAGTGACATTGAGGTCAGGAAACTCATCCAGCAATNNAGTCGCTGCAGCCTGACCTTTCTCGAGGGTTCTTGAACCGATGAGGATTCGATATCCGGCGCGGGACCACTGGCGAGCCAGTCCGCCGCCCAAATCACCTGTTCCACCCAGGATGGCAATCGATTCTACCTTCGTTTCCGGATTCTCTGTCATGTAATACGCCTGCAAAAAATAGCGTATGATTATTCCTTAATCCCTAAGGGCAGACAACCAGGGAGAAACCTAGGTTCGACGATCCAGTTCATTATGAATAACGGAAATACATTGCGCAGCATGGAGCATCACCGGACCCAGGGATACAGACCTTGCTCCCAGTCGCCGCATATACTTAAGCGTATTTCTAGGCATCGGAATATGGTCAGTCATCACAAACAGCGCGTTATCTAGCGCGGCCTCCNTTCGAATATCGGGNCCCTTNGGNTCAAGNACCAGTAGGGCGCGCGCGNGGTTTCGAANGAGGTACTCGAAACTCGTNGCACTTACTGTTACGCCGTCGATAAANGTTGTCTCTTGNCCCTTAGCTAGNCCCTTGCCNCGACCCACCACATCAGCAAGAAACTCTACCAAGGCCTGCTCCGTCCAGCCCTGCAGGCTACCCAAACTACCGCCATCCACAGTAATCGCACGCGAGAAGTCAGCAGAATTCTCCAAAACCAGGGTTAACCTGGTATCTGCTCGATGTCCCTGGGCAATCAACAGAGCATGCTGCATCACCTGCGCGAGGTACTCTACATGGCTCTTTTCGCCGACATTACATAGAAACCGTTCGGGGTCGACGGGTGCCTTTCTGGCTCGAATCAGAAACTCTCTCATTTATCACCCCTCAGTGGCTAAAAATCGCAGGTATCGAGTCAAATTGAGGCCTAAACCGAGGTCCACTGAAGCCATATTCCAATACATTTCTATGAAATGGCACTCGCTAGTGGTTACTAACCTCTCAATTTTCCACACTTTTCCACAATTTCTGTGGATAACTCTGGTGATAACTAGCACTAATAGTGACCAAACCCCGAAAAAACCAGACTTTTACATGATTGATCATTTTTTGTACAACTTATCTAATATCTAATTTTTTCAATAACTTAGAGACAATAAAACCTAACATACAATGCTGCAAGATCATTTCGCGAGAAGTTGCGAACTGACCCCAAAAAATGTGCATAAGTAGCAGCAGAACACACATTTTTCCCTAAAAATAGGGTGAAAACAGTTCTAGTAGAGTCGTTTT
>PASO01000048.1 GCA_002712135.1 Gammaproteobacteria bacterium
ACAATGACAGCTTTAAATATAGTACTAAGTATCTTCATACCGACTCCCTTGATTATCCCGTCTAACTTAAAGTTACAGAGTAAAAATGGCAAGGTGCAATTCAAATTTTTTAACGATCTGATTAATCACACGTATTAAATACGTGGGGTTTTATCTTAAAAGAGAAAGTATGGGTGATTTATTATTCCTCTTATTAGATTTTGCATTGATATTGGGCTGGGATTCAGAATCGTGCTTGCCATCGAGGTTCTTTCATCGAAGCTTTACCTTTATCCTGGTATTTTTATTAATAACCTTATTGGGATTAGTAAACAGGTATTCAACTTTAGCGTGTTTATGTGATTTTTTGCGATTATCGTCATGTTCTTTATATCTGCGGGTTAGAAATCTAATTGGTATCAACAAAGACCATTTAGAACGATAAATTCATCTATATTCTCTATTTTCTAAAAAACTGATTGAGCAGCAATACATAAAATAATTGGATGGTTTTATTCTAGGTATAAATTAACAGCTAAGGAATAAGATTGTTAACTATTTAGTGCGTTAGGATTCTCTTAAGTAGAGAATCTGGCGTAAAAAAGAAGCTAGCGATAATATTAAGCTATAAACAAATTTGGATAGTCATGTTAACCAATAACCTACATAACTGTTATCACTGAGCGGTGGCCGAATTCTTTATGCGCGAGGCATATCGACTCGCAGTCGAGGCACTGAAATACGATGAAGTGCCTGTTGGTGCGATCGTAGTTCGGAAAAACCAGATTATCGGCAGTGGATTTAATAAAACTCGCTCCTCTGGAGATCCAACAGCACACGCGGAAATTGTTGCGTTACGTGACGCTGCAAGTCGAGCAGGCAATTATCGACTTCCATATGCAGATATCTTCGTCACTATTGAACCGTGCACCATGTGTGCCGGCGCACTCGTGCATGCCCGAATTCGAAAATTATATTTCGCGACGCCAGAGCCTAGATCTGGCGCAGTGATTTCGACGGCGCAGGTGCTGGACAATCAATCTCTAAATCATCGCGTTACATTTGAGCAGGGACTTTGTGAAAATGAATGCGCACAGTTGATCAGGGATTTTTTCGCGGCAAAAAGATAGCGTGGTCGTGATAATGTGAGACCTATATAATACTCATTTACGTGCACTGGATTTCTCATGCTGACGCTGCAGGGCGCTTCCGCACTCTCAGATTTTCGGATAAAGAAGCTAATAGAGGACCTCTCTGTCCCTGGGCTCCATAGTATACATTCCGCGTTTGTTCATTTCGTTGATACTGATCGAGATCTTGACCGATGTGAACTTGAAACCATTCAGCAAATTCTGACTTATGGTCCTGATATNACNGCGGTCAGTGAAGGGCTNTTACGTCTTGTGGTGCCCAGGCCTGGGACTATTTCTCCCTGGAGTTCTAAGGCAACGGACATAGCCCATATTTGCGGGTTGGCTGCTGTTAAGCGTATTGAACGTGGTATCGCCTATCGTTTGCAGGTAGGTGGGACTTTGAGCCAGGAAGCGCTGCAGGCAGTGGATCAGGTTTTGCATGATCGAATGACCGAGGCCGTNTTGCCGGATATGGATGCGAGCATGTTGTTCGAGACAACCGAGCCNAAGTCTCTTGGCTATGTNTCGTTATTATCTGAAGGTATCTCTGCGCTTGAGTCAGCAAACAAAGCCCTTGGTATGGCNTTGACCATAGATGAGATGAACTACCTCNTTGACGCNTTCACAANACTTGGGCGTGATCCGACGGATGTGGAACTGATGATGTTTGCGCAGGCGAATTCGGAACACTGCCGGCACAAAACTTTTCGTGCCAGCTGGATCGTTGATAATGCGCCACAACAGTACAGTTTGATGGAAATGATTCGAAACACTTTCGAGCAGACCAATGGAGAGGGTGTTTTGAGCGCTTATGAAGATAATGCTTCGGTAATTGCAGGACCAATAGCGAAGCGTTTCTATCCGGATCCAGAAACTCGGGAGTATGCGTACAGCGAAGAAGCCGTCAATATTCTGATGAAAGTGGAGACCCATAATCATCCTACGGCAATCGCACCTTTCCCTGGTGCTGCGACGGGTTCCGGTGGTGAGATCAGAGACGAGGGCGCGGTTGGGCGCGGATCGAAGCCGAAGGTAGGTCTCACGGGATATACCGTTTCCAACCTGAAGATACCAGAGCAGTTGGAGCCTTGGGAGAAAGATTACGGCAAGCCCAATCGCATTTCTTCTGCCTTAGACATCATGATCCAGGCACCAGTTGGTGGCGCTACCTTCAATAATGAATTTGGCCGGCCGAATATATGTGGTTACTTTCGCACGTTCGAACAGGAATTCGGCGGTGAGGTGCGTGGTTATCACAAGCCCATTATGATCGCTGGTGGCCTGGGCAATATTCGCAACGAACATATTGAGCAGCGTCTAATCGAACAAGGTGCAGTAATAGTGGTGCTGGGTGGGCCAGCCATGCTGATTGGTTTGGGTGGAGGCGCGGCGTCATCTATGGCGACGGGTGCGAGTGAAGCAGATCTGGATTTTGCCAGTGTACAGCGAGGTAATCCAGAGATTGAACATCGCTGTCAGGAGGTCATTGATCAGTGCTGGCAACTGGGCGATAACAACCCCATACAGTTTATCCATGATGTCGGAGCGGGCGGCCTATCTAACGCATTGCCCGAGTTGATCAAAGATGGTGGCGTGGGTGGTCAGTTTGAATTGCGCAAAGTCCCTAATGATGAGTCTGGTATGTCGCCGCTAGAAATATGGTGTAACGAAGCCCAGGAACGCTATGTGCTCGCCATAGCCGAAGATGACGTAGAGAGGTTTTCCGCGATCTGCGAAAGAGAGCGGTGTCCCTTTTCGATTGTTGGTGAAGCGCAACAGGCACATCATTTAGAGGTAAATGACGAGTTGTTTGAAGATAAACCTGTGGATCTGCCGATGGCAGTTTTGTTTGGCGAGGTTCCGACGTTGGCAAAGGATGTCTCGTCAGAGCCGATCCCCGATGAGGAGAATGGGCAGACGTTGACGCTGGATCAGGCAGCGCATCTGGTGATGGGGCATCCAACGGTAGCCTGTAAGAATTTCTTGATTACCATTGGTGACCGGACTGTTGGCGGCTTTGTCTCACGCGATCAAATGATTGGGCCGTGGCAGGTGCCCGTTTCTGACGTGGCGGTTTCTGCCAGTAGCTATTTCGGAGTTAGCGGTGAAGCCATGGCCATGGGGGAAAGGACGCCACTGGCCCTGCTTGATGCCCCAGCTTCCGGTCGTATGGCGGTTGCCGAGGCGATAACCAATATCGCTGCTGCGAGAATAGATAAAATCGGTAACATCAAGCTTTCTGCCAATTGGATGGCGGCAGTCGGACATCCCAATGAAGACGCGAACCTTTATAAAACTGTTGCTGCTGTTGGTCTTGAGCTTTGTCCAACGCTTGGCGTTTGTATTCCCGTAGGTAAGGATTCCACGTCTATGCAGACCCGTTGGCAGGAGGATAGCAGCGAGAAGACCGTGACGTCTCCGCTATCGCTAATCGTATCTGCGTTCTCGCCAGTTTCTGATATCAGGGATACTTTGACGCCACAACTTGAACGTCGCGGCGACAGCATTTTATTGTTGGTCGATTTGGCATCAGGGAATCAGCGCCTGGGTGGCTCTCTGCTAATGCAGTGTCAGAATCGTCTCGGTGGGGTAGTTGCTGATGTCGATGATGCGGACATGTTGAGGCGATTTGTTAATCTGCTACAACAGGAGTCGCAGCGTAACAGAATTCTTGCCTACCATGATCGGTCAGATGGTGGGCTGTTCGCTACACTCGCAGAGATGATGTTTGCATCAAGAGTAGGGCTAAGCGTCACAGTCCCTGATGATGTTCAGCCGGTCGATTTTATGTTCAACGAAGAACTTGGCGTCGTCATTCAGATTGCAGCCGATGACTTGGCAGATTTTGAGGCGGTATTTTCAGCCGAGGATATTCCTGTTCAGGTTGTTGCCACAGAATCCCGAGCTGGGATGAGTGTGAGTCAGTCAGGCAAGGAACTTATGTCCGTCGATCGCGCAACATTGCAGCGACGATGGAGCGAGACCAGTTATAACATTCAGTCCCTAAGAGACAATCCTCAGTGTGCCAGTGAAGAGTTTCAACGTATAAGTGATGAGAATGATCCCGGTTTGTCTGTAAATCTGACTTTTCATGTTGATGAGGATGTTGCTGCACCGATGATCGCCACTGGGGTTAGGCCAAGAATAGCCATCCTGCGCGAGCAGGGAGTTAACAGTCAGGTCGAGATGGCGGCCGCGTTCACTCGCGCTGGGTTTTCTGCAATCGATGTTCATATGAGTGAACTTCTTTCTGGTAAACAGGACTTTGATGAATGTAAAGGGTTGGTCGCCTGTGGTGGCTTTTCCTACGGTGATGTTCTTGGCGCTGGGGAAGGTTGGGCGAAATCTATTCTGTTCAACGATCGAGGCAGAGATGTATTTGGATCTTTCTTTGCTCGTGAAGATACATTTGGTCTCGGCGTATGCAACGGTTGTCAGATGTTTGCCGCCCTAAAGGAGCTAATACCTGGTGCTGCGGCGTGGCCACGTTTTGTGACAAACCGCTCGGAGCAGTTCGAAGCAAGATTCTCCCTCGTTCAGGTGCTGGACAGTCCTTCGGTGTTACTGAAGGGTATGGCGGGCTCTCACATGCCGATTGCCGTGTCACACGGTGAAGGTAGAGCCGACTTTTCAGAATCCCAAGCACTTGCATTACTGGGTAATGGTCAGGTCTCGCTGCAGTTCGTTGATCACTATCTCGATGTCACCGAAACCTACCCCATGAATCCAAATGGCTCACCCTTGGGGGTCACCGGTGTTACCACGACCGATGGTCGTTTTACCGCGATGATGCCTCACCCGGAACGGGTCTATCGAACTTGCCAAAATTCCTGGCACCCGGTTGAGTGGAATGAAGACAGTCCGTGGATGCGGGTTTTTCGTAATGCTCGCGTGTATGTAGATTAATTGTCTGAATGATGGACATAAGAATGGGTATATGCGTTACCGTCGATCAATAATATGATCGAGATACCGGACCTCGAACGATTCCTTTAAACGATCAGCGAAATAGTGTTTCAGCGTTTCCGAAATTACGGGGAAGGCGAGCTGGTCCCAGGGAACTTCTTCTTCACTAAAGAGTTTTGTTTGCAGAGATTCCTCGCCGGCGTAGAAGTCGAGGTCCTCCAGGGTCGCACGAAAGAACATGTATACCTGTGAAATGTGGGGGAGACTAAACAGCGTATAAAGCCCGTCGATGGAGACTCTGGCGTTGGCTTCTTCCATCGTTTCGCGCATTGCACCGTTGGCCGAAGTCTCGCCGTTTTCGAGAAATCCAGCGGGCAACGTCCAGAGACCCAGGCGCGGTTCTATGGCGCGCTTGCATAATAAAACCTGATCGTTGTGTATTGGCAGACAGCCCGTGATGACTCTTGGGTTTTCGTAATGAATCACTGCACATTCTGTGCACACGTAACGCAGTCGGTTGTCTCCCTCGGGAACTTTTTGCGCAACGGCGTTGCCGCATTGATTGCAAAATTTCATGCGCTCAGTATAACCCAACATAACAAGTTGCCTGTGTTATTCTCCTGCTGAAAAATTGGAGGCAATATGATCTACAGGCTTGGAGATAAGGTACCGCAGCTTAAAGGCGATTGTTTTATCGCGGACAACGCGATAGTGGTTGGTTCGGTTGTGTTGGGGCATGACGTCAATATCTGGTTTAACGCGGTTCTGCGTGGTGATAACGATGGAATCTATATCGGTGATGGCAGCAACATACAAGACGGTGCTGTTCTGCATGTGGATGACGGTTTTCCAGTTCACGTTGGTAAGAATGTAACGGTTGGACACAAAGTTATGCTGCATGGTGGTACGGTTGGCGATGAGTCGCTTATTGGAATGAACGCGGTGATTCTCAATGGCGCGAAGATTGGCAAGAACTGTTTGATTGGTGCCCACGCGCTGATTCAAGAAGGTAAGGAAATTCCTGATGGGTCTCTGGTACTTGGTTCCCCGGGTAAAGTTGTACGTGAGATAACACGGGAAGAGATAGCATTTTTTACGGTGAGCGCTGAGGGCTATTCCGCCAGGGGTCGAATGTATAACGAGCAGTTGGCGCTCGTTTCGAAAGACTGATTGGGGTTGGATTTCCCATTTTCGTAAGCTAAAGTTCTTGTTGGTATCTATTGAAAAGATATGCAGGCATGAAAAACTCAATTAAGCAAATTTCAAGGAACAGTTCCCCGCTGTTGCTGCCTGCTGCCCTACTACTATTACTGCCGTTGTAGGCGGCCATCTAAAACCTACATTGAACGTTCCCCGCAGTTCTAATATGAGCTCTTCCGGGTTGATTCAACAGTTATAGAGTAAAAAAATCATGAGCATAGAAAATCAATCGATAGATGCATCTCGAAAGCAGATGCCATTTCGAAAATATAAACCCTTCAAGCCGATAGCGTTGGAGGATAGGACTTGGCCTGATCAGGTTATCGACAAGGCGCCTCGCTGGTGCAGTGTTGATCTTAGGGATGGTAATCAGGCGCTCATCGATCCGATGACCCCCAACGAGAAGCAGAAGATGTATGACCTTCTAGTAGAAATTGGGTTTCGGGAAATAGAAGTGGGCTTCCCCGCCGCTTCACAACCGGACTTTGATTTCGTGCGTCGCATTATTGAGGAAGACAAGATTCCGGACGATGTCACGATTCAGGTGTTATGTCAGGCACGGGAAGAACTTATTGAGCGTACCAGTGAGGCAGTCGACGGTGCTAAGAACGTTATTTTTCATCTGTATAACTCCACCTCGAAGTTGCAACGCAAGGTAGTTTTCAACATGAGTCGTGAGGAAGTGATCAACATGGCGATTGAGGCGACTAAGGTCGTCAAGCGTTACACCGACAGGCTGGAAAAAACAGGTACTAATATAACGTTGGAGTACTCTCCGGAATCCTATACCGCAACCGAGATGGACTTCGCCGTGGATATTTGTGCTGCGGTGATGGATGTTTGGCAGCCAACGGCAGATAAGAAGGTTATTCTCAACCTGCCATCGACGGTAGAGATGGCAACACCTAATATCTATGCGGACCAGTTGGAATGGTTCATCCGGCATCTGCCAAATAGAGAAGCAGCGGTAATTAGTCTGCATACTCACAATGATCGAGGCACGGGCATCGCGGCTTCAGAGCTCGGCCTGATGGCTGGCGCGGAGCGCATTGAGGGCACATTGTTTGGTAACGGTGAACGTACCGGTAACTGCGATGTCATTACGATGGCGATGAATATGTTCAGTCAGGGTGTAGATCCAGAAATTTACTTATCCGATATGCCCAAGATTATTGCCGTATCGGAAGAGTGCACGAAGATTCCTATTCATGTGCGTCAGCCCTATGCCGGCGAACTTGTGTTCACTGCATTCTCTGGCTCGCATCAGGATGCGATTCGTAAGGGGATGGCATTTGTTGAATCGGGTAGCGATGGTGATTGGGAAGTGCCGTATTTACCTATCGATCCGGCTGATGTCGGCGGTTCCTATCGTGAGACCGTGAGAGTAAACAGCCAGTCCGGTAAGGGTGGCATTGCTTTTATTCTGGAGAATTACTTTGGCGTGTCACTGCCACGTGCGCTGCTACTTGAATTCAGCCCAATAGTTCAGGCGCTGACTGAGCAAAAGGGCGGAGAGTTGCAGCCGGAAGAAATCTGGAAGGCATTTGTATCAGAGTTCATTGAGGCTGACGGTCCCTACAAACTAATTGACTATCAACTTCGATCAGAAGGGNATGGTGAGACTTGTGAAGCCAACATTATGGTGGCTGAAAATGAGATGGCGGTNATCGGCGAAGGCTCCGGGCCTATTGATGCGTTTGTTGACGGTTTGGTAAAGACGCTAAACGAACCCCTAAACGTGGTCGATTATCAGGAGTATGCCCTCAACGAGGGTAAGGAGGCGCAGGCGATCTGTATCTTGGCGATCAGCGATGAGCNTAACAACAAGTATTATGGTGTTGGTATCAGTCAGAACACGATCACCGCTGCGTATAAATCTATTCTGGCGGCTACTAACCGTAAGTGGGCGAAGTAAAGGAGAGGGCTATCGCGGGCAANATCTGCAACCAAGAACGAAGTGGTATAGTAGTCTCGAGACCCTCCTACGGAAAAGTGAGGTTACGTTGTACGTCCTCGTCAAGAATGACGAAGTGTAAGCGCACAGGAATGTATGGGAACGCCAAGTCTTATACTGGTGCGAAGAAGCCTTACCCTTTACTTAGGCCTTAGCGAGCGNAGGNAAGCTATTCTTCGTGGTCCAACTCAGGTTCAGGNGCTTTCTCAAGGCGTGCGGTCTTGATCATGTTGTCCTGAATCTGCACGATCTCGATGTNATAANCCTCTAAGCTGATACAGCAACTGGAGTCAGGGATGGTTTCTAACTGTTCGATAATCAGTCCGCTTAGGGTCTTTGGACCTTCCAGNGGCAATGTCCACCCCAACGTGCGGTTAATGAGACGCATATGCGCCCCCCCATCTACCAGATAGCTGCCATCTTCGTTGGGATGGATGTCAACGCTGGTCCCCGCGACGTCGGTGGTGAATTCTCCGACGATCTCCTCAAGGATATCTTCCATTGTTACGATGCCGTCAATGTCCCCATACTCGTCGACTACAAGCCCGATACGTTCTTTCGTTTGCTGGAAGTTTACTAACTGGGTTTGTAGGGGCGTATTCTCTGGTACGAAATAGGGTTCATCAGTTTCCTGAATAATCGCAGCTTTGGTCGGCTCTTCGGCAGTGAGNAACCGTGCNGCACTNCGCAGATGCAGAACCCCGANTACTTTATCGATGTCTTCGTTATACACGGGTATACGTGTGTGCTGGGTGGCGCGAATTTGGTTAAGAATATCGTTAACGTCGTCGGAGATATCAATTCCTTCGATATCGGTTCGGGGCACCATAATGTCGTTGACAGTCACCTTGTTGAGGTCGAGCACACCCAGCATCATTCCCTGCGGTCTTTCTGCCATTGTGACACCTTCATTTACGACGGTGCGCAATTCGTCATGGGTCAGGCTGTCGGGATCTTCGGATTCTTCTTTGGATACACCGACCAGACGTAGCATGCCATTGCTAAACCTGATGACNGGCTCAACGAGTATCCAGCATAAAGTCATCAGGGGTTGTAGAATATACGCTGAAACCAGCGAGATTTTTTCCGGGTATGCTTCGGCGATGGTCTTGGGTGCGACCTCTGCGAAAATCAGAAACACCACTGTGCAGATAATTGGCGCCCAGGCAACATGGCTTTCGCCAAACATCTGTATTACCAGTAATGTAGCAATTGATGCGGCTGTGAAATTGACAAAGTTGTTGCCGATTAGAATAAGGCTAAGGAGCCGGTCCGGTCGCTTTAGTAGACGACTCGCTTTACGGGCCCCACGATTGCCTTCATTTGCCAGATGCTTCAATCGATATCGATTGACGCGCATCATGGCTGTTTCTGAGCCAGAAAAATAAGCAGACAGGAAAATCAGGATCGCAAGCGTGCCAAATAACGCGCCTACTGAGGGTTCGTCCAAAAAGGGCAGACCTCGTCGTAATTAAGTGAACGCAGTTGTAACGAATAAGACGGATTAGTGTCAAGTGTTGTCGAATAACGTTTTTAAACTCTACCNAGGATAATTTCNAGTACAAGCTTGCTGCCGAAGTAGCCCATCGCCAGGAGTGCAAATCCGCTCAAAGCCCACCTTGAGGCTACGGCGCCTCTCCAACCCCATTTAATTCTACCCCAAAGCAATACCCCAAAAACGGCCCATGCCGCCATGGTGATGCTTGTGTGATGTATGAGCCCCGGGCTACCAATGTCCTGAAGAAATATAAACCCGGTNAGAATGGATAGGCTTAGCAATAACAGGCCGGCGCCAAGCATTTCAAATAAGAGCGCCTCCATAGTCTCAAGCGGTGGTAGCTTTTTAACGATTTTCAGCTTGTGGTGTCGTAGCTCATAGTTACCGTAGGACAGGAACGCGGCCTGCAGTGCAGCAATGCTAAGCAGNCCGTAGGCGAAAACTGATAGCACAATGTGCGACCCGATACCGTATGAAATATCATAGCGGGGAGTATATGNNCCCTCCATGCTGAGTTGTAACAGGATGGAAATCACNGCNACAGGAAAGATCACCACAAAAAGACTTTCAACGGGTAGTCGAAAGCTGCTGATACTTAGAATTAAGGTAATGGCTAATGTCATCATCGATAGCATGGGATANAGGCCAAGGTTTATACCNACNTCCGTGTAGAATCCNAGGTAACTAGTGACAACGTGAAACAGCACCGCGANCAGACCAATACTGGTGACGATACACTTATTATCTCCTTTGGACGTATATTGCAGGCCTGTACCGACGAGGTAAAAAAGCACAGCAAGTAGCCCAGGAATTGCAGGATTCATACTGCCTTACCTTTCACTAGNGGTTACTGAAAAAAGTCGGTACGCCACAGTGGCTGTNCTTCACTTNTTCAGCTATCCGGGNTATTTTGCCACAATTTTNCGCTGCCGGCTCATCGTTACCACCATGNGGCCAGACACTTAAGTTATACTGCGTGTTCCAATAACTGATGTATTCATACTTTGTTTGACTCATTAACAGAACGGCTAAGTCAGTCACTTGCTAATATTAGTGGCAAGGCGAAGCTCACAGAACAAAATATCGAAGGGACTTTGCGTGAGGTGCGGATGGCGCTCCTAGAGGCTGACGTAGCGCTGCCAGTAGTCAAAAGCTTCGTGTCTGATGTTCAGGCGAGAGCTGTGGGTCATGAAGTTTCTGCCAGCCTTTCTCCTGGACAGGTATTCGTCAAGATAGTTAATGANGAGCTCGCCCGGGTCATGGGCGAACNTTCAGATTCGCTTGATCTCAGCTCGCAACCACCAGCGGTTGTTCTCCTNGCNGGTTTGCAGGGAGCGGGCAAAACGACATCTGCTGCCAAACTCGCGCACTGGTTAAAAACCCGTGAGAAAAAACAGGTGATGGTGGTGAGCGTCGACGTGTATCGACCCGCTGCGATCGATCAGCTGCGAACTCTCGCTGGAGACGCAGACGTCAAGTTCTTCGAAAGTAACCCTGACCAGAAGCCCATTGATATAGCGAGCAATGCATTGGCTGAAGCTCGCAAGCAATTTGCAGATGTGCTGATTGTTGATACCGCGGGGAGGCTGCATGTCGATGCCGATATGATGGAAGAGATCAAAGCGCTGCATGGCAATCTTAATCCTGTAGAGACTTTGTTCGTAGTCGACTCGATGACAGGCCAGGACGCTGCTAACACCGCGCAGGTGTTCAACGAAGTATTACCGTTGACAGGGGTGATACTGACCAAGACCGATGGTGATGCGAGAGGTGGCGCCGCGTTGTCTGTGCGCTCAATAACCGGTAAACCGATTAAGTTTATGGCGATGGGTGAGACAATCGACGCGCTTGAAGCGTTTTATCCAGATCGAATCGCGGGTCGGATACTCGGTATGGGCGACGTACTTTCGCTTATTGAGGAGGCGGAGCAGAAGGTTGATAAAAAGACGGCCAAAAAACTCGCTCGTAAAATTAAGAAGGGTAAGAAATTTGATCTTGAAGATTTTAGGGATCAGATCCAACAGATGAACAACATGGGTGGCATCTCAGACCTTATGGATAAGATGCCAGGCATGGGCACCATGAAGAACGCGGTGGCAGATAAGGTCAACGAAAAACAGTTTGTTCAAATGGAAGCGATCATCAATTCTATGACGCCCGGTGAACGGCATTATCCAGACAGTATTAATGGTTCGCGCAAAAAACGAATTGCTATGGGTTCTGGTGTCCAGATTCAGGATATCAATCGACTGCTAAAGCAACATAAACAGATGCAGAAGATGATGAAAAAACTTACCAAGAAGGGTGGAATGGCCAATATGATGCGTGGCTTGGGTGGCATGCAACCCAAGCCTGGAAGATTTCCCGGATGATAGAAATTCCGAGTCCGCAGTGCCATATTGCGGTTTCTAACTGCCTCATTGAAAGCCGGAATCCTTTGCCGTAAAATAGCGCCGCTTT
>PASO01000049.1 GCA_002712135.1 Gammaproteobacteria bacterium
AGAGGCGAGACAATGATCGTCCCTTGCCGCCGATGGTATTGAGATCGTTAGTCGTGGTAGCAAGGGGAAGGGTTGTCATTCTTTTTTCCGGGACAAGGGACTCGGAAGTCTACTCTATTTTTCGATTCCATTTGTAAATCTGACTAAACGTTAACATTCAGTGGCTCAGTAAACGCGACTTCAGTAAAATCGTCCTCATGAAGAGATTGAATGTGACGAACACTAGTTACTACCTATGCCTCAATGAGTATGGCCATTTACTTGACGGCTCCGGTGGTTCCCTCAAGGAGTCAGCTCTTGGTAGTGATGGTTGCATGTGGCGTTTGGCCGACCGGTACCTGCAATGCGCGGTTAGTGACCTCACACTTGAACTAATCGATGAGCCTATCCCGAATCAGCCTTGCCATTTCTCCGGAATGGGTGGAGAGTTCTTTTTGCAACCTGGTCCGTCGCAACTGCCTTCGGAACACTTGGTAGAGATGCACAACTATGGCTATACGGTTCTCGAGAATGTACTTGATAGAGAACAGCTTGTTCAACTGAAAGAGGGTGCTGCTGAAAAGCGAGCACGTGACCACGCAGGGGAGGCATCTACAGATGGGTTTTTCTGGATGACTGATGGCCTAGCTTGGTCGCGGGAGCTTTGTCACGCGATCACTCACCCTGTGGCGCTCTGGCTGATCCAGCACTACTTATCCACTGACGACATTCACCTTTGCCACATGCCGGTGATTAGCACTGTTAAACCTGCGAAGGAACTGAAAGGGACGTTTCCTGAGGATGGTTGGCATAGTGATTATCCCTATCACCCGGGTGTATTTCCCGATGAAGATTGGCCGGAATCGCCGATCTTTGGTGTGCAATACAATATCTGTATAGATGAATTCAGGGCGGGCAATGGTGCCACGCAGTTCGTTCCGGGTTCACACTTCTTTTGTAAGCGTCCTCCGTCTGAGTTCAATGAAGGCGGTACTCGAATGGGCGAAGGCGTGCATCAAGACGTGCAGCAGTTTCATGCGCCCGCTGGTGCAGCGCTCGTCTACGATTCGCGCACTTGGCATCGCAGATGTGATGAGTTAAACACGAGTGGTCGTGACCGGATGGCGATGCTCAATGCTGTTACCCAGTCCTGGGTGCCACCTATGTGGGAGAAGGAGTCCATTGGTCATCTGTATAAAGGGTCTGACGTGCCTGATATGCTAACGGAAAGACAGCGTCGCGATATAGATCGCCTCTGTAATCGTGAAACTCAGCCAAGGCCTGAGGGTATGCCGATCTTGTTGGAGAGGCAGAGAATCTAACGAGGCTATAATGTTTTTTAGATGGTCTCAAGAAGGCAGTTGATTTTTTAGGGTTTTATGGTGAGGTCTATCAGACCTTGCCTTGCTCATTTTCTCTCTGTCGCTTTAACTCGTGTTCCCGGTAATGTTGATGACCAAAATGTGCTGGATTGCCTTATCATCCCGCAGTANCTTGAGTGCCATGTAACCATCGACACCAGTCATATTGTTGCCNATGGAAATGANATTGGCGTTAGTTGACTTNGCAGTTGACAGGAGNTNATGNCNGTTATCGATAGAAANCAGATAATAANCGCTAACCTCNANGATGATTTACAGAAGCTATTTATTTAGTGCGTTATCTTGGACGGTCATGATGTTCCTTCTATAGACAGGTGCTTGGGTATGCAAGCATCTACCTGTACACTGCAGTTCGCTCAAGAAAAAGAGGAAGCGCTTGATGTTCAGTTTTGATGGTTACAAACCGGTGGATCTAAGTCCCNGAATAGAGGCNAGGATCTATCGTGTAGATGGATCNATTGAAGAGGGCACTACCGATCCNTACGGCAAACCCTGGGTTATGAAGGAAGGCAGGTTCCCCGGNGACAATTCTTTGTTCACCCTTTATGCAGCCCCTCCCGGGGGAGATGAGGTCTGGCANCAGGAGCGNATGACNACGCATCATGGTTCCCACGTGCAGGGTGGCAAGAGTCATATCAGTCATTGGGCTGGTGTCCCGGAAGATATGAAGGGCTTGTGGGAAATGCCTCTCGATACGTTTATGGGGGACGCTGCTGTTTGCAATCTGAAGGATCTGGCGCCAAAGGCCATCAGTGATCCAGGCGAGTATCCACTTGGCGAAGGTATGGCACTTAGAAGTCGAGAAGGCGATATTCGTGGGCAGGAGATCAAGCCAGAGCACCTCTCCAATGTCCAGGAAGGTGATATCGTCCTAATGACGAGCCCATTTTCAGGTATGGAGCAACCTTGGTTGTCACAGGCCACATGTGCCTGGCTCATCAATGATCGTAAAATCAAGATGATTGGCTTTGGTGTCCCGGGTGTCTGCTGGCAGTACGATTTAAAGGCGGCCGCGCCAGATAACTCGCCGATTAGACGTATGTTGCTGGGAGCTAATATTCCTATCGCACATCCACTTTCTAATATCGAGACATTGACCAAAGATCGTGTTTTCTATGTCGGTTTACCCTTCCGGTTTACCAAGAGTGAAGCCAGTTTTATCAGGGCAATGGCCCTGGAAGAAGAATAGGAGAAATACATCATGATAAGTCTTAAAGGACACAGAATAGTCGATCTCTCCTGGGAACTGGTTTCGCGCGTCACTCGCATGGACCAGACCATTGAAGAAGGCGTGCGGGATGTTTACAACATGCCGTGGATCGTCGAAGAGACATACAACGAGCAGGATGGCACGATTGAACATCTGGTTGCCTGTAATGTTGGTACTTATGCAGGTTGGCCTGTCGGTGGTGTGAGTGGACATATGGGCTCCCACATNCAGNTGGGCATTAGACACAACGATAACTGGACGGGGTTGCCTGAAGGTATGAAAGGTATCTGGGAGATGCCGCTTGACGCNTACTATGGTGCGGCCTGCGTGTGTAAGTTGGATCACCTTAAAGGGGAGCCGATTCTGCCGGAGCATCTGTCAAATGTTCAGGAGGGCGACATTGTCATTCTGGGTAGTACCAATCGCGGCGACGATACACCATGGATTGATGGTGATACGGCCTATTGGCTGGCAGAAGAGAAGAAGATNAAGATGCTTTGCCCGGGTGTGCCAGGTATAGGTTGGGAGACCAAGGCGAAGGAGCCAGAGCCTGACAACTGTCCTACCCACAGGGCGATGACCGGGAATAACATTCCCATCACCTATCCGCTGGTGAATATTGAAAACTTAACCCAGGATCGATGTTTCTTTATGAGCCTGCCGCTAAATGTCGGGCGAATGGAGGGGACCTGGGTTAGAGCAATNGCTATCGAGGAGGAGTAGGTTANGGACCATCCGGGTTGCTNTGGCAACCCGGNGATAGTTCCTGAATGCTCTAGATACNTTNAGACTGCNANGAGCTGAGCGATGTCGTNGGATGAAAAGCCGTTGCCCGTTTGTCTGGAAATGTCGGCGCTAGTTCGGTTGCTTCATCTCCTGCGATACGACTACCTCGCAATACTCTTGGGTACTGCGTGTCGTAAGGGAACGCACAGTGCATCGTGCAACGATTGTCCCAGACGACGAGATCGCCAGGTTGCCATTTATGGATATAGATTCGCGGACGACGACAGGCGTCGTCCATAAGCTTCGTCAGCAGTTGCTCAGACTCGTCCGGGTCCATGCCGACAATGCCATAGGCATGCCTGCCAGTGTAAATTGATTTACGCCCGGTTTCCGGGTGGNTCTTTACCAGTGGGCGCAGTGGAGCGCCTTTGTCGTGGAATCCGTAGATATTATCCGTAGTGAACTGNTAATCAGCATTTCTTTGAGAATAGTANAGTGAATGATAGGCTGATAGGCCTTCCAATTTCACCTGTGTTTCAGCATCAAGTTCATCCCAGGCTGCACGCATGTCGGCAAATCCTGTTTCGCCACCTTCCGGCGGAACGACCTGCGCATAGAGCATAGCGGCCTTGGATGCGAGTGGCATATAGGTGCTGTCGGTATGCCAGCCTTCGTTACCTCGCAGCATCTCGTACTGGTACTCGCCGGGTTTTGCTAGCGAGCCATTGGGTTTGGTATTAGCGATCGTAACTGTGCCTCCCCGCTGTTCAGGTCCCAGCTCCTCGATGTTGCCAAATCTTCGGGCAAAGTCACTCTGACCAGAATCGTCCAGATCATGCTGCGCCGGGAACAGGAGTACGCCATTCTGCAAGAATGCCTTATATATTTCTTGCCAGCTATTTTGATCTAGATGTCCGAGGTCAACGTCTGTAATCTTAGCAGCAGGCGTTCCTTCGATTGACTCGATGATCATAGGTGTTAGATGAACTTACCGTAGGCGACTTTTTGCGCCCGGTCGAAAAATTCCGCCCATTCTTCGTCTGTCAGAGGTTCAGGCTCACCCACTCGACAGGCGAGCACATACTGGCGACACATTATCTCCAGTCGATGGGCAAGGTCTACCGTTGATTTTATGTTTCTGCCGCGGGCAATCATGCCATGCTTGCCAAGCAGGCAAGCCGATCTGTCGGCGAGCGCTTCTGCCGCATCATCACCCAGAGACTGGGTTCCAAATGTGGAGTAGGGAACGCAGGGCACGTCGGTGCCACCAAAAGAGCCGACGAGATAGTGAAATCCAGGAAGGGGTTTCAGATTGCTNGCCATGGCGACGCAGTAATCCGAGTGGGTATGTACCACTGCCAGAGTCTTCTCGTTCTTCTGATAGATGGCGGCATGCATACGCCATTCGGAAGAAGGTTTACGGTCTCCTTTCCATTCACCTTCCAGGGAACATTCGACGATGGTATCGGGAGCAATGTTATCTGCTGTTGCNCCGGATGGTGAGATCAGCATATTGTCACCAAAGCGAACGCTTAGGTTGCCAGATGCCAGCTCATTCAGTCCGATGCGTTCCACGTGTATGTATTGTTCAACCAGTTGTTCTCGTAAAGTTGCTTCGTCCGCGACGTCTACCATGTGTTTCTCCAATAATTAATTGTGTGCCTGTCTANCTAGCCCTTAGCGTCTGCTTCACGCATTCGTTTCAGTGCGGTAAAAAAGAATTCTTCGTTGCCGAGCCCACCCGCCTTTAGCACCAGTGACATNGGGTCAGGGCCAGCTTCGTGACAATAGCCGCCACTTAGGTTATCGAAGGAAGATACCTGTACCTGCTCAATTCCAAGTGAGTTAAAGACCTGCCCCGAGGTTTCGCCGCCAACACTGACCAGCTTTCTGACACCCAGTTCCTTTAACATTGCAGCACTGCGACCATTGATGTCATCTGCCAGTGCGGCAGCGGCGTCGCGGCCCAGTTTCGCTTGGGAGCGTTTTACTCCTTCGACGTCAGCGGATGTTGAAACGCAGACGGGTCCGTCTTTGATATTTTCCTTCGCCCAATCCTCGATCTTGTCGATATAGTTCGAGTCTTCAGAGGCTTTAAGCAGGTCTACCCTGAAGACGGGNTGGTGCTTCTCGAAGTGCGTGACCTGGCGCTGTGTGTTTACCGCGCAGCTTCCAGCAACGACAGCTTCGTAACCGGGAGAGGGCGGTAATAGGGTTCGCTGTTCAACTTCGCCCTGGTTCTTTAGCCAGGTACGGGCGAGAAACATAGGCATGGCATCGGCACCAGTGGTTAGTGGCCAGTCTGTAGTTAGTTCAGCGATTCGAGTGGTGTCATCGCCATCTACTGCATCGATGATAAACAGGTTCGTGCCATCTGCTACCTGCTTGTCGATATAGGTGTTGCAGGAGTCTTTGCCTGCGGCCAACTGACTGTGAGGTATTAGCCCTACTTTTTTCTTACTCTGTGCCTGCAGGACTTCGACCAGGTTGGAATTGGTCATGGGAGTGACAGGATCAAATCGTTTACCGGATTCACCCAGCATGATCCCTCCCAAAAACATCCTTCCCTGGAAGATGGTGACGGAATACTCAGGAAAAGCCGGGCAGAAGGTAACACGGTCAGTCTTTGTCGTTTCCATGAGGGCTTCACCAATAGGCCCTATGTTTCCCTGGTCCGTTGAATCGAAGGTGGCGCAGTATTTGTAATAGATGCGTTTAGTGTCTTTTGCGAGCAGGCCTTCAGCAGAATGTTGCGCATCCGCAGCAGCATCTGCGGCTGGAATCAGCCTGATCTTCCTGCCAATGACCACGGCTTCTGCGTCATCGGAAAGATTGTCGAGTGCTTCTGCAGACGTGACTAGTGGGCATGGGACTCCTTCTCTTTCTAGGAGGCTCGCGATCATCATGCCACCGGTCAGATCATCGGCGATTACACCAAGCTCAAGCATCTATTTCTCCTGTTCGGGTAGGTGAAACGGCGCATGATATCAGCTTTGATGAGTCAGAATGACAATATCGTANGCCATGTATTTCTCTGAAAAAAATAGTCGTAGTGTTAAGACACTTGAGTTTCAATATACCCTAGCTACGCTAGGGTATATTGAAATCACCCAAAAGAGCTGTGGTGATTTAGCTGTCTGTGTGGCCCTGCTATTCTTAGATGGAGATTAAACAGGACGTGTTATGCAGGAATTGTTTGTAACCGCGGATGATCGTACGGGATCCCTTGAGTGTGGTGGAATCATAGCCAATGATCAGTTTTCGGTACCTGTCGGTCCAGCGGCGCAGAGTGATATTTGTTGNGTGGTNGATACTGCGTCCCGGCATATAAGCCCGGNCGATGCAAAAGAAGTTATTCTCGATGTACATCAGCGCGAAGCGAGACATCGCTGCCACAAGATGGACGCAGGACTGCGCGGTAACTGGCCCCACGAGATCATGGCATTACACGAGTTGGGATATGCCGTTGCAGTCGTGCCCAGCTTCCCGGATGCGGGACGCCGCTGTAAGGATGGGATTGTTTATATTCAAGATGTACCGGTACTAGAGTCTCCATTTGGGCAGGATCCATTGAGCGCTCCTTGCAGTAGCCGACCGGATGAGGTCATGGAGGAAGCAGGGTGTTCAGGTGGAGACGTTGTTATCTGGGATGCCAACGACAACGTGGAACTGGAGGCTGCAATACTGCGTTGTCGTGAAGAGAATCGTATTTTGGTGGGCCCATCCGGTGCGATTGGCGCTTACGCAATGACAGTATTTCCGGGGCTGACATCGAGACGGATCCAAATTGAAGAGCCAGTATTGGTTGTATGTGGAAGTTTGAATGCGCTGAGCCGCGAGCAGATTAGTAAGCTTGATTGCCCTCTATATCAGCTTGGGCAGAGTGTGGGAGAGGATGGGCTGGCTATTGTGGCAACGCCGCTGGTGTCGGGCCAGGTTGCTAACGCAGAGGCGGAATCCGTTGCGCGTTCAGTATCGGAGATGACCAGGGGNGTTGATGTGCAGACTTTGTTTGTTATTGGCGGCGATACAGCAGGTGCAATTATTGGTGACGAAACGCTGGAGGTATTGGGTACGGTTGATGCCGGTATTCCGATCTCCCGGTTTCGTGGCGGGCTTCTCGTCACCAAGGGTGGCGGCATCGGGACGCCGGACATCCTTGTTAGATTGTTGGGAGGAATATCATGATACCTATGGCGATTACCATGGGGGACGCGTCGGGTGTTGGGCCTGAGATCGTACTCCGTCAATATGCAGCGGGGGAACTGGACGACAATGTTCTGGTGTATGGCGATGCAGAGATTCTTCGAGCGGGAGGAGAATTGCTTGGACTTTCACTTGAACTGCATGTTGTAACAAAGCCTGATGACAGGGTTTCTGGTCGCTTGAATGTCATTGATCTCGCGCGGCTTGAAGCTGGTGATCTGACTCCTGGGGTGCTGAACAAACGTTCAGGTCGTGCGGCTCGTGACTATGTTGAGAAAGCCACGTTGGATGCGCTCGAGGCAACCGTCGCAGGTGTGGTGACCTTGCCCATGAATAAGCAAGCGACGCAGATGAGTGATCAGTCGTTTGTTGGTCACACTGAGTTTATTGCCGGTCTCTGTGGTGTAACCAATTTTTCCATGATGCTGACAACGAGCGATGTCGCGGTATCTCATGTCAGTACTCATGTTGCGCTCTCTGAGGCCATTGGTCTGGTGACCGCTCAGCGGGTTGGTAATGTGATCGAGCTGACCCATAACACACTCGCCAGGTTTATTGAGAACCCTCGAATCGCTGTCTGCGGCCTTAACCCACATGCTGGAGAACATGGCGTGTTCGGCACTGAGGATATGGAGATCATTGCGCCCGCTATTGCGTCTGCGAACGATAAGGGCATGAAGGTTTCAGGCCCCCATCCGGCGGACACCGTGTTCTATCAGGCGATTCACAAAGATCAGCACGACGCAATCATTTGTATGTACCACGATCAGGGACATGCGCCGATGAAACTCGTCGGCTTTGAGTCAGCAGTGAATGCGACCATTGGCCTACCGATAATTCGTACTTCCGTAGATCATGGCACCGCGTTCGATATTGCGTGGCAAGGTAAGGCGTTTACTTCTTCGCTAGCTCATGCGCTGGACTATGCCTGGAAACTGACCGGGCACTAACGCTTTTATGGTGATACTCTCCCCAGTCGCGTTGAAATTACTAAAAAGAGGAAAACGATGGACTTAGGTGTTGAAGGAAAGGTGGCCATTATAACAGGCGGGAGTAACGGCATTGGTAGGGGCGCAGCTGAACGGTTATCAGCAGAAGGCGCACTTGTTGCCATAGTTTCCAGAACCCAGGACGATCTGGATCGTGTTTCGGCTGAAATTAGTGCGGCCTCTGGGAATAAGGTGATTGGTATCGCGGCGGATGTAAGTAATGAGGATGCAATCAAAGGCATGGTAGATGCTGTGGTCGATGCGTGGGGTCGCGTAGATATCCTTATCAACAATGCTGGAACGTCAATGGGTTCAACGTTTGAAGGCATGACCAATGAAATGGTTGCGCAGGATTTCGCGCTCAAGGTTATGGGGGCAATCTACTGTACGCGCCACGCTCTGCCACATCTTAGAAAAACCAGAGGAGCTATCTGTAACACCACCACTCCAGGCGGTAAAGCCCCTGGTGCAGGTAGCCAGCCAACTGCCTTGTCTCGCGCATCTGGAATATCTCTTACCAAAGCATGGTCCAGGGAGTTTGCAGAGCATGGCGTTAGAGTTAATACAGTTTGCGTTGGTTTGTTGAAGAGCAGGCAGCATCAACGTAGATGGGAAGCCTCCCAGGAAAAGAATCCTGATCGCACTCTGGAAGAACAATATGAAATAATGGGGAAGAACGTTCCCCTTGGTAGAGTTGGTGAGGCTTCTGAAGCGGGTGATGTAATCGCGTTCCTTTGTTCCGAAAGAGCCAGCTATGTCACCGGTGCATCAGTCAATGTTGATGGTGGTTCGTCGCCCGTCGTTTAGGTCACACCGGATGTGTAATCCGTCGATAACTATAGGCTGCTCAGTAAGGCTCTTCAGATAGCTTTCGTTTATCGGATTAAATTTGAAGCCTGCGTCTGGAATCTACCTGAGCGACTCTTGGTTCAGGTTGTATTCGCCTGAGAATCTTTGCCAGGTTGGATTCAGTCGGTGTTGCCACTTTTTGACATTGGCATCAGGGGAGGGATCGTGGTCGTCGAAGATAGGCTTGCCATTGGGCTTCAGGAAGCAGCTTACTACCGCGGTATCGGCAATAAACTCTGCGTCGATGTCTTATGCCAACCCTAGAGCGTATGCCTAGAGTTACAATGGTAGACACACACCGGTAACTTTGACGTTTTTGTAATAGAAAGACAGATTGAGCCCAGAGTGGATGCCTACCTCCTAAAGTAGGCTCTTTAGGCAATGGAATCAGTTTTGCGCGCATGCGAGTTAAGTCTGGCGTCTGCATACCAAGATTCAGGATCTTTTGTAACAGATGCGTCTTGCAGAAACTCATGGTTTACCGCGGTACGAAATTCAATTGCGTTTTATCATGCATTAGGTTCGAATCTGCGAACAGTATTGGTGAACACATGCCGGGAATTCCTCACAGTCTTGATGATATTACGCCCGACTGGCTCTCGGCTAATCTTGCGGATAGGCCCATCATTCATTCCTTTTCGAAGGAAGTGATTGGTGAAGGGGCAGGTTTTCTCGGCGACATTGTACGAATCCGACCCCAGCCGGAAAGCCTCGCTTCTTTAGTGGTAAAGCTGCCAACAGCGACCACTAATAATCGCCGAATCGGCCAGCTGCTTGGTGTCTATGAGAGGGAGGTGCGGTTTTATAAAGAGCTTCGACCGTATTTATCCATAAGAACACCAAAGTTGCTGCATGGGGATATGGATGACTCAGATCCCACACGTTCACTCAGAGACCTTAGATTGATGAAGCGACTACCAATTTGGTTAGTTAAATTGTTATTACCTCTGGTGAGCAAGCTGGCGGGAAATGTAAACCAACGTTACGTTTTGTTGTTGGAGGACCTAGGTGGATATCGTATGGGCGATCAGCTCAATTCAGTCACGCATGAAGATTCGATGCTCGCCGTGAAGACGCTGGCAAGCCTGCACGCAGGCTTTTTCGATCGCAGTCTTACAGCCTTTCCATGGGTAATTCCCTTTGACCTCGGTGCCAGATATTTTCAGATCGTGACAGAGAAAAACCATGAAGAATTCTGTGTAAGACATCAACATATTCTGTCTGATAGTCACAGGAAAATATTAAATTGGTTGATAGCCAATGCCGGGCTATTTGTGGGAAGGATGGCACAGCTCCCTTACACGTTACTCCACGGTGACTATCGTCTAGATAATCTCAGTTTTGATGACGAGCGAGGAGAAATCATTGTGATGGACTGGCAGACTCTCCTGCAGGGCCCGATTGGCATAGATCTTTCTTATTATATTGCCTCCACGGATGTAGACGGCAGCGAGCATGAGTTGCTGGAGTATTATCGAGGAATGATGAGTGAGGAGGGTATTGAGATATCTTCAGCTAGGGTTCGATATGAGTACGAGATGGGCGTAATAGCCAGCTTGCAAAGAATAATGTTGCTCGCTTCTGATGATTTTCATTTTGGCGAGGGTCGTGGCCCTGAATTGCTAGAGCGCACCACGATCAGGTTTTTCGAAGCGGCGGAGAAGATCGAACTCGATACTCTGCTTAGGAGTGTCCCTGCCTAGTCAATCCCTTGTGCCGCGTCCATGGTAATTTCGTAAGAGCGAAGGCGCGCGTTGTGATCGAACACTGAAGATACAAGAATAAGCTCGTTCGCATTGTGTTCCTTGATAAATGCTGACATTCCCTCACGAATCTCGTCAATGTTGCCGAACGCGGCGCAACGTGGGGTGTTATTAAGAATATGAAGTTCTTCTTTGGATAGGTTGTCTCTCAGGTTTGCCACAGGAGGTGGAAGTTGTCTTGGCGCTCCCGTGCGCATGCTTAGTAATGAGAGCATGGATGAACTCCGCAGGTAGTCAGCTTCCTCTGTAGTGTCCGCGGCGCAAACATTAAAGCCGAGCATCAGGTAGGGTTCCTGCAACTGGTCCGATGGCTTGAAGTGTTCACGATAGACTTCGATAGCCTGGTTTAGCATGGCCGGGGCGAAGTGTGAAGCAAAGGCGAAGGGCAGTCCTAACATGCCAGACAATTGCGCACCAAACAGGCTTGAGCCGAGGATATAAAGCGGTATATTTGTGCCGGCGCCGGGTACTGCGGTGACTCGCTGACCGGGTTCCTGTTCCTTGAAGTAGTGCTGCAATTCGACAACGTCACGGGGAAAGTCATCGACGTTGCCAGATAGCGAGCGACGTAAAGCATGGGCGGTAATCTGATCGGTTCCTGGCGCGCGGCCCAGGCCAAGATCGATCCGACCCGGAAACAAGGATGCCAGCGTACCGAACTGCTCGGCGATAACAAGGGGCGCATGATTGGGTAACATGATGCCGCCGGCCCCGACTCTAATCGTTGCAGTACCGCCCGCCAGATGTCCGATGACGACTGCCGTGGCTGCACTAGCAATGCCTTTCATGTTGTGGTGTTCCGCTACCCAATAGCGTTCATAGCCCCACTTCTCGGCATGCTGAATGAGATCTAGTGAGTTCGCGAGCGCGGTAGCTGGGGTGTTGCCCTCAGTGATCGGTGAAAGGTCAAGAATTGAAAAATGAGTCATATGATAAGCACTTTCCCGATTACCTGACGGTCTGTTATTACCCGGTACGCGTCGACTATGTCATCCATGGTGAACCGGTGGGAGATATACGGTTTGATACGCCCCTGAACGAGGTAGTCCATTAAGGTATCAGCATACTGCTTGGCAAGCTCGGGTCGTCTCTGTTGCAGACTACCGACGGAATATCCGATGACGGTGGCGTCTTTTACCAGTAGGTGATTAGTCTTTGCGAGCGCTGCTCGACCGCTGGTAAAACCAACAATGAGGATTCTGCCGTAGGGAGCAATGCATCGCATGGATTCGTCGAATACATCTCCGCCGACAGGATCGTAAATCACATCAGCACCCAGGCCATCAGTGAGTTCCTTAACCTGCTCACGAAAACCATCACTATAATTGACTACTTCATCGGCACCGAATTCCTTAACAACTTCAAGTTTGGCATCGGAGCTCGCAGTGGCGATTACTCTGGCACCCATCAGTTTGCCGAGGTCGACGGCCGCAAGCCCAACACCACCCGCGGCACCGTGGACTAGCAATGTCTCTCCAGATTTTAGTCGTGCAAGGTTTAGGCCATGGAGTGCGGTCAGGTAGTTGTTGCCAAAGGCAGCTGCCGCCTCGAGGTCGATATCGTCAGGTAGCTTTGTCACGGTGGACGCGGAAACGTTTACGATTTCTACGCAGCCCCCAGAGGCGATGACCTTATCTCCTATCGTGAATGCGTCGACGTTATCGCCGATTGCCGTGATGACCCCGCTGCCGTCACCGCCAACGACATAGGGTGGTTCCCTTTTATCTTGGTAATCGCCCGCCATGCGCACCAGGTCGCTGAATGCAATACCTCGGACTTTTAGATTTACCTGCACCTCGCCGGGTGCGGGTGGGTCAGGGGGCTCGATGTCCTTTACGACGAGATCCTTAGGGGTGCCGAATTTTTCACATAGGACAGCTTTCAATCGTTCAGTCCTCTATACGTACAATTCGAGTACCGATGTTTCCACCGGCGAGCAAATCAACGAACGCAGCAGGCGCTTTATCAAGCCCGTCGAACTCGTCGTTTAGCGGGGTCAGTGTGCCGGATTTTATCCATCCCTTTATCTCCTCTCTGGCTGTCTCAAACTGACTGGCGTAATCGAAGATCAAGAATCCTTCCATACGAATTCGTTTGTTGACGAGTAGACCTGGGATCCCGGTTGGGGCAGCCCCGGGGTTCGATGTGTCGTATTGCGATACTACGCCACAGCAGACAATACGTGAATGTACGTTCATGCGACGCAATGCCATACCAAGAATATCTCCGCCTGTATTGTCGAAATAAATATCGACCCCGTTTGCGCAGGTATCTTTTAGTTCGCCGCGAAAGTCCTCGGACCTATAGGACAAGGCTGCGTCAAAGCCAACCTTTGCCTTTAGCTGCTGACATTTCTCCGGTGTGCTGGTGATTCCCACGGTCTGGCAACCTTTAATGTTCGCTATCTGCCCAACCATGTGCCCCACGGAACCAGCAGCGGCCGATACCAGCACGGTGTTGCCCTCGTTCGGTTCGCCCACGTCTAATAGGCCAAAATAGGCCGTGAGTCCGTTGGTCCCAAGTGCTCCGAGGTAGTGTGCAGGATCCACATCGTCCGAGATCTTAAGCAAACCATCCGCATTGTGGACTGAATAGTCCTGCCAGCCCGTGCCACAAACGACTAGATCGCCGGGAGAAAGGATGGCGGAATTTGATTTCTCTACTCGTGCGACACCAGTACCACCCATCACAACATTGACGTTTGGACCGCCCGCATAACTTGCGCTTCCCTGCAGTCCTGCTCTACTGCCTGCGGCAACCGTTATTACCAGGGTGCGGCAGAGTACTTCATCTTTCCCCGGTTCGGGGATCGGCGTCGTTTCTAATCGATAGTTTGATTCAGATAACTTGTCTTCCGGTAATGAGTCTATTAATACCTGTCTGTTCTCGGCCATATTGTTTTTCTACCTGGGTAGTTGAGTTTCAAAGAGAGCGCGCATTGTAACGGGCCTTGGCCCGAATATCATGGTGATGGGTATATATGGTGCTTTTTGATTCTGTAATACCGTTGGGTCACTAGTGGAGAATAACGAAAAAGTTCTGGTTAATTATAATGCGTGCCGTGCGCTGTATCGGGGGAAAGGTTTCAGTTAATGTCGAGGCGAATTACACTCGGAGCCGCTATTTTCTTTGCAGTCCGATTCCAGATGCAATATAGCGGTGGTGGGGCATTGTACGAGTTTTATGCAACAGAATTAGGGGTTTTGATATTTCTCAGGGGTATTGCTTTGCCGTTTATGATCATTGTTGGCATGTTATACCTGTTGATTAGGTTACATTTTTCGCATATGCCGCCGTATCGTAGTCGCGTGGTGAGCATCGTGCCGGTTGCCGCACTTAATTATTATTACAATTAGATGCAGAAAAATTTGAAGTGCTTGCCGCAGATTGTCATGACGTTGAATTTCAACATCAGTGGCATTCTTACGCGCTTACGGACGTGGTACCGTAATGCTAGTGTTTTTTTGTTTAGTAACTATGGGAGTTGTCATGTCCACATATAAACTGAATGTTAACGGTGAAACCCGAAAAGTGGAGACTCACGAGGATATGCCTCTACTTTGGGTTCTTAGGGACCGTCTTGGTCTGGTTGGTGCTAAATATGGCTGCGGTATTGGCCTTTGTGGTGCCTGTACGGTGCATATGAATGACGCGCCGATTCGATCCTGTATGGTGCGTGTCGCAGACGTAGGGGACGCCCAGATAAAAAGTATAGAGGGCCTCGCCGATGGCGCGAGACTGCATCCTTTGCAGAAGGCTTGGATCGATAAAGACGTAGCACAATGCGGCTATTGTCAGACTGGTCAGATAATGTCGGCAGCTGCTCTTCTGGAGCAGAACCCTGATCCAAGCGATGACGATATCGATCTCGCAATGGCTGGCAACTATTGTCGGTGTGGGACCTATCTTCGTATCCGCGAAGCAATACATGCAGCCGCCAGAACTGCGCAGGCTTCGCGGCACGTTGAAAGTGATGCGGTGGTCGCGCACTGGGAGCCGGAGGTGAGTTAATGAAGAACAATCTTATTCGGGAAGTTAGTAAAGCATTCGATAAGACAGGTATCACTCGACGCAGTTTTCTAAAGCTGAGCGGCATCGCCGGGGGAGGCTTAGTTTTAGCGGCGACCGCACCGCAACTTAATGCCAAAGAATTGGGTACGTTGGTCGGTTCTGGCGAGCTCAATGCCTTCGTCCAGTTGTCTTCGGACGGCAACATTACGATCTACTCCGCACGCCCAGATATGGGGCAGGGTGTAAAGACATCACTTCCGATGATCGTTGCAGAAGAGATGGGTGCAAATTGGGAGGACGTGTTAGTACTGCAGTCCGGTGTTGATAAGAAATACGGTTCGCAATGGGTTGGCGGCTCAATGTCTATTGCGTCCAGTTTTGATCATATGAGACGGATGGGAGCCTCTGCAAGGGAGATGCTGATTGGCGCTGCCGCGGAGTCGATGGAGTTACCTCGAGAGGAATTTAAAGCTGCAAATAGTGAGATTATTCATATATCTGGACGAAAGCTGACCTTTGGGCAACTGGCGGCTTTGGCGGTTAAGCAGCCAGTGCCAGATCCGGACTCCCTGAGGTTCAAGGATGCTGAGGATTACACCATTATCGGTACCTCGGTTTCCGGGGTGGATAATTTGGTTATCACAACCGGACTGGCGATGTTTGGTATCGACACCGAGGTGCCAGACATGGTGTACGCTGCCTACTATAAGTGTCCCGCGATTGGTGGAGGTATTGCACGAGCTAACGTCGATGAAATCAAGAAGATGCCAGGGATCATTGATGCTTTTGTTGTGCAAGGCAATGGTCAGGTTAGACAGTTACTCCCTGGGATTGCCGTTGTTGGCGATAGTACTTGGGCGGTTTTCAATGCGGAGGGAGCGTTAAAGGTCAAATGGGACAAGTCAACTGCTTCAAATGATAGTTGGAAGAAACTTGTAAAAACTGCCAGAAAGCTGCGGGGTAAAGAGGGTGATAATGTTGTCCTCAAGAAAGGCGATGTTGAGGTGGAGTTTCGGAAAACGACCAACAAGGTTATTGAGGGGAGTTATACCTACCCGTTTGTAGCCCATTTTTGTATGGAGCCGATGAATTGCACGGCGTCATATGTTAAAGGTGCAGGTGGTGGCAAAGATAGAGTTGAAATCTGGGCGCCAACGCAGGGTCCATCGGGCATTCCTTCGACAATTAGCAGTCTCTATGGTGTTGATACAGATAGAGTGGAGGTTCACGTCACGCGATTGGGTGGTGGTTTCGGCAGACGCTTTAGTACCGAATTCGTCTGCGAGGCAGTCGAAATATCAAAGCGCGTAGGCAAGCCGGTCAAGCTGACGTGGACGAGAGAGGATGACATCCAGCATGACTACTACCGTGCCGGCGGATTTCAATGGTTGAAAGGTGCTGTAAACGAGCAGGGCAAACTCGTCGCATGGGACCAGCACTACATTGGCATGGGACAAAACGGTAAACCAACCTCGGGTTCTCGTTTCGGCAGAGCAGAATTGCCACTGCCTACCCTGGACAACGTACGAGGCACGTCCACATACCTGGAGATCGATACCCCCTGCGGACCATGGCGTGCGCCCGGGGCAAATACTCATGCATTCGTTGTACAAAGTTTCATTCATGAACTGGCACATCTGGCAGGGCGTGACCATCTGGAATTCCTGCTGGAGGTTATTGGGGAACCACAATGGCTCCGCCCGGGAAACATTCGTTCCCTGAATACGGGACGGGCAGCGGGTGTTACGCGGCTTGCGGCTGAAAAAGCGGGCTGGGGCCGCAAATTGCCAAAGGGCAGCGGTCTTGGCCTTGCGTTTCACTTCAGTCATGCGGCACATATTGCGGAAGTCGCGGAAGTGTCCGTTGATGAGAATAAGAAGCTAACGGTTCACAAGGTCACAGTGGCGGTAGATGTTGGGCCGATTATCAACATGAGTGGTGCTTTGTCTCAGGTTAAGGGTTCTGTTATTGACGGGTTGAGTACGATGGTAGGGCAAAAGATTACGATGGAACGTGGCCGTATCGAGCAGTCGAACCTGCATGACTATCCTGTGCTACGGATACCGGCAGCCCCCGAGGTCGATGTACACTTTATCCAGAGTGATAATCCATCGACCGGGCTGGGGGAGCCAGGGTTACCCCCGCTAGCGCCTGCTGTGGGCAATGCGATCTTTGCGGCCACAGGAGAGCGCGTCAGAAGCATGCCGCTTACTGATGAGGGATACTCGGTTTAGTCACATCAGTTTACCCATGTATTCAGAGCAGCATAGTTGATGAATCATTCACTTCTGATACCTTAGGAGCTTTTAGGTCGTCAAAGTGTCTCTTATCTTGAAACGTCATGTTGCGGTCGTCACCACCTCGAGGGCTGACTATAGTCATTTATATTGGCCGTTAAAGGAAATTGTGGCTCATCCAGATTTGGAGCTCCATCTGATTGTCATGGGTGCTCATCTGTCTGCGAGTTTTGGAGAGACCGTCAAGCAGATTCGAGCTGATGGATTCTCTATTACTGCGGCGTTGGATTGCCTTGATCCTGAAGACAATGATGAAGCTATGGCGCGGACTATCGGTAGTGCTGTCAGCCAGCTGACGCCAGTGCTTGGGGATCTACGACCCGACATTTTGTTGTTAGTTGCGGACCGTTATGAAATGCTGGCACCGGCATCGGTGGCGCTGGCCCTTCGTATCCCGATTGCCCATATAGAGGGTGGCGATATTAGTGAAGGAGCGATTGATGATGCAGTAAGGAATGCGCTGACGAAGATGTCTCATCTGCATTTCACGCCAACTGATGATGCGAAGCATCGCGTGCTGGCGATGGGGGAAGAAGCATGGCGGGTGACCTGTAGTGGTGCACCATCTCTCGATCATCTGTCTCACAGTCGGTTGCCAGACAGGGAAGAACTGCAGCGCGGCTTGGGGGCGTTACTTACAGATCATTATTGTGTGGTTGTGTACCACCCGGTCACACTTAACGAAGATACTACTTCCGAATTGGGTGCTCTCTTTAGTGCTCTTACGTCCTGGGAAAGACAATTAATATTCTGCTACCCCAATGCTGATGTAGGAAGCTCGAAAGTGGTTGAACGTATCAGGGAGTTTTGCCGAGGGAGAGATGATGCTCGCTTGTATGTAAACCTTGATCATCTGACCTATTGGTCCCTGCTATCCCATGCTTCATTGATGATAGGTAACTCGTCGAGCGGGATTATGGAAACAGCAAGCTTAGGATTGCCTACGGTAGACGTTGGCGAGAGACAATGCGGGCGTACCCGAGCCGCTAACGTCCTAGATGCCACCGCAGATATTGGCGAAATCACTAGGGCTATGCAGAAAGCAACTTCAGCAGAGTTTGTTTTAGCCATCAAGGACATTAGAAATCCCTACGGCGATGGGTCTGCAAGTCTACGAATTGTTGACGTGCTCGCGAGCGCACCGGATCGTCAGACGTTGTTACGTAAACGTGCACTGTCTTTGGGTGCTGAGCAGGATTCATTTATTCAGGATTCAATGCAGTGACCGATCGAATTCCTCTTGCCCGCACTGACATTGGGGTTGCCGAGACCGCAGGCGTATCACGGGTGATGGAGAGTGGCCGCCTGGCGCTGGGTGAAGAAATGCGGGAGTTTGAGCAGGCCATTGCCGACTATCATGATGTGGCTGGTGCAGTGATGGTTAATTCCGGGACTTCCGGGCTAATGATTTCGTTGCATTCTTTGGGAGTGGGTAGCGGTGACGAGGTTATTATGCCGGCGCTGACTTTTGTCGGTACGGTCAACGCAATTCTCGCTGTTGGTGCAACTGCGATACTGGTTGATGTTGATAGAGACAGCGCAAACATCGATCCTAATAGAATAAAGGATGCAATTTCTGCTCGAACCAGGACAGTCATGCCAGTGCACCTGTATGGTTTGCCAGCTCCCATGTCGGAGATACTGGATGTTGCACGTGCGCACAAGCTAACTGTCGTTGAAGATGCCTGTGAGGCGATAGGGGCGGATTATGGTGGAAAGAAGATGGGTTCCTTTGGTGATGCGGGCGTATTTGGGTTTTATCCCAATAAATCTCTAACAACTGGGGAGGGTGGTATGGTCATTTCCAATGACTCTTCGCTTCTGGCTAGGTGTCGAGCGATGGTAAACCAGGGGCGTGGTGAAGAGCCTAATCCTATTGTCGGGTATTCTCTCCGGGGGTCAGAGTTATCTGCAGCAATAGGACGGGCCCAGTTAGCATCACTGGATGCACGGATTAGTGAACGTCAGCGAATAGCACAACGGTACATTGACGCATTTACCGCTATACCGGAAGTACATCTGCTTTCACCGAGTTCGCCGCGGAGCTGGTTTACCTTTCCGGTATTATTACCTGATGGTGTTGATAGGGACCGTGTGAAAGGCCAGCTAGCGAAACAAGGTATTGCTTCAGCCGAATACTTCCCTGCAATTCAAACGTTGTCAGGATATAGGGACAGAATTAGAATGTCTGGAGATCTCTCTGCAAGTGAGGATATCGGCCAGCGTGTGTTATGCCTGCCATTTTGGCGAGGGGTTGAAGCGCACATACCGGAAATTGTTGAATCGCTGGCAGATTCACTCTGAGCCTTTTAACTTCGCCTGACGAATTCTTTTTTCCAGGGAGTCAATGCTTATGTCTGAATCTGCAGGTGCCAGTTTTTCTGTAGATAGATACTCATAAAGACCATTGCGAGAGTGTGCGATGGTATCGTGGCCCAGTCGACGCTCCCGCTCATGTCGCAATGCACCAATATCAATTGGTGCGACCACAACCTTTTCTCCAGGTCCCGGGTCTGCTTGGGCCAGGATACGTCCGTCATAATCGACTACCATACTGCCACCGGGCCAGCTAAACGGTGGGTAATTGCGCATCTCGGCGCCTTGGTTGGCAGCGACAACATAGGTCATGTTCTCAAGGGCTCGGGTTCGGTTAACGAGCGTCCACCAGTCCATAGGCTCGCTGGCACCCCACGGGTCCATGTAGGCAGAAATTCGTATCATGATTTCCGCCCCGCGAAATGCCATTTCACGGATCGTTTCAGGGAATAACCAGTCATAGCAGGTTGCGACTGAGATTTTGCCAAGCTCAGTATCTGCAACCGGAAATACGTCTTCTTTATAGTTGGCGATGTCATGAGGGCTGGAATGGACTTCCCAGGGTATCCAGGGATTGATCTTGCGATATTTACTCAGGATTCCAGTTGGCCCGACCAGCACCGTGGTGTTAAAGACGTGCCCGGGGTAGGCATTATCAACTTCAAGAAACGAACCAGTCTGTATATAGCAACCAAGTTTGCGCGAGAGATCAATGTATCGCTCAGTGTGTTCATTGGGGATCTCTACCGCCAGTTTCTCGAGTAGCTCGCTCACCGTGGTGTAGGCTGGAATAGAATGGGCGAACTCAGGAAATGCCAGAAGGCGCACATCAAAGAAGGGCTCGTAGCCGACAACTGTCTGCTCGATAATCTCGCACATTCTGTTGACCCGAGATGGGATTTCCGAGCGAGTTTCTGCTGCAGGAAAATCGATCTGGCATGCGGCGGCGTAAAACGGTTTGGACATGAATTGCTATATTGGCTTTTTGCGCAATTTATCACACCCGCCGCTGATTTCTTCGAGTTCGCGCTGTGTCATTTGACGCATGTCTGTCCTCTGCTATTTTTAGTTGAAAGCTCAATGTAAGGCAGTTGGGCTGAGCTTGATATCGGCAGTTTCCTAAACTGTCGTAGGAAATCGTTCAATTTTAATCTGGACCACATCGGTTCTGCCGATATTAAAACCAGCTTCGCAATAGCACAGGTAATACATCCACAGTCGATAGAAACGATCATCGAAACCCTGCTGTTGCAGCCTGGGCCAAGCGGCCTTAAAACGCTGACGCCAGTGCTCCAGTGTTTTGGCATAGTCCTGACCAAAGCGATACAAATCGGTGACACGCAATCCCTGACGATTAAGAACTTCGTTAATCTGTTTAAACGTTGGCAACATGCCACCTGGGAATACGTACTGCTGAATAAAGTCTGGTTGTCGGCGATAGGTATCAAAAGCATCTTCATCGATGGTAATGATCTGCATCGCTGCAATACCATCTTCAGTCAATAGGGTTGCCAGCCTTTCGGCAAATGTATCCCAGTACTCAACCCCAACCGCCTCGAACATCTCGATGGATAGAATACGATCGTATTGGCCTTCGACATCCCGGTAATCCTGGAAGTGCGCAGAAACATTTTCGACTCCAGAGAGCCGTTTGCTCGCAAAGGTTACCTGCTCACGGGACACCGAGATCCCGTTGGCCTGACAACCAATATTGCCGAGGTGTTCCAGCAGTCCGCCCCAACCAGAGCCAATCTCCAGCACGTGATGTTGATCGTTAACTTCGGCAACTTTACATAACCGTGCGTACTTGGCCCTTTGGGATGTTTCAAGATCGTTGGTTTGTTCGAAGATTCCCGCAGAGTAGCTCATGCTGGGGTCGAGCCACTCTCTATAAAAATCGTTGCCCAGGTCGTAGTGAAATGAAATATTTTTTCGGCTACCAGATTTTGAATTACGATTTCTTGCGTGTGCCCATGAATCCACAATTCGCTGCAGGCCTAAACCGTTGGCGAAGCTGCTAAGTTTGTACAGATTGTCCGCAAGAAGTGCCAGAAGCTCTGGCAATGAAGTAGTGTCCCAATCCTGTTCGAGGTAGCCTTCGGCAAGGCCCACGCCACCTCTATTCAATAGTCTGAACAGTACTCGCCATTTTCGTAGGCGGATNTCGGCATTGNGTCCTGCAAGATCACCGGCAATGAACACTTTCCGCTCATTGGGTAATATCAGGGTCAGGGTACCCTGATGAATTTTTCTAGCCAGCGCTCTACTAACCAGACGGCCTACGAAGTTTTCTTCCCTTTTCGGAGTGTCGAATGCTCTGGCTTTATCCATGTTGCACATCCTGCTGTTTTGGTTTGTGGTAGACGCGCAGGCCCTTTAGCCATAGTCGAAAGGCCTGCCAATGAATATCAAGTGTGATACCTAAAGTTGCCAAGGGTGCTTGGACGATAGTTTTGGCAAGATTGGGTGCGGTGAACGGGATGCCGGTACCCTTAAATCCTGCAAACAGACTAGAGCCTTCGTCATCGAAGTAGCTGATTGCGACGTTAAGATCTTGATCGGGCTCGGTCACGGTGAACTCATAGTGGCCAGTCATNCTGAAAAATGGGGAAACGTGTAGCTGTTTTGTCGTGGGGATATCATGACCGTCGCGTTTTTGAACGTAGGCATAGGATTCACCGAAGGTGTTATGTACTTCGTAAAGTACCGCAGCCAAGGTGCTATCGTCGTCATGCTTATAGCAGTAGACGATTGAAATTGGGTTGAACACATAGCCAAATATTCTTGGCATGCATATTACCTTGTAACGCAGGTTGCGCAATCCCTGTTGAGCCAGTAGGTGATTGAGCCATTGGCGGTAGGNCGTACCGTCTCTGGCACCATGGTCTTTGTCATGGAAACTCACGATTCCTAGTCTATTGATTGTAAACAAACGGCCCATACTCAGGTTTTCCAGTTCTTCCAGGTCAAATAGGAACCAGGGCAAACGGTGNACGAAGCGATGTTCGACGCCACCTGACCTATGGTGTGTCACGAGCCCTCGATAGATTGCTGAAGTCATGCTGCTGCTTGGCGCTCTCGTACGAATATTCTGGTGTTTGCCCTGTCCCAGGGACGAGACTTGCCGGTAATCTCCTCTGCTACGGCTAGCCCTGATTGCAGGCCATCTTCATGAAACCCGTGGCCAAAATAGGCGCCGCAGAACCATGTNCACTGATTGCCCTGAAGATCCCAGAGTTTCGTGCGTGCGGTCGCCGTAGCGTTGTTTAGTATTGGATGGGTGTAGTCAAACTTTTGCAGAATTCCCTTTGGAGTGAAGGGAGGGTTGAGCGTGACAAATAGGTNATGGTCAGTGTTTAGGTTTTGTAACAGATTCATCCAATAGGTAACACATANCCCGTTCGAGCCATGATCCAGATAGTTCCAGCTTGCCCATGCGCGCTGTTTTCGGGGCATTAGTCTTTGGTCAGTGTGAAGGTAGGCTCGGCTCGGTGAGTATTTAAAATTGCCGAGAATTTTTCGCTCGCTGGCGCTGGGGGTGTCTAACAAAGCTAGGGCCTGATCAGCATGGGTCGCTATCACTATGTGATCGAATCTATCGACGATACCGTTCCGGTGTATACGAATCTGGTTTGAGTCTCTTATGACTTCGGTGATTTTCGTATTCAGGTTAAGCTTAATGCCGGGTGTGGTTAGTATTTTCCTTACGTAGGAAAGGCTTCCACCATCGATGGTATACCAGGTTGGTCTGTCGCGAAGTTGNAATAGTCCATGGTTCATGAAGAAGTCGATGAAAGAACGGGCCTGCATGCAGCCGACTTCGTTTACGTCCGTTGACCAGATCGCCGCCGCCATCGGCAGTAGATGGTTTTTCGCGAAACTGTCTGAATAGTCCTCNAGAAGCTCGAACAAGGTTGTGTCCGGACTAACTTTTAGCGTTGGGGCTTTCTCATAGAATTCCCGAATATCGCTTACCATTTCCCAGAAGCTGGCNCGAAAAATGTTACTTCTCTGGGCGAAAAGACCGTTCAGTCCGTGTCCGGCATACTCCAGGCCATCGGCATTCGATACAGCGAATGACATGTTTGTGGGTTTCGTTGGTACGTCAAGGTGATCGAACAATGCCGTGAGATTGGGATAGGTCGCTTCGTTGTAGACGATAAATCCTACATCCACAGGAACCGCGACAGCTGATCCGTGTTCTTCAATCTTTGGGAATACGGTATGTGCGTGTCCGCCAGCTCGATCGTCAGCTTCAAAGAGCGTTACCTCAACTCCGCTTCGAGCCATTAGCCAAGCGGAGGCTAGTCCTGCTATGCCGCTACCTATCACTGCGGTTTTTATTTTTTTCATTTGCGGACGAGCGAGATACGTAGTTCTATTAGCATTTGTGTACGTCCTTCTGATTAAAATGGATGAGTATGATCCGTTCTTAGGCTTGTGGCGTATTCAGAGCCGTGAGACAGATAATGCAGAAATCATCCGAGCCGGAATTCGATCACGAGACCAGTTTATTGCTGGCGATAGGTAAGAGTCAAAGCCAGCAGGCTTATGCTGAACTTTTCGACCTGATGGCACCCAAGATCAAATCGTTCTTGATGGGTCGGGGCAGCAGGCACGACGAGAGTGAGAATATTACGCAGGACGCGATGTTATCCATCTGGCGAAAAGCAGACCTTTTTGACCCGAAAAAGTCTTCTGCGCGTACCTGGGTGTATGCCATTGTTCGAAATCGATTGATTGATGTCCAGCGTAAAACTACGCGAATTGATCGGGGAAATGACAAGTATCGGTTTCAAAGCGGTAATGACTTTGTCAGTAACGGCGGCGTAGATGCAGAGTTTGCTCAGACCCAGGTAGCGAAATTGTTAAAGGAGCTGCCCAAGGAGCAGTCGCAACCTCTCTTGATGAGTTACGTAAAAGGAATGTCACACAAGGAAATCGCTGATGAAATTGGATTGCCACTGGGGACGGTAAAGTCCCGAATTCGAATCGGCTTTCAAAGGTTACAGGAAATGGTTAACTAATATGGGTTCGTCAAATCATCCAGACCAGGAATGGTTTGTCAGCTATGCAGCTGGTGGACTGTCACCATCGTTCAATCTTTTGCTTCAGGCACATCTGGCGGTATGTTCGCAATGCCGCTACGAATTGAAGAAAGCTGATGAGATTGGGGCAGAATTTATGTTCGGTGGTGAAAAAGCAACTATGGATAATTTTGAAATGCCTAATCACCAGCTTGGCAGCAAACGGGATGAGTCTATAGAGTGGGGCAGTGATAAGGTAACGGACCTGTCACAGTTTTTTGATCACTATATTGGGACCCACCTTGATGGCTTTCACTGGATGAGTGCAGGTAAGGGGCTTGAAGTTTGCAAGCTCTCAGAGCGAAACGATGACAGGATGCTGATGATTAGAGCAGCCCCCGGGACGGTCCTTCCTAAACATAACCACAGCGGTAGCGAGCTGACGCTGGTTCTGAAGGGCTCGTATTTCTGTGAAGACTCAATCTTTAAGGTGGGTGATATTGAAGATGCGGACGATACGACCCTGCACCAACCAGTTGTTACCAATGACAGTGAGTGTATATGTATCGCTGCCGTCGATGGCCCCCTGAAATTTTCTGGATTGACGCAACGCATCGCACAACCTTTCCTTGGGATATGAAATGACGTTGCCAACCACAGCAATTATCGTCATTCTAGCGTCTCCATTCCTAGCGCTTGGGCTCATACTTGTATCAGGACGTGACGGCGTATTGCTTGGACATATTCCAGTATTCGATCTCTGCATCGCGGGCGCTTTCCTATGCCAATGGCTCGCATTTATCCCTTCTTATCTATATCAGACAGAGCATTTCTTTGACCTGTCGGGTAGCGTGACNTATGTCGCTGTGGCGACCCTTGCACTGATATTTGGTGCGGTGGGCGATCCGCGCAGTATCTTATTAGGCGCGTTTATCATTATATGGGCCACTCGTCTTGGGACGTTTCTATTCCGTCGTGTTCACAGAGCAGGGTCTGATTCGCGCTTTGTCGATATATTACCAAGCTTTCGTGTCAACCTAATGACCTGGACTCTGCAGGCGATATGGGTTTCCATAACGGCGTCCTGTGCCTTGGTGGCAATTACGTCGGTTAACAAGGTCCCGATTGACGGGTGGGCGATCTTGGGGCTNATTCTTTGGTGTGCTGGNTTCACCATAGAAGTGCTTGCCGANCATCAGAAACATGTTTTCAGGTCAAAACCGGAGAATGCTCGTCGGTTTATCACTACTGGACTTTGGGCNTGGTCGAGACATCCAAACTATCTGGGTGANATAATACTGTGGACCGGTATTGCAGNTATTGCTCTGCCTGTACTNGTTGGATGGCAGTTGATCACATTGATGTCGCCATTTTTTGTNTACTATCTGCTGACTAAAGTAAGTGGTATCGAAATGCAGGAACGCCAGAACGATGAGGCATGGGCTTCAGATCCTGATTACTGGCGATATAAGGAAACGACTCCAGCACTATGGCCGTTCACCAAGCTTCCTGGTTCACAGTAGTTAGCACATATCGCTGTTAAACGCATGAATCTGCACGTTTTATCTGAGAACGTTAGATCTGTTCCTGATTGACAAGCCCGCGATGCNGGGTAGTATGCGCAGAATGTCCGAAAGCGCTATTACCTCTAAGCGATTCATAAACTACCGATTGATATTTGCGTCAGTGGTTGTCTTCCTTNTTTTAGGTGCTTTGTTTTACGAGTACGTGAAGCCGCGAATTTTCCCTAAGCGATTTGGCGCAGTGATCGAAGATAGCCTCTACCGGAGTGGACGNATCCATCCGGACCTGCTGCCAAAGGTTATTGAGGATTATCAGATCGATACTATCGTTACATTGACGCGAGATGTCAGTACTGTTGAGTATCAACCCATAGAGCGCGCTATCGCAAGTCAAATGGACGTTGATTTGGTGCGTTTCCCTCTGGATGGTAACGGCACCGGGGATGTCGCNAGCTATATCGGTGCGCTCAGGCGCATTTATGATGAGTTAAGCGAAGGAAGACGTGTGCTAGTGCATTGCGCAGCAGGTTCGCAGCGTACCGGGGGAGTAATGTTCCTATACCAAACTCTGGTCCTACAACAGAGTAAAGNCGATGCGTATGAAGAGATGCTCCACTATGACTTTGACCCTGAGAGAAACGCAGCCCTGTTGCCTTATCTTGGAGGTATCCTTCCAGAAGTAGTAGATGCACTTGGTGCTTATGGTATTGCGACTCCTACATTTCCCAAAATAAACGAGCTCGCTACCCAANAAAATTACTTCTGATGCCAGGTGCTGGCTGAGACGCTGAGATTCTCGCGAATAATGTAGGGTTTGTTGCCAGTGGACTCGTAGTAGGTCCTAGTCATCAATTCACCTAGAATACCGGTACAGAAGAACTGGATTGACATGATAACCAGAAGAACACCGGTCAGCAGCAGCGGCCTCCCTCCNATATCTTCTCCAAGGAGTATTTTGACGAAAAACAGGTAGGTGAGTATCAAACCGCCGATGCCTCCCAGAATAATTCCGATACGGCCGAAAAAGTGCGCTGGACGGCTCATGAATGACATAAAGAAATAAACAGAGAGTAGGTCCAACAGAACACGATAGGTTCTGGAAAGCCCATACTTGGAGTATCCGTGCTGTCTGGCTCGATGGTTGACCACCTGTTCCTTGATCTTTGAGGTTGCCGTCTGAGTCGCGACCCAAGCTGGGATAAACCGGTGCATCTCTCCATAGATCCTGACGGATTTAATGATCTCGCCCCTATACACTTTGAGTGAACAACCGTAATCATTAAGCCGGACGCCGGACATCCTGCCGATTAGATAATTGGCGATGACAGACGGAAGCTTTCTAAGTAGAAAATTGTCCTTACGATCTTTGCGCCAACCGACCAAGAGGTCTAGATTCTCATCGATCAGACGCTGGACCATGCCAGGAATATCTGCGGGATTGTTCTGTAAGTCACCGTCAAGGGTAACCAAGATATCTCCCCTGGCTTGATCGATGCCGGCCTGCATTGCCGCCGTTTGNCCGAAATTACGTTGTAATTCGACCACGCTAACGTGGTTCCCAAGGGTTTCAGAAATTTCTGTCAGACGCTCGCGCGTGGCATCGGAACTCCCGTCATCTACAAAGATTACTTCCCATGGGTAGTTGAAATCGCTTAGCGCCTGTTCTATCTCGGTTGATAATGGAAAGACATTATCTTCCTCGTTGTATAGCGGTACGATGACTGAAACTTGTATTGTCATGTCTTGGATTCTGATGTGCGTGGCAGCATTAGGCTNCACAGCCCTGTGAAAAGTGTGATCGACAGCAGGAATAGATGCAAGTTGACACCGGCGGCAAGAGATGAGTCGTAGTCCAGGTTGACGGTAANGGATAGCCCGACAATACCTGCCTCGTAAGTGCCNGCGCCCCCAATGCTGTGGATAGGAAGCACGCTGGTAAGTTCGCCTCCGACGGCTGCGATTAAACCGGTTGCGAGATCAACCTGCGCAAACAGCGCGAAAACCAGGGCGAATGCGAAGAGCTTCATACTCCAATTGGTAAACGACCAGAGTAAACAGCGCCATAATTTGGCCTGTTCTATTTGCAGCGCGTCGACAATCACCTGAAGTCTTGATTCGGAACCAATCAGAGNGGGCAGGATATGCGTGACCAGATAGTGTGTNACCGACAGGGAAATGANCAATCCTGCTATCAGTATTCCAAGTAACCATGGGTAGCCTAATAACCAGCAGTATGCNCATAGTAGAATACTTAANAGGCAAAGCAGATCTAGCANTCGAAACCATGCTAGGGCCGTCAGAGACCTTGTGGGCCCTATGTTGAGATGCCGTTTTAATAAAACTGGAAAGCTCAATTCACCGGTACGCATAGGCATCAGATTGTTCCACAAATTNTGCTGTAACATTATTTGAATTGCAGGCCCAGCGGATACGTTGAACCAATCCGAAATTCGCAGGCTGCGTAACCAATAGCTAACAAGTAGTAGTGCGGTAGGTAGTAGGAAATCGCTTATCGGGATTGTTATCCAGGGTGCCAGTACACTTGGCCAACCAATGGCGATCTGGACGAAGACCACTAGAGCGATGGCGATTANTATACCGATTACGGAATGCACTTAATTTCCAGGACCACAACGTTTACGCAGTTATCTGTTCCGACATGGAGATCGTTGCACTTTACCCTTTCAGTGGCCGGTAAACACTACCAGTGAACCATGGGCCCTAATTGTGGCATTATTAACGGATGAGGCATCAATGCTAAAAGGTCCTAAACTTATCCCGATTCTTCTGCTGGCTATTGCGTTACTAACGCTGGCGATTCAGCAGATGTCTAATCAAGTCGTTATGTCAGTTCCTCCGACTGACGAAGACCGAATTACATTTTTTGCCCTAGGTGATCAGGGCTCTGGTAGTTACAGGCAGCATGCAGTGGCATGGATTCTGGAGCGAGCATGTCAGGCGGACCGTACTGTGAATTTCACGCTATTACTCGGTGACAATTTCTATAAAGAGGGAGTTTCGTCTGTTGACGATCCCCTATGGGATGAATTTTTCGAATTTGTCTATGATGGTCCCTGCCTGATGAGTATGCCTTTTTATGCGATGCTGGGTAATCACGACCATATGGGCAATGCCCAAGCGCAGGTCGACTATTCTCAACGGGGGCTCGGTACGGGTCGCTGGATGATGCCCGGCATGTCCTATCGGAAAGATTTCGGCACGGTCGAAGAACAGGTTTTGATGCGACTGTTCGTAATCGATACCGCCTTGCCCCTTGAGCCCCAACTAGCAGAAATAGAGCACGCGCGCGACAGTGCAGTATGGACAGTGGTCGCGAGTCATCACACGATTCGGTCGTTCGACGAGGTCTATGGTGACAATGAACTGCTCCTTGAGCAGATGCACGGACTATCAGATCTTGGTGTCGACCTTTATATCAGTGGACACGCGCACAATCTGCAGTTGATTGGTAAGGAAGGGGAACCAATCTACCTGGTATCCGGCGCTGGTGGCAAAAAGCCCTACGGACTTACCCAACATATTGATCAGGTGAGCACTAATGAACCATACGTAGAGAAGTTGCAGTTCTATGCACGAGCAAGTCTGGGTTTTACCAAGGTTACCGTTAATGAAGGATATTTAGAAATAGCGTTCTCTCCCTTGAGCCTTTGGGGAGGGCAATCCTTCCGGATTGATCGGGCGTGCAAAGAATCAGAGGCGATCAACCGTTGTGTTGCGCGGCTGTAGGTTTTCGGTGCGGTGCGCAAGTCGTTGCGGTAAGTGTGGCGAACCTAATCTGGGTGCCTGAGCCCAGTGGTAGTGCCTGATTGTCGAGATCCTTACCGATAATGCCCTTCGAGCTAAGAGTTCCCGCCAAACTCGCTGTAAAACATTCGAATCCTACGCGCGCGCTTAAGGAGATTATTGGACCGTGTTCCCCCCAACACTGAATAATTTCTTATTATTGGATGGATCGATGATCATGCCGCAGAGCCACTGGTTTCATTGACATCGTTGAACGCGAGACGAGCACTGAAAAACAGGGCATCGTCAAAAGACACTAGATCACAACAGTCATCGTGCAACCATGCTGACATTATCCCTAGGCCAGCGCCGACTTCCATTACGTGGAAGGAAAAGTATTCGACACCAGCGAAAGAGCATTAAATATGTCCATTTTTGATACACTTCGTCTCTCTTAATGCATGAGCACAATAATGAAAACGCGTATAACAGAATTGTTTGGTATTGAACATCCAATCATCCAAGGTGGCATGCACTTTGTTGGATTAGCGGAAATGGCGTCGGCAGTATCCAATGCGGGTGGCTTGGGCATTATCACTGGCTTGACTCAGGGTACACCTGAGAAACTGGAAAACGAAATCAATCGATGCAAAGAAATGACCGATAAGCCTTTCGGTGTGAATATGACTTTTCTACCTTCGTTGAATCCGCCGGACTATGCTGGGCTTTTTAAGGTGATTGTTGAAAGTGGCGTGAAAGTGGTCGAAACCGCAGGTAACAATCCACAGGAATGGTTACCAATGTTGAAGGAAGCTGATGTTAAAGTAATCCACAAGTGTACTTCGGTTCGGCACTCGCTAAAGGCAGAGCGCATCGGTTGCGATGCGGTGTCAGTTGATGGGTTTGAGTGTGGTGGTCATCCTGGTGAAGATGATGTGCCAAATTTTATTCTTTTGCCTCGTGCTGCCGAAGAGCTCTCGGTTCCATTTGTCGCNTCAGGTGGTATGGCTAACGCGCGTAGNCTAGTAGCTGCATTGGCCATGGGGGCGGAGGGCATGAATATGGGCACTCGATTTATTGCGACCAAAGAAGCGCCGGTCCATGAGAATGTGAAACAGGCGTTGGTTAGTGCCTCGGAACTGGATACGAGACTGATTATGCGTCCGTTACGGAATACGGAACGGGTTCTTACCAATGATGCNGTGGAAAAGCTAATTGAGAAAGAACAGCGTCTTGGTGCGGATCTGAAGTTTGAAGACATCATGGAAGAAGTAGCGGGTGTTTATCCAAGGGTGATGCAGGACGGGGATATGGAAGTCGGGGCTTGGTCCTGTGGCATGGTTGCAGGCTTAATTCATGATATCCCGACGGTCGCAGAGCTAATTAATGGCATCATATCTGAAGCTGCGGAAATCATTCANGGCAGATTGGGCAGTGCTGTGTCGGCTTAAGCGACCTGCCTGTTTACCTTTAGTTTTAAGTCAAAGAAATGATTAGCGTGCGCCTCTCTTGTTTATTACTTAGCGNTCTTCCCCTTTACTCATTTGCCATTGACTATAGTGAAATTCTGCAGCGAGCGCTGACAGAATTGGATGATAACTATCGNGATAACTGGGCGTTTACGGAAGAGCGGGAGTTTGGTGGNGTTACNACNTTCGCGCGATTCGATCCTCGGCGCGACAAGAAATGGCAGTTGTTATCTGTGGATGGTAGGAGTCCAACGCCCGAAGCTATTGCGCAGTATATTGAAGAGAGGTCGAATGAAGATGGTCGCGGCAAGGGCAAACGAGGAACCCNTGTAAATATGGTNACACCGGGTTCATTGTCACTCATGGAGGAGACGGAAGACTATTGGTTATTTGACTTTATTCCTGGCGGGGAAGGGGATAACGGGAAGTTCATGGCTCAGCTCAATGGTGAGATGAAAATTAATAAACGTAGTGGTTCGATAGAGTTTATCGACATTCGTAGTGACGGCACTTTTAAGCCTCGATTCGGTTTCAAAGTCAGTGAGTTTGTCACTAGGATGGAGTTTGTTCAGGCGGGGCTAAACGGTCCTGCAGTACCAGGAGCAATGCAGTTCCGCATCAAAGCACGGGCACTGGGGNTGATGAAAGTCGATGAGATGGTTAACCTNCANTATCGNGANTACCAGTATGTCGGTGGGGNGGATTAGGTTTAGTNCCCTATCAGCGGATCAATGTATCATTTGTTTCTCACATCAGTTGCGAATCGAACTTAATGAATATCAATCCGATTGAAAACAANGTATTTGGTGCGGTTGTTACCGATATCAGGTTGCCGGACCTCAGCGACGACGAATTTTCGGAAATTAACGCCGCGTTTCTTGAATATGGTTTCCTGTTATTTTCTGGTCAGTTCCTGACAGATGAAGAGAACGTTGCGTTTGGCGAACGTTTTGGTGAACTGGAGTTTGCTGCTAATCCAATGTCCAACTCCGAGAAAGAGGAAGGTGGCTCCTTCGGCAAGATTTTTGANATAGAGTCACAGCGCATGCGCATGAACTTAGGCAATGAGGCTTGGCACACAGATTCCACTTATAAACCAATCAGCAGCAAATGCGCCATGTTNTCTGCTGTAAAAGCGCCAGAAAAAGGCGGGGAAACTGAACTNGCTGATGCNAGGGCGGCTTACGCGGCGCTCGATCAGGAGATCAAAGATCGTATTGAGGATCTTAGTGCGTATCACTCTAACCAATTTTCTCAGGCCAATGACATTGGCGACTTTCCGCCAGAGGACAAGGACACAATTTATCACGGTGAGGCGTACCTGCGGCCGTTGGTGAAGAAACATCCGGAAACTGGGGTAAAGAATATTTTTGTTGCACGACACGCTTTTGGCATTCAGGGACTACCCAGAGAGGAGAGTCGAGCGTTACTAAAGTCGTTACTGGAGTTTGTGCCTGCCGATGAATCTAGGGTGTACTCCCATAAGTGGCAGGTGGGCGACACGCTTTTCTGGGATAACCGCTGCCTGTTGCATCGTGCAATCCCCTATGACTACACCAATGAGGCACGTGTGCTGTTGGGAACCCGAGTGGCTGGAGAGCCGGAGTCTGAACTCGCCTATTATCCGACNGATCCTGAAGCTCAGACNGGNCGTGATGCGCTTGCGGCTGAACTGGCGATTCTGCGCGAGGAAGNAAAGGACAGAAGGTATGGGGCAACTACGGCCGCATTTGCTGAATTTCGCTAGGCCGATCTCAAAGCTAACGATTGGGTTAGTTTCATGGGACCAGTCTTAGCAGGTACTTACACCCTTGTACCGTTTCTTGTTAGTCCATTTCTGACCTACGTCCACAAAACCTAGCGGACCTCGTTTGCCGTATTCGAAAGCATCCCTGTGCGTCCGAAGCCTGCACCGGCAACTTTGAGCGTCACTCGTAGGATTCCTCCGATTTAACGATTGCCTTGCGGACTACGTCCCGCCAGATATCGTAGCCTTTGTCATTCATGTGCAGCATATCCTCGACAAAGATTGAGGTCAGCGGTCGACCGTCTGCTCCCAGCATTGGTGTTGCCACATCTATAAAGGTTACAAGGGGATTCGCTTCGCTTAGCGCAGCGAGTTGTTTGTTGGTTTCAGACATTATTGGCCAGAGATGCCATCGAGCTGGGCTCGGTTTTACGGCCAGCACGTATATGCGTGTCTCTGGCAGTTTGATATGCAACTTTTCCACAATTGCCTGGAAGTGCAGTATTACCTGTTCTGAANTTGCNCCCANCGCTGCGTCGTTGTCCCCTTCATAAATCATGACTGCGCGAGGTTCGTGCCGCAACACAAGATCAAGCAAAAAGTAACGTACGTCGTACATGTTGCTGCCACCAAACCCACGAGGAATTATGGTGAGTGGTGCGAGATCAACAGCAATTCTCGAATGCCAGCCACGCATACTGGAGCTGCCGGTAGCGACGATGGCCCCCTTTGATANCGGGGTTGCTTCCTCAGATTTAAGGAATTCCTCGATGGTTGGTCGATAACGCTCCGCATTGGGGTAGGATGCAGCGAGAGCAGATTGGGCTAAGAGTACAAGCCAAAATACCGTAACCCAATTCCTGTATAGCCTATGAGCAATGAACGAACACATTGTTGTCGAGACGATAGTTGTTACATGTCGATGGCAAGGAGTTTGATAAAATCTTTCTTCTGCTCGTCGTTCATCTCGTCAAAGATGGGCACGCGCATTTCTGTAACAGGCCAGTCTGCAAATTCAGGAGACTGAATCTGCATCGTTGCGGCAATGTTGTGCAGGCCATTACCTTCTTCCGAACCCGCCATCAGTGGTCCACTGACGGTATCGGGCCACCACATTTCTGAAGGTTGCTCCTCACTATAGGGGTTTTTGCAGCCGACATATTTTTCTATAGCCTCGCGCATGGCGCGTTCACCTTCGCCACGTTTTCGACCACCTTCTTTTCCATAGAACGCGCCTGATTGATTACAGAGAGCCGCCCACCTGGCGCGAATGTGAAAGCCGCGAATAGCGAGGGCCTCCTCGGGCTCACCATCACCGCCCCAGACCTTGCCGTCTTTAACAATGATGTAGTAACCGGCCTTCTCTCGGCCACCTTCCATCAGGCGGGCTGGTGGATGTGTGTAGCATTCGGTAAATGCCCACTCGAAGTCATCTGGTATATCTGCTGTTTCAAGAATTTTAACTGCCGCCGAAGCGCAGGCTTCACCCCAGGCCTTGGAGCCAAATTCACCTTCCTTTTTGAGTGTGGACATATCGATTACATACATTGTTGTGCTCTTCGATTTTTTACGAACTGGAAACATAGCACACTTCTTCGTGTGGTCGTTGGGGATAGACGTTTTTATATCCTAGCTCACTAAAATGTTAGAGATTTGTCAGAAACACTTGTAAAAGCTGCGTATTTTTTCCATTGTTTTGATCGTCCTTCTGTTTAACGCACTTTCTCGGGAATATGATCGCGTCATTACGCTTAAGAGAGAAATTCAGAACTACTGTGATTGCTGGGATGTTGCTGGCCAGTCTACTTATGATTGGCCTATTGACTCACCAGACCTACATTGCGGTAACAACCCAGCAAAAACTCGTCGAGGATGTTCTAAAAGACTATTCTTCACTCGCTGCAGACGAGTTTGTTCGTCGCAGTGCCTCTGTCTTAAACAATGGTTTTTACCCCTTGCTGGCTTACCTGATACGTGCACCCGTGGACAGGCCGCTTCCCAGTACCGAACTTTTCAAGCAGAAAAAACGCACTGGAGTCTCAGACGTAGACAAAGGATTAGAGTTGGCGCACAGTTTTTTTCGCTACAGTCCCGCAACAGATTATCTGGAGATGACTGATTCACCTCCCCCTGAGTTCATCACCAGGCAGTTGTTGGCGGAGCTACAATCGATAGAGGTAGACCGTAGCCCGGGCAAGTTTGTAGAAACATTCCATAGAAAAGCCGATGAGCACTACAATTTCATCTACTCCATGTTCGACGCAGAAAATGGACGGTTGATTATAGGCGTCTGGATCAATAACGAAAAAGCATTGGGTTGGCTAGAGCGTTTAGTGACGTCCAGGCCCTTGCTGCCTGGTTCGTTGACTGATGGCAAGCTAGTGAACGAAAGTATTTTTGTAAAGCTGCTCAGCGGCGAGGACGTGATTTATACCCAGGGGATATTTAAACCGGATAGTTTGTTGATCGATCGTACTTTCGATGATGAATCTTATGCGATCTATGGTGACATGAGACTGGTACTGGGAATTGATCCAGAGGTAGGGGCATCGCTCATTATTGGTGGCCTACCCGAGGCACGCTTACCATTTATCTACGGGGACTTGGTTGCTGTATTCGGCGGTCTTTGGTTTATCGCAGCATTGTTGATAGTGATTGCCCTGGTGCTGCTCTATAAGGAACGCTCGATGGCTTATCTCCGTGCTGATTTTGTGTCTCGGGTTTCTCATGAGTTGCGAACACCTCTCGCCCAGATCATGATGTTTGCGCAGACCCTTATGTTAGGGAGGATGCGTACAGAAGAAGATCGTCAACGATCGCTGGAGGTGATCGACAAGGAGGCGCAGCGATTATCTCATCTGGTTGACAATATTCTGCAGTTTTCTCGAGTTGAGCGGGGTCAGACCGAAGTCAATATCGTAAGTCAGCCTCTTTATCCTCTTGTTAGAGCGGTTGCTGATCAATTTCGACCAATGATGAGTGATGGTCAATTAGTGATTACCAGCGAGATTGGTGATGACGTCGAAGTTAAGCTCGACGTTGATGCTTTTACGCAGATGTTTGTAAATCTGCTGGATAATGCCGTGAAGTTCAGTCCAATGGGTGAGAACGTTGATATAAATCTATCTCGCAGCGTTGGCCTGATAAATGTGGCGATTGAAGACCGGGGACCTGGTGTTTCCGAGGAAGAAAAGCGCCGTATTTGGGAGCCGTACTATCGTTCTCACGATGTCTCGAAAAAAGCGGTTGGCGGCACAGGTATTGGTCTTGCGGTCGTTAATGAACTAGCGCGGCTGCAGACCGCATATGTCAGTATGACCGAGAGAAAAGGTGGTGGATCCCGGTTTATAATCGGATTTGAGGCAGTACAAGAGAGTACAACGTGACGAACATTTTAATCGTCGAAGACAGCGAAGATCTTGCTTTTGGATTACGTAATAACCTTGAGTTTGAAGGATACGATGTATCCGTAGTCCATGATGGGAAAACGGGTTTGGAAATGGCGACGAGTAATCCACCGGATCTAATGATTCTCGATCTGACGTTACCAGAGCTGGATGGATTGAATGTACTGGAGCGAATACGCAAGACGGGGAGCAAGCTTCCAATACTTTTGCTTACCGCTCGTCAGGAAGAGGTCGATAAGGTTCGCGGACTGAAATTAGGAGCAGATGACTACGTCACCAAACCTTTTGGGTTGATGGAGTTGCTGGCAAGGGTCGAAGCACTGCTGCGTCGCAGCGGGGGAGAACCATACCCTGAAGTAATCAAGGTTGGTGAGCTGGAAATCGATGTAGCAGCGCGCATCGTACTTAAAGGTGGTGAGCGGGTTGATTTGGCACCTCGTGAGCTGGATTTATTGCTGGCGCTGATTGAGCATAAGGGTCGAGTGGTATCCAGACAGCATCTCCTTTCCGAAGTTTGGGGGCACCAGGGGCAGGTGGTTACCCGCACAGTAGATACTCATATCGCCGAACTTCGCCGAAAACTGGAGCCTGACACTAGAAAGCCCAGTTATATTCAGACCGCGCGAAAGGCGGGGTATCGCTTCGAAGCTCCTTAACAGCAAAGCTCTTAGCTGATTCCACGGATAGCGTGGCATTGAGTTAATATAAGGAAGATGGGCAGTTGGGCGAAAACATGTCGCTCTCGTGCTTGATATTTACTACGGCAGGCCAAGATACCCGTACATCAAAAGCTAAGTTTAATTCATGCCGATAAACCACTTGTTACCAATAATTTCAACTCACAAAACAGTCACTACGGGATACGTACGCCCGCGATTCGTGAGCCTTACATTCTCATGCAAGAGCCTAGGGGAGTGTGCTGGATCGCAGAGTGACGAAAAGCTGTAACGGTTAATAAATACAGTGCTCGCGGATAAGACGATAATTATTATCCTTCACTGATTAGAAAGCCTTGAACGCTCCGACATGATTCTTCAGATGGCCGACAACTATCTTTTGTGTCAGGGTACTCTGCCCGAAATCATGTGGGTACGCCTAAAGCAGTCGGTCGCGCAGATGTTGTGCCTCTAGTAAACTACTCACTGCCATTATTTGGGAGAGTCTATGAGCTACGTAATCGAGCCACCTGAAACTATTGAGTTGCCCGTAAAAGGAGGTGGTGTTTTCCCTTTACATCAGGTTTATTGCGTGGGAAGGAACTACGCTGACCATGCGGTAGAAATGGGAGGTGATCCTGATAAGGAATTGCCATTTTTCTTTATGAAACCCGCTTATGCAGTCCTCGGTAGTGGCAGTGAGATGGAATACCCGCCCTTATCTTCCGATGTACATCATGAGGTGGAACTCGTTGTGGCCCTAGCCCGGGGTGGGCGAGATGTATCAGTAGAGGATGCGATGGAATTGGTGTATGGGTATGGCGTGGGGATAGATATGACAAGGCGTGATCTGCAGGCTGAAGCCAAAGAAAAGAGTCGACCGTGGGAAGCAGGGAAGGTATTTCTTCATGCAGCGCCTTGCTCAGATATCGTCTCCATAGAGGAAACCGGCGAGATTAACGACGCGGCTATCTCTCTTAGTATCAATGGCGAAATTCGTCAGGACGGTAATGTCAATCAACTGGTCTGGAAAGTGCCGGAAGTGATATCCCGTCTCTCTGCGTTATTCAGTCTACGTTCAGGTGATTTGATTTTTACTGGCACTCCAGCGGGCGTTGGCCCGATAAGGCGAGGCGATGATATTAGAGCAAGCCTCGCTGGCGTGGGTGAGCTTTCAATATTGGTAAGTGGGTAATGAGTCAAAACTATACGATTTATGGAGGACCGCTTTCTTATTTCAGCCGTAAGCTTCAGGCGGCTATGATTTTTTATGGCGCTGATTTTACATTTGCTGAGAAAAGACAGAACGATTCGGAGTTGATCGAAACACGATCAGGAACTCACCAGGTTCCAGTTCTACACACGCCTGAAAACTGGATGATTGCAGATACGACGCCAATCATACGGATGCTTGATACCCGTTTTCCAGGGCGAGAAATGTTTCCGCCCGGACCGTTGGGTATATTGACGCACATCTTGGAAGAGTACTTTGATGAATGGATTGCTCGCACCATGGTGCACTATCGATGGCATTATAAAGAGAGCGCTGAATTTGCGTCCATGGCGATTGCTTTGGGGGACCAGCGGGCGGCTGCCACCGTGCGGGGCTGGGGACCGAGGGCATGTAGGGCTACCGGAACCGAAAGTGAGATACAACAGGAGCAGGCGGAACTTGAGTACATTCGTATAGTTGAAGCAATGGACGAACAACTGCAGGAATCGCGATATTTACTTGGCGACAGACCATCTGCGGTGGATTGCATTGTGCTGGGTGGGCTGTGGGCCCATACTAACAATGACCCAACTCCTAAAAAGATGATGGCAAACTACCCGCGAGTGACTGATTGGGCTGATAGCGCCTCGGATTGGGATGGGTCTGGTGAATTAGTTCCGTTCCCAGAGTCGACAACCTTTGCGAATTTTATCCTGAATGAAATTAGGGGTACTTATTTGCCTTTTGTGACGGCAAATTGTGCGGCAGTAAAAGCGGGCGCGAAAGCGTTTCACGCTAATATCTATGGTGAGGCGGTAAGCTTCCTGACAAGAGCTTATCCCGAACAGTCCCGCCAAATGATTTTGCATGCAATAGAACAGCTTGTAAGCGACGAACAGTATTTGGTTGCAGATTGGCTGGCATCTAAAAAACTAGCAACGTGTTTTGGAGAGTGATTTTATGACATTACTTCGTGCGATATTTGCGTCATTGATGTTTTCCCTCTCAGCTTTTGCTGATAACTTCAACGGAACGATTGACCTCTTTGAGTCGTCGCCCAATGTTAAACCATTTTTTGAAAGCGCCTACGGCTATGCTGTTTTTCCCACCGTAAGGAAAGGTGCTCTAGGTATTGGTGGTGCCTATGGTAAAGGCAAGGTTTACGTCGATGATCAGGTGATTGGAACGATAACTCTTAGGAAACTATCATTTGGACTGCAGGTGGGCGGGCAGGCTTTTAGTGAAATCGTTTTTCTTAAGGACCGGCGAGCGTTTGAAGAATTTACCGGAGGAACTTATGAGTTCGAAGCCAGTGCGTCGGCAGTCGCTATCACTGCTGGTGCACAGGCCCAGATGGGCACGATGGGTGATACGGCGGGTGCTAGTACAGGGCCTTCCACGGGAGAGCATGCGGAGACTTCGTACAACCGCGGAACCGCTGTGTTCGTCCATACCCTAGGTGGTTTGATGTTCGAAGCTGCCGTTGGTAGGCAAAAGTTCAAGTTCACGCCGCTTAGCGAAGAGAGCGATATCTAGTTCCGTTCAACTCAACTACACAAGCTTACAAACTACGTGCTCTGGGTGCCAAGCTTTTCGCGCAGGTCCCTTAGGATCTGCTGATGGCATCGGTTTTCGTCGTCACAATAACAGCCCATGGCAAATGTGCCGTCGCCGGAGTGGATCCAGTCAAAGCCGACGCGTTCTCTCAAGCGAGATATATCTGCGCTATTACCCACAGCGAAGGTATATCCGATGACTTTATGTCCAGGGATCATGGGTAGTCGTGGATGTTGAGTCCTACCTATCTCATCCAGTTCCGCATGATATACGCTGTATGCAGTGATGCGTAATAAAGACCTTGTTTGACGCAGGTGGTGGCGTAGCTATTGCGGCTGGCTCGAGTGGTCGGTCTTCGTCACTCAGAGAGATCAATCGTGATAGTTGCATGGCCTGCATGACTGGTATGTTACTCGGGCGCTACCTCGCCNCCCAGTGCTGAGAATAGCTCGGGAAGAAATCTTGCAAGTGTCATTGAGGTATCGACGACTGCAGCATCCAGTTGGGCGATAGGATCGTCATCGGTGATGTCGCTGGATTCCATTTTCAATTGCCGTAGAGCTAGGTCCTTGTCGATAGTTACCTGTAGTTCTCCATGCCAGCGAATGCCTATCTTGGTACAGATTTTCCCTGCTTCAATATGGTTTCTGATCTCACGGGTCGCCAGATCCTGATGTCGGCAGGATACGCTAGCTCCCGTTTCGGGATCCATTAAATCGCATTGATCACCTAGCCCGAGATTGTCTGGTAACTCTCGAGTAAGTAACCACTGAGTATAATGATCTGTCGGTTTTTCTCGAACCTGAGGAGGTACGACCGGGAACGAGCCCAGTGAATCGCGCAGACAATCAATGAACAGCTCCGATTCTGCTGCCGAGGCGGTATCGATTACCAGCAGGGCGTCTCGAGGCGCAATATAACCCATTATTTGTTTCGATCGGGGTAGCGCCCTTGGGATGAGTTCTACCGTCGTTTCTTCTTTTATTCTTTGCTTTTCTTTGCTGTTGAGCGATCTCCCTTCAGCAGCTCGCAGTCGCTCGATCTTTTCTCTCATAAGGTCGTTAATAGCACTCAGCGGAACTACTTTTTCCTCGCGACGGGCGCACAAAAGAATGCAGCCGCCAACCTCGTGTATAAGCGGGCCTTCCTGCCCCAAAGGTGATGTCCACCCAAAGCTTGATGGTCTGATGCCAGAACATGGTGCAAACTCACGAGCCTGTAACTGTTTCGCCAAGGGCTCACCATGGGACTCAAGATCCTGAGCAAGGCGGTAGATAAAGGCATTTTTAAACAGCATGGTGTTTCCGATCGAAAATTGAGAAGCGCGATTATACATACTAGTTTCTACCCCAAAGCCTTTATTTTTTGCAATAGGTACGTCATTGCAAAGGAAATGGCTAAGAAAGAAACAACTTGCAAAGAAACTGGATGCGCGATGTTGGATTTTGGGATAAGAACATACTCGCGGCTGTTTGAGTCGGTATAATAGTGGTCCAATTTTTGGACTTACGAATGCTCCAAGCTAAGCAACTAACATGTGAGCGGGACCACCGGGTCCTGTTCCACGAACTGTCCTTCACTCTAGATCGAGGCACCGCAATGCAGGTGGGTGGGATGAACGGTGCCGGTAAGACCACTTTGTTACGAATTCTTGCCGGTCTGTACGAAGACTNTGATGGGGAAGTNGAGTGGGATCTGGAGCATTACCCACTATTNAGTGGTCATCGCCCTGGNGTTAATGACCTGATGACAGCAAGGGAAAACCTGTTGTGGGCAGCAAGCCTATACAGNCAGGATGTATCCTCGTCTGATATTGATGAAGCATTGAGCCAAGTGTCTTTGGGAAGCCATGAGGATGTGCTCTGCGTTGCTATGTCTGAAGGTCAGCGGAGACGTGTCGGTCTGGCCAGGCTTTATCTGCTCNACAATCCAGTGTGGATTCTGGACGAGCCTCTTACCGCGATCGACAGGGATGGTGTGGGACGCATTACCCAACGCATTAACGAACATCTGACAGATGGCGGTGTGCTGGTATTCGCGTCACATCACGAAGTTGCCATAGAAAACCTGCAACGAATAGAGTTAGCTTGATGATTATACTGCTAGACACCATTCGCCGAGATCTGCTGCTGCATCTTCGAAGACCTGCTGACATTTTGAACCCTCTAGTCTTTTTCCTGATCGTAGTCAGTTTATTTCCTATGGGTATTGGCCCCACAGAATCTGTCCTGAGTAGTATTGCCGCGGGCGTAATNTGGGTTGCAGTGTTGCTGGCTACGCTTTTNTCCATCGANGTTATGTTCAANGGAGACTATGACGACGGTACCCTGGAGCAGATTGNGCTTGGCAAACAATCCTTGTTAGTGATTGTGTTCGGTAAAGTCATCGCTCAATGGCTGGTCAGTGGNTTCCTGATGGCTTTGATCAGCCCACTGTTCGCCATGATGTTTTACGTTCCTGTAGAAGGGATGATTGCAATTGCAGTCGCGTTGCTACTTGGGACCCCAACGATGACTTTGTTAGGGTCCATTGGCGCTGCTCTTACCCTGGGGTTAAAGAATGGAGGAGTGCTGATCGCGATTTTGGTGCTGCCGCTATACATTCCGGTACTAATATTGGGTACGGCGATGGTAGAAAGTGCGATCTTTGGTAATGNCTACACAGGTCATATGTTATGGCTTGCGGTTCTATTGGTATTAAGCATAGGTTTTGCGCCGCTCGTGACTCAGGCGGGCATCAGAATCTCATTGAGTCATTGATGCGTATGGCTGTTAAAATCCCGCGTTTGCAGGGGTGCGTATAAGATGTGGGGTTGGTTTCATAAGCTCGGNTCACCGAAATCATTTTATGAAATATCGGGTTACTTATTACCTGTCATGTATACATCGGCAGGAATCTTGTTAGTGACTGGTATCATTTGGGCGCTGGGGTTCGTGCCTCAGGACTATCAACAGGGGCATAGTGCACGCATCATGTACATCCATGTGCCTGCGGCGATCCTTGCTCAATCTGGTTATATGATGATGGCTGTTGCTGGCGCTGTGTTTCTGATTTGGCGGATGAAGCTGGCNGATGTTGCGTTGCAGTGTGCGGCGCCGATTGGTGCGACATTGACCTTCCTTGCTCTTGTGACNGGAGCAATTTGGGGCAAGCCTACCTGGGGCACATGGTGGGTATGGGACGCTCGATTGACTTCAACACTGATTCTGTTTTTCTTGTATATCGGAGTTATGGCGCTGCGCTCTGCGATGGAAGGTAGGGAGTCTGTCGGAAGAGCAACAGCGATGCTTGCGGTTGTCGGCGTGATTAATCTGCCGATAATCAAATACTCTGTGGATTGGTGGTTCACGCTGCACCAGCCTTCNAGCTTCNCTCTTACNGAGAAACCCAGTATGCCTATCGAAATGTGGCTACCGCTCCTAGTGATGGTGTTGGGTTTTTATCTGTTTTTCTTTAGTGTTTGGATGGTTCGGATCAGGACNGAAATTCTGAATCGTGAGTACCGTAGTCAGTGGGTACAATCGCTATGATGTTTGAAAGTTTTAGTGCGTTGTTACATATGGGAGGCCATGGACAGTTNGTCTGGAGTGCTTATGGTATAGCTATGTTGGTGTTGGTTTACAATGTTGTTCAACCTATTCGAATGCGTCGAAAGGTTGTTGAGCTGAACAAACAGCGAATGGACAGGGAAGGTAAATTGTGAAGTTCGGACGAATGAAACCCCATCGACGGAACCAGTTGTTTCTGGTCCTGTTTTTAGTAGCGAGCGCTGGTGCTGCTGTTGGTCTTGCGCTGATCGCACTCAAAGAGAACATCAATCTTTTTTATTCACCGGAGGAGATCGTCTCCGGCAAGGCGCCACACGATCAGTTAATTCGTGCAGGNGGTATGGTCCGTGAAGGCAGTGTGGTTAGATCCACANCAGATTTACAGGTAAGTTTTGTGGTAAGTGACCTGCAACANTCTGATTACACGGTGCAATACGAGGGAATCTTGCCGGACCTGTTTCGCGAAGGCCAGGGAGTTATTGCGCGNGGCAGGTTGGGTGAGGATGGTGTCTTCCAAGCCGAAGAAGTTCTTGCCAAGCACGATGAAAACTATATGCCACCAGAAGTTGCCGATGTGATTGAAAAGGCACATGCGGAGGCGAAAAAATGATTGCAGAGCTGGGATTCTTTAGCTCGATACTTTCATTGGGCCTAGCTCTTGTCCTCATGCTGTTGCCTGCTTGGGGCGTTTTCTCTCGCAATCTGGTACTGATGCAAACCGGTGGGTCGATTTCGGCGGGGTTATTCGTATTTCTACTTATCTCTTTTGTTGCGCTCACATATGCATTCGTCACAGATGATTTTTCCGTTAATTATGTTGCGCACAATTCAAATTCAGCGTTGCCAATTCAGTATAAGGTCTCGGCGGTATGGGGTGCCCATGAAGGGTCCTTCCTACTGTGGACGCTGGTTCTTGGTACCTGGACTTTCGCGGTGGCGCTGTTCAGTCGTGATCTGACGCTAGATATGCGGGCCCGTGTGCTGTCGATTCTGGGTGGCCTCGCGGTCGGCTTTATTTTATTTTTGTTGTTCACTTCAAATCCTTTTGAACGATCCCTGCCCGTGTTTCCGAGCGAAGGTAATGACCTTAATCCGTTGCTGCAGGACTTTGGTCTGATAGTACATCCACCCATGCTCTATATGGGATATGTTGGCTTCGCTGTGCCATTCGCTTTTGCAATAGCAACACTGTGGAGTGGACGATTGGACACCGCATGGGCCAGATGGTCGAGGCCTTGGACCAACATCGCCTGGGCATTTCTTACCATAGGTATCACTCTGGGTAGCTGGTGGGCCTATTATGAATTGGGCTGGGGAGGCTGGTGGTTCTGGGATCCGGTAGAGAATGCCTCATTTATGCCTTGGCTGGTTGGTACCGCACTGATTCACTCATTGGCATCTACTGAAAAACGAGGCGTATTTAAAACCTGGACAGTGTTGCTGGCGATCGCGGCATTTTCTTTCAGTTTGCTGGGCGGATTCCTGGTGCGCTCTGGTGTGCTTACTTCGGTGCATGCGTTTGCTCAGGACCCTCAGCGAGGCATGTACATCCTGATTTTCCTGGTTATTGTTATAGGGAGTTCCCTTGGTCTTTACGCTTTTAGGGCGCAGGGAATTAAGAGCAATGCGATATTTACCTGGACGTCCCGAGAAGCGCTCATCCTGGTGAATAATTTGCTGCTGGTAGTTGCAACCGGCGCAGTGTTGCTTGGTACCTTATATCCGCTTGCCTACGAGGCGGTAACCGGTGGAGACAAACTGTCGGTAGGCCCACCGTATTTCGCGACTGTTTTCGTACCCATTGTGATGGTGCTGTTCCTATTTATGGCGATCAGTCCGCGGTCGCAATGGAAGAACACTACTTCGGGTTTCGGGTTAAGGCGTCAGATCATTTATATAGTGTGTTTGTTAGTCGCTGTTGGTGTCCTTTCGCTAATTTTCGCATCGTTTGTATTACCAGTCATCCTGATCACTTCTATCGCCTGCTGGATTACGATCAATCTCGTTGAAGACGTTGTCAGGCGCATTCGTAACAAGCGTGAGAAGTTACGCGGGATGTTTAGTCAGCCAATGGCTTATTACGGAATGTTACTAGGACATGGTGGCATCGTAGTTAGCATGATCGGAATATGTTGCACTGTTTATTTCAGTTCCGAAAAAGATGTTCGTATGGTTCCAGGAGATGAAGTATCTCTGGGTGGATATGAGTTCCAGTTTGTTCGTATGCGCAACGTTACCGGGCCAAACTATGTGGCGGATCAGGGAGAGATTCTGGTTACGCATGATGGCGAGGAGATAACAACACTCTATCCCGAAAAAAGACTCTATGCGGCCAGTCAGAGCGTTATGACAGAGGCGGATATGGATCCTGGGATTTTCCGTGATCTGTATGTGGCCTTGGGTGAACCCGTGGGAGACTCCGCTTGGGCCGTTAGGGTTCATGTTAAACCATTTGTGCGCTGGATATGGATAGGTGGACTATTCGTGGCCCTTGGCGGCGCGATGGCTGTTACTGATAAACGTTATCGATCTGCACGGCGTAGGGTTAGTAATGCTGAAATTTCAGAAAGTGTTGCATGAGCGTTAATAAAAGTCTTTTGATTCCCCTTTTCATTTTTGTACTGCTAGTGGTGCTGTTGGGTTACGGCTTTAGCTTGAAAGACCCTCACCTGCTGCCATCCCAACTTGTGGATCAAAGGTTTCCAGAGTTTAGTTTGGCGGATCTTCATGGCGACGCAACAACGAGAGGTAATAGTGACATTATTGGATCGGTTGCGCTTGTAAACGTTTGGGCAACCTGGTGTCCCAACTGCCTGGTTGAACATCCGGAATTGACCCGCATAGCGAATGAGGAAAATGTACCCATAATTGGCATCAACTATAACGACGATTCAGAGAAGGCCCGAGCCTGGCTGGTAAGACATGGGGATCCCTATGCTTTTCATATTGTTGATGACCAGGGCAGATTGGCGATTGACCTTGGCGTTTACGGGGCGCCTGAGACCTTCGTGGTTGATGCCGAGGGGGTGATTCGCTATCGACACGTAGGGACTGTGACAAATTTAGTGTGGGAGCAGATGCTTGAGCCGATCATTTCGCTATTAAAGGATGCTGCAGGGTGACTAGATATACGATTCTCTTCACGCTGTTATTTGCCGCGTCTGCGAGTCTTGCAGCAATTGACGCGTATCAGTTTCCAACTGAAGACTTGCAAAAGCGTCATCAGGATTTAATCGATCAACTGCGATGTCCTCAGTGTCTCAACACGAACCTAGCGGGTTCCGATGCAATGATCGCAAAGGATCTGCGGCGTGAAGTGCATCGTTTACTGCTGGAAGGTAAGAGCGATGATGAAATACTTGCGTTTATGCATCAGCGATATGGTGACTTTATTCTTTACAGTCCCAGGGTTACACCGGCAACCATTCTACTTTGGTTCGGGCCTTTGGTTTTTCTTTCTATTGCGATGGTTATTCTTGTCCTTGTGGTAAGGCATCGCCGCCAGCAGGTTGTTGATGATGTTGATGCGGAACACCTTGAAAATATTTTGATAGCTAATCGCGGAGAGTCGGACTAGTGCTTGTTTTCTGGATGGTCGCCATCTCATTCTGCGTGGTTGCGGTCGCATTCGTCGTTGCGCCCATGCGGATCCGCCGGAACACTGGTAATACGAATAGGATGGGACTGAATGTCGCTTTATACAGGGACCGTATCTCTGAACTGGAAAAGAGCCGCAGTGCGGGAGAGATCAGTGATGAGGAATTCGCTCAGCTCGAGAAAGATCTTCAATTGGTACTGCTTGCTGATGATGGTGATGAAGTGGAGCCCGTTCGCACTGAGTCCAGCGTTCCCGTTGCTGCGGCTGCGTTTGTGGTTGTGTTCAGTGTATTCCTATATGGAGATTTCGGATTTTCCCTAGGTTCACTGAATGACTTGCTTCTAGCTGAAGAGATGCAGGCAGCGCCCCATGATGTACCTCAAATGAGAGTGACGGTTGAAAAACTGGCACGAAGACTACAGCAGCAACCGGATAATGATCGCGGCTGGTTTCTGCTAGCACAATCCTGGCGCAGTCTGTCCGAATATGAGGAAGCGTCTCGTGCTTTTCAGCGGCTGGTAGAGAAGTTTCCGAACGATGCTGCTCTCGCTGCGAACTATGCTGAAGTCGTCTTTTTTGCTGATGGGCAAAGATTCTCACCACGAGTGCGGGAAGCGGTCGAACAGGCGTTGGCGTTAGATCCTGATAATTTGCAGATGCTTGAGTTTAGTGCGATGTACGCGTATCGACAGGGGGATTCCGAAACCACTGTCGCATTGTTTCGTCGCGCATTGAAGTCTGCTGAGGGCGAGCGCGCGGAACTGTTACGCCGTGCCATTACTCGTCTTTCGGGAGAAAGCCCAACGTTGGATGCACCAAGCCAGGTAGTATCAACGGGACGTATTCTCAAGGTGCTCGTTGAACTCGGTAATGGGGTTGAGGCACAAGCCAATGACACGGTCTACGTATACGCCCGAGCCTTTGCAGGGCCGCCTATGCCCCTGGCCGTACAGAGATTGACGGTAGCGAATCTACCAACGCTGGTAACTCTTACTCCTGCCCAGGCAATGATGCAGGGTATGAGTCTAAATGATTTCGATCGTGTGCAGCTGGTGGCACGGGTTTCCGAATCGGGCATTGCCAATGCCTCACCGGATGACTACGAAGTATTTTCTGGCGAGATCGATATGAAGCTAGAACAACCGGTAATTAAGCTCGTTATTTCGGACCGCAGGGGCTAATGCTTCTCTCTTTCTCGTTGAGCGGGAAGGATGAAAAGAAAATTTTTAAGGATTATGGAAACCTCAATACCCAGGTCGAAGTAGATCATTTTCATTTTCGCTCACCGATGAAGTCTCATGGTAGCGACTTTTACTCGGGGTGCAGCGACAAGTATGTTGCAGTGACGTCGTGAAAATTATCTTTGCATCTCACGATAGAATACGGTTCAATTTTATCAGAAGAAGGACTACCCATGAGCATTGCTGGCAGTTTTCAAGTTATCATCAATTCTCCGCTGGGAGATACAGAGGCGACCCTAAATCTTGATGTGACGGGTGAGTCAGTATCCGGTTCCATTTATTCCCAGGATGTTTTGCAGAACTTTTCAGGTGGTGCGGTAAATGGCAACGAAGTCTCATGGGAGATGGATCTGACGCGCCCCATTCCGCTGCATCTGATCTGCACAGCGACAGTGAAGGGTAATTTAATTAGTGGTGTCATGAGGCTGGGTGCATTTGGTGACGCTAATTTTTCCGGAACCCGTATCTGAGTGACCATTTCGTCCGTAAATTAGTTTATTTCTTTAGTGAGCCAAGCGCATCGTATAAACTAGAGCGTAGTTCGTTTCATTCAACATTCGTTAAAAATTTTGTTCAACAAAGGATCTCGAATACCGCGCAATGAATCCGACCTTCATTCATCTCCGAGTTCACTCAGAATACTCGCTTAGCGACGGCATTGTTCGAATCAAACCACTTTTAGACGCGACTGCAGATAACAACATGCCTGCAGTTGGTATCACCGATCACAACAATTTATTCGCCCTCGTCAAATTTTACAAAGCAGCACAAGAGTCCGGCGTAAAGCCTATCGTTGCAGCTGACGTGATGATCGCCTCGCAAAGGGAGAACGATGACCCGTCGCCGCTCGTGCTAATAGCGCGAGATGAAGTAGGTTACCGAAATCTGAGCGAGTTGATATCCAAATCCTATAGAGAAGGACAGGATGCCAGGCAGATATCCCTTAGGCGAGAATGGGTTGCCGCGCAATCGAGTGGTTTGCTGGCGCTCTCGGCTGGAAAAGATGGTGACGTGGGACGTGCGCTCTTAGGGGGGCGAATGAGCGAAGCATTGGATCTAACCAGAGAATGGCTGCGTGTATTTCCGGATGCATTTTACCTGGAGTTACACCGGACCGGTCGTGACGACGAAGAAGATTACATCGCTGGAGCCATTGATCTGGCGCTGGAGCTGGGATGTCCTGTTGTTGCCACCAATGACGTGCGCTTTATCAGTCCAGATGAGTTTGAGGCCCATGAGGCTCGCGTGTGTATACACGAAGGCAGGACTCTTGATGATCCACGCCGGGAAAGGCGGTACAGCAATGAGCAGTACCTAAAAACACCTGCGCAGATGATTGAACTATTCTCTGACATCCCGGAGGCGATTGAAAATACGGTTGAAATTGCGCGTCGATGCAATGTTGATATTGATCTGGGTAATAACTACATGCCGGCTTACNCGGTGCCTGATGGTTACACGGCAGAGTCGTACCTCGTTGAAGTTACCAAGACTGGTCTGGATGACAGGCTTTCGCGGACTGATTATTCAATTGATCGGAAGGCCTATGACGAACGCCTGGATTACGAGCTATCTGTTATCAACAACATGGGTTTTGCCGGATATTTTTTGATTGTCATGGAGTTCATTCAGTGGGCTAAGGATCACGATATTCCTGTAGGTCCTGGAAGAGGCTCTGGTGCGGGCTCCCTCGTCGCTTATTCGTTGCTGATTACCAATATTGATCCTCTTGAGTTTGACCTATTGTTTGAGCGATTCTTAAATCCTGAGCGAGTATCACTGCCGGATTTTGATATCGATTTTTGTATGGATGGGCGTGATCGNGTAATCCAGCACGTTACAGAGCTATATGGCAGGGACGCGGTATCGCAAATTATCACCTTCGGTACCATGGCCGCTAAAGCGGTGGTGCGTGATGTGGCAAGAGTGCAGGGAAAGCCTTATGGCCTGGCGGACCANTTGTCGAAAATGATTCCGTTTGAACCNGGTATGACGCTTGAAAGAGCGATGGAGGAAGAGCCAGCTTTTGCCGAGTTTGTCGCCAGCAACGATGAAGCGGAAGAGATAATGGAAATGGCTTTCAAACTCGAAGGTCTTACCCGCAATGTAGGCAAACATGCAGGTGGTGTTGTCATCGCACCTACATGCTTGACCGATTTCACTCCTGTCTACTGCGACGCGGCGGGCGGCAATGTGATGACTCAGTTTGACATGCTTGATGTAGAGCAGGTGGGGCTGGTTAAGTTTGACTTTTTGGGTTTGCGTACCCTGACCATCATCGATAATGCGTTAAAACGTATCAATAATCGGTGTATTNCCCGTGGTGAGGAACCCATTGATATAGATGCCATATCACTTGAAGATCCCGCAGTNTATGCAAACNTACAGCAGGGAAAAACAACAGCCGTATTCCAGCTTGAGTCCCGTGGTATGAAAGACATGCTGAAGAAAGTTAAGCCAAACCGGTTCGCAGACATTGTTGCACTGGTTGCGCTATACCGTCCTGGTCCCATGCAGNTGGCNGATGACTTTGTGAAACGCAAGCACGGTATAGAACAGGTCGATTACTTGCACCCAAGTCTCGAACATGTGCTGGAAGGTACTTATGGGGTNATGCTGTATCAGGAGCAAGTCATGCAGATCGCCCAGGTGCTGGCAGGCTACTCACTGGCCGAAGCTGATATATTGCGAAAAGCGATGGGCAAGAAAAAGCCTGAAGAAATGGCGCAGCAAAGAGCTGTGTTCATTGAAGGTTCTTCAAAAAATGGTGTTGACTCAGGGCAGGCGGATCACATCTTCAACTTGATGGAACGATTTGCCGGTTATGGNTTCAACAAACCACACTCTGTTGGATATGCNCTGGTAGCCTACCAGACTGCNTGGTTGAAGCACTATTACCCGTCTGATTTTATGGCTGCCGTACTGTCCGCGGACATGCAGAATACAGACAAGGTGGTAGTCAATATCGATGAGTCTCGTGTAATGGGGCTCACAGTGAAAACACCCAGCATCAATCAGGGGGAGTATCGTTTCCTAGCTGATGAGGATGGTCANATAAACTATGGTTTAGGTGCTGTTAAAGGTCTGGGGGAGGGGCCTGTAGACGATATTNTTTCCGAAAGAGAACGCGGCGGTGCATTCAATGACTTGTATAAATTTTGTGAGCGAGTGGATTCACGAAGGGTAAATCGGCGTGCAGTTGAGGCGCTAATTGGTAGTGGGGCGCTCGACGAATTGGTAACCTTAGACGAAGATATCGATTATTGTCGTGCCCTTCTATTGGCCAACCAGTCCGATGCCGTCAAGCTGGCTGAACAGAAGGCNCGCAACCTNGATAGCGGTGTGCAGGATCTCTTTGGTGAAGATATGATGCTGACCTCTGGTGAGCAGGGTCGCTACAACCATTTTGACTCATTGCAGTGTCTATCCCTGAAGGACAGGCTGACTAAAGAAAAAGAAACTCTAGGGNTATATCTCACAGCGCATCCTCTGGACGTGTACCAAAAAGAACTTAGATTCCTGGCGAAGTCACGTATTGTCGANCTGCGTAGCGGCACNGATGAACAGGTNATAGTAGGATTAGTTGTGGCAATGCGAACCATGAAGAGCCGGAAAGGGGAGAATATAGCTTTTCTGACTTTAGATGATAAAACNGGACGTGTGGAAGTCAGNGTGTTTGCCGATATGTACGAGAATAATCGTGATCTGTTGTATAAGGATGCTGTGATTATGGTGAAGGGTTCTGCCTCAATCGATGATTTTACTGACGGAATGAAGATGCGTGCGACTGAAGTGTTAAGTATGGANCAGGCACGGGTTAAGTCAGTTAAAAAACTGAAGCTGAATGTAGATCAGCAAACCCTAGCGCCGGACTTTGCCAAGGAACTTGCCAGTATTTTGGCGCCGTTTAAAGGATACGATGGGCAGGGCTGTCCGGTNGTGGTTGAATACTGTCGAACGGAAGCTAGTGCTGAGGTTATTTTCGGTGATGAATGGCGANTACAGCCNTCTGATGANCTNATGCAGGATCTAAGGAATCGGTACGGGCCAGAACGTGTGAATTTGCACTATTAGAGTGCTGCTTCTATGAGTTCNNCTCTAGANCGTCGTTGGNATAAAGATGATATTCAGTTGCAACTTGGCTCCGCTAAGCGGCTGGTTGTAGCCTTTAGTGGCGGCGCTGATTCACTAAGTCTCCTGCTTCTTGCGGCATCCGCAGCCAAACCAGTCGTCGCTTTGCACGTCAATCATGGTTTGCATCCTGAGGCTGATGAATGGCAGAGAACTTGCGTGGACCAATGTCAGCTGTTGGGTGTTCCGATTGAATGNGTTTCCGTGGTAGTGAACAAAGGNGGCAGTGTTGAAGAACGCGCNCGAAANGTCAGGTATGAAGCGTTTGTAGNTTTTCTCAATGAGGGGGATTTGCTGTTGCTAGCGCACCATGCCGATGATCAGTTAGAAACNATATTATTCAACTTTTTACGTGGTTCATCTGTGCCGGGGGTTGTTGGCATGCCACGTGAAAGGTCAGTTGGTGCGGCGCGTCTATTCAGGCCTTTTTTGGATGTCCAGCGATCTAGTCTTGTAGGGTACTGTGAGAGTAAGGGTATGAGATGGATCGAGGATTCAAGCAATTTCGATGTAACACTTGATCGTGGGTATTTAAGGCATGAAGTCATTCCTCTGATTGAGGCGCGCTGGCCAAACGCGGGCCCGACCGTNTNGAAAGCTACAGACAGAGATGGCGAAGTAAGGCGGCTGCTTGAATCTATTGCAGAAAATGATCTTATGAAATGTGTATCGAGGGTGGGGTTGAGCATCGCTAAATTACTCGATCTACCTGANCTCAGAAGAGAACATTTGCTGCGAATCTGGATTCGGGATGCGGGGTTCCCGTTGCCATCCTTGGGTNTGTTGCGTGCTATCTATTCTGATGTGCTCCAAGCTAACGAGTCTTCTGATCCTTGTGTTTCATGGCGGGGNTGTGAGATCAGGAGGTTTAAAGGTTCTGTAGTTGTCAGGCAGCAAGAGGATCTATCCGTGTCTGATGAGGCTATCCTATTGCATCCAAATACACTCCTTAATTCGGATGTTTGTACTTTTACCCAGAGTTTTGGGAAAGGATGTGGTGTTGATGCGAGCGAAGAAAAGCTGTCCGTAAGATTTCGTCACGGTGGCGAGATGATGCGGGTTAATGGACAAACGCGACCGTTAAAGAAAATTATGCAAGAATCAGGTGTGCCTCCATGGCTTCGCAGCAAAATACCTCTTATTTATTGTGACGATTCGCTGGCAATGATGCCGGGAATTCGTGCATGGGATGTGGANCCGGTAGTNTCGTCTGATNATTNGGCGGGCCCTCNGGANGAGGGAATTATTTTTTGGTTTGAAGAGTNCCAAAGTGTGCCTAAGTAGCGCATTTTGCATTGAGGCTTCTTTGCTGAGGTGTTAATCTACAATNCCATCTCGGTCATANCAAATGACCNGCTGTAGTTCGATGGGAGTTGAATGGCGCGTTTTATATTTGTCACCGGTGGTGTGGTTTCCTCATTGGGGAAAGGCATAACCGCCGCTTCCCTNGGTGCTGTTCTCGAGGCCCGCGGCCTTAAAGTTACCATGCTGAAAATGGATCCCTATATCAANGTTGATCCAGGAACCATGAGCCCTCTNCAGCATGGAGAAGTNTTCGTTACTGCTGATGGTACAGAAACTGACCTNGACCTTGGTCAGTACGAACGTTTNCTGCAATCCACTATGACCAGGAACAACAATTTTACGACAGGACGCGTCTATGCAGATGTAATCGCCAAAGAGCGTCGAGGAGANTACCTGGGTGCTACCATACAGGTAATNCCCCATATAACCGATGAAATTAAACGTCGCATAATAGAAAGTGCTGAGGGTTTTGATGTGACAATAGTAGAAATCGGAGGTACGGTGGGTGACATAGAGTCTCAGCCCTTTCTTGAGGCCGCACGTCAGCTCCGGTTCGAACTGGGTTCTCGACATGCATTGTTGATGCACCTCACGCTAGTGCCGTTTATTTCGACGGCAGGGGAAACCAAAACCAAACCTACACAGCACTCTGTAAAAGAACTACGATCGATGGGTCTGCAGCCAGATATTTTGATTGTTCGTTCAGATCACGACATTCCTAAGAGCGCATTTGACAAGATTGCCCTGTTCACAAACGTGGAGCCGCAGGCAGTTATTTCCCTGGTAGATACACCAACAATATACAAAGTCCCGGAAGTGCTTCATGAGCAGGGCCTAGACCAGATTGTTGTAGATAAGTTGAATCTCGAGTGTCAGCCAGCGGATCTTGCGGACTGGCATAGGGTCGTCGATGCACAGATGAATCCTGAGCACANTATTACGCTCAAGATGGTTGGGAAATATATGGACCTGCTTGACGCCTATAAATCCCTAAATGAGGCTATTGTGCATGCAGGCATCCATACGCATACCAAAGTGAATGTAGATTTTCTCGATTCTGAGGATGTGGAGACCCAGGGTGTTGGCTTACTCAAGGGGGCTGACGCGATTTTGGTGCCAGGTGGTTTTGGAGAGCGGGGTTTCGAAGGAAAGATAGCGACCGCAAGGTACGCTCGAGAGCATGGTATTCCGTATTTGGGCATTTGTTATGGGCTACACGCTGCTATTATTGATATTGCCCGAAATGTAGCGGGCCTAGAGAATGCTAATTCCACCGAGGTTAACCCGAACACCCCCTATCCAGTGATCGCGCTTATTACGGAGTGGACCAATGAAGATGGAGATCTCATATTGAGAGATGAAGACTCCGATCTTGGGGGTACCATGCGAATGGGTGAACAGGAGTGCAAGTTATCTTGTGATTCCATGACTTACCGGATCTACGGTACGACCAAAGTCAAAGAACGCCATCGTCATCGGTATGAAGTCAACGACGGATATGTGAAAACTCTAGAGAAGGCTGGGCTCAAGTTGGCGGGACGATCCCTGGACGATTCCTTAGTAGAGGTTATAGAGTTTAAGGATCATCCTTGGTTTGTTGCATGTCAGTTCCATCCTGAATTCACGTCTTCTCCCAGACAGGGTCATCCTCTGTTTAAAAGTTTTGTTGAGGCTGGGATCAGGAAGCGCGAGCGGGGATAGATCGTNTGTGTTGCGCAAGCACGAAATACTTATAATTACCATTCAATCATAGTCGGAGTGGCAATGAATCTTTGCGGTTTTGAGATAACTGATCGTTCACCTTTCTTTCTGATTGCAGGGACATGCGTCATNGAGTCTGCAGAAATGGCAAAAGAGACAGCGGGACGTTTGAAGGAAATCTGCAATGACCTTGATATCCACCTGATCTACAAATCCTCCTTCGATAAGGCGAATCGNACTAGTCTCGAGAGTTATCGCGGCCCTGGTTTTGAGAAAGGATTAAAGATACTTGANATGGTCAAACACGANATTGGTGTACCAGTCCTCACGGACGTCCATGAAGACACGCCGATCGATGAGGTTGCGGATGTTGTTTCGGTCCTGCAAACGCCGGCATTTTTATGCAGACAGACTAACTTTATTCAGAATGTTGCGGCCGGCGGTTTGCCGATTAACATCAAGAAAGCCCAGTTTATGGCACCTTGGGACATGAAGTTCGTAGTTGAAAAGGCGCGTGCAACAGGTAACAACGACATCATGGTATGTGAACGGGGCGTTAGTTTTGGTTACAACAATCTGGTTTCGGACATGCGTTCTCTAGCGGTAATGCGCGAAACGGGATGTCCAGTTGTTTTTGATGCGACCCATAGCGTGCAGCTGCCCGGTGGTAAAGGTGGGAAATCTGGTGGAGATCGGGCCATGGTTCCGGTGCTGGCTAGGGCTGCTGTTGGTGCAGGTGTGCATGGGCTCTTTATGGAAACACATCCTAACCCTGACGAGGCTATGAGCGATGGTCCTAACTCCTGGCCACTTGGACAAATGTATGGTCTGCTTAGTCTATTGAAACAACTCGATAGCACTGTAAAAGCGGAGAATTGCCTAAGTGACTGAAATTACCGACATTAGGGCGCGCGAGATTCTGGACTCAAGGGGTAATCCCACACTTGAGGCCGAGGTTGAACTAGCGACTGGTCATATCGGATCTGCCTGTGTGCCGTCCGGTGCTTCTACCGGTTCCCGGGAAGCGTTGGAATTGCGCGATGGTGACACTCAGAGGTATATGGGTAAGGGTGTATTGCATGCGGTAGAGAACGTTAATACCAGAATAAGAGATGCCCTACTTGGGCGAGAAGTAGACCAGCAGCAGGAGCTGGATCAGCTAATGATTGCGCTGGATGGGACTGAGAATAAGGCAAACCTAGGTGCCAACGCGATGCTATCTGTTTCTCTGGCGGCAGCCTTGGCAACTGCCAGTTCACGCAATATTCAGCCATATGAGTTTCTCGCGGAACTCGATGGCAGTCCGGGCACATATAGCATGCCGGTACCGATGATGAATATCTTGAATGGTGGCGCGCACGCAGATAATAACGTCGATATTCAGGAATTTATGATCCTTCCGGTGGCAGCGCCAAATTTTTCCGAAGCGTTACGGTGCGGTGCAGAAGTTTTCCACACGTTGAAGTCCGTATTGTCAGAGCGAGGTTTTAGTACAGCAGTAGGCGATGAGGGTGGTTTTGCACCGAATCTACCGAGTAATGAATCAGCGCTGGAGGCGATTGTGAGCGCAATCAATAAAGCGGGTTATGTACCTGGAAAAGATGTTTACTTGGGCCTAGACTGCGCCGCCTCAGAGTTTTACACCGATGGAACCTATAAACTGTCTGGCGAGGCCCGAGCGTTTGATTCAGAGGAGTTTGGTGATTACCTGGTTTCTCTCATAGATAGTTACCCGATTCTGTCCATTGAGGACGGGTTGGATGAAAGTGATTGGGAGGGTTGGGCGAGCCTGACCAAGAAGCTTGGTAAACGGGTTCAGCTTGTGGGGGATGATTTATTTGTAACCAATCCCAAAATTCTGCGCGAGGGTATTGAGGCAGGTGTGGCGAACTCGATTCTGATCAAGGTTAATCAGATTGGAACGCTGAGTGAAACCTTGGAAGCAATTAGTATTGCAAGGGAGGCCGGCTACACTACGGTAATATCTCATCGGTCTGGTGAGACAGAAGATACGACGATCGCGGATCTTGCGGTTGCGACCGCAGCAGGACAGATAAAAACCGGGTCTTTGTGTCGGTCCGATCGAGTAGCGAAATACAATAGATTACTGCGTATAGAAGATCGATGTTCTGCGCTCTATAAAGGTTTGGCGGAATTTCAGCGATGAAACAGACTATTCTGGTAAGCATGACGTTACTAATGTTATCTCTGCAGTATCGTTTGTGGGTTGGCGAGGGCAGCCTCGCGCATGCCAGTGGCCTTAAAGAGCAAGTTCAACGAATGCAGTCAGAAAATCGCTCAATCTCGCAAAGAAATGCCATCCTGAAGGCTGAGATAATTGATCTTCGTTCCGGTCTTGATGCTATTGAAGAAAAAGCTCGCAGTGAATTTGGCTTGGTCAAGCAAAATGAGACTTTCTTCCTGCTGGTCGACGAATAAGATTATAGGGGTATGAATGCTGTGCGGTCTCTAGCCGGTGTTTGTGTCGTGATACCAGCAGCGGGAACTGGTAGTCGCATGTCATCTGAAATACCCAAGCAATACATGCAGTTGTCAGGAAAAACTATCCTCCAGATTACGCTTGAGAAATTCCTGGCACTAGAGCCCGATCGCGTGGTTTTGGTCGTGTCACCGGACGACGAACAGTACCGGTGTATCGATATCGTTGAGTCATGTGAGATCGTGGCTGGTGGTGCCGAAAGAAGCAATTCGGTGTCTAACGGACTTGCAGTGCTTGATCTGAAGTCATCAGATCTGGTTCTGGTTCACGATGCTGTCCGGCCTTGCGTACGCAGCGCTGATATCCTTCGATTGGTAGAGTCGGTGNCGAATCATGAGGTAGGGGGACTGCTTGCGGTTTCCGTTATCGAAACTTTGAAGTCCAAAGTTTCGGGTGTTGTCGAGACAGTCGACCGTAAAGAACTTTGGCAGGCACAGACGCCCCAGGGGTTTCGCTATGNCCTGCTGCGCGAGTCNATGGATAAGGCTTTGGCNAATGAGCAAGTGATTACTGATGAATCTCAGGCGGTCGAGAGCGCAGGATACGAACCATTACTGGTGGCCGGTCACAGAGACAATATAAAAATTACGGAACCAGGTGACATCGCTTTGGCCCAGTTTTATATGGAGCATAGCGAATGCGCATAGGTCAGGGGTTCGACGCACATCGTTTCGCAGATGAGCAGGGCAGTTTTCATATTCGCCTAGGTGGTATAGATGTGCCCAACGACAGACGAGTAGATGCCTACTCTGACGGTGACGTGCTGTTGCATGCGTTGTGCGATGCAATGTTAGGTTCACTTGCCCTTGGCGACATAGGCAAGCACTTTCCAGATTCGGATGATGCCTATCGAGACATCGATAGTTTGAAGCTGCTNAGTAGTGTGATGGAACTTGTAGCCGGGCAGCGTCAGCGAGTTGCAAACCTAGACCTTACACTGCTTGCAGAATCTCCAAGAGTGGCTAACTATATAGAGGGCATGCGTCAGACAATCGCGGATACGCTTGAGGTATCTCTGGATAAGATAAGCGTTAAGGCAACGACAACCGAGGGTATGGGCTATATTGGCCGTGGTGAGGGCCTGGCCGCGATGGCTGTTGTTCTACTGGAACCACTATGACCAGTTTTGTAACCCCTACCAGTTTTGCACGAATGTATCCTGTGCCGGATCAATGTGGCCTCATCAAACAGTCGGCCGAAGACTTCTATGTGCGTGAAGTGGCGATTGAAGACCTTTCAGGCAGTGGCGAACATGTATACCTAAAGGTTAGAAAACGACATGCCAATACTCACTGGGTAGCGAGACAGATTGCAGATTTTTGTAGTGTTAGGCAGATGGATGTTGGGTACGCAGGTCGAAAAGACAGGCATGCGGTTACTGAGCAGTGGTTTAGCTGCTATCTGCCTAAGGAAGACCCGTCATGGGATGATCTTGTGATAGAAGGGGTCGAATTGCTAGCAGTGGCGCGACACTCTCATAAGCTTCGCCGCGGTGATCTGCAGGGCAATCAGTTTGATATTCGAATTACTGGCCTGCAGTCGTGTGACCGTGAGTTGATGGAGATAAGAATTAACGAGATCAAGCTTTATGGTTTCCCAAATTACTTTGGGAAACAGCGATTTGGTAGGGATAATCTGACCCAGGCCGAAGAATTTTTGGCTAGTGGAAAACGCACTGTTGCGGGTCGAGATATGCTCATTTCCGCTGCCCGTTCCTATCTATTCAACCAATATCTTGGAAACTGTATTGAGGCGGAAGACATTCCTGAGTTTGGGCCCCTATACGGTAGATCGCGAGACCCTCAGCCAGGCGAACATTTGCTGTCTACTCGTGAAGTAGCTTGGGTCAAAGGATTGCGGCGCCTAAAAGTAAAAGCGGGGCAACGTCGTATGGTTGTTAAACCAGAATCGTTTGATTGGTGCTTTGAAAAGGCTGACCTACATTTATCCTTTACCTTGCTGGCCGGTGGCTATGCGACCAGTTTGCTGAGGGAACTGATTAACTACCAAGACGCATCGCTTGGAGCACAGAGTGAATAGCGATTTATCAGGAGTGGGAATGACTTCCCAAAGAACTAGAAACCGGTTGATAGATCGGCTGCGTGAACAGGGTGTTAACGATGCCCGGATTCTTGAAGTGATTAAATCAACACCACGGCATTTGTTTGTCGACGAGGCGTTAGCGCATCGGGCATACGAAGATAAAGCACTACCGATAGGTTTTAACCAGACAATTTCGCAGCCTTATATTGTCGCTCGAATGACCGAAGTATTACTTTCGGCAGGACAAATGTCTAGCGTGCTCGAAGTGGGTACCGGTTCAGGCTATCAGGCTGCGGTTTTGGCGCAGTTGGTAGAAAAGGTTTACACCGTTGAGCGCATATCAGGAATGATTGAACGCGCTGCATCCAGATTTAAGATGCTGGGGTTGCGAAATATCAGCTACCGTCACTTAGATGGCGGTATAGGGTGGCCGGAAAGGGGACCATTTGACGGTATTATTCTTACCGCATCTCCAATGCATATTCCGGAAGCTCTGGTAGAGCAATTAGTCGTAGGTGGTCGCATGGTGTTGCCGCTTGGTATAGAGAATACTCAGGAACTGGTGCTGGTCAAGCGCATAACAACGGGTGTGGAGACCGAAGTTCTTGAGAAAGTTAATTTCGTCCCCTTGGTTAGTGGTAAAACATGAGAGTTGTGTGCATTGGACTACTGATGGGCGCGGCTGAAATCGTGCCCGGAGTATCTGGCGGAACCATTGCTTTTATCTCTGGCATTTATGAGCGTCTCGTCAATGCACTGAAGTGCTTCACACCTGTCCTCATTCTTAAGTTACGTGAAAAAGGTATAAAGGCAGTATGGGTATCGACTGACGCAACATTTCTCGTGCTGCTGTTCGGGGCGATGGGGATGGCGATAGTTATTTTTGCTAATGCGATTAGTTACCTGCTGCAGAACGAGCCGGTTATAATGTGGTCTTTTTTCTTTGGTCTGGTGCTGGCTTCCTGTTGGGTAGTTAGCAGGGGTGCCGACCTCGGCACTTTGAAAACTTATTTGTTTCTAGGCTTGGGGGTGATGACGGGACTTGTGATCACCTACCTCGCTCCAATGGAGGTCCAGCCTTCGGCGGTCGCACTCTTTTTTGGTGGTATGGTTGCGGTGTGCGCCTGGATACTGCCAGGCATCTCGGGTAGCTTTATTCTGCTAATCCTAGGGTTGTATGCATTTGTCGTAGAAGCGATAAAATCTGGGGATCTCATTAGCTTGATTGCCCTTGGCGCGGGGTGCGCAGTGGGGCTAGTCAGTTTTGCTCACCTATTGTCGATACTGTTCTCGAGGTTCCGTAATGCGACTCTCGCGCTACTGACGGGATTCATGATGGGGTCTCTTGCGAAATTATGGCCTTGGAAAAATACTGTGAGATATCACTTGAAGTCAGATGGAGTTCAAATACCGCTTGTACAGGAACCTGTGCTGCCAGGGACATACGAAGTCCTGACTCAACAAAGTGCCGATCTCACAATTGCTGGCCTCGCTATTCTAGCTGGTGTGTTTCTCGTAATTTCACTCGACCGGTTCGCCAAAAAAAATGATGTCTAACGAGTCTAGGTTCTGTCAGAGCTATTGCGAGAAACTGGTGCGCGAGCAGGCTATACGCCTAACTGGGTTGCTTATACTGGTTGCTCTGGTTTCAGGATGTGTTAATACCGGCAAGGTTCCAGTTCGGGATGTTGGTCGCTATGAGACCGGTGAATTTCATCGTGTGCAGAGAGGCGACACGCTTTACTCTATTGCTTGGCGCTATAACCTTGACTACAAGACATTGGCCACAGTTAATAATATTAAGGCCCCCTATACGATCTACGTAGATCAAAAAATTATGCTGCGTGGTCAGACTCAGGAAGAGAATCTGAAAAGCGAAAAAAAGGAAGTTGTGAAGAAGTCGCCACGTGTTGTACCCAAAAAGAAAAAAGTAACGAACCAAGGTGAGTTGGTCTGGCGATGGCCGATCAGAGGAGAGGTGATTAAACCATTCTCACTAAAGAAGAATATTAATAAGGGCATAGACATAAAGGGCAAGGCAGGACAACGCGTTAGTGCTGCTGCTGACGGGATGGTTGTTTATGCCGGTGGCAATCTTCGCGGATATGGCAAGCTGGTCATCATAAAGCACAACGAAAGCTTTCTAAGTGCGTACGGTAACAACCAGGAAATTCTGGTAAGGGAGGGTGAGCAAGTCAAGGGTGGACAAATGGTAGCCAAGGTGGGCACTACTGCGGACAAAGTTGAAATGCTACATTTTGAAGTTCGATTAAATGGTCGTCCCGAGGATCCGCTTAAGTACCTCCCCTAGGTTAAATTTCCCGTGTACGACATGTCAGGAGTGCTTGTAGGATATTCGCCATACTCAAGCAGCGTATTTTTATAACCTATTGAAAAATAATAGATTAACCGGAAAAGGAATGGGGCATCACGGTCCGCAGGTCACTCACTATTTGTTTTTGGACCACCAGTGTTTAGAGCGAGTTCTGATTGATGAATCAATCAGCGTTCTAGATGCTCAAGTTTACCCTTGACGTCCGCCCATTCTTCGGCGTCTTCCAAAGGATCTTTTTGCTCGGTGATGTTTGGCCAGACCTCGGCCAACTCGGCATTGAGTTCGAGGAAACCCTGCTCATCTTCTGGAAGCTCGTCCTCGGAGAATATAGCGTCGACAGGGCACTCGGGCTCACACAATGCACAATCGATGCATTCATCAGGATGGATAACGAGGAAGTTTGGTCCTTCATAGAAACAGTCCACTGGGCAGACTTCTACACAATCGGTGTGTTTACACTTTATGCAAGCGTCACTTACCACAAACGTCATTTATCAGATCCTTTTGTTACGAAATAAGTTTTTACGCGTTACGTTTAGCGGAGCTCTACCGCCATTGAGAATCACAGCATTCTAGCAGTTTTTACATTGTGCACAATATCATCGATTGTCATCAATCCCTTCCTTTAGATGGTAGATTAAATCCAGAGCTTCTCTGGGTGACAGGCTATCCACATCGATATAGGCGAGCTTGTGCTCTAATTCTGAGGAGGGTTGGCTAGAAAGCTGAGATTGTTTGGGTACTNCAGTGCTGCTGGCATCGTTTGCTTCGAGCTGATGCAGTTTTTGTTGNGCCAATTCAATCACTGTNTTGGGAACACCGGCAAGTCTTGCAACCTGTATACCGTAGCTTTGGCTAGCTGGGCCGTCATTGACAGCGTACATGAATATTATCTGGTCGTCATATTCCTGAGCTGTCAGATGAACATTGTAGGTATCGCGCAGTAGTTCTGGTAGCGCGGTCATTTCAAAATAATGTGTGGCGAAAAGTGTGAGNGCTTTGACTTTTTTGCTCATATGGTAGGCAGAGGCCCAGGCTAGCGATAGGCCATCAAAGGTTGAAGTGCCTCTTCCTATCTCGTCCAGAAGTACCAAGCTTTTGTCGGAGGCGTTGTTGAGTATCATTGCGGTTTCCGTCATTTCAACCATAAACGTGGAACGGCCGCTGGCCAGATCATCTGATGATCCTATGCGCGTGAAAATTCTATCTACGTCACCCACGATGGCGACTTCTGCCGGGACGAAGCTGCCGATGTGCGCGAGAATGACGATCTGNGCCGCTTGGCGCATATAGGTTGACTTCCCGCCCATGTTTGGACCGGTGATAATTAGCATGCGACGGCTCTGATCCAAGGTTAGGTCGTTGGCTATGAACGGGTCGGACAGCATTTGCTCAACTACCAAATGGCGACCTTCACGTATATCGATAAGTGATTCCGTAGCCAACGTNGGCCTGGTAAGTCGTAAGGTGATGGCGCGTTCAGCCAGGTTTGTCAGAATATCTAGTTCGCATATGGCGGCTGTTGCTTGCTGAAGTTTGTTTAATTCGGTTAGGAGCGTATCGAGAAGTTTCTCATAGAGTTCTCGCTCTCGAGCTAGGGCGCGGCTCTTGCTGGACAACGCTTTGTCCTCAAAAGTCTTTAGCTCTGGCGTAATAAATCGTTCAGCATTCTTAAGCGTCTGTCTGCGCACATAGTGCGCAGGAGCTTGTTCAGATTGCGCTCTACTTATCTCGATATAGTAGCCATGTACTCGGTTGTAACCGACNTTTAGGGTGGATAAGCCTGTCTTTTCTCGCTCCTCATTCTCAAGTTGGACAAGAAAATCTGCAGCGTTTTCNCTTATTCCCCGAAGTTCATCGAGGTCCTCGTCATACCCCTGTGCGATTACACCTCCCTCGCGAATTACTACCGGAGGATTGTCGACGATCGCGTTCTTTAATTCAGAGGTGATTTCCGGCATTGGAGTACAGAGCGCGGCCAGTTCGCTGATCCTAGTTACCTGAACACCTGAGAGAAATTGATCAAGNGCGGGTAATGCTAGGAGCGAATCTCGGAGTCGTGCTAGGTCTCGTGGCCGTGCTGAACGTAACGCTACCCTTGCTAGGATTCTCTCAATATCGCCTATCTGCTGTAGATATGGAACTAGGGTTTCGTAAGTGCAGTTATCAGTCAGATACTCGATCGCATCCATCCGAGCTTCTCTCTGGCCGCGATCTCTAATNGGACGATTGATCCAGCGTTTTAGGAGGCGCCCACCCATTGCGGTGTGAGTTTTATTCATCACCTGAAATAACGTGTTCTCCGACTCGCCGGAAATGTTTGTATCGAGTTCTAGGTTCCGACGTGACGCGGCATCGATGATTACCGCGTCGTCTGTATCTATAAGTCGTAGTGGTTGAATGTGAGGTAGTTCAGTTCGCTGGGTTTCTTTTACATAGGCAAGGAGGGAACCTGCTGCCGCGACGGCGAGTTGCTTATCAGCACAGCCGAAACCGCTCAGGTCCTTGGTNCCGTATTGCCTACTTAGGATTTTTTCAGCACTTACGGGGTCAAAGTTCCACGCTGCACGTTGCCTATTGCCTGTATGATCTGCGATCAATGGAGGGTATTTGACAGTATCTGATGTTATAAGCTCAGCGGGTCGTAAGCGATTAAGTTCGTTGCTTAAGGCTTCATGATCATCCAGTTCCTGAAGTTCGAATCTTCCGCTGGCAAGATCAAGTATAGCGAGGCCCCATCGGCAGTTGTCGCCAGTGATGCAAGCTATTAGATTGTCCTGATCAGCATCAAGAAGTGCGTCTTCTGTCAGAGTTCCCGGGGTGATGATACGTACTACTTGTCGTTCAACAGGACCTTTGGCAAGTGTGGGATCCCCAATCTGTTCGCAGATGGCGACGGAGGTGCCATGTTTCACTAGTCGGGCTAGGTACGAGTCAACCGAATGGTGAGGCACGCCACACATTGGAATTGGCTGGCCTGCGGATTGGCCACGTGAAGTAAGAGTGATATCTAGTATTTCGGCGGCACGTTTTGCGTCATCGAAGAAGAGCTCGTAGAAGTCGCCCATGCGATAGAACAGCAGTTCATCGCCAAGGGTAGCCTTGATGCTAAGGAACTGCTGCATCATGGGTGTGTGNGTTGATGTGTCCATTGGCGGACAGTTTACTGAATTACGAAGATAGTTTTTTTGTACTTACGAAAAAATTAAAAAAGAATTTGGTTCTTTTACGATTATATGGATAATACTGTATATATAAACAGTTATAATCATTTGCATATTAGGGAAGGAATAGCGGAAATAATAAGTGGCCAGCCATCGGTGGCAGTCATGGGAAAAGAAGAACTGTAAGAGTTTAGACAGGAGAGCTAAAAAANCACAGTTAAGAATAGCAGAACGATTATTTAAGAGAAAAGAGGAAACTATGGGTAACAATAATGGTAAAGACAACAACGGCGGAAAAGGCGTTGAGAATAATAGTGAGAAAGATAAAGCACTTACCGCTGCTCTGTCTCAAATAGAGCGCCAGTTCGGCACAGGAGCCATGATGCGATTGGGGGACACTCCCCAGGAGCAGATTCCTTCGATATCGACTGGTTCGTTAGGACTGGATGTGGCTCTAGGAATTGGCGGACTTCCTCGGGGCAGGGTTGTTGAAGTATTTGGACCTGAGTCTTCAGGAAAGACCACACTTACCCTGCAGGTAATCGCGGAATGTCAAAAGGAAGGAGGAACCTGCGCCTTTGTCGATGCNGAGCATGCTTTGGATCCTCAATATGCTCAGAACCTGGGTGTAAATATAGATGATCTGTTGGTTTCCCAGCCGGATACTGGAGAACAGGCGCTGGAAATATGCGACATGATTGTGCGCTCNGGTGCTGTCGATGTGGTTATTGTAGACTCGGTTGCAGCGCTCACACCGAAGGCTGAGATCGAAGGTGATATGGGCGATCATCACGTGGGTTTGCAGGCTAGGTTGATGAGCCAGGCGCTACGAAAGATGACAGCAAACATNAAAAANTCAAATACTTTGGTTATTTTCATCAATCAGATTCGCATGAAGATTGGGGTGATGTTTGGTAGTCCAGAAACAACGACAGGTGGTAATGCCCTTAAGTTCTATTCATCGGTACGTTTGGATATTCGTCGTATTGGGGCTATCAAAGAGGGCGATGAGATCGTTGGTAATGAAACTAGGGTTAAGGTTATCAAGAACAAAGTGGCACCGCCCTTTAAACAGGCTGAGTTCCAGATTATGTACGGTACGGGTATTTACCGCCTGGGGGAGATTATTGATCTTGGTGTCCAGGAGAGCCTGGTTGATAAAGCAGGTGCTTGGTATAGCTACAAGGGTGACCGAATTGGTCAAGGTAAGAAAAATGCTNCTGCCTATCTAAATGANAATCTCGATATGGCTGCAGAAATAGATAATCAGCTGCGTGCTAAACTGTTGGGCGATACGGAAGCACGCGATGAGGAGATTGATAATGTCACTCCGATTAGTAGCACTTAGTTAAAGTGTCGATGGAAGATGTCGAAGACGATGATATTAAAAAGTGCGTAAGTGTTCGTCGAGCTGCAATGGATTTTTTGGCGCGTCGTGAACACTCACGCACGGAGTTATCTCTAAAGCTATTGCGGCGGTTTTCGCATGATTCTGAACTAATCGAAAGCGAGATTGAAACTCTTAATAGAGAAGGTCTGCAGAGCGACCTAAGGTTAGCGGAAGCTTTCATCCAGAGTCGCGCCAACAAGGGGCAAGGTTCTCTTAAGATTCGCGCCGAACTTCGGGGCAAAGGTGTTTCTGATTTTGATATTGAGATCGCGTTTGCTCATTGCGATATCAATTGGTTCGAGCAGGTGGCCTTAGTCGCAGCGAGACGCTTCGGGGATGAACCACCTGAGNATGCTAAGGAGCGAGCCAAGCGCANTAGATTTCTCCAGCAGCGGGGTTTTTCTTTTGATGAAATCGGTACACTGAATTAGTGCCGACTCTTAAGAATTGTCTACTACAACATATATAAGAACGTCTACTAGAACGTGATGGTTTCCAGGTGGGAATTTCGGTATCTTAGCGGTCTTGTTTCCCGCAAGTGTCAAGTATTGTGATATTCGAGCTTACGTATGGATAGCCCTATTTTTAACGCCATGGTTTACACCACTCATGGATAGGCGTGAGCTACGACAGACCTTTCTGGATTTTTTTGCCAGTAAAGGTCATCAGATCGTGGAGTCNTCCTCGCTGGTCCCTGAAAACGATCCAACGCTGCTGTTCACCAACGCAGGAATGGTTCAGTTCAAGGAAGCGATGGCGTTTCGGGAAAACCGAGGCTACACACGCGCAGTGAGTTGTCAGCGCTGTTTGCGGGCAGGTGGCAAGCACAATGACTTGGATAATGTTGGATACACGGCGCGTCACCATACGTTTTTTGAGATGCTGGGTAACTTTTCCTTTGGAGACTATTTCAAGGAAGGAGCGATAACTTATGCTTGGGAGTTTTTGATCGAGGTAGTCAAGCTGCCACCTGACCGGCTATGGGTCACAGTGCATGATGATGACGATGAGGCCTATAAGATATGGACAGAGGATATTGGATTTGATCCGGAGCGCATTTCAAAACTTGGAGATGACAACAACTTCTGGACTATGGGTGATACAGGTCCGTGCGGCCCTAGTTCTGAGATTTTTTACGATCATGGACCCGACATTCCNGGAGGACCGCCTGGCTCAGTAGATGATGAGCTTGATCGNTATGTTGAGATCTGGAATCTTGTATTTACTCAGTTCGAGCGCTCGGCTGATGGTACTNTGACCCGACTGCTAAAGCCCTGTGTTGATACAGGTATGGGGCTTGAGCGTCTGACAGCTGTGTTAAATGGCGTACATAACAACTTCGATATAGACCTCTTTGTTGAATTACGCGAGAAAGTCGCCGACGTGCTTGGTTTTACGGATCTTACGAACCCTTCTCTAAATGTTATAGCGGATCACATTCGTTCTGCAGTCTTCCTGATTGCTGACGGTGTATTACCTTCGAACGCTGGGCGTGGCTATGTGGTGAGGCGGATCATCCGTCGTGCGTTGAGACACGGGCATAAGCTCCAGGCAAGAGAGGCGTTTTTCTCCCAACTGGTTGACCTTTTGGTAGAACAGATGGGTGATAGCTATCCGCTATTGGTGAGCACTCAAGNTCAGATTAAGAAAATTTTACAGAANGAANAGCANCAGTTTGATGAAACNCTCGACCAGGGCATGAAGATCCTGGCGGAAGCCATCGAGGAACTTGATGGCAAGCAGATTCCCGGTGAAATTGTCTTTAAGCTATATGATACCTACGGATTTCCGACCGACCTGACAGAAGACATTGCGCGAGAGTATGACCTAACGTTGGATATGCAGGGATTCGACCGGGAAATGCAGCAACAAAAAGAGCGTGCTCGGGCTGCCAGTAAATTTGCATCTGAAGAACTAGCCCAGCTCAATCTTGATTATCAAACCGAATTCACTGGATATGAAACATTGGAAGGCGAGAGTAGTGTCCTTGCCTTGTTCAATGGAGAAAGCGCGGTGGAATNCTGTCNCGAGGGGGNTCAGTGCGTCCTTGTGGTCGACAGGACTCCATTTTATGCAGAGTCAGGTGGTCAGGTTGGTGATACAGGTCGCTTTTACGGCAGTGGAGTGTCTGTTGATGTTCGAGATACGGTGAAAGATGGTGAGACTATCGTGCATAAGGTGGAAGTAACTGATGGCACCGTGAATGTGGGCGATATACTGACGGCAGAGGTAGATGCTGATGTTCGTAATGCGACAAGACGTAACCATTCTGCCACCCATCTTCTGCATGCAGCACTGCGAGAGGTGCTTGGTGATCATGTGACTCAGCGTGGATCATTGGTCGAAACCGAGCGTCTACGCTTCGACTTCTCTCACTTTGATGCTGTTACTCCTGATGAACTTCGCCAGATTGAACGACGAGTTAATCAGCAGATTCGCGACAATAGTGAAATTAAAACCGCGGTGATGGGTATTGATGAAGCACGAGCGCATGGTGCCATGGCCTTGTTTGGCGAAAAATACTCGCAAGAAGTTCGAGTACTGACCATGGGTGGCGGATATTCCATCGAATTGTGTGGAGGCACTCACTCGAGCCGTACGGGGGATATCGCGGTATTCCAGATTATTGATGAGCATGGAATAGCGTCCGGCGTTAGGCGAATCGAAGCGANCACTGGTGAGCATGTGATTGATCGGATAGAACGTCTCGACGACACANTNAAGACTACCAAAGAGTTANTGCGGGCTGATAAAACTGATGATGTTGTAGATAAGCTTAGTCAGCTTATTGAGCAAAACAAAAGTCTTGAGAAAGAAGTGTCGCAACTCAACATGAAGCTTGCCAGTGGTGCAGGTAATGATTTGTTGGACACAGCATTGGACGTAAAGGGCGCGAAGCTGATTGTTAGTCAGCTTGACGGTGCTGATGCCAAGTCTTTGCCTGGTGCGCTGGATCGATTAAAGAGTAAGTTNGGTTCTGGTGCGGTAGTGCTTGCATCAGTTGTTGNCAATCGTATTAATCTGATTGCTGGTGTCACTAATGATTTAACAGACAAGCTCAATGCTGGAGAACTGGTCAACTTCGTCGCAAATCAGGTTGGAGGTAAAGGCGGCGGTAGACCTGATATGGCACGGGCAGGCGGGNNCGATATCGAAAAGTTGCCAGGGGCCCTTGATAGTGTAGCAGTATACCTTGAAGAACGGCTTTAATCTTCTTAAGCGGTTCACTTTTATCAGCATTCTCTTTAAGATTCGCACGCCTTAACTTAAGGACAAACAAATGTCTTTAGTGGTACAGAAGTTCGGTGGNACTTCGGTAGCGTCCGTCGATCATATAGAAAAAGTTGCCAGAAAAATCCTGGCGTCTCGCGATCGCGGCAACAAAGTTGCGGTGGTNGTGTCTGCTATGGGCGATCAAACCGATAGACTGGATAGTCTAGCAAAGGAAGTTGACTTTAGTGGTGAGGGNTCCAAGCGGGAAATCGATGTGCTTTTGTCGAGTGGTGAGCAGGTCACTATGGCGGTGCTTTCGATGGTGTTAATGAAGTTGGGTTGTCCCGCAAGATCGTTTACGGGAAATCAGGCAGGCATATTAACTGACTCTTTCCATACTCGCGCTCGAATCCAATATATTGATGCTAAAGCCTTACACTTATCTCTGGACAAAGGTGAGGTACCGGTCGTAGCCGGATTTCAGGGAACGGATGATCGAGGAAACATCACTACTTTTGGCCGAGGTGGTTCAGATACCACTGCAGTGGCTCTGGCTGCAGTACTCGACGCAGATGAGTGTCAGATATTCACAGATGTTGAAGGGGTGTATACGACAGATCCGCGTGTGGTAGATACGGCGAGGCTTATGGAGCAAGTGACGTTTGAGGAAATGCTCGAGTTAGCGAGTTTGGGTTCTCGAGTCCTGCACTCTCGGGCGGTCGAATTTGCCAGTAAATATAAGGTCCCGCTACGGGTCCTTTCTACCTTTGTAGATGGCCCTGGTACTTTAATTACTAAAGAGGATTCAGATATGGAACAGCCCATCATATCGGGTATTGCGTTCACGAAGGACGAGGCAAAACTTACCGTTCGTGGTGTCGAGGATGTTCCTGGCGTAGCCTGGAAAATATTGGGCCCAGTCAGTGAGGCAAACATTGAGGTCGACATGATTGTTCAGAATGTTGCCGCCGACAACACNACGGATTTCACTTTTACCGTGGATCGGAATGANTATCAGGAAGCCATGGACATTCTAGGAAAAGTCGCNAATGATATACATGCGCGTGAGGTGACCGGTGATAATCGGATTGCAAAGNTATCTATGGTTGGCGTGGGTATGCGGTCCCATGCAGGTGTGGCGAGTCAAATGTTTGAGGTATTGGCGAAAAAATCAATTAATATTCAAATGATATCTACTTCTGAAATAAAAGTTTCAGTGGTTATTGCCGAAGAGTATATAGAGTTGGCAACTCGCGCATTGCATTCNGCTTTTGACCTACAGGAGCAAGATCTTAAATCCTAGGAGTGCAATCGTGGTATGTGTTGAACAAGGAATGTAATTACAGGAGCAAAAATGCTTATATTGACCCGGCGAGTCGGCGAAACACTAATGATAGGTGATGATGTAACAGTCACCGTTCTTGGTGTTAAAGGCAATCAAGTGCGTGTTGGTGTAAGTGCGCCGAAAGAGGTTGCTGTTCACCGTGAAGAGATATATCAGCGGATTCAAACAGAGGGTGATGTGCCGGAGGATGAGCCCCAATAAATTGATAATGTTAGTTAGGTTCTGCTTCTGAGCCTATCCCAGCCTTAAGCACACCTTTAAGCGCGTCTCTGGCATTCCTATTACCCCGGACCACTTCGTAGACTTCCTCGGCAATAGGCATCTCCACGTTGTACTCCTTGCCTAATGCCATGACTGTTGGAGCACTTATGACGCCCTCTGCGACCATATACATGTCGGCAAGGATCTCATCCATTGTTTTTCCTGCCCCCAATGCGAAACCGACGTTCCTATTTCGGCTCTGAGCNCTTGTACAAGTAGCGACTAGGTCGCCCATGCCTGTCAGCCCTGCAAATGTTTGTGCCTCTCCTCCCATGGCAGTCCCAAGTCGAGAAATCTCTGCGAGTCCGCGAGTTATGACAGCAGCCCGCGCATTATCACCCGCACCGAGACCATCTCCAATGCCTGCGGCGATTGCAATGATGTTCTTTAGCACGCCTCCCAGTTCACAGCCAATCACATCGTGGTTGGTGTAAACGCGAAAACGTCTATTGTGGAATACCTTTTGTAAGTCACTGATTATTGTCTGATCATCCATAGCCAGCACGCTAGCGGCGGCATATCCGGCAATGACTTCCCTCGCCAAGTTCGGACCGGTAAGTATTGCGCGAGGGTTAGCGGGTAGTAATTCCTGAATGATCTCAGTCATTCGCATACGAGTATCTAGCTCGAGTCCTTTGGTGAGGGAAACGATNGGGACACTATCGTTAACGTCATTTTGGACTTCATTGAGGATATTTCTGAAGGAATGAGAAGGAATAGCAATNACCAGGACATCAGCNTGAGTGACGGCGCTGTGCAGATCACTCGTAGCGCGCAACTTCCTCGATAGCNCAGTCTCTCCAAGATATCTGGAGTTAGTATGTTTGTCGTTGATTTCNCTGACGGNANCTTCGTTTCTNGCCCATAAGAGGGCAGAGGCATTTCGTGCAACCAGTGATGCGACAGTGGTTCCCCAACTGCCACCACCAAGAATACCTACATTGCTGTTTCGCATATTATTTGGTTTAGTAGCTAATGGTTGTGGCTAGCGTCTTCCAGCGTCCGTTTTCAACAACGGAGAGGATCGATTCGTTCACCCCATTGTGGTNGTCGGGACTAAAGGCAACCTTATAACCAAAGATATCCGTATAGTTTGTGATCCCTTCCATTGCATCGATAAACGATTCTCTTGTTAGGTCGGCCCCCGCCTTCTCTAGNGCGAGTACGATAAGGTCGGCTGCGCGATAGCCTTCCATGGCGGGAAGCCCTGGTTCTTCACCAAAGCGATTTTCGTAGTCGCGCCACCATTCGACCACAACTGCTGGTAAATCGTCATCCTTATATAGTTTCGCCATGTGCACGAAGCAGTGATAACCATCAGCAGNTCCACTTTTCTGGTCCGCGATTACCTGACCGTACGCGGCATTCTGACCTACGAATGTGGCNTCGAAATTCATCTTCCGCGCGGTTTCCAGAACAAGAATCGTATCCCTATGNACCGTTCCGAGATAGACAACATCACATTCCGCATTACGTAGCTTGATGATGCTAGCGGTGAATTCTGTTTCTGTTGGTTTATGTGCTGATACCGCGACCACTTTTTTCCCAATTANGGCGAGCTGGTCCTGAACGGCCTCAAGAATCTCCTGACCATAATCACTGTCGTGCGCAATAACGCAGGCTTTCTCTTTACCCAGTTCCGCAAAATACTTTACGCCGGCCCGAATCTCATCGTAATAGATTCCCCTTTGGGTAAATTTAAGTTTGTGGTGAGGATCGCCCATGGCGCGCGCTCCTGTAAGAGGAAACATGTTAGGGACACCCGCTGCCAGTTGCTGGGTGAGAACGGCATTGTTGGTCGGTGTGCCAACGGCGAGCACCATGGCGAAGATCTTATCCCGGTTGATTAGTTTGTTAGCCGCCTGGATGGCGCGGGGAACCTCATATCGAGTATCTTCAACAACGTGCCTGATTTGACGACCATGAATACCTCCGGCTGCATTGACTTGATCGAATCGCATTCTTGCGCCGTTGATGGANCCAACGCCCCATATGGAAGCGCCACCGGAGAGATCGGAGTGCGTTCCGAGGACGATTTCTGAATCAGTGACGCCGGTTACGACTGATACACCTCTTTCTTTCGTTGCTTCAGCCGCTGGTTCACTATCGCCACCACAAGCAGTAAGTACCAGTAACGCGCTTACTAATATTATTCTCAGCATTGTCATCTTCTCCTCGTGACTTACAACTCCCTTAATACATCGCATCGATCANGTCTATGTATTTCTCGTTCACTACCTTACGTTTCAGCTTCATTGTCGGTGTTAGTTCTTCATCTTCAGGGTCAAGTAACTGGTCTATCAGCGAGAACTTCTTGATCGTCTCGACCCTGGCGAATTTCTTGTTCACCTGCTCGATCTCCTGCCAGATCAGATCCTGAACTGCTGAAGTGTGACACAAGCTGGTGTAATTAGTGAACGGTACTTCATTATCCTGTGCAAACTTGGTCACATTCTCNTGATCGATCATGACCAGACAAGTGAGGAATGGGCGCTTATCGCCTACCACAACGGAATCAGAAATAAAGGGTGAGAACTTCAACTGGTTTTCAATTTCACTTGGCGTGATGTTTTTACCGCCGGCGGTGATGATGATGTCTTTGATGCGATCAACAACATAAACGTATCCGTCTTCATCGACCCTGCCAACGTCCCCTGTATACAACCAGTCCTGTTTGATAGTCTCGGCGGTTTTCTCCGGNTTGTTCCAGTAGCCTTGTATTACGCCGGGACTTCTAATCATGATCTCGTTGTCTGCGGATAGCTGCACGTCAGCATGATCGCTTGCTTTACCGACGCTGCCTATGCGCAGTTGACCAGGTAAATTCGCAGTTGCAAGCCCGGTACATTCCGTTTGTCCGTAGACTTCATACATGGGCTTGCCCAGAGACCAGAACCATTCAATGAGTTCCGGTGCAATTGGTGCCGCAGCCGTGGATAGGAGACGACAATTGTCAATTCCCAGCAGTCGCCTGATATTTTTGAGTACAAGCCGCTCGGCTATAAAGAATAGTACCTGTAAATGCGCAGGAGGGCGTTCACCTCGCTTGTGAAAAAAAGCCACACGTTCTCCCAAAGCGATTGCGTGTTTATAGGCAAAGCGGCCCAGCGCCGTACCTTCCTTCAGTTTGATGGCAACAGTACTGAATTGCTTTTCCCATACTCGTGGCACTGCGAAGTGCAGTGTTGGTGAGATTTCCTGCAGGTCCTGGTTGAATGTCTCGACGTCTTCTATCAGGTTGACCACGGAACATGATTCCACCAGAAGCGCGATGTAAAACAGGCGTCCAGCTACATGTGCCAGGGGTAGAAAGCCCAGCTGCTCGTCCTTGGGGGTGAAGCTATACATGCGTTGCATGGCAATCATCATGTAAAGGAGGTTGCGATGGGAAATCATGGATCCTTTTGGCGGACCGGTTGTTCCGGAGGTGTAAGTGAGTACCATGAGATCTTCCGGTTGTGCACCGCTAATCTCCTGCTCCCATTGGTCTGGGTGTTCTTTTTCGTGCGCTTTGCCGAGGGCTTGCAACGAATCGAAGCTCATGCACATCTCGTCGTTTAGATGTCGCAAACCTTCCATGTCGAAAATGATGACTTTTTCCAGGGTGGGTGTTCGTTCTCGCACTTCAAGGACCTTGTCCAGCTGCTCTTCATCCTCGGCGAAGTAAAATCTGGTGCCACTATCGTTGATCAGGTATTCCACTTGGCTGGCCGCATCGGTTGGATAAACGCCATTGGTAACACCCCCTGCGCCCTGTATACCGATATCTGTAAACAACCACTCCTTACAAACTTCTGAGGCAACAGAGCAGACCTCACCCCGTGTCAGTCCAAGGGCGAGAAGCCCTAGTCCGGTGTATCGTGAGGCTTCTCCGAAATCATGCCAGGTGTATTCATTCCAGATTCCAAAGTCTTTTTCGCGTAAGGCGATCTTGTCAGGGAATCTGGTAACCCTATTCCAGAACAACGCCGGGACGGTGTTGCAACCATCTATGCTGACAACAGGAGGCGTCTGACTTGTATCGACGAAGTGGTCTGTCATGTTAGCGCCAGGTCTTTCTTTGCTTCCAGCGGCGCCTGCCACGCACACCTTGGTCCTTCATGCCAAGATAGAACTCCTGGATATCAGTAGCTGTCCGTAGCCTTTTACAGGTGTCTTCCATAACAATTCGGCCTAACTCCATCACGTATCCGTAGTCACCGATATCCAATGCCATTTTGGCATTCTGTTCAACCAGCAGTATGGTCATTTGTTGCTCGGTATTCAGGCGTTTGATGATTCCGGTGATCTCATGCACGAGGCGTGGTGAAAGCCCCAGTGATGGTTCGTCTAGTAACATGAGGCGTGGGCGCAGCATGAGTGCTCGACCGATTGCCAGCATTTGCTGTTGCCCACCAGAAAGAAAACCAGCCTGCTGATGATGTTTCTCTTTTAAGATTGGAAAATACTCGAAGACGGTATCGAGGTCCTGATCAACTTCATTATCATTACGGGAAAACGCACCCATTTTCAGGTTTTCAGCGACGGTAAGGAAAGGAAACACCTCCCTGCCTTCAGGAACGTGACCGATTCCCAGACGGGCGATGTGGTCCGGATCCTGCCGGGCTATTTCCTTGTCATCAAACTGGATTTTGCCTTTCTGAGGGTCGATCGCGCCGCAGATGGTTTTTAGGACGGTAGTTTTGCCTGCACCGTTTGGTCCCAGTACAACGGTTATCTGGTTTTTCTCAATCTGCATACTGATGCCGCGGATTGCCATTATGGGACCGTAGTAGGTTTCAATATTGTTTAACTCAAGCAGGCTCATGGTCAATCTCCCAGGTAGGCGCGGAGAACCTCCGCATTCGACTGAATTTCCCGCGGACTACCGATGGAAAGACATTTGCCATCGGCCACCGCCATGATCCGGTTTGAGCTTCGTGACACGAGGTTCATGTCATGTTCCACCATGATAATAGTGACACCCAATTCTTCGTTAATATCTTCCAGCCAGAACGATAGATCTTCAGTTTCTTCAGGGTTAAGTCCTGAAGATGGTTCATCGAGTAGCAACAGCTTTGGCTTGATGCAAAGGGCGCGCGCTACTTCGACCATCTTACGAACCCCGTAGGGAAGGTTTCCAATAATCTGATCGCGGTAGTGCTGTAGATCAAGCAGATCGATAACATCCTCGGCCTCCCGGCGGAACTGGAGTTCCTGACGTCTTACTCGGGGCGTAAAGCAAAACTCAGACAGCAGGTTGGTCTTTCGATAGACGTGCTTGCCAATCAGCAAGTTGTGGAGGACCGTTTCATGCTCGAATAACTCGGTGTTCTGAAAGGTACGGGCGATACCCAATTCAGCTATGTGATGCGCTGGTGTTTTTGTGATATCCCAATCGTCAAAATAAAGAGTTCCGCTGTCAGCGTCGTTCAATCTACTTATCAGGTTGAACAGGGTTGTCTTGCCTGCGCCATTAGGACCAATGATGCTAAACACCTCGCCTTCGAAGACGTCGAAAGACACATCTTGTACGGCAAGGACTCCGCCGAAGCTGAGGGACATATCTGTCATTCGTAGCAAACTCATCGCAAGCGCTCTGTGCGCAGATATGACTTTTGCCGCTGGTGAGTGGCCTTGCGATACAGCGGAAATTCCTCGAAGTAGTGGCGAATCTTTAACCACCGACCATAGATCCCGAGGGGCTCATAAATCAGGAACAACACCAGGATCAACCCGAATATGCCGGGTTCGAGTCCTGGGATCTGGCTTATCTTAGTCGGCAGGTAGTCCCGCATTAGGGCAATAGCCTGGGGTAAGAATCCGATAAAAAATGCACCGTAAATCACGCCGTGTAAGGAACCTAGTCCACCAACCACCACAAGTATCAGCAGTTGAATTGATATCAATAGGGTAAATCCATCTGGTGCTAGATAACCGATCTTGTGAGCCAGAAGACATCCGGCAAGGCCAGTAAAAGCAGCGGAAATAGCAAACGCGAGTGTTTTGGTATAAGCGAGGTGAATACCCATGCTTTGGGCCGAAATCTCCGAATCTCTGATAGCCCGCATTGCCCGACCCGTTGGTGAGCGTAAGAGGTTCAGCGCTAGCAACATGCAGATGATCAGGATGGCAAGACAGAAGAAGTAAAATGATAATGCGTCGTGGATATCGATACCAAATAACTTAGGTAATGGAACTGGCATGCCACGAAAACCACCCGTGACCGATACCCAGTGTGTTAGTACCTGCTCTATGATGATTGCGAAAGCGAGTGTTGCGACTGCGAGGTAAATGCCAGTCATACGAAGCGCAGGTATACCGACCATCCCACCGATTAGCGATGTGAATAGCGTGGCACTTATCATCGAAGGTAACAGTGGCCAGCCATGAGTCATCAGGTAGGCGTGCGTGTAGGCACCGATGGCAAGAAATGCTGCGTGACCAAGACTCACCAGACCGGTGAAGCCCACCAGCAACATAAGGCCTATGCCGGCGATTGCGTAGATGAACACCAGAGATAGTTCACCGATGTAGAAGCTATCGATACAGAAGGGCAGCACGAAAACCGTCACCAATAATAGTCCATACCAAAATATCTGCCCCTGATGTTTAAAGAGCTGAATGTCTTGTTTATAGCTGGTTATTCGTATGAAACGCATGATTAGTAAAGTTACACCTTCTTACGCTGCATGGTGGCAAAAACACCTTCAGGTCTGATGAGCAGCATTAGAAGCAATATGATGTATGCGGTGACATCAGAGAAGCCTGGAGGCAGGTATAGGCTCGCAAATTGCTCGACAATGCCAATGATCAGCCCACCCACGATGGCGCCAGGCAGGCTGCCAAAACCACCAACGATTGCTGCGGCAAAAGCTTTGATGCCAATGAAGCCCATCAGTGGATCAATAAGGGAAACGGGTGCAACGAGAATGCCTGCAACCGCGGAAATGGCAGCAGAGAGTGCCCATACAAGCGAGTAAATTCGTTTTACAGGAATGCCAACGTAGTATGCGGCGAGTTGATTCTGTGATGCAGCCTGCATAGCGATGCCAAGCCGCGAGAACTTAAAGAAAACGAATAGCAAGCTACATAACAGCCCGGTACCAGCAATGATGACGAGATTTTCGTAGCCGATGATGACGCCCTGAACATTGAATACGCCGCCAGTGTAAGGAGCCGATAGTGACCTTGGTTCGCTACCCCATACCGCTCCGGCAATAGCTCGTAGCAGAAAGCCCAGCCCAATCGTCAGCATTAACACCGAAAATGGAGGCTCACCGATCATCGGACGCAGCACGACTCGTTCAAGTAGTGCACCACAAATCGCCATACTGACAATCGTTGCGGCGATAGCGAGGAAGAAGTTCAATTCAAGGATGCTGATAAACGTAAATGCGAAGAATGCTCCAAACATCATAATCTCGCCCTGAGCGAAATTGACCATCTCCGTTGCCTTATAGATGAGTACGAATCCCAGCGCGATTAATCCGTAGACACAGCCTTGTGAGATGCCACTTAAAAGCAGTTGAATTACGACTTCCACAAATACTCGTTTTTCTTTTTATACAGGCGCGGAAACTATCACAGCATCAACTACTTACCAAACCATTGNNATGTGAGTGCACCGCATTTTAGGCNTGTTCAACGTTCATTAAACAGGTCAGGGACGGTAGGTAAAAGCGTAGGGCCCAGGTCGTAGTGCCTGGTAGGCTAAGTTCGCCCAGTGACAAATTTTTTTACGGGTTTCTCGCGGATCAATGACCTGTTCGATTTCAAAGAACTCTGCGGACCGAAAGGGTGATCTGACCCTGTTCAGGCGTTCCTTTATCTTTGCGAGGTGCGCGTCGTAGTCGTCTGCTTCTTCAAGCTCCGCCTTATATGCGACTTCGATGCCACCTTCTATTGGAAGTGACCCCCAGTCTCCGGAAGGCCAGGCGAAACGAAAGTGGTGCGACCCTGGTTTGCTATTTGCGGCACCGGCAACACCAAAAGCTTTTCGTATTACGACACTACAGAAAGGAACGGATGACTGGCCAAGTGCAGCGAGCGCCTGTGATCCGAATCTGATGGTGGCGGTTTCTTCAGATTGTTTACCGATCAGGAATCCAGGACAGTCAACGAGATGGAGGATTGGCAGATGAAACGTAGAGGCGAGATCACACAATCTAATTAACTTGCGGCAGGAATCTGATGTCCAGGCGCCTCCGTATACCATGGGGTTTTCTGCGAATATGGCAACCGGAATACCGTCCAGTCTTGCCAGTCCTGTGATAATGGATTTCCCCCATTTTCGCCCTATCTCGAAGAAACTATCCTTGTCGACGACGGCCCCAATGACAGGATGCATTTTGTAGACCTTTCTTGGATCTTTGGGAATGACATTTAATAAGGACTCTTCAGCCCTGTCGGTGGGGTCATCGCATGTCAGTCTATCCGGAATTTCATCTACGCTGCTGGGCAGGTATGACAAAAATGCCTTTGCCATGGCAAAGGCTTCCTCTTCAGATTGCGCTTCATCGTCGATGGCGCCATTGCGTGTATGAATTTTACTGGCGCCCAGTTCNNCCTTGGAGACGTCGCCAAGGCTTGCCCAGTCAACGAGTGCGGGACCGGCAATCATCATCTGCGCAGTGTTCTTGACGATGACCGAATAGTGGGAGGTCGCTACTCTGGCTGCGCCGATACCTGCAACGGAGCCAAGTGCGAGAGATACAGAAGGTGCGATCCCAAGATGACCAACGATGGTTTCCCATCCTCCAACTTTCGGGATATACGTTCGACCGGACATCTCGATGGTTTTAACGGAGCCCCCTCCACCCATGCCATCAATCAGGCGAATGTGCGGCAGGCGCAACTCCTCAGCGAGGCCCTCTGACTGCATTCGTTTGCNGGCAATTGAAGCGTCAGCAGAACCCCCACGGACCGTGAAGTCATCACCAGAGACGACTACCGGCTTACCATCTATTTCAGCAGTACCGAAGATAAAGTTGGACGGCATAAAGGATTGCAGATTGCCCTCATCGTCGTACTCGGATACGCCGGCGAGCTTACCTACCTCATGGAAGCTNTTTTCATCGACAATCAGGTCCACTCGTTCCCTGATGGTCAGCTTGCCNAACTCATGCTGTCGAGCCACCTTATCTTCGCCGCCCAGTTGTTCAGCGAGGATGCTCCTATGGTCCATTTCTTCAATCTCTTTGTCCCAACTCACGTTTCGAGTCCTGTGTTTCGCAGAGCCCACATGATAGCAACAATCAATTGGGGTGGTCTCGAGCAGACAACCGTCTTTGGCTATANTTAAACCTGATCTACTAGGGTCCAGTTAACGCCGCAGATTTCTATCGACTCAAACTTTTTGTAGGCGCCCGGGCTAGCCCACAAGTCCACNCCTACAACACCGGTTCGGCCATCAGGCCCCGCTTCAACGAATCTCATNGTCTGTNCGCCCGCTAATTGAAGTGTTGTAGGTTTGTCNGGNGCTATTGAAGCGCCCGCGCCCAGACCATTCAGCCATCGCTGGCACACTTCTTCGGGATTGTCTCCTCGCGGTGCGATTTCAACCGCGGCGAATCCGCTGGTAACGCCACCATGAGGTCGCGCGTCTATATCGTTCTGCCAGGTGTTCCCGGCGGGNTAGTAGGTTCCNTTATTCCGCGGAAAGTCACTCTGGCCCGGCCAGTTTTCTTGTATCTCCGCGAGCGTACCAAAGTCTTTCGGATGGTACTGAACGTTTACACCAGAAACCGTGCCAGGGTCCTTTGGAAGTGAATCTCCCAATACATAACGATNGGATTCTACACCGGCGAGTCCAGACCCTGGTGAGCCAGGGCAGACGTTACAATCGCCTGACACTATCCCCGTTCCCGATCCTTGCTTTGCCATCGACCGGGAAGCCACGGCAATATCGGGGACCTGCACGATTGCCATGTAGCCACAGTCGCCGTAGCGTTCTAATAGTCTGGTTTGCGTAGTAGAACGCTGCCACGCAAGATCCGATGGACAGACGGTTTCGAGAAACGAGTCGCCAAGTCGAATATGCGTGTTGGTGAGTTTGCCACCTGCGGCCATGCGTGGGTCGCGAAATATGACTGGTGCGTCGAATGCTGCACTGATGACGCTGGATGTCCATTCAAGATCACGTACGAGTAGACAGATTTGGCGCAGCCGCAGTGCGGGGTTGATGGTCATGNAAGCTCCTGGTGCTTGGGTTTGTCGTTCTAGTATGCTTCGTTTCACAGTAAAGCTGCACTAAGGAAGAAGATTGTTAACGATTTACTATGTTCCNGGAACCCGAGCTATCAGGCCAGTCTGGCTCTGTGAGGAATTAGGAATTCCCTATAAGCGCGAGGAGATTAGTTTCGAAGCTGAGTTTCGCTCCAGCCCGGAGTGGCGAANTATTAATCCGGTGGGTAAGGTGCCGGCGATGCACGATGGTGATCTGACCTTGTTCGAATCCTGCGCCATGGTGCAGGTCATTCTTGACCGCTATGGGGATGGACAACTTGAGCCGGAAAAAGGTTCAGACGATCACGCGTTGATGCAGCAGTGGTCCTGGTTTGCGGAAAGTACCCTGGCGCGACCCGGCGGAGAGATTGTTAATCATCATCGTGTATTTGGCGAAGAAATAATGCCTAAGGCGATTGCAGAAATGGAGGGTCGTGTANGACTTTGCCTGGAATCTCTGGATGACTGGATGGCGGGACGGGAGTTCCTGNTAGATTTCGGGTTTAGTACCGCCGACATCAATATGGGTTANTCGCTGCTTCTGGCCGACAGGCATGTTGCTCCCTATGATGATTTATCTCATGTCTGGTCATACTACCAACGACTGGCATCAAGACCAGCGTTCCAAAAAGTGATTAACTGATGTCGAATGACGTCGAGGCCAGACCAAAACTCGGTATTTCCAGNTGTCTGCTAGGTAATGAGGTGCGTTACGACGGTGGCCATAAACACAATGCGTATATCAGGCGGACCCTGGGCGAGTATTTTGACTTTATTCCCTTTTGCCCGGAGGTCGCCATCGGCCTGTCTACGCCACGGCCACCGATTCGCCTGGTAGATGATGGTGAGTCGGTTCGCGTTCTAGGGACTGAGGACTCTTCTCTCGACTACACAGACAAACTGAGTGGCTACGGCGATCGAGTGTCAGGGTCAATGGATGATTACTGCGGCTATATTGTCAAAAAAGATTCTCCCAGTTGTGGCATGGAGAGAGTAAAGATCTATCAGGGAAAAAAGGAAGCACCGCCAGTAAGGCGCGGTAGTGGTGCATATACGGCCGCTTTGATGGCATCGCGACCAGAACTCCCGGTTGAAGAAGAAGGTCGCCTGATGGATCCTGGACTAAGAGAAAATTTTGTTATTCGCGTATTCACGTTGTTCCGTTGGCGCTGCATGGTAAAGGAAGGTCTCACGCCGGGATCGTTAGTCGAATTCCACACGCGACACAAGTTTCTGATACAGGCGCATCATGAGGCGACCTATCGTCAGCTGGGACCTATGGTGGCCAGGGCAGGTAGTGAAGATCTTGACGCTCTCGCACCAGAGTACCTGGTGTGCCTGATGCAGGGGTTACGGCACGTGACGACCCCCGGTAAGCAGGCCAATGTGCTTATGCATATTATGGGTTTCATCAAGAATCAGATGACACCCGAAGACAAGACGGAGATGCTAGATTTAATCGAGATGCATCAGTCAGGACTGGTCCCGGTTATTGTTCCGATTACTCTGATGAACCACTTCCTGCGCCGATATCCTCATGAATATATAGAGAAACAGTATTTTCTGGAACCTCATCCCCGGGAACTGATGCTGCGTAATCACATCTAATCGTCTTCGAAATCCTTCGAATGCAGCGCCCGTTGGCGTGTTTCGCTTAGCGCTTTCGCGCGTGCCAGTTCCGCTTCTCCTCGATCCTCATTTGGACGAGGTATGTGTTCAAAATGGTGATAGCTGTCCTTACCCTTCACCAGGATTGCCCGATCGCCTTTTACTTTTGTTTGTTTCACGTCGGTGGCGCAATAGCGAAGCACCATTCCTATTCGTCGATCACTGGAGTTATTTGGGTCTGAGCCGTGAATCATGCGAACGTGATGTAACGACATTTCTCCCGCATTTAGCGGGGTCATTATCGTCGACGTTTCGTCGATCGTCGTTTTGACGACCTGTCCACGGGATAAGATATTGTTCTCGCCGAAGGTGTCTTCCTGCTCAAATAGTGGACCCCTATGACTGCCCGGAACGAACTTCATCGGTCCGGATGCGGGCAGTGCATCTGATATGGCGACCCATGCAGTCACCACGTTATGGGGTTCCAGACCCCAGTAGGTCGCATCCTGATGATAGGAAACGAACTCTGGTCCCGGTTCCTTGATAAACCAGTCCATGGACCAGAACATTACGTTCGGTCCCAGCACGTCTGAGACCGGATCGACAATGCGCGGGTCATGCACGAGATCCCAGGCCCACCTGTTGGTGATAGGCAGGCCAAAGCGACTTTTAGACCTGTGGTCAAAAGGTTGTTGCTCGATCGCCTCCAGTTTCGTTCTCAGCTGACGAGCTTCCTCGGGAGAAAACAGCTGAATAGGCGACAGAAAGCCGTTTTCATGGAACGCTGCGATCTGGGACTCGTTGAGATGTGTGCTCATCACCGTTTCTTAACGCTGAATTCGAATTCCAATATATGCGCCGAATCCGGGAGAGCGGTATCCGAATACCTGCTCGTAACTTTCATCGGAAACGTTTTCCAATCGTGCGTTTAGCGTCACGTTTTCTGATAATTTGTAATATCCTGACGCGCTGACTAGCGTGAATGCGTCTATTACAACGCGTTCCTGAAATGGTGGGAAGGGCGGGAAAAAGTCGTCATGCTGTTTACCTGTTCGCGTGATGGCAAGATTGATTCCGCTGCGTGACCAGCGATAGTTAAGCACAACCGAACCAGAGTGTTCTGGCCTTCTAACCTCTGGCACCTTGCCCGCAGCGCTTTGCTGATTGGCGTCCAGATAGGTATAGGTGGCGCGCAGCCCCCAATGCGCCGCAGGCTTATATTTCATTTCTAGTTCGACACCAGACCTATCTGATTCACCTTCAATGTTGGCAGAGGTGAAACCGCCGGTGGTGAAATCGAATACGAATCCGTTGATCTCGTTTTCCAGGTTCGCATTGAAATAAGTCGCTGCGACATCTAGCGATTCATCTATTAGGGAGCTACGTACACCGATTTCCCACTGATAGGAGGTCTCGGGATTTAGATCGGGATTTCCAATGAAATTGGTAAAGAATCCGAATCTTTCGGTAAAAGTAGGGTTTTTTACGCTTTCTCCGATTGAACCATATAGTGTGTACTGGTCAAGCTTGAAAGCACTGGTTACGCGCCATGAAGCTGCGTTTTGGAACTCAGCGTTATGGTCTCGTCGTCCACTGGCGGAGAAGTGAAAGCGCCCGCCATCATACCTGTATTCCGCTGCCAAGCTATCGGTATTCTGGCTTTCATTTCTATTGGGGTCACCAAAGAATGACGCGGAGCCTCGCTGTTCATACTTTTCTGATTCCCTCTCTGCCAGCAGCGAAACTCGATTTGCAGCGTTGTAATAGTTCAATTGGTACTTTGCTGCTTCTCTTGTTGCTCGAGTTATACTTTCTACCGGATTATCGTCCCGTGTTTGGTTGTCAGTATCCGTTCGTTGAAGAGCAAGGCTATGATCAAATTTATCATTGATGCTGTATTTTACGCTTATACCTGAATACAGATATTCAGATTGAGTTCTGTAGTAAGCATCCGTAGGTAGTCCGGTGACGTAAAAGTCCGTTGCGTCATATTCACTAGTCTTATCCGTGTAGCGAACTGTATACCGAAATGAAAGGTCATCCGTTGTATCAAGCCTGCCTGATAGGCCAAGTGTTAGATTATCTAATCCGTCATCTTCCAAGCCGGAGCGAGAAATGTTTGTGCCGTCGGTCTCGAGATGATCCGCCGTGAATTTTATTCTGTTTCTCAGCGTTTTAAAGTTCGTTGATAGAGTCATCTGTCTAGTTGCGAAAGATCCCGTTTGAACGCTACCTTCAAGACTACTGGAGACCTCGCTGGGAGACGTAATGATATGGACAACGCCGGCCATCGCATCACTTCCCCAAAGCGCACTTTGGGGGCCTCTGACAATTTCTATACGTTCGATGTCGCTGATTGTAATCTGACTGAAGTCGAATTCGCTTCCCTGGGCAGGGTCATTAACTTCAATGCCATTAATCAGGACTAGTACCTGGTTAGCTTCGGCGCCGCGCACACGCAGCTGGCTGATTGCACCCGATGAGCCTTGTTGGCTAATCGCGAATCCCGGAACTTGCCTAAACAGGGACTGTAAAGAATTAACATTTCGATCGAGAATATCTTGCTTTGAAATAATGGTTATAGAGCTTCCGGCATCGTCCACCTTCATCGGCGTCGCGGAAACAGTAATGGTTTCTAGTGCTTCTGCTTGTGCTAAAAAGTTTATGAATAGCGCACAGCATGCGTAGATTAATCGGTAGGGCATCTTATCCTCCACACTCACACCCGAGTGATGACGTAGTCAATAGTGGGCCGAAGCAGGATAGATAAGCATCAGCTTACCGCCCGCCGCGGTGCTTGTTGCTGATAAGGCCGGTCTCCGGGCTCACGAGTATTTGCACTTGATTCGCCTTCCCGTGCTTAGCACAGTGGTTTAGGACTGGTGTCCTTGAATCAAATTCCTCGTCTACCGTTGCGGGGGCAGCGCCAGATTTTGACTGGCTTCCCGTTTCACCCTATTGAAATAATCCGCGTTAGAGCGGAGCAGGGCACCTTAGTCAGGTAGATTCATCATAGGAGGTGTACGGATGTAGGTCAATCTAACTTGGCGAAACCAGCTCATATCTTAGTCGACGACCGTTGACGTTCGACACAAGGCCAACCCACTCATGGTCATCCGTGTACCAAAGGTCGATGTCCAGCTTGCCGGCTTTCATCCGATAGCGGTGAGTTAAGCGATCGACGCCGCGAACGTTGATCGTATCTCTGCTTTTGTCGATTACCTCTATGGAG